>CAVVVS010000084.1:0-4260 GCA_963751355.1 uncultured Ignavibacteriales bacterium | reverse complement strand
ATTGTTCGAGTTCTTCACGGCGTCTTTTGAGTAATACATTTATATCTTGTTGAATATTATTATCCACGTAACCTCCGTTTATTTTCTACTAAAGTTTGCAAGGCGCAAACATACTAAATCTTGAATATTTTCCGCAAGTTTAACAGGCACATTAAAATTATTGACGATTAAAGAAAACGCCACCGGCTCATTATCAGCAGTGAAAGCATAACCTGACAGACTTTTTACACCCTCGAGGAACCCTGTCTTTGCCCTAATTTTATTAGTAGCTGTGCTGTTTTGCAGCCTGTTTCCGAGTGTCCCATCAACACCTGCTATGGGTAACGAGTTAAAAAAAGGAATAAATTTTTTATTTTTAAACATATAACTTAACAGTGCAACTATCTGGCGTGGTGTAACTAAATTTAATCTGGATAAACCGCTGCCGTCCACAATTGTCATGTTGTTAGTATTAATACCCATATTCTTAAAAACATTTTGCTCTGCCTTCACACCGTTTTCTACAGTACCAAAACCGTAAGTTTCCAAACCAATCGTTTTTAACAATTGCTCCGCATAAAGATTTTGACTGTTTTTATTAATAACTTTTATTACCTCCTTTAACGGAGGTGAGTATTGAGTGAATAATTTATTAGCCTTGTTATAATCTATTGGAACCGGAATATCATCAACATCAATAGGATAACCGTCAACTTTAATCCCCTTCTTTTCCAAAACATTTTTTAGAATCACCATTGCAAACTGTGTCGGATTATTAACCGTCACAAAAGTTTTTACCGTGTCCGATTCCTGACTAATCTTTCCAAATACTGTTACTAAATTAGTCCCGGGCTCCCGGTATACGTCAATAGATGTAGTTGAATCTTTCGGGACAAGTTTGACCTTGTTTAAAATTATAACATATTTTGTGTCGGGTTCAATAATAACTTGAGGTTGCTCTTTTTTCTTGTTTACTATGATGTTAATATTCACACAATTATCGTTAAAGCTAATTGCATCGGAAGGTGCAGCGAACCAGTAACTTTCATAATCCCAGGCCCATCCTGCCCCCAGCCCGACATCATCGAAATTATTATCATCACCGATAACATTTCCTTTAATTTCGTCGATTCCACTATTTAACAAAGAATCCGCCCAATTGGAAAACACTTTAAACATATTATCATTATGAAATCTGCCGGAAATTGTGGGATCACCTCTACCTTGAATAATTAAATCACCGTCGAGAACGGAGCCATCCATTTTGCCACGCAGATAAACATTTGTACTGAATTTATATTCACTTCCTAAAATTTCCAGTCCAGCCGCAGTAGTAAAGAGCTTTAAATTTGAGGCAGGCATAAACAATTTATTACTGTTCCTTTTATAGAAGTATTCCCCGGTACGAAGTGATTGAATAACAACTCCCCATTGAGCGTTATTAAAATTCGGATCATTAAAAACATCATCCATCTGACTCCAAAATTCGGATAAAGTTGAAGCGGAATATTTCCGGGATGTATCTTTAACAGTTTCCTGGGCATTAACCGATACCGCAAGAAAAATTAGTAGAATAAATATAATTGAAATTTTACCTGCCATAAATTTTAAGTATTTTTAATATTTCTGTCTCCGATAAATTTCGGTACGTTCCCACTGGGATATCTGCATGAATACCAGCAAAACTTTTTCTGTTCAAACTGGTAACCCGGTAATTCAGGGATCCGAACATAAGTTTTACAAAATGGTTTCTTCCTTCGAAGCAGGTTACATTTATGCTCTTTCTTTCGGATTTATTAGGGAATTCAATTTTTTCGAACTTCCCCTTTTTCCTTTTTATATAAATCCCTTTAACCAGTTTTATTTTATCATGTTCAAGAAGCGGATTATCCAGCTTCACTTCATACTCACGCGGAACATTGTTCCTGGGATGTGTTAATAAATTTGAAAATTCACCGTCATTTGTAATAAATAACACGCCTGTGGTATTATAATCAAGTCTGCCTACAGGAAATACTTTTTTGTTGCTTTTGATTAAATCAACTACAGTACGTCTGTTTTTATCATCATTCGTGGAAGTGATAACACCTCTTGGCTTATTCAGTAAAAAATAAACATGTTTTTGAGGCGATATTTTTTCACCGTCAAGGCATACCAAATCGGAATCCGGATCTACTTTACAGGACAGTTCTATAATAATTTTATCGTTAACGGATATTCTTCCCTGTAGAATAAATTCTTCGGCATTTCGTCTGGATGCGATTCCACTTTCAGAGATATATTTATTGAGCCTAATCAATGTCATTTTTTGATTCTTCCGGAGATTCTTCCTGAATTTGTTCTTCAAGCATATTCATCATAATTTTTCTTTTCTGTTCAATAAAATCTTCATCATTCATTATCTCTTCTATTTCTCTTGGCTTTGGCAAATCTTTAATGCTGTTTAGTCCAAAATACATCAGAAATTCACTAGTTGTATTATACAATAACGGTCTGCCTACCGATTCTGCTCTGCCTGTAATAGTAATTAATTTTTTTTCCAATAATGTATTCAAGATATAATCGGAATTCACTCCTCTAATGGATTCAAGTTCCGGTTTTGTTATCGGTTGTTTATAAGCTATAATAGCAAGAGTTTCAAGTGCAGCCTGGCTCAATCTTCTTTTACTTTTTTCGGAAGATAAGAACCCAATATATTTGGCATATTCAGGTTTCGTTGCAAATAAATATCCATTGGCTATTTTAACAACATGAAAAGCCATTTTCCGTTCATCATAAACTGCGTTTAATTCATCTACGCATTTATCAACGTCTCCGGCTGAAATTTGTACGTCTTCTCCGTCAATTCCTTTCACAGCCTTAATAATCTCAGATGCTGTTAAAGATTCATCCGATGCAAAAATTAAAGCCTCAATTATTGAATTGTAAAAATTATCCATTATTTAACTTGTATAGTATAAAATCATTAAAATTAGAAGATTCTTTTATACCTATTTGTCCCATTTTTGTTAATTCAAGCAATGCGACAAAAGTAATTACTATCCTTATTTTTTCTTTCATTGAGCCTATTAAACGGAGAAAATGCAGTTCATTCTTTCCGTCAAGGGTACTCATTATATATTGAATTTGCTCATCAATGGTAACGTTTATTTTTCTTATTTCGTGAAACGGTTCCTCTTTTATGCCATCCAAAACTTTTTTAAATGCTTTTGCTAAATCAAAAATTGAAACATTTCTAAGTAGCGTTTCATATTCAGGGGGTGACTCAATTACATCGGATTCTAAATTACCCCGGTAGCTTACTTTTCTTTGATTCGATTCAAAAAAAGTCATTTCTTCGGCTACCTCTTTATACCGTTTGTATTCCAATAAAGCTCTAACCAATTCTGCTCTCGGATCAATTTCTTCACCTTTTTCATCCACCTCTTTCGGTAACAACATTCTTACTTTTATGTGCATTAATGTGGATGCCATTAAAATAAAATCACCGGCAACTTCAAGGTCTAGCAGCTTCATCAAATTTACATATTCCAAAAATTCTCTTGTTATCCTGGAAATAGGGATATCATAGATATTTAATTCATCCCTTTTTATGAAGAAGAGGAGAAGATCTAGTGGACCCTCGAATTGTTCTAATTTAATTTTGTACAATTTTATCCTAACTTCATTTTTTCCCTGACTTCAGCCATGGTTTCCTGTGCGGTTGCTTTGGCTCTTTTTTCACCGTCAAGTAATATGTCTTTAACTTCATTCGGTCTTTCTTCGTAATATTTTCGTTTTTCTCTAATCGGCTCCAAAAAATCCGATATTTTTGAGACACAATTCATTTTACAATCGAAACACCCTAATGCTCCCGATCTGCATCCGGTGTTAATTTCCGGAATCTCTTGAGCATTAAATTTCTTATGATACGAAAATACCAGGCATATTTCAGGATTACCCGGATCTCCTTTTTTCACTTTATGAGGGTCAGTAACTGCTTTTTTCAGTTTTGTCTTTATCGCCTCAGGGCTGTCCGATAATAATATAGTATTATTCAAAGATTTGCTCATTTTGGCATTACCATCAAGACCCGGCAAGCGAGCAAATTTTGTTAAAAGCGGTTCAGGTTCCGGAAAAACTTTTCCGTATTGGTTATTAAACTTTCTTGCTATTTCGCGTGAAATTTCAATATGCGGCACCTGATCTTCTCCAACTGGTACCGCATCGCCTTTATAAAGTAGTATATCCGCCGCTTGAAGTACAGGATATCCGAGATGACCGTATATTACATTTCAAATA
>CAVVVS010000083.1:0-73565 GCA_963751355.1 uncultured Ignavibacteriales bacterium | reverse complement strand
ACGCATCGTCTGCTGCTGAATAAATGTATCCGGCGTGAGGCGAAACTACTCCCGTAATATTTTTCGGTCCCAAAGAAGATTGCACCAGTGACAGCAGTAATTTTAATTCATTTTTCAACTCATCGGGATTTTCCGGATAAAAAGTACCTGCCACGGCAGGTTTTCTAATTACGCTCATAAGTTTTCTTTCTCCTGCCTAATTCAGAAAAAACCGTTGCGGTGAACGAATAGATGTTTAGCATCCCCTTTTCCCATTCATCCGGCGGTAACCCTGCTTTCAGACAAAGAGCCTCCAGAAATTGAGGCAGGGTATAATTATTTTCTGTAGCAACCTGCGGAAGTAAAACACCTCTGTAATTTCCCTCTTCAAGAATCAATCCATGCAATCCCGGTACAATTTCTTCATAATTGTTAATATGTACCGACTGCGATAATACGGATATTTCAATATTTATTTGCTCATTTTCTTCCTTGCTTAGAGGGGGAAATCTCGGATCATTCATTGCAGCTTGTTTTGATGCATCACATACCGTTTCGTAAAGTGTAAAGTTTGATGTTATATAGCCGATACATCCCCGGAGGTTATTTTTGATTGTAATCGTTACGAAAGCCCCGGCTCCTTTTTGTTTTAAATGAGGGTAAAAGTCGTAGTTAATGATAGGTTCCGGAGTGTTTCCGAAAAGAGAACGAATTGAATCTCGTGCAGCGAATATAAGCACTCCCTTTTCTTCTTCTGTGAGCTCCATACTTACCTCGATTTAAATTATCAAATTCCCCTAATGCGCTAATGAATTAAAAAAATCTTAATTTTGCACTATTTTGCATCGTTTGTTTACATATTCATCGAGTAAAATGTCAGTAACAATTTAAATTAATATATTATTTTGCTAAAGTGAAGCATGTGACTCCTGTTCGAATAGATAACTTCGACTATTAGAAGTTTTTGTTACACCAGATAAATATTTTCACCCCATTGAACAAACAATTAAGTTTGTCTTTTCTTTCAACAAAAAGATAAGATTATTCAAAATGAAAAAGGAATCCGGAATCAGTACTCTAGTTTCCTTGTCGAGCACTAAATCAAAAATAGTCAATCCGGACAGAATTTCAATGACATTAAATATGTTCTTAAAACTTCCGTTATCGTTTACCTCGTGATAATTAAAAAACAATAATCCGTTTTTTTTAACATGTTCAATTTGTCCGGAAATAAGATGATTTTCCCTCACATTTTGAAAGATTTTAGAAATTTCAAGATCCTTCTGATCATTTGCGTTGAAAGGTTCTGGAAATGAATAGTTTTTAAACTGTTTATCATTTAATGATTCATTTCGCTTCTCATTTATTGCCTCTGCCTCGTCACCTAGCTCATTCAGCAGCTCGCCGGTATTGTAATCGAGGATAAAAAATTTCCTCCCCTCAAATGAAGGTTTATAGCAGTATAATTTATCATTTAATATAAACAGGAAAACATAATCATCGGTCGACCAAATCACATTCTTGCCGGTTATATCGAAAGCAATTATACCGGTATGACCCGGCATGTCGGGTTTAACATATTTATGGAAGAATATAATATCTTTATGTACTGCCTCAATGCCAACCCATGATTTCTCTTCCAGTTGAAAATTTTGGAACATTTTTTTTCCGGAATTTAAATCGAGACAGTTAAAGTATACATCTTTAGAATTTATATTCCGGTCTTCGATTAGTAATTTTCCCGTACCGGTCGGTAATAACCGCCAAATTTGTCTTTTGTTAGTATAGCTGTATTGCTTTTTTATTTTCATTCCCGGCATAATTCCTTTTTAATTTATCTCTTCGAATCGGGCAGTAAAATGTCTCAGCATCGGCGCTTCATATACTATTTTTAAACCTTTAAGTGAGTCTCTTTTTTTAAATACCTCTAAAATTACTTCGAGCACATAATCGATATGACTTTGCGTATAAACTCTTCTCGGAATTGCCAGCCTGACAAGCTCCATCGGCGGGGGAATAAGTTTACCGTTCTTATCATATTTCCCGAACATAACACTGCCTATTTCCACCGATCTTATTCCTCCTTCCAAATATAAAGCACATACAATTGCCTGCCCTGGAAATTGTTCCTGCGGAATGTCCGGCAAAAATCTTTTTGCATCAATATAAATGGCATGACCACCCGGTGGTTCAATAATAGGAACACCGGCTGCAACTAATTTTTCTCCTAAATATTCCACACTTCTAATTCGATATTCGAGATAATGTTCATCAACTACCTCTTCCAATCCCTGCGCAACAGCTTCAAGATCACGACCGGCTAATCCACCGTAAGTGGGAAATCCCTCCGTAACTATTAAAAGATTTCTGCACTGCATAGCCAGTTCATCATCGTTTAACGCTAGAAATCCGCCGATATTTACAAGTGCATCTTTTTTAGCACTCATAGTTGCGCCGTCTGCGTAAGAAAACATTTCACGGGCTATTTCCAAAACGGACTTATCAGAATAACCCGGTTCCCTCTTTTTAATAAAATAAGCATTTTCCGCGAATCTGCATGCGTCAAGGAAAAGCGGAATACCGTACTTCTTGCAAACCTCTTTAACTTCACGAATATTTTTCATCGAAACAGGTTGCCCCCCGCCGGAATTATTGGTAACTGTCAGCATACAAAGAGGTATATTTTCTTTTCCTTTTTCAATAATAAACGCCTCTAATTTTTCGACATCCATATCACCTTTAAAATCAGCACGAATTTCAGGGTGTTTACCCGTTTCGTTAAGGAGATCTTCCGCTTCCGCTCCCGTAAATTCAATATTAGCACGGGTAGTATCGAAATGAGTATTGTTTGGTATATATTTCCCTTTTCGTGCTGTTATGAAAAAAATGATTTTTTCAGCAGCTCTTCCCTGATGTGTCGGGATAATATGTTTCATCCCCGTAATTTTTTTTACCGCTTCTTCAAAACGGTAAAAACTCTTTGATCCGGCATACGACTCATCACCGTCCATGATTCCGGCCCATTGCTTTGCACTCATAGCCGAAGTTCCGCTGTCCGTCAAAAGATCGATAATAACTTGTTCGGCATGAACTAAAAACGGGTTATATCCCGCTTCTTTCAAAATTTTAACTCTTTCTTCTTCTGTAGTAAAATGAATCGGCTCAACCGATTTTATTTTAAAAGGTTCTATTATTGTTTTCATTCTAATTCCTAAAAAAAGTACAAATTAAGATTAATGTTAACTATTCTGCTTTTCGTATTTAAAACCTAATACAAAATAAACGGTTCATTTGATCAAATTCAAAAAAATGTAAATAAATGTTGAGAAAACACTGATTTTTTTATTGCGTTTTGGGTAAAGTATAAATACTTTTTATTACCATTCCAAAATAATTTATGAGGAGAGAGTTATGGATAACACTGATACTCCGGAAATCACCGCAGAAAGTGAAAACCCACCGGGACAAGAACTCAGCCACAGTGATAAACTTATAGGCATATTCACCGATCCGGGAAATACATTTAAAAAAATGTCTGAATTTCCTCCTAGAACGATTGACTGGCTATTACCTCTATCAATTTTATTGGTTATTATAATTGCCACTCAATTTTTAGTGTTGAGCAACAGCGAGATATACTACCAGGTGAAGCAAAAACAATTGCAGCGAATAGAAAAAACAATGAATGATGCTGTTGCCAAAGGACAAATGACACAGGATCAGGCAAATGAACAAATGAATAGAATTCAGGATAACCTTGATAAAGGAAGAACTCCTGTTGCTATGATTATGCAGGCTGTAGGTATCATTATCTTCGGTTTCATAGTCTTTTTTATTGTTTCGGGGGTGTACTTTTTATTTAGCCGTTTTGCTTTTAAGGGGGAAGGGAATTATAATTCGGCTTTGGTTGCATACGGTATGACTTCGTATATTGCTATCATACAGGTTGTACTTGCCGCCATAATTTCTCTATTGATGGGGAAAATGCTGTCGGATATTAGCCTAGCTTCTTTCATGAATGCCGATAAATCTACCCTAATGGGATTTTTATTGGCTAAGATTGATATCATCTCCATCTGGGCATTTATCGTTCTCAGTATCGGCTTGGCTAAAATGTTCAAAGCCGCTTCTACAACCAAATATTATGTAATGGTTTTCGGTTTATGGATTGTCTGGGGATTGATTGTATTTGGATTAGGCAAAGCAGTTCCGTTTTTAAAATTTTTAGCAGGTTAATTTATTTTATATGAGATTCACCTTAAAGGTGAGTCTCATTTTTAATTTTATTACATTTTTTATTCACATACTCTCTAAATATTTTTTCAATAATTTCTTAAACCGACCCACTCTAGATAATTTGAGTACTGCCACTCATCAATATTTTTTACCAAGCCATCATCGATAGGATTACGGTGAATGTATCTGCACAACTCTTTCTTATAATCGATGTCTTCAACAATATTTGTTTTAAAGCTACCATCAAATAAAGTACCGCTGCAATCATATCTTTTATTTATTGTTTTTGTATATGAGTTAAAAACATGCTGCTAGAATTTATTCACTTTTTGATCTGAGTCTTGCCTGAATAAGAAATGGTAATGGTTTGGCATTAAACAATAAGCAAGCAATGAGATGTTAAACTTTTCTGTGTACTTCTGAATTTTTCTTAATAAGAATAAGTAATTTTCACTTTCATAAAATATTTTATCCCTGTTGTATCCGCAATTATAGATATGGTAAAATCGATCCTTTATGAATTTAATATTTCTTTTTGCCATATTATTTCCTAATACTAAATACCTACGTGAGACTCACTTCTAAAGTGGGTTTTACAAATAATTTTACATTTTTACTTTTTTACATTATACTCTGCGGATCCACATTATACAACAATTTAACATCACGGTAGCGGGATTTTCTATTGAACTCTACGAATGAGTTTAAAACGGCTTTATGCAAAATAGCCCCACCCGGATCAATATCCTTTTGGCTTTTTATCAAAATATGAAAGCGATAATTCCCTTTTAATCTGGCAATTATTGCAGTGGTCGGTTGTGAAATTTTTAACCATTTGCTGTACGGAACAAGTTCTTTATAAAAATCGTTGATAGCGCCTTTAGCTTTCCCCTCATCCTGGTCTTTTGTTTCCACTAAACATAATCTCGTAAAAGGCGGATAACCTGTTTTTTCACGGTCTATTATTTCTTTATTATAAAATCCCTCATAATCATTCTGCAGAACTTTCTGCAGGGCGAAATGTTTTTCATTCTGGGTTTGAATCATTACCTCCCCCTCAACTTTACTCCTTCCGGCTCTTCCCGCAACCTGCGTTAGCAATTGGAAAGTCCTTTCATCTGCGCGGAAATCGGGAAGCCAGAGTGTAGTTTCAGCAGAGATAACACCGACCAGTGTTACCCGTGAAAAATCCAATCCCTTAGAAACCATCTGTGTGCCTACCAGGATATCGATATCACCTTTACTGAATTCAAACAGTATTTTACTCAGTGATGATTTCCTGGAAATCGAATCCGAATCTATCCTCTTTATTCTCGCGCTGGGGAAATAAAATTCAAGTTCATCCTCCACCCGTTCTGTTCCGGTACCAAAATATTTTATCGATAACGAACCGCAGTGCGTACATGCGTTCGGTACTTTTTTTGTCAATCCGCAATAATGGCACTGCAAATAATTCTGATTTATGTGATATACCATCGGCACACTACAATTTTCACAGCTTTCTATTTCACCGCAATCTTCACAATAAATTTGTGTAGAAAATCCCCGCCTGTTTTGGAGGATAATTATTGCCTCTCCTTTTTTCAGCCTGTCCTCAATTTTGTCGAGTAAAATTTTTGAAAAAACATTCTCCATTTTTTTCTTTTTCCGTTCGATTGCAATATTGACTAGTTCGATCTTCGGCATTTTTGCATCGTCGATCCTTTTTGGTAAGGACAAAAGAGTATATTTCCCGGTTTTTGCATTATACATACTTTCAATTGAAGGGGTAGCGGAACCTAGCAGTACGGGACAATTATTTATTTTTCCGAGAACGATCGCCGCATCGCGGGCATTATATTTAGGGACCGACTCGAATTGTTTATAGCTTGAGTCATGTTCTTCGTCGATTACAATAATTCCCAAATCCTTTAAAGGAGCAAACAATGCCGAGCGCGCACCTATAACAACCTTTGATTTCCCATTTAAAATTTTGCGCCATGAATCATATCGCTCTCCGAGCGACATGCGGCTGTGCTGTATCGTTACCAAATCGCCGAAATTATTTACTAATCTCGATGTAATTTGAGGAGTTAAAGAAATTTCCGGGACAAGAATTAAAGCGGTTTTTCCAGCAGTTAAAACTTTTTTTACTAGTTCAATATAAACCTGCGTCTTACCGCTACCAGTAACTCCGTGCAAAAGATATGTTTGAAATTTTTTCTCATCCAATTTTTTTGAAACTGTGTTAAAGACAAGATTCTGTTGTTCGGTTAAAACCAGGTCGGTATGCTCTTCAGAATAATATTCCGTAAATCTTCTGTCAACTTCTTTTTCAATAATTTCGATTATTCCTTTTTTTGCGAGTGAGTCGACGGATGAATTTCCTGCTTCGGATTTCTTTAATAAATTTTTTAACGAAACCGCTTTCCCCTTCTTTGACAGTAATTCCAGAAGAATTCTTACCTGCTTCGGCGATCTGATTTCTATTTCCGGTAAAAAAGAATATACCTCCCCGATTGATTTTGAAAGTTTAATGTATTTTTCTTTTTTAATTTTTACCTTTGCACCTTCTATTTCATCCAGTATAGAAATTGCTCCGCTTTTTTCCAGGTTTCGCAATACGGAATAAATATTCTTTTTCTTAACAAGCTTTTGAAGATAATTAAAATTCGTTTCTTCCCGGTCGGATAATATTTTTAAAACCTTAACACGAATTGAATCTTTTCCCTTTTCTTTTTCCCAAAGCTTAAAACATATATCCGGGTCACTTATGATCTTCCTTTTTGATTCAACTTCCAATCCGTAAGGCACTGCAAGTTTTAATGCTTCGCCTAACGAAGACAGGTAGTAATCTGCCAACCAGGAGTAAAATTCGAGTTCATTTGTCCCGAATATCGGAACTTCATCGAGTATGTCAGATACAGGTTTTATCTTTTCTTTAACCATTGTTTTACCAACAACATTAATAATAAAACCGGTTAACGTTCTCTTACCGAAAGGCGCAACTGCTCTCACTCCGATCGCGGCAAAAGGTTCAAGCTCCCCGGGAATCGAATACGTGAATGCTTTTCTAAACGGAAGAGGAAATACTATTTCAGCGAACATGAAACTTATATTATATTATTTATAAAAAAAGGATTTACATAAATTGATGAATCTATGAAATAAAAACCAGGAGTTTGAATATATGTATATATACTGGTTAACGTTATTAATAATTTTGAAATAAACAACTAAACAAATTTAAGAGCACATCTATGTTAAAAGACATCCAATTATTCATTCATACTTTCAAAAAGCAAACATTGGTCTCAATGCATAAAGATGAGACAAAGAATGCATCGTTTTATTTTTATATCACTGCCGGTTCAAGAAGAGTTAAAGTTTGCTCCAGAGAATTAAATTCAGTTTCTATTCCGAAAGGAAGAGTGAATTTATCATTTATATGTCCGAACGACATTCCGTATGCAACCGGGATGTTCAAATCGAACAGCCTGTCGAATATTACTTCAAGCACTGTAAATGAATTATCAACGCCTGATTTATCCGGTTTGGATTTGCAGTCTAAAAATACACCGAGTGCAACACCAGCGGCTTTATCAAACTTACCTGCTTCTATCATTTGAGTTAGCATTCTATCTATTCTGTATGGTTCTTCCCCGACTTCCTCGATAAAAATAATTTTATTTTCCGTATCAATATCGTAAGGAGTACCGATAACCGAAACAATTAAAGAAAGATTTCCCCCAACCAGTTTTCCCTGCGCTTTACCGCTGCGAATTGTAGCCGGTTTAAAAGCATTATCCGGATTATTCGATTCATTTGCATCATACAGAGTTAAGGGATTATGCGGCTTCATTAAAATATTTTTCATATTATCGACACTGTATTTATTAAAGGTCGAGATTCCTACCGGACCGTGGAAACAAACTAGCCCGGTCTTCTTAAAAATCCCGAAAAGCAATGCCGTAACATCGCTGTAACCGATGAGAATTTTAGGATTACTTTTAATGATTTCATAATTCAGCATAGAAAGAATTCTTGTACAGCCGTATCCGCCCCGGACTGCTACAATTCCGTTTATGTCATCACGTGAAAACATTTCGTTAATATCATCTGCACGCTGTTTATCGGTTCCCGCAAGATAACCGTATCGGGCTAAAATTCTGTCCGTATACTTTACCTTCAATCCGAGTGCTTCCAGGTTTTGAATCGATTCTTTTAGCTCGTCTTCATCAATAAAACTGCCAGGCGTAATTAAACCGATCGTGTCTCCTTTTTGCAGTCGTTTAGGTTTTATTATTCCTGCAGTATCATTTAAATTCTTTACACGCTCCTTACCTAAAGCCGGTAATGGAGAAATTGCAGAAACTGCCGCCGCTGTTGATATCGTTCTGATAAAGTTTCTACGTTTCATAGGCATACAAATTAAGAATTCAATTTTTCGAGTTCGTCAAAAAGCAAATGATCAAAAGTTTCCCTGCTGCGAATGACTTTAAAATTATTACCGTCAACAAGTACTTCCGGCGGTCTTCTTCTTGTATTATAATTCGATGCCATCGCCATTCCGTATGCGCCTGCACTCATCACGACTAAAAGATCGCCTTGTCTGCACAAGGTAAATTCCCTGTTCTTCGCAAGAAAATCTCCGCTTTCGCAAACGGGTCCTACTATATCGGTAATAATATCACTTTCGGCGCCCTGCTTATTTACGGGTTGAATATGATGATACGCACCGTAAATGCTGGGTCTTAAAAGATCGGTCATTGAAGCATCAACTACAGTGAAATGTTTTCCGTGATTCTTTTTTGTGTACAAAACCTGTGTTGCAAGAATTCCGCCGTTTGCAGTTAAAAATCTACCAGGTTCGAAGAAAATATCACAATCAAGTTTTTTAAGAACCGGAAAGAGCGCTTCGGCAAGTTCATTTATCTTGAAAGGCTTTTCATCTTTATAAACCACGCCGGTACCGCCGCCCATATCGAAGTGTTCCAGTCTTATTCCTTTCGCCTTGAGATTAAGAAATAGTTCCGATAATTTCTCGGCTGCCTCAAGAAAAGGTGAAACGCTTGTTATCTGCGAACCAATATGCATGTCAATGCCCACAAACCTAATATTCTTGAGATTTCCGGATTCATTAAAAATTTCAATCGCTGTTGCAGTATCCACACCGAATTTATTTTCCGCCAATCCAGTTGAAATATAGGGATGAGTTTTTGCATCAACATCGGGATTAACCCTGATCGCAACCGGCGCTGTTTTATTCATCGATGCAGCTATTTCATTTATTAAATGCACCTCTTCAAAAGACTCTGCTTTTATCATCAGCAGTTCTTTTTCAATTCCCAATTCAATTTCGTGCCTGGTTTTTCCTACTCCCGTTAAAATAATTTTTTTAGGATCTACACCTGTTTCCAATGCTCTGTATAACTCGCCTTCGGAATTTACATCAACACCGCTGCCCATCCCGGCAAAAAGTTTTATTACACTTAAATTAAAATTTGATTTAACTGCAAAAAATACTGTGTGCTTAATATCCTTGAATGCATTGTCAAATTCGTGATAACGATCTTCAAAAAACTTTTTGCTATAAATATAAACCGGACTGCCTGCAGACTTAACTATATCTACAACCGGTACATCTTCACAAAACAGTTTTTTCTTTTTATAGGTAAAATAATCGGATTTAAAATAGAACATATTTCTCCGGAGAATGATTTATAATTATTTTATGAAATAAAGTTTAAAAAAATTGATTTCCTAAGATTTAAATATAACTAATAATGATTTATTTTAAGGATTTTTTCTAAAGCAAATTTTTATATATTTATTCTATTAAGCATAAATTCAACAATTTAAATATGACAAAAAACACTTTCGAGCTGTAAATACTTTCTATTATCGCATAATATCTTATATTGAAATAAATGCGTATAATTGTACTTTAAAGCCTTACACACCTTATCAAATAATATAAATATTATTAGTTCCGGTAATTTAAGTTGTAGATTATAGTATTTCAATTTTATGATATTTTCGACGAATTAATATGAGTACTGTAAAAAATAAAATCGGCGCGGAAAAGATCAAAAGCAATGTTCTAATAAATCAGGTCTCTGTTCAAGATTTTGAAGAGATACAAGAACTGCAATTGAAAGTATACCCAAATATCAGACCATGGACAAAAGAACAGCTTGAGAATCATTTAAAAGTATTCCCGGAGGGTCAATTTGTTGCTAGATTAGACGGGAAAGTTGTAGGAACTGCAAACTCATTAATTATATTGTGGGATGAATATGGAATAGACCATAATTGGAGAGAGGTAACTGGTTTTGGAACCTTCAATACTCATAATATTGAGGGTAGGACACTTTACGGCGCTGAAGTTTGTGTTGATCCGTCTTATCAAAAAAAAGGAATAGGTCATAAACTTTATGAAGCACGGCGAGCACTGTGCAGAGAATTAAATCTAAAAAGAATAATTGCAGCGGGCAGGCTTCCAAATTATTTTCTTTATGCCGATAAAATGAGTCCTGAACTTTACGCTATGAAAGTAATTTGGGGGGATATTTATGATCCTGTTCTTCGTTTTCAGATAGGCGAAGGTTTCCAGTTTTGCGGAATTGTTGAAAATTATTTACATGGGGATAAGGAGTCTCTCGAATATGCTTCACTAATAGTTTGGATAAATAAAGATTACAGACCGGAATAAGAGAAAGGAACGAATAATGAGAATAAGAATAGCAGCAATTCAATATCATTTAAAAAAAATCGATAATTTCGATCAATTTGCCCAGCAGGTGAATTTTATGCTTAGCTCGGCGGCCGAATATAGCCCCCACTATGTATTGCTGCCGGAGTTATTTACAACCCAGCTTCTCTCATTCGTAAAGAAGGAGGATCCGGTAAAAGAGATTAGGCGTTTAACGGAGTTTACGGATCATTATGTACAAATGTTAACCGGTCTGTCTAAAGAATACGGCTTTTACTTAATCGGCGGAACACATCCAACGGTGTTTGATGGTGACGTTTATAATACATCTTACTTATTTACACCCGAAGGAAAAGTATTTACACAGAATAAAGTTCACGGCACAAGATGGGAAAAAGATTTATGGAAGATGAAAGGCGGACACGAGTTTAAAGTATTCAAAACAAAGTATGCTCCGATATCAATATTAATTTGTTATGATGTCGAATTTCCCGAAGCTGCCCGCCTGGTTTCCGATGCCGGGGCGGAAATAATTTTTGTTCCCTCGTGTACCGATGACAGACAGGGATTTTTAAGAGTTCGATATTGCTGCCATGCACGTGCAATTGAAAACCAGATTTACGTGGTGATGACCAGTACTGTGGGAAATTTGCCGGTAGAAAATTTAAATTTGCATTATGGGCAAGCCAGCATAATCACGCCTTCGGATTTTCCATTCTCGCGCGACGGCATTGCGGCGGAAGGAGTAATAAATCAAGAACAAATTGTTATTTCCGATCTCGAATTGGATTTGCTTGATGAAAACCGATTAAAAGGGACTACAATACCTTTGCTGGATAAAAGAAAAGATGTTTTGGAGAAAGTCGCTGTAATTGAAGAAACGGATTAAATAGTATTCTTAAAACAGAATTCGAAAAGTTTCTTAAAATATATCCCAATAAAAAGATAAACCAAATCTTACAAAATGATTGTATAGAATTGGCGGAATGTGATAACTTAAAAACTCTGCTTAAAATTTTTTCTTTTTAATTGATCATTGAAGTGTATCTGTAACATTTCATTTATATTACCTTGTTAAAGAGTAATTATCATGTTATTTTCGAAGGTTATTTTGCGGAATTTAAAAGGCATGTGTTTTTAATTCATTAAAAATTGTAAGCGAAATGAAGTTATTATCTATTTTAACAAAAGCCCCGATACTCAAGGTATGTTAGCATTCAGACTTTACCAGGATCTTTACAGGAAAAAAGATTTCCGCGACGTCCCGATCGATACATCTTGTTTGACGGGTTGGAGTAACAATATATAAGATGGAGTTCGATTCAAATAATGTAGAATTATCTCCCGGCGTCAACAAATTTCGCGCGGCGGTACCAATTTATTTGTAAGACTCAAAAAACTTTTTATCCCGGATGATTCCATTAATCTCATTTTTAGTTGGAGTTTTAAGATGCCTTTTGAAAACCGATATCAGGATAGGCATGCATAATTCCACCTCTTTCTTTGTTGGATACTGGTACATGCAAAGTGCATTGAAAGATAAATATGATACTTTTTTGAAGCAGGCTAAGCATTCGAATGGGATCGTTCACATTATTACTGCCAATGATCTCAAAAAGAAAGACATTACTACGGATAATGATGAGAATACACAGAATTTAAACGGGTATTGCAAACCATGGTTTTTTGAAAATGGGAACCCGGATCTTGATCTCACATCCTTTTAAGTTGACAGTAATAAATCTGTTGTAACAGTCGAGAGAAAAGAAAATCCAGGTCCCTGTCTATTTAAGAATTACATACGAATAAGGAACTATCTATACTGTATTCAGAACAGCCGCTCTGTGAAAGGATAGCAAAAAGGAAGTATCTTTCACCATTGATAATTCTTCAAAAAAATGGCTTTGGATATGAAGCTCGGAGCTCCGGCAATACCGGGCGTTGACAAAAAAGACAATTATTTCTCAAACAAATTTAAAGAACCCGAATTGCCTGCAGTTAATACAAAAAGGTACAACCAAGTTGAAAAAGAAGAAAATTTATCCAATGAAATAAGTCGACAATCACTCAAAACGACAGAGAAAGGAAATATGATATTATCAAAAATTAACTTTCAGTGCATTATAATTTTTACATTTATTTTTTCACTTTCATTATTCGGACAAACCAAATCACAGCTTAATAGAAAAACATTCGAAACCCGGATGGACAGCCTTACATCAATGAAGAACTCCCTAAACATGTTTATTAATAATTTAAAAACACAGGTTGACAGTCTTAAAAATATTTCCGGCAATTTGGATAAAAAATTAGAGGCATGTAATACCGCGCTGCGGTCGGAAAAGCAAAAGCTATTTGTAAAGAAGTACGGTAATGAAATCGGGAACCGGGTTGCTAGCGGACAGGTGTGGAAAGGAATGACTCAGGAAATGTTGAAGGATGGCTGGGGCAAGCCCGACAAAACACATAAGATCGTTCATCCCTGGGGTGTGTTTTCTCAATGGTATTACGGTGATATTACTTATTTCTTCAAAAACGGCAAACTCACCGATTGGGAAGAAAAGAAAAAAAATAATAGCGATAATCACCTATTCATATTTTAGGTTGAAGAACAGACTTCTGCGCGGAAGCAAACCCGCTCATTTGAAATTTTACTAATTGCATGCATATTTTTATACAGCTGAATCTTTCTTTAAATGAAGCAGGCTTTTGGTTGTAATTTTTTATTTATTTGTCTTATGGAAATCAAAGCGAAATATGTTCACACAAATTTAATAGCCCGGGACTGGCACTCTCTGGCTGATTTTTATATTAAAATATTCGGCTGTAAACCGGTTCCGCCTGAAAGAGATTTTAGCGGAAAAACTCTCGAAGCCGGCACTGGAATACCCGGCACATCTCTGCAGGGTGTTCATTTAAGGTTGCCCGGTTACGGTACTGACGGTCCTACATTAGAAATTTTTCAATACAGCACTTTAAAAGAAAAACAGGAAACTGCAGTAAACAGGCCGGGATTCGGGCATATTGCATTCCAAGTGGAGAATGTTGAGACAGCAAGAGAAATAGTAATTAACGCAGGCGGCGGAAGTGTTGGAGAAGTTGTAACCCTGGAAGTTAAAGGAGGTGCAAAAGTAAAGTGGGTTTACGTTACCGATATCGAAGGCAACGTTATCGAACTTCAATCATGGACAAAATAGTATGTCTCATTCTTAGCAATTTTTATCTTTAATAATAATTCTACTTCATGAATTAACAACAATGCAATGTTTCTGTTTGCTTGTAAAGACAAAAAAATATTCGCGAAATTTGTAGCTACTCCATCTTCTCTATTATTATAGTGAAATCAATATCTTTTAAATTATTTATAAAAATTAATCTTATGGCTTAACTTTTTCGATTATAACATAACTTTACTAGCATCTGTTTGTACAGAAAAGAAGGTAATAGGTTAATAATAAAGTGTGAATAATTGTTACTAAGGTTTATAATCAGTTGAACTGTATACTTAGAGATAAACTTTCTCGAACATAAAGTATTCTGCATAACGGTCAATTTTAGTTTACGAAAAGTAAACAGAGTTCGAAATATCTTTGCGAACTCTGTGGTCACTCAGTGGATATATCATTCTTTTCAGAATATTTTATAAATGCATCAAAAACTAAAAATTAATTCACAATCACTTCATCGGCAAAAATATATGCCTGTCGTCCTGCCGCATGATGCCACTTCGGCAGTCTGCCCGGACTCACCCCGATAACCTGTATATAACGTGTTTCTGCATTATCGAACTCAGACTTAAATTTGTGAATGATTGTTCCGTCGACTTTGGGATCAATCATATTATCAATAACTTTCACGGTATGAAAATGAATACCGTCATCAGAGAATAATATTTTTACTTCCTTCGGCATTAGAATCCAGGAAAAACTGTTTTGTAAAAAGCGGATTGAGACGTCTTTAATTTTCATCTTCTTTTTCATATCAAGTATTACATTGAGATTCTGCCCCTGGTATCCCTGCCAATGTCCATCCGCATAATTTGATGAGCCGAACAGCCCATCAACTAGTGCAGAATCTCCGCCGCCAGAATAGGCAGTATTATAAGTATTATAATTCGAATTTAACCGGTATAATTTGCCGATAGCTTTATCTACTAATATAAACTCCTGCGAATTTTCCGAAGGTCTGCCGTTCTCCATTACACAAGCGCGAATAATTGACGAATGCTCTATTGAAAAAGGATTTGTATAAATATTTGCTCCGAGTGTCGGTTCTGTTCCGTCGAGCGTGTAATAAATTTTCTTGTTATTAAAAATAGTCCGCAGGCTAACCATCCTTTGATTGCCAGCAACTTTATTAGCAGGTTTTATAAATACTTTGTTTTCCGCGTTGAGAAGCTGATCACCCAAATCATCATACTTTGCAAGTATATGATCAAGCCACCAGGAGCGGTTCTCACGTTCCCATAGCCTGACATATTCCATTTTTAATTGATGAAGATGGCTAAGCAGAGTATCAATATCGTTCTTTGTTTTTGAAATATAATTACTATCCGGCTTTTGATATACTTTGTAAAGCTTCACTCTTAATATATTTTTTTGCGCTTCAAAACGTACCCGCCGGGCTGCGAAGGTTGCATAATCCAAATTTGAATTATTCCTTGGAATTATCTTTTTTAACCTGGTTAATTGAGTAACAATAAGTGAAGCTTCACTTTCAACTTGAAGGTTGTTGATTAATGCTACGTCGCTTGTATTATCTTCGTTAAAATCGAGTACATCCTCCCAGAACCCGCTGTCATTTAAAATATTTTTTACCGGATATTTTCGTATCGAATCCAGTTCCAATAGAGCTTGTGTAACGGAAACTTTTGACAAGCCATAAAAATTTGCATCAAACGCATGATTGAAATCGCTTAATCTTTCATTTCTTTCTTTATCTGCTTTGCTGCCGGATGCAGGCAGTTCAGGTTTCCACGAACACTCTGCTCCCCAAATCATTCCATACCAATTATTATTGAAGAAATTTTCACCGTCATCGTCCCATGCAGTATTCATCATTCCCATTGCGCCGTACTTTGCTCCGTCCCGTACATAGTTTGAAATATTTACCGCTGCATCACTCAATGCCGGGTATATTCTATTCCAGCAGCTAACTCCGGGAGCTACCATAAAATCAAATCCGGCATCTTTAAATGGTTTTATCGCGTAATCAAAACTTTCATTGGGGCTGTATCCCCAGGAAAGAACGATTAAGTTTTTAGGAAGCTCGTCTATAATAGATTTATTGTTTACGGCAATATCGCCCCACATCATAATTCTCTTACCGTAAGGTTTAAGCAGATTATAAATCTTGTTAATATGATAAGCATACACCTCGCCTAAACCCAGGCTGTCAACCATTTGTTTAGCTTTTCCTTCCCCTAATCCAAACGTCTCGTCGCAATTAATATTAAAGAATTTACTTTTATATGCCGGAACAACTTCGGAATAAACTTTACTTAAAAAATCGTAGGTTTGCGGTACAGCCGGACTGATTATATTTTTTGTCTCGCGCATATCCGCATAAAACGGACTTTTCAGAATCTTGTAAAAATGACCGAATGATTGGAAATTACCGATAAGTTGAATATGATATTTACTTGCGTAATCTGAAAGCTCTTCCACCTGCTCTGCGGTTAAACCGTCTTCAGGTGCGATATCGGGATATGCCTTTAGCTTAAACACATTTTCCGTATATAAATTGAAAAAATTAAGTTTGTACTCTGATAAAATTCTTACTTCTTTCTTCAAGAAATCCATTGTCGGAATCGGTCCCCGGCTTATATCATCCATCCACCCGCGGTATTTTAGTGACGGATAATCAATAATTGTTAAACAAGGTATGGAATAATCATCCCTGTTGGAACGAATTATTTGTTTCAGTGTTTGAATCCCATAAAAAGTTCCCGCTGAAGTTTTTCCTGCCACAATAATATGAGAAGGTGATATATTCAAAATATAGCCTTCGTCACTCAAATCGGACGGGACTGCAATTTTTAATTTATTTAGGGCTGAGATTATTTTTTTATCTTTACCAATCTGCCCAATTAATATATATTTTCGTCCCTCTGTTTTTGAGATTTTTAAATCTAAAAAAAGATCATTTTTAATTTCATCTTTTAACTGCTCTGCTGAAAAATGATCATCTTTCCTGGAATAATTTGCTAATACAACTTTATCGCTGCCCGAAATAAGGAAACTTCCTTTTTTCATTTCAATTTTTTGAGGAGCAGGTATCAGCAAAAGTTTTTTGCCGGAAAGATTTTGAGGGAAATCATTTCCAATATTTCTTGAATTTATTTTTGCTTGTGATGAAGTGAAATAGAGCGATGATAATACGATTAGTAATATAATTTTTATTGTCAAACTTTTTTGAAACATAACACAGCCTTAAAAATATTAGGAAGAAGATTCGAGTTGTTAAAATAATGCATTCTAAACAAAAATCGAATTTTGAAGATTAATGTTTTGTAAAAAAACTATTATCTTAACTTCCAAAATAAATTCAAAATTATTTTTATGGCGGACTGAAACCAATATCACAACAGCAGAAGAATTGAATTTAATCCAAAACAATAATTTGCTACATTTAATAATACAACGGAATATAATTTTCTAAAGCAAAAAGATTAATTAATTCAATCAAAAACTTGGAGGTATGAAATGGCTTCAAAAAAAATTTTAATGATCGTGGGAGATTTTGTCGAAGATTATGAAGTAATGGTTCCCTTCCAGATGCTGTTGATGGTAGGACATACTGTTCATGCCGTTTGCCCGGATAAAAAAGCAGGCGATACCGTAAAGACCGCTGTTCACGATTTTATCGGCGATCAAACTTATGTTGAGCTTACCGGACACAGATTCAAATTAAATGCTGATTTTAATGATGTAAAACCTGAAGATTATGATGCCCTCGTACTTCCGGGCGGAAGAGCGCCTGAATATTTAAGATTAAACAAAAGAGTAATCGAAATAGCAAAACATTTCGGAGAAAAAGATAAACCGATTGCCGCTATTTGTCACGGTCCGCAAATTTTGGCTGCAGCGGATATAATTAAAGATAAACATATGATATCCTACCCTGCAGTAGGACCGGAATGCATTACTGCCGGTGCTAAATACGGCGAAGTAAGTGCAAATGCAGACAACGCAGTAACAGACGGGAAACTTGTAACAGCTCCGGCATGGCCCGCACATCCTGAATGGATGAAGCAATTTCTAAAAGTGTTGGGAACTAAAATAGAGCCTTAATTTATGTAACGTTGTTCGCGTAATATTCTCGAAGCATGAATACTTGAAAAAGCGGGAATTCATGCTTCCTTGAAATTTTCATGGAGATATAGTTTACAAGTATTAGATTTGTGGGCAAAAAAGGAGAATATGAGTTTCATTCCATCATACATTAAACTTCTTGAATCCGGTGAATTTGATAAACGGGTTAAAATAGCGGAAGGTATTTTAAAAGCCTGCACAAGTTGTCCAAGAAATTGCCTGATTGATCGTACAAACGGGGAACTGGGCATTTGTCAAAGCGGGGATTTACCGATAGTTTCATCATATTCTCCGCACTTTGGGGAAGAGCCTGTGTTAAGCGGAACTAACGGCGCCGGGAATATCTTTTTCGGAAACTGCAACCTGCGCTGCGTTTATTGTCAGAATTTTATCATCAGTCAAAATTACAAAGCAGAAAAAAAGAATGAAATTACAATAGAGCGGCTTGCGGATATCATGCTGGAGCTGCAGGATAGGAAGTGCCACAATATCGGACTTGTTTCCCCGACTCATTTTTCAGCCATTATCTTAAAGGGAATAAAAATAGCGGCGGAAAAAGGTTTACGGCTCCCCATCATTTACAATACAAACGGATATGATAATGTTGAAATACTGCGGCTTTATGACGGCGTTGTTGATATTTATTTACCTGATTTTAAGTACGGCGATAACTATGCGGGAAGAATGTACTCAAAGGTAAAAGGTTATTTCGATCAAACAAAACTTGCGGTAAAAGAGATGTTCAGGCAAATTGGTCACGAACTCGTATATGAAAATAATGTTGTAGTCCGGGGAATGATTATCCGTCACCTAATTCTTCCTAACGGATTAGCAGAAACGGAGAACGTATTTAAGTTTATAAAAAATGAATTGGATCCACGGATACATATTTCATTGATGGCTCAATATTATCCCACCAATAAAGCACACAGCGATATTCTATTAGACAGAAATATTACCCACACAGAATATGCAAGAGCAATTGAAATGCTTGATAAATTCGGACTCGAAAACGGATGGGTACAGGAATTGGAAGCAAGCGATAATTACCGCCCTTATTTTGAAAACAGCAGGGTTAATCCGTTTAATAATTAATATTAAACTTTATTAAATCTTCTGTTGTCAAATATTTGCTTGTACTACTTTATCTTTAAACGCTGCCTTTAAATATCTTTTTTTCTTGTTTGGAAGCGTAAAATTCTGAGTCCGTACTTTTTTATAGTTCTCCCTCTAAAGGGGATGTTGCTATGGCGCCCCCTTTTGCAGTTATACCAAAATAGACATGGAGCATAACTATTTTATTATGACTTTTATGTTAAAACCAATTTCTATATACTATCTTTCGTTTTTAACGACTTTTATAAAGTTATACAATTCTAATAATTATCAGTTCTTCAAGGCTTAAAAATGATAAAACAATTATTAATGATGTTTAATAAAAATTTTGATGTTATAATATCAGTTGTTCTTTTGTTCACGGTTTGGGGTTGTCAAAGCAAACTTCCAATGGATCAAAGTATCGGAAAAGAATCTTATTCATTAATAAATCAAGACAGCGCTAAAGTTGTCTTTCCAAATGATTATAAAGGTAAAATACTCGTAATGGGATTTATTTACACCAACTGCCCGGATATTTGCCCCTTAACAACACACAACATGGAAGTGACCCAGAACCTGGTTAAAAAAGATAAATTAAAAAATGTACAATTTGTCGCTCTTACGTTCGATCCGGATAGAGATACACCCTCGGTGTTAAAAAAATACGGTCAAATACGAAATATCGACTTCAGTAATTTTCAATTTTTAACAGGCAAAAGAGCTTTGATTGATACGCTTATTCATCACATGGATGTAATGGCGATAGCAAATGATACAACTTATACTAAAAATGGTCAACCAATATATTTCTTTACTCATACAGATAGGATTACACTTTTGGATCAAAATATGAAAATAAGAAATGAGTACCGCGGAAGTCACGCCGATCCTCAAAAAATAGTTAATGACATAAAAAACCTCGAATAGGAGAATTAAAATGATATTCATGCTAACACTGTTAACTTTTCTGAATTTTCATGCAGGTAATTCGATCAAAATTGAAAATGCCTGGATGCGTCCGGCAGCAAAAGAAATGAATAGCGCACTCTATTGTGATATCGTAAACGACACAAACAAACCCGACACATTGTATAAAGTGGAATCCGGTGCCGCCCAGCTTGTACAAGTGCACGAAAGTTTCATGAAAAACGGGATGATGGGTATGAAGCATGTAAAATATGTTGTCATCCCGGCTAAGTCGAAAATTACTTTCAAACCCGGCGGATATCATATAATGTTTATAAAACTCATTAAAGATTTAAAGACAAATTCTTTTCAGAAGGCGACTTTTTATTTTAAATCCGGGAGAAAAATTTCGGTAAAGGCATCTGTACATACTCAAACTTAAGTTGGATATTTGTTTTAGTGAAAAGATTACCCGGTAAATCCGGTTGATAAATTTGCTTTGTGAAAGCGGAGGGCTTTTTCAGGAATGTCATTTTTCAGATTTGATTTGACATAAGATTTCCTCAAAGACGGACAACTAACTCTAATCTTCAAATTTATTAAAAAACGATTGTACTCCTTTTATTCTTTTCTTAATGAAAAGAGTTCCGCTGCTGATATGTTTATTATCCTTTATTGATTGAAAACTCTTATCCAAAACTACGGTAACGGGGTTGAATGTTTTCGCAAGAATGTTTTCTGATTTTTCTTTAGTTATCTTAATAAGATTTGTTTTCACACTTTTGAAAATATCCGACGTTAAATTTTTTGCCGTACTAAATACAAATGCCGGTCTAGGATATAAATCCTTATCTTTTTTAATATAAATCAATGTGCAGTAATTTTCCGTAATCAGGGAAATTCTTGTTAACAAAACAGCATTGACATACCCGTCCGCCAGTGAAGTAAATATTTTATCGACAAATGGGATGCTCTTAACGGTTTCAGTTGCAAGTTTGGAAAACAATTCCTCTGTTGCATACTCAACTCCTTCGCTTCCTCCAATCAGTACCGAATAATAAACTTTCTTCGCAATAACAAACAACTCCCTGTTTCCTACTCTTCCGTGATAAAGTAAAAATATTTCTTTAATCAAATTAACTGCCGATGAAAAGATTAGGATTGCATCGAGAAAACCGTTTTGTGAAATTGCTGTGCTGTAAAATACCTGGTTAATATATTTTTTTCTTATTCTTTCACACTCAGGTTTAATGGTAGTTATTATTTTGTTATAACTTTCTTCCGAATTATCGATCGAATTGAAATCGAAGCCGGTTTCTCTTAAATAATCATTCCCTCTAAATTTTTTGATTCTTTTTCCCCTTAAAGAATCAACTTTGGATATATCTTTAACGGGACCGTAATCGGCAGGAAGTATTATGATTTGCAGTATTGGGATAACACCAAAATAGAAAATAAATAATCCAAGCAGCACTATTACGATAATCGCAAGGGTATTACTTATATTTGATAAATAAGTATATAATTCAAGAAATTCTTTTACAACAAGGTAAAGAAGAATGAACGAAAGAAGGAATAATATTTTTTTGATGATTTTCATACTTTAATTTATTCTAATTAAGGGGTCACTTCAACACCATTAATTTTTTCGATTTGAAAAAACCGTCAGCAGATATTGTATACAGATAAACGCCGCTTGCTAATCTGTTTGCATTAAAGTTTACCGTATGAAATCCGGCGGATTCCCTTGAATTTACCAATACAGCAACTTCTCTTCCGTCGATAGAGTAAATTTTTAATAGGACGAATGCTTCATGCGGCAGGGCAAATTTTATTGTAGTTTCCGGATTAAACGGATTAGGATAATTTTGGTACAGTTCGAAATTCTTAGGCAATTGATCAATCACTCCGGTTTCCGTTCCGGAGGGACTGCTGAAAAACTCTAAGATTTTGTTCATCAAAATTCTGCGGGTGGAATCCGGATAAATTGTTTCGAACGGAAAACCTAAGTATAATAACTTTCCTTTTTTCGTTCCGCTCGGAAACATTCCGTCATAAAATATTCCGCCGTAGCCTGAGCTTTCAGAAACTCCTGAATACTTCAAGATTCCCGTTCCGCCGTTTATTCCAGTCACAACATCGGGATATTTAACAATATATGTTCCGTGAGTGCCATCATCAAAATAAAAGGCAGGCAAATTCTCGAACATTGTTCCGCTGACCGGTTCCACTTTAAAATAAACTCCTGGCTGGTTATTAGGAGCATCCTGCGAATATTTTATTTTCAAATAATTCCAGATAAAGTCTTTATCCGCGGCTGAACCTTTATAATCAAGATCCCATGCAATTTCCGCTCCGGATAAAAAAAGATTACCGCCGTTTTGTAAAAATTCTTTTATTTTCATTTGTTCAGCACTGCTGAATGTTTCATCAACCGTACTTTCCTCTCCTAATATATAGTCGGCAATTTTATAATCAGTGAGAGTTACTAAGCCGTCCAGCACTGCATCGTTTGTTGCCGAATTAAAATGAAAATTGTTTTTGTAAATCGCCGTTCCATGCTGCCTGGTAAAGTCGAGAGTATTACCTGAAGTCCTTCGATCAAAACCGTTAACAATTAATATGTCTGGTTCTGTTTGTGTCGAAGGAATGCCTGCTAATACTTCGGAAGCAGCAGATTCCCCGATCTCATTTTCCGCTGCTATTTTGATAAAATATAACGAATCGGCTTTTAAACTTTTTATTGTGAAATCACTGGGATTCAAAATGACAGAATTATTAAAATGTACTCCATCGCTACTTAAATAAACCACATAATTTTGTACTGCCGTATCCGGTTTTAAAATGATTTTTAATTCTTGTTCGCCCGCGTTTATTATTCCGAACGATCGCGGTGTTTCAGGCAGTCCGGTAACAGCTAGATAACTTGGTTGAGTCATAACACCGTTTTCATTACTGAATATTTTATAGAGTACCGGATCTTTTAAAATTTCAGGAATGGTTTTTATTGTGCTGTCAATAATAACTTCCGAATTAAGTAGCCTAATTCCGTGGCTGTAATCAACATAAGTATTTATATGAATATTCGTGAGCGGCTGAATCGGTGTGCCATCCAATTTATACCAGCCGTAAATTACAACATGGTTAGGTCTGGTAGGGTCGGTAATTTTATTACTAATCACTACATCTTTTTTTATTCCGTCAATAAGCCAGCCTAGCTCTCCTCCGGCAGCTATTCTTGCCTGTTCTATTGCAGCATTATGCTCAACAAATTTTGAGACAAGCTCATTCTGATTGCCCACCGGTGTATAAGTTATCGGAGCTAATCTAACCGTTGCATGAAGGGATATATCATCGACTAATTTACTTGTAGGAAGTTCGGCTCCGAACAGAACCGCTAATCTTTGTGCAGTAATCGGACCCATCGGAATGCGGCAGAAATCTTCATTCGATCCTATTGCCAGGTAATCCGGCATAACCTGATAAGTAACACTGTGTGTAATGCCGTTTGCGTCTTTAAAATTTGAATGAATGGTAACTAAGTCTCTTAAGAAATCCGGAATATTTCCTTTTGATATCTCATTATAAATTTGTGTTTCCCGGTCTTCAAATGTCATGTTTTCAACTTTTTTCATGAAAGCAGAACCTGTGATAGCATCCGGCGGTCTCGGGGGAATTGTTAACTGCTTAGGATAAATCATGCCGCCTTGAATCCATTTTGAATAAGCTCTTTCTCCGTAGTAAGTATAATTTTTCCCTTCGTATTGAGTTCCGGATAATATTCCCTCGATAAAGCCGTTTCTTTCCACCTGAACCGTGTGCAGAATAGCTCGTGTAGGATTTTTTTTAAGAATGAATTTAATTCTACCGTTTTCGGCCGTGTATTTTAGAAACTCACTGTCTTCTTCATAACTAAAAGTAAAATAATTAGAGAGATATTTCTGCATCAATTTACTGCGGTACCAGGTACCACCGGTAGGACTAACAATAGGATTTCCGTTATATAATGCCACGCTGTCGTTGTACGCAATCACGCATAAATAATTTTCATTCGAGGCATTTAACCAATCAAGAATTTTTTTTCCATAAGTATCGGTATAATTATAATCGCTGTCCAAAAATGAAATCCGTTTTATGGAAGCCGGTATTTTACTTACGCTGTTCATATATCCGAATGTAAAGCTGCCGCCTCCGCTGTGACCGGTAAGAACTACGAAAGGATTGAAATTCTTAAAGATATTTTTAACCGAGTCAACAATTGAATGAATTATTTCCGCATTATTAGAATATAGACCTCTCCAGGTCGGCCAGCTTTTTTGTGATGCTTCCAAATAGACGGTTACAATATTATAATCGTGGGTATTTTCTCTTAAAAAACGGGTTTGTGCACCAATGTGTTGAATATCATAATGCCAATCGTCACCGGGTTTTAATATTTTACCGATAGTCTGCTCAATAGTATTCCCGTTCGGCAAAGCAAACAGAATAACCTCGACAGGTTTGTTAACATCGAACGAATCGACAGGAGGCGCATTTATAAAAATTCTGACATCGGGAGAGTAATTAAAGGTAAGAATTTGTTCATCAAAATACGGACTGATTGTGAATCCGTGCAGTCTGTGCCCGGTTTGCTCGTTTCCGAACCGAAGCCGTTCCATTCCCCGCGTAGTATTTGAATATAAGCATACTCCTGTTAAAAGGAATATTATTAAAAGGGATTTTATTTTCGACAATTTCATCTCCCCAATTAAATTTTTGAAATGTGAATAACAGTATCATTTCTCCACTGACCGGAAAGCTCCGGATAAAAGAGATAATTTGAAAACTGCTTCGCCGTTATTTATCCGTCACCTGGCTGTTCATTCATAAAGAGTAATTTTCAAAGATTTTATTAACTACAAATTGATAACCTTAATTAGACGAAAAAAACTACATACAAATATGAATGACAACAAATGAATATCAATGACTTTCATTACTACGGCAATTTCCATTCTCCATATTATAATTAATGATTTTAAAAATCTACCTATTCAACTCTCAATTTTATTTCCTTTAAATCTTTCTCACTCGATGAAGAACCGACCATCAATGTATGCTCGCCTTTATCCACAACAAATCCAATTCCGTTTTTATATATTTGTAAAGTCTGAGGGTTTATATAAAATTCAACTGTTTTGGTTTCACCCGGCTTTAGGGTTACACGCTCGAATCCTTTAAGTGACTTAATTGCATCATTATTTTTAACACCTTTCCCCTTTACATAAAGCTGCACGACTTCATCGCCTGTGAGACTTCCCGTATTCTTAACATCAACATATAATTTAGTACTTCCGTCGGGTTTAATCGTATTATCATCCAACTTTAAATTGTTGAAGCTGAATGATGTAAAACTCAATCCGTATCCGAAAGGATAAATCACCGGTCCGCTAAAATAACGGTAAGTCCTCCCTTTCATATCATAATCTGTAAACGGCGGAAGCTGGCTGACCGATTCATAAAAGGTAACAGGCAGTTTACCCCCGGGATTATACTCTCCGAAAAGGACATTTGCAATAGCAGTTCCCGCCGATTCTCCGCCGTACCATGATTCAACAATGGCGGGAATATTTTTGTTCTCCCAATTAATACTTACTGCGCTTCCGTTCAGCAGTACTAGTACAACAGGTTTACCCAGCGCAGCTATTTTCTTAATAAGGTTTTCCTGAACTTCAGGTAAACTTAAAGTCATTCTATCACCGCCTTTGAATCCTTTAACCGGCACATTCATTTCCTCTCCTTCAAGCCGGGGAGATAATCCAATGCATAAAACAGCAACATCCGATTTTTTAACTGCGTCTATCGCTTTTTCTTCAACTTCGGAATTACTTTCAGGAACAGACCATAAGAGATGCATCATTGCAAACCGTAATGTTTCTGAAAATTCAATTTTTATTTTGTAAGCTTTACCTCCCGTGAGTTCGATTTTTTTATAAGAATCGCTTGGCTCGTGACGGGCAAAATAATTTATAAACAAAGAATCATTCAGGTAAATTTTATAACCGTTAAAACCGTATCCACCCAGATAGTACTCACCGGTTTTAGGCGGAATCAAGTATCCTGACCATTTCACCCCAAAATCATTATCCGGGAAATCCGCCCGCGGTTTGCCGTCCCACCAATCGAAATCGATTTTTTTATCTACACGTACAAAAACCGGCTGTCCTATCATTTCGTGATTGTTATAATACGCACTGGTTAATCCGTTCTTCTTTTTATCGGGAGAAGTAAATAAATAATCCGCTGAAATTACTTTCATGCCAGGCATATTTTCCGCAACATCGCAGCCTCGTGCATAATATACTTTTACGTCTTTACCTGCTCTATTCAAAATTCCCTGCAAAGGAGTTACCGGGTGCGATGTAAAACCATGATAATTTGCTAAAAGTGTCTGAGGATTATCCGCGTTAGGACCAATCACGGCTATCCTTTTTATGTCCTTTTTCAACGGTAAAATATTTTTTTCATTCTTAAGTAATACAATAGATTCTTCGGCAGCTTTTAAAGCTAAAGCTTGATGTTTTTTTGAGTCAACAACACTCATATTAATTTTTGAATAAGGAACCATTGCAGGTGGATCAAACATTCCGAGTTTAAAGCGTGCGGTAAGCAATCTTTTAACTGAAGTATCTATGGCTGCTTCGGAAATTAATCCATCCTTAACCGCTTCGAGTAAGTGAGGATATGAAACACCGCAGTTCAGATCGGTACCGGCTACAACTGCTTTCGCCGATGCTTCCGCCGCATTCTTCGCTTGTTTATGAGTATCGTAAATATCCTGTATTGCCCAGCAATCGGAAACAACGTATCCTTTAAATCCCCATTCTTTTCTTAGAATTTTATTTAACAAAGGATCGTTACTGCAGCATGCGTTACCCCGGAAACTATTATATGCACACATTACCGAATAAACTCCCGCATCAACTACGCTCGCTCTAAATGCAGGAAGGTATGTTTCAAACAAATCGTAATTGCTGACATTTATATCAATTGTATGTCTGTCGGGTTCGGGACCGCTGTGCACAGCATAATGTTTTGCAGTTGAAATCACTTTAAAATATTTCGGATTGTTTCCTTGTAATCCTTTTATAAACTGAATTGCCATTTGCCCGGTTAGGTAAGGATCTTCGCCGTAAGTTTCCATCCCTCTTCCCCATCGCGGATCGCGGAAAATATTTATGTTGGGTGACCAAAAAGTGAGTCCCTGATAAATTCCCCGCTGTCCTTTTTTTATTGCATCGTTATACTTTGTTCTTGCCTCAAGGGAAATGGCATCTCCTACATTATGCATCAGGGTTCTGTCCCATGAAGTTGCTAACCCGATTGCCTGCGGAAAAACAGTTGCCAGTCCGTTTCTTGCTACACCGTGAAGACATTCATTCCACCAATTGTATTTTGGTATATCCAATCTTTTCACTGCAGAAGCGTCGTATTTCATTTGAGAAATTTTTTCTTTCAAAGTCATCCTGCCTAATAAATCGTTAACCCTGTTTTGCACGGGAAGAGCCGGGTTAAGATATGCAGGCTTTTCTTGCGCCACAGTTATTATTGAAAACAGGATAAAGAGAAGAATTGTAATGAGTCTTTTCATATTAAATCCTCGAATTTAATGGCAAAGTCATTCATACTGTATGAGCAAGTATTTTTACTAATTAATGGACTGACATAAATTAAGAGCATTACTACAAACTATCAATATTATTAAATGTCGAAATCATAATTTTTGTCGGATAAAAGATTAAGATTCACTAACATATTTATAGAGTTAATACAGAATATTCCTATCGAATCATTTCATCAAGTGAGCTACTACTAAAAAATTTAGCTTCTTAAAGATTTATTTTTTATCTTATTTTTAAATCAATTTATAACTGTCGATATATGAAACCATATATAGCAATACTGATTTTCTTTTTTTGTTTTCACTCCACTTCGTATTCACAGGTCAATTCAAAAGATTCACTTAAGGCTAAGATGATTTTGCCTTCAATAGGAAAACTAGGCGAAATTCAATTTACTCACTATGATTCAGAATTTATAAATAATTTGTCTCTCCCTGATGCCGGCATACCGGTTAATAAAAATTCACACACTATTTGGCTATGGACTTTTGCTGCGATTTCAAATAACAGGAAGGATTTTATTCAGCCGGGCAGCAGTTTATCATACATCTCATCGCCTCTATATCATGAGTTTTTAGAAAACTCTAAATTTAACCCAGTAAGATATTTTTTAGGAATGGCACAATTTACGGCAGCCGGCTACCTTGCATATAAATCGATTAAAAAATACGGTTTATGGAAATGAATGATGACAATTTGATATCCGGTTTTTCATGCATAAATCATTAAACATTTACAATTCTTATAATCCATTGATTTAAGTCCGCTTAACAGAGGATCAATTATCATAATCAAACCACGTAATTAACAATAATTGCATTTTTATAATATCTAACCTAAATTATAGCAATAATTAAATTATTTGACAAAAATTACCGAACGCAGCTTACCGCCGGCTGTAAAGATCGTTTTTGTATTCAACAACTTCCTGCGTTTTGGGGTACATCTTCAGTACATAAAAATTTAATTTTCTTGATATTAGAATAGATATATTTCTAATTATTAATTCGGGGGGCAATTAATAATGGAACCATTAATATTCATTTTTAATCCTTTAAAATCCAAAATAGAAGATGAGTTTATAAGAATTTTAAAGGATAACACCAATGCAAATTACATCTCTTTAAATAGTTTGAACAACTTATACCATCCGGCAGACATTCATCCCGATTTAATATTTCTTGTTCTTGACGATTGTTGTGATCATTTTAAAACTTTCGACATAAGTGATATTAATTTCTGCTTTCCTTGTATACCTGTAATAGGTATAATAAAAAGCGACAGTATCTGCTATGAATGCAGTAACATTCAAAAAATCATATGGAATTTTATCACTTATCCGTTTAAAAAAGAAGATGTTTTGTTAGCCGTTAAATGGTATTCCTCAAATGGTAATTATAAGCTGAATAAAATCAGTTCCTCGTTAAAAAAGCATGCATTGTTTGATTTATTTATCGGTGAATCAAAAGCAACGCTGGAGATTAAAGAAAAAATATTAAAAATTGCAAACTACGATGTAACTGTCTTAATACAAGGCGAAACAGGAACAGGCAAAGAATTGTGTGCAAAGATGATTCATTTTTTGAGCGGCAGATCCAAAAACAATTTTGTACCTCTGAATTGCGGTGCTGTTCCTGCCGAACTTTTCGAAAACGAATTATTCGGGCACAAAAAGGGTGCGTACACTAATGCGGATACAAATGAAAAAGGATTAATTGCGGAAGCCGATAAGGGAACACTTTTCCTGGATGAAATTGAATCGCTTCCGGAATCAATGCAGGTTAAACTCTTAAGGTTTCTGGAAGAAAGGAAATATAAACCTCTCGGTCAATCCGAATATAATAATTCGGATACGAGAATAATTGCTGCGTCAAAGGAGAGCTTACGCAAGTTGGTAGAAAAGAACAAATTCAGAGAAGATTTGTTTTACAGGTTGAATGTCTTAAATCTTTATATTCCTCCTTTAAAGGAGCGTGAAGATGATATACCGTTATTGGCAAGTCACTTTATCGAAAAATATTCAAAACTATATGATAAGAAGATACAGGGAATTCTTCCTCAGGCGTTAATGAAAATGCTGCATCATTCATGGTCGGGTAATATCCGTGAACTTGAAAACGTTATTCTTGAAGCGATAATTTTTAATACCGCCGGTTGGATTGAACCGGGCGACTTGAATTTCGAATTGCCCGGTGATACTTCCGAATATTCCAGCGGTTCACTTAAACAGGAAAAAGAGAGTGTTATCAATAATTTTGAAATCCGGTATCTAAAAAATATGATGTCAATATTTAATGGCAATATTAGCAAAGCAGCTATATTTGCAAAAAAAGACCGGAGGGCATTTTACAGGCTGCTCAAAAAATATCATATAGATGCAGAATCATACCGCTGATTGAAATGAAAACTAACCATTAAATTCAAAACATTTAATATGATTTAATTGTGAATAAAAAGTCACAAACAATATTTATTACCTCTCCCAAAATCTTCTCTGCGCAATTATTTAATTTATTTGTAATTACATTCTTTCCGGTTTTTTAACTGTTCAAATTCTCAAATGAAAATAAAATTCTCAACATTAATCGTGATAATTATACTACAATTTGATGAATTTATCCTGAACTTACAAAAAGTGTATGCCATTTATTCCTAATCACTTACCGAATAAAAAATCTACCGGAACAGCGTTTGCTGTACCATAAAAAAGGATAGGTAATAATTACGGTTCGTAATAAAGGAAATATGGCTAATAAAATTATAAATCATTTAGCTTCAAAAAATGACCATCAAGATAATCTCGATGGTTTGATACTTGGCTTATATGAATCCGAAATTCAAGTTCTCTCCAAAAAAGTAACGGAAACACTTTCAAATTTAATATCCAAAAGAATTGTAAAAGAAGTAATAAATTCTAACGGGAAGCGATTTTTTAAACTGGATAAAGATCTAACCGAGATAAATAAGTTATCGATTGATTGAGGAAAAACAAAAGAATAAAATTCGGAAAATATTGAAGTCGACGAACCATTTGGTTAGAGAATTATCGCAATATTAATCCAAACATGAATTAATTGACTGCTCAGGAATGTGAGTTACAGGGACGAAGTCTGTTTAAATGAAATGACAACAAGAGACTATTTAAAATAAGGAGGAAGTAAAATGCCAGTCACACCAACATATCCCGGAGTATATATAGAAGAAGTACCAAGCGGTGTTCATACTATTACGGGTGTTGCAACTTCTATAGCTGCTTTCTTGGGTCACGCAAAAGAAGGACCGGTAAATAAGGCAACAAGATTGCTTTCATATGCCGATTTTGAAAAAACATTCGGGGCGCCATTTGCCGGAAGTGAACTTGCTTATTCTATAAAACTATTTTTCCAAAACGGGGGTACGGATTGCTATGTAGTGCGTCTCGTTAAAACAGGCACCGGAGCGAAAGCTTCTGCTATTTTGAAAAACGAAGCCGCTGCCCCCATTGATGTTTTAAAATTCTCTGCAAAAGAAATAGGAACATGGGGAAACGAGTTGGCGGTAGAAATAGATTACGGTACGGCAAATCCCGAGGATACTTTTCACACCCGTATTTACAGAATAGCCGCGGACGGTACAATAAGCGCTTTGGAAGAATATTTAAATTGCTCAATGGATTCTTCGAAATCACGCTACGCACCGGATCTGATTACACAATCGTCTAAATTAGTTGATTGTGAATTAACCTTCGCTAACGAAGCCGCGTATTTAGCAGCCGCCCCCGATGCAGGCTATTCCGAAGCAAGACGTCCTTTTACCCCAAACCAGGCAGGAAGAGACGAACTGGCAGGGATTCTAGCCGCAGCGAGCAAAACATCTAAATTTAAAATAAGTATTGACGGTAGTGCATACTTCGAAGTCGATCTTGCAGATGCTTTTCCCAACGGATCGAACGAAGCCACACTAACAGGGAATATAAAAAATAAAATTAATGATGCTCTTCCACCTTCACTTCAAAATACTGTTGATGTTACTTTGGTTCCGGGAGTTGGAACGGGCGGAGGCGCATTAAAAGTTTTGTGTTTAACTTCAAGCACGGCAAATAAAAAAAGTATCAGTTTGCAGCCCGGTTCGACTAATGATGTAACTACAGTATTAATGATGGGAACGGATCAGGGAGGAATTGAGAAATCCAGGTTTTCAGTACTTAGACCCGCCCCCAGCGGTACGTTTTTTTCATTATCAAAACTAAATACCTTAGCAAATTTATTACAAACCGATTTTTCAAAAATCATCATTGATGGACAAACCATGGATTTAGGCACAAGCCTTCAAACAACCCCTGCCCCCCCTCACAAATGGTATGAAGATTCAGCCGGCAAATTTGACGGGATTCGTGAAAAATTTGCAATAATAGCTGCTGCCGTTAACAATGCAAGCATCGGGTGGAAAGCAAAGGTCGACGGTTACCGTTTATTAATTTCAAAAAAACAAGGTTTAAACAATTTTAGCTCTCCGTTAACAACCGACGGAACCCCCGACACTTCTTATTTTATAGCTAATACACGATTATACTCATTGGGTTCGAGTGTAGGTACATTTACAGGAACGACCCAATCCGGAGTGGACGGTGATCCGCCGGATTATTCTGCATACCAGGGAAGCCAAGCCGATCATACAGGATTTTATGCACTCGACCTGGTTGATATATTCAACATGATGATACTGCCTAAACATAGTGCTATTTCGGAAAATGATTACCGTAGTCTATGGGCTTCCGCAAGTGCTTATTGTAATGACCACCGTGCATTCTTACTTATTAATTCGCCGGAAAGCTGGTCGGACTCTTACTCGAAAGCCGTAGATCCTTCAACAGGAATTAAAAAATTACGTATCGGTGTTGTAAAAGATCATAGTGCAGTCTTTTATCCGCAGATACAAATAAAGGACAAAGAAATATTAAGAAAACTAGGTCCCTCAGGAGCCGTGGCAGGCATTTTTGCCAGAATAGACTCGGAAAGAGGTGTTTGGAAAGCTCCATCTGGATTGAATGCCGACGTGGTTGGTATTAGCGGACTTAGTTTAAATCTCACCGATCTGGAGAACGGCGTGCTCAACAAAGAAGGTGTAAACTGTATTAGATCATTCCCATCCGGCATTGTAAATTGGGGAGCAAGAACAATGGACGGCGCTGATGATTTCGGTTCCGAATGGAAATACATTCCTATCCGGCGACTTGCATTATTCCTGGAAGAATCGCTGTACCGAGGCACAAAGTGGGTTGTGTTCGAACCGAACGATGAACCTCTCTGGGCAAAAATTAGGTTGAATGTAAATGCTTTTATGATGGGTTTATTCCGTCAGGGAGCATTCCAGGGAAGCACACCGGATAAAGCATTCTTTGTGAAATGCGACGCAGAAACGACAACCCAGGCTGACCGGAATCTTGGGATTGTAAATATATTGGTTGGTTTTGCTCCTTTGAAGCCCGCAGAATTTGTAATAATAAAAATTCAGCAGATAGCTGGTGAATTTTAATAATTAGGAGGTAATCACATGGCTAAAGGTTTTATTGTAAACGCACACCGGTACGATCCTTATAAAAATTATAAATTTAGAATTATATGGGACGGAAAACCCGTACTCGGAGTCAGCAAAGTAAGCGCATTAAAAAGGACAACCGAGGTAGTTAAACACCGTGAAGGCGGAGAAAACAGCACCGATCATAAATCGCCCGCACGTACTACTTATGATGCTATTACTCTGGAACGCGGAATTACACACGACCATGAATTTGAAAAGTGGGCTAATATGGTTCATCCTTTTTCAGGCGATGCAGCAATGGACCTGGTTAATTATAAAAAAGATATCAGCCTTGAGGTAATGGATGAAAAGGGACATGTTGCGTTCAGATATTTTCTTTACGGCTGCTGGGTAAGTGAATTCACAACAACGCCCGACCTGGATGCGAATGCAAATGCCGTTGCAATTGAATCCATAAAAATCGAAATGGAAGGATGGGACCGGGATCTTTCTACCAAAGAACCCGATGAATCTAGCCCCGTTCCCAATGCAGGATAAAACAAATAGAAATTGTTTTTAATAAAATTGTATATGATTCAAAATTTTTATCAATCCTCTTCAAGAATTTATTTTTATAAGCTTAGCACTTTTTACTTTAATTCGACTTTTACGAGTTCAAGTGGAAATCATATCAATGTAGATGGTTAATTATTTTTATAAATAATTTCCTTTAAGATTGAACATCTTGGTAGGAGATGAACATAATTGATAACTAGAATTATAACTTTTTATCTAAAGTATATTATTTAAATGTTAGATTCTGAAATTTCATACAAGTTAATTCCCTTCCCATTAAATCATAACGCCGGCAAAAACCCGGATTCGGTCGATAAATTTTATTTCAGAACGTTCGGTCATCTGCGACAAGATCTTGAAATTGATTTTAATAATAATTTTCCTCCTGCTTTAATCAACAGTATTCTAGAAAATTGTATGGTAAACGAACAAGGGAATTCACCGAAGGAGACGGTTTTATGGGAACTTGAAATAAATAAAAGGATACTCTGTTTGCTTCTTATTTCAGGACTGACGAATTCGCAAGAAATTTTTGTTGAAGCAAGATGTCCAAATAAAAGCTGCAATGAATTAATTGAAGCCGGGTTACCGGTTCAAGATTTTTTTAACATTGATTTCGAAGTCAGCAAGGATAAACAGATAAAAATCATATTTGAGGATAAAAGATTATATTTTCGCCGTCCAAAAGGAACCGACCAACTAAGATGGTTAAATTATAATTTCGACTCTGAAGAAGAAGCCTCAAAATTGATGTTCGAATCTTTATTAGTCAATCCCGGACAAAAAAAACAATTCGCCAATTTATTTTCGAAAAAATTACTCGATAAATTAAATAATAAATTCGATGAACTGGATCCTATCGTAAACTTTAATTTCAAAATGCGATGTCCCTATTGTGAATCAAAATTTATTCAAACAATAAATTTGGAAGAGCGGGCAATACAAAAATTAATAAAATCACAAAAAGAACTTTTCTACACAATTCACTTATTAGCTATTAATTATCATTGGAATGAAAATGAAATATTTTCAATTCCTCCACATAGAAGACAGCACTATTTAAACCTCATCCAAAAACAAGACAATTTATGACAAGTTATATCTCAAATCTTATTAAACAAACTGCAGTAAAAGTTTCTTCCGATGAAAACCGGGAAGCTTATTTACAGACTAATTTCAATCGAAGTGAAATAAATCCTCCGGAAATAATTGAAGAAAGGATTTCCGAATCGCAGCCTTATATTAAAACTAAAAATGATGAAGACGCGAGAAATAATTCAATTAATATTGCCGACAGAAAATTCATTCAGAAAGATGAAATTCCCGGTCAGAAATTAAAACCTGGAACAGGCGACGACAAAATAAAAAATCAAAAGGACAGCTTTAATCCTGTATCTGAAAAGAGTAAAATAATAGAAGATGATGCAGCCATTAATGGTTTCAAACAAAATGATATCAATCATTCTTCGCCACCTGGTGAAGTCGAAGGTAAATATGAAATCAATGATGCTCGCCATAATAGTAATTTGAAATTGTCACACCCGGAAGGACACACTTTTAAAATTAAAAATGAAAATACAAAACCAAACGATGATCCCTTATTTAAAAAATCCCATCATATCAGGGAAGCACTGGAATGGGTAAAAGGTAATTCTGAAGAGAAAACAAAAAAATTAGTTAACAGTGAAACCCGGCATGAAATTTCTTCAGAAAAACCCGGCAATTCTTCTCACGATACAATAAAAGATAAATCAGTTAGTTTTCCGGATTTCCGGCAGGACAAAAATGAAAATAATATTGATGAATACAACCTTACAATCGGTACGATAAACGTCATTATCGATGAACCTAAAAATAATCCTAAAAAAATAATTCAGCCGAAGGAAATTAAGAAGGAAATACCGGGGAAAAAATCTTCTGTTCTTAATCGATATTACTTAAGAGTATAAAACAATAATACATTCGTCAGGCATATCATTCAAACTCCACAATTAAAACTATTAAATACGTAATAAAATCGTGAATCTGTAATAACCTAATCAAATAATGACATGTCATTAAACGATACAAGCCATGCAATAGGCGCTGTTACACAAGCATTAAAAGATCATCTTCAGACACATCCCGGAGTCTCTGTCGCCGATGTAACGGTCGGAAGACCCGAACAGCCTTCAGCCGGTACAAATCCACGATTCAATTTATTTTTATATGATTTGATGTTCGACGGAAGCATGAGAAATTTACCATTGGATGAAGGGCAGCCTTATCCCTTATGGTTGAAGTTAAAATATTTGCTTACCGCATTCGACAAATCCGGTGAAACAGACAGCATCGGAGCCCATGAAATTATGGGCGAAGGATTAAAGGCACTGCAGGAATTAAGTTATATACCATTATCCGGTCTTAGCGCAAACACTTTAAAATCACTGAACAATAATCCGGAATCATTAAAGATAACTTTCGACGATTCAAATCTTGATTTAATTTTAAAACTAATGCAGGGCTACGAAGAAAAGTACCGGTTTTCACTTAGCTTCCAGGTTAGTCCTGTAATGATTACCACTGCCGATCCGGCTTCGTATTCCTTACTTGTCGGTGTTGATTACACAAAAACACCAAATAAAAAAATAGGTGAAGAAGGGATTAATATTCCGGTTATTCCTTCAATGGGTCCTGTATTAACAAAAGTGCTTCCGCAGAAGTTTGAAGTCAATGATACAATTACAATATTCGGTGAGGATCTTAATTTATTTGGCTTAACTATTACGTTAGGAAACGTCGAATTACAAATAATGAATAACAATGTTGGCAAATTGGAATGCAAAATTGACGGGAGCATTGCCAACGGGAATTTGATCTCAGCAGGGAGTCAAATAATAGCTGCCTCGGTTGCGGTTAAGGGAGGTAAAAAAATTAAAAGCAATTTAATTGTAGGTGATCTTCTCCCGACACTGATCTCCGCTAATCCGAACTCACTCGCAAAAAATGCCGACCTATTAATTTTCGGCAATATAGATTTAACCGGTATTCTTTTAGGCACTCCTGATGATGAAGTTTTTTTAGCACTTTACCGTGAGGGTAAAACGATAAAAGTTTTGGATGAATTTATAATCACTCCTTCGCCGCCGGCTCCTCCGGGCGCATCTCTTCAAACACAAATTAGATTTACAATTAAATCAATGGATGCAGTATTGCCCGGAGATTATTTATTAATTTTTAGGGTGAACGGCGTGCAGGCTAAAAATAGTCCGAAAATTACTTTAACGGCTTGAGTGGAAAATCATGAATTTATATTCCGTTAAATTTTAAAAATACAATTAGTGGCGGGCAAAGCCTAAATGACATTTGAATAAATGATCAGAAAATGAATAATGATAAAGAGTCAGACAAAAGCACATGATATTTCTTTCACGCCCGGCATAACGGTAAATGATAAATTAGCCGGTTACTGGCTTAAGCAGGTAACGATTAGATTGCGAAGAGAAATTTGGTGGAATTGGCATGAACGTGGATTAATCCCGGAAGAAAATACTTCCTCATTACCGCCGTTTACAGATAAAATTCCGTCAATTATGGAAATGGAGCATGTTAACAACACAAAGAAAATTTTCCTTGAAAAAGATACTACAGCCCACTTCTTGAACAGCAAACTTAATATGAAGATTCCTAAGATAATAAATTCTTCTCCGCAAGGTTCTTTTAGCTGGGTATCAAAACAATTAAAGCTGGACAAGATTTCTTGTTTTACATTAGCCTTAGCCGTAGAAACGATAATTGATAATACTTTAGGAAGTGTAATTTCTTCCTGCTTAAACGATCCCGATAAACATCAGCCTAATCTTGCACTTATTCAAAAACTTTGGGACAATCCAAACGATGTTATTAATTTAAGCGATCCCGCTCATCCTTTGTTCATGTATGGTTTATTACAAACACAGCAGCCCGATAATTTTAATCTTGAAAATAGATTTAATACTCCTTTTTATACTTCTTCTGCTATAGCTTCACAACTAATTTCACCGGTTGATTCACTGCCCCGATCACTGCAATACATAAAGATAAAAAATGATAAAGATTTATTCATATCGGAGCGTGTAACTGTTATAGCGAACAGGTTAAAAGCCAAAGTAGAAAAAAAATTTACTGTAGTTCCAATTTTAGGCTCTACAGGTTCATTATTTGAAGAACCCGTGGAAAGTATTTCGATTCTGACAGGGAAGCAAACAGTTAGATATAGAGGGGATTCTTCCCTGCTCAGCAGCCCGGCATATTTAAAATCGATTGCATCGCTATGCTGGATAATGGATATTGATTTATTTTTGAACACGGAACAGATTTCCGCAATAAAAACTTATCAGAACCACGCTCAAAATTATTTACTTCCAATTGAAACGATTCCTATAACAATCTATTTAAGCATATATAACAAAAGCGAATTAGCTCCTCTTTCATTGAGAAACACATTGCCTGTAGTTGAGACTTACAAGCTTACTTATAGCGGCAGGCGTGAATATTGGAAAAAGAATTTGAAAACCGGTCAAAACGGAATTAGTAAAATTATTAACGAATGTGCCCGCCGTTTCAGGTTTGAAAAAGAAACAATAAAAAATATTTGTCTGGGATTAATTAGCAGCGGAAAACAAATTACGGAAAAAGATTTATTCGATGCATGCAGAACGGAAGTCAGTACCGAAATGGGTGAATTGGCACAAAAGATAACTCCGCGATTTCACGACGAAAAACTTGTCCTTCCACAGGACCAGGACCGTCAATTTTCGGAAATAGTAAAAGGAATGAAATCACTTACCACAGTGCATTACGAAATCGGAACGGGAAAGGCATGGAACGAATCCGGTATATCGGTCATGTTCTCCGGTCCTGCCGGAACCGGCAAAACAATGGCGGCGGAGATATTGGCTATAAAATTGGATCTTCCGATTTACCGGATTGATTTATCACAAGTCGTTAATAAGTATATCGGGGAAACGGAAAAAAATCTAAAAAAAATATTTGATGCTGCGGACAAATCGGATACCATATTGTTTTTTGATGAAGCAGATGCGCTATTCGGAAAAAGAACCGATGTGAAGGATGCGCATGACAGATACGCAAACCTGGAAACAAGTTATTTACTTGAGCGTATGGAGCATTTCAAGGGACTGGCTATTTTGGCAACCAACAAAAAGAAAAATATTGATGAAGCATTTTTACGTAGGCTTCGTTATATAATTGATTTCCCCCTTCCCGCTGTAAGGGAAAGAGAGAAAATATGGCGGCAGGTTATACCAAAAACTATAGATACATCGGAGATTGATTTCAATTATTTATCAAAGAATTTTCAATTAACAGGAGGAAATATTCGTTCCATAGTTTTTAACGCATGTCTGCAGAGTGTTAATGAAGTAAATACCGGAAGGAAAAAATTCAAAGCAAAATTAAAAATGGATGACATTATTATTGCACTGAAACGCGAACTGCAGAAAATGAACAGAACAATTCCACAGGAACAATTAGGAGATTATGCAGGATTATTTGAAGAGTCAGAAAATGAACAAACGCCAAATTAAAATTAATAATTTAAATCTGCACCTAAAGGGAACCGCTTCCAACAATTATAACTCGCTATCCGCGGAATTAAGCAAGAGCCTTGTGCAGCATTTAGAAAAAGACAAAACATTAGACAGATTAAATATCAACAAATTTATCAGAAATATCGATATCAATATTACAGGCGAAAAATTTAAAAACCTTTCGCATATGGAAGAGAAGATTTCGAGTTCACTTGCCGATGAATTAATCAAAAGAATTTAATAATAAAATCATAACGGTAATAATATGCCCTATTTATTAAGAGGCGCACTCATCGAATATGGTTTAAATTTACTCGGACCCATTCCAAACATTGTTATATTTCAATTTAATCCTGAAAAGCTAATTCGAACCATACAGATACCCACCCGTTCAAACAACAGCTCGGATACGGAACAAAATCAGGCGGGTGAACGACCTGTAGAAAAAATTTCTTTTACCGCTCACTTCGCGGCTGCGGATCAATTAAATACAAATAATCCGTTAGCAAGAATGTTCGGAATAGGACCGAGACTCGCGGCATTGGAAAAGATGGTTTATCCCAAAACCAATTCTAACGGATTATTAGGAGCTGTGATAGATGCAGTTGGAGATTTGGTATCCGGCGGCGGGAACAATAATCCAACCGAACCGATTCCGAGACTTCAGTATCCTAAAATTCTTTTTATCTGGGGTCTGAAAAGAGTAAACCCCGTCATTATAGAATCGATGAGAATAACAGAACTTCAATACAATAATGTATTAAATCCCATTCAAGCAGAAGTTGAAATAGATTTGTCCTTAAATAATATAGACAATAATACGGAAGATAAGATTGCCAAAGGTGCTTTTCATTATTCGAATCTGGTAAAAGAGGAACAAGCGGTATTAAACCTGGCAAATACAGCGGAACAAATAGTTGATCTCATCCCTTTTTAGGAGTAATCATGTTTTTAGAATCATCACGATATTATTATCAAAAAACCGTTGATGTAAAAATCCGGAACGGGAAAACAATAAAAGCTCTTACTCTCAGGCAGCTTCCTCAAACCACAGGACAGCCGTATGATACAAAAGAAGGAGATCGCTTAGATTTAAGCTCTCAAAACAAATTTAAAAATCCCACAATGTTCTGGCATATAGCCGATGCGAATACCGAACTGCAAGCAAATAAACTAACTGCTGTACCGGGCAAGACCATAAAAATACCGGAGAAATAATGATTGATTACGAATACCGTCTGTATTTCGACAATAACCCGGCAAAGCAAGAGCAGATAAATTTGATCGAAGAAATAATTGTCGATCAAGAAATGGACATTGCCTGGGAAGCTGTTCTTCGAATCCCGTTTCATGTTGACGATACCGGTAATTGGGTGGAAGAAAAAGGAAAATTTGTGAAATCGTTTTCAAGGGTAAGAGTTGAGATAAAAACAGGCGATAATACTTTTACTCCGCTGATTGACGGACCTGTTGTATCAATTGAAAATAACATGTACTCGGATCCCGGTCGAAGTTATCTTTCAGTTATCGTACATGATGACAGCGTATTTTTAAATAGAAAAGAAGAGGTAGATCTGTTTGAGAATATGACGGACAGCGAAATTGCGGAACAGATTTTCAACAGCAGCGGTCAAATATTCTCCGTTGATATCGACAGTACACCAATGACAAGCAGTTCTTTAAGTCCGGTGGTTGTGCAGCGTGAAACCGCAATGCATTTGCTTCGCTTTCTGGCAAAGCAGAACGGTTTTAAAGTCTACGTATTACCAGGCAACAATCCCGGTCAAAGTATAGGAGTATTCAAGCCATTACCTTCCGTGCAGGGTAATTTACCTGTATTAACATTATTAGGAACCGATAGAAATATTAAAAAGTTCAGCATAAACGACGATGCTCAAAAACCTTCTCTATTCACGGCATCTTCATTAAGCGTAAAGGATAAAACTACTATATCAACACAGTCAAATTTTTATGATATAAATCTTCTCGGGGATGCTTCAAGTGCGGGAGCTGAAGTTAACTCTTCCAACATTTTTGCCTTACCTAATACCGGTGAATCCGTAAGCCCGGATATATCCGTTGAAGCGAATGCCGAAAGGGCAAGTTATTCGATCACGGCAACCGGCGAAATTTTAGAAGGAATTTATACTGCTGTACTCCATCCATATACGATTATTCCGGTTCTTCTTGGCAGCAGTAAATACAGCGGTAATTACTTAATTGAAAAAGTTACACACACACTAAATCGCTCAAATTATTTGCAATCGTTCACATTGTTAAGGAACGCTGTTTCTTCGAACAGCGGCAGCGGTATTAATAATTTAATAGGGAGTATTTTTTAATGGCAGACCCGCGTATGGAAAAGACACTAATTGATGCGGTAGATTTTATCAGGACAAGATTTTTCGGAAAGTACCGGGGAATTGTTCAAGATGTTGACGATCCCGAAAAAATGGGGAGAATAGTAGCAAAGGTTCCCGAAATTTATCAGGGACAAGGATCTCCCTGGGCATTACCTTGTGTTCCATTTGCCGGCGATAACCACGGGCTGGTTGTATTGCCTGAGGTAGGAGACGGTGTGTGGATTGAATTTGAAGGCGGTGACCCTTCCCGACCTATTTGGACGGGATGCTGGTGGGGCAGCGGTGAAATGCCTCAGCCGGGTGCTAAGGATGTAAGAGTTCTAATAAATTCAAGCGGACAGAAAATTATTCTGGATGAACAAGCCAATAAAATACAGCTTCTCCATCCGGGCGGTGCGGAATTTACTATGACTGATTCCGACATTACACTTAAAATAGGTTCTTCAAAAATTGTACTTTCATTATCGGGAGTAAGTATTAATGACGGTGCTTTTGAGGTCCGTTGATGGAAAGTAATATGTTAACAACTGGAAGTACGATAATGTGTCCGCATGGCGGGCAGGCAGTTCTTATTACATCCAATGCGAGGGTTACAGCAGGCGGCACACCTGTATTACTAACCTCGGATATCCACACCGTGGTGGGATGCCCCTTTACTGCCGGTATCAAACCTTCACCATGTATCATGATTCAATGGAACACCGGTTCAATACGGTCAACAATTACCGGCACAACAATCCCGGTTCAATCCGGTATCGGGCTCTGCTATAGCCCCGAAGGAATTGTTCAAGGTGTAGCTTCAATAGTTAATACACAAATTAGGGATTTTACAGAATGACAATTGAAAAAGGGAATCATTTATCTTTCCCGTTTCGAATCGAAAAGGATGGACTTACTGCTCAAGTTTCTACTCTCGAGGAACATGTAAAGGAGGAACTTATTCAATTAATTTTAACTAATCCCGGGGAACGTCTATTTCTACCCGAGTTCGGCGGCGGAGTAAGGAGATTGGTTTTTGAAAATATTGATGAGGCAACGGGTGGTATTGTAAAGGCAACAATTACACAAGCTATATCACGGTGGCTGGGTCATAGAATTACTCTTGAAGATTTAAGTGTAGTTACCCAAAATGAAAAGATAGAAGTGGAAATAAAGTATCGTTTAGCGGGAACCGAAGACGCACGGGTAATGAGATTTGAAAGAAGCGGAGGTTAGTTTGACAATCACAAACCCGGAAGCATTGAATGAACGGGCAAACAATTTAGGAACGTTTAACGGGATAAAACTTGTACTGGTTTCTCTTTTCCCCGATCCCAATCCAACCGAAGCACACCTCGAAGTTCATTTTTATAACAATAACGAGATTGCCAATATTCTTGCGGATACTGCTGATCCTAAATCTATTTTTCCTATAACCGGTGGAACCCGTCTTCCGGCAGGTCCTTCTGCGGGACAAGTAAAGGTGACCGAAATAAGCGGCAGTCCATCGGATAAATTTTTAACATTAAAAGTATCCCCAATTGGTGATTATTCTACATATATGTTAAGTATTAATTATCAGAATATCGATCCTGTATTCAGTGAAATAAATTTTAAATTCCGTCCCGGTTGTTTTAATATTGATTGCAAGCCTGAATGGGAAAAATCACGGAAACCGCCTTCAGATCCTTCCATAGATTATCTTGCAAAAGATTACGATTCTTTCAGACATACTTTTATCAGTGCAATGATGGAACGGGTGCCCGGATGGGAAGCAACAAGCGAGGCGGATCTTGATCAGGTGTTAATAGATCTCTTCAGTGCTGCAGGTGATGAACTTAGCGATTACCAGGACAGAGTGGCAAATGAAGCATATATCGGCACGGCAAGGAAAAGAGTTTCAATTGCCCGTCACGCAAGGTTGATGGATTATCATATTCATCAGGGAAATCAAGCATCAACATGGCTTATTGTAAAAACCGGTAACGGACTGGAGTTTGATATTAACAGCGGATTTTTAGCATGGACAGGAGATGATTTTAAAAGCCCGAAAGCGATTATTTTCATGTCCAAACAAAAGCAGTATGTTCATTTTTTATTAAATAAAATCGGTCTTTATACGTGGAGCGATTCCATTCCGGCTCTATCCGCGGGCAGTACAACCGCCGATCTTAAACTTACTGTAAATACGAAGCTGGCAGCGGATACTGTTCGGAATTTAATCCGGAACGGTACGATCAAACATCTTATTATACAAGAATGGCTGAATCCTTTGACAGGGAAAATACCCGGACGCAATTCCAATAAAAGACAATTATTATCATTACTCCCTGGTGATGACGGCGCAGAAACTATGAATGATCCTCTCACCGGGCAATGGTTTGTGAGAATCAACTGGAATAATAAAGATAAATTAAAATTTAATTATTGTTTTACTGCTGATTGCCCGGAAGGTAAGGTAGAAAACATCTCTCTCTTCCACGGCAATCTTTTAGAAGTTTACCATGGGAAACCCGTCAGTTCTGTTTTTAAGGAGTTTGGTTCGGAACTTGTCGCCTCCGGAGAATACTATTTTGACAGAACAGCTAAATGGGGAACTATTTGCAGGTTAGATGAGTCTCCGCTTATATATAAAAATACACCGTTAGGTGGAGAAATCCCTACGAAGTCAACTTTGAGTTTACAAATTAAAATGCCCGACGGCAGTTTTGATCCGTGGGACGAAGTTATAAATCTTGTCCACAGTGACGACAGCGAAGAAAACGGAGATCATTTTATAGTTGAAACCGATGAAAACGGTAAATGCTTAATCCGGTTCGGAAACGGAATTAACGGCAAAAAATTACCGGAAGGAGCTGAAGTACAGTGTACTTATCAGATAGGCAGAGGTATTGAAGGTAATATCGGTCGCGATAAGTTAAACAATTTTGATAAAGCTGTATATCCATCTATCGAATCCTGTCACAACCCGTTTGATGTAACTAACGGAAGAGATCCGGAGCCGGTTGAAGAAATAATAAGAAAAGCTCCAGAAGCATATAGGGCCAAACAACTGCGAGCTGTTACTTTAAATGATTATATAAAAAGAACTGAAGAATTGAATGAGGTATCACGTGCTTCGGCAAAATATATGTGGACTGGCAGCTGGAGAACAGTTAGGATTTCCGTTGATCCCGCTGGCACAACAATATTAGATGATAATCTTCGCAAAGCAATTGCCCGGCATCTCGACTCCGTGAGATTGATAGGAGAAGACCTGGAAATCCGCTCGCCCGTATTTATTCCTCTTGACATAAAAGTCACAGTATGTATCGATTCAAATTATTGGACCGAAGATATTAAATTCATACTGGAACAGGAATTTTCAGACGGATATACTCCCGATGGAAGAATGGGATTTTTTCACCCTGATTTATGGACATTCGGACAAAAGTTATATGCAAGTCAAATTGAAGGAAGAGTAAAATCCGTTGTGGGAGTAGATTACGTAAAAAGTATATCAATGAAAAGATATAATGCAGTTACACCCGGAAGCGATGCTGTTCTGGATATTGCTCCAAATGAAATTATCATTGTAAAAAATAATCCTGACAGCATGGAAGACGGATTCATTTTCTTTAACGTAAAAGGAGGAAGAGTTTGAAACCCGATTGCCGGAATGATTGTGTTGATACTATTTTATTTCCCAAAACTATATTTAACCGACCCGGATTACCTCGCATAAACTACCGGATAGGTACTTACTCAAATTTTCGGGAAGCCCTTTTGCGGAAACTCGATCAAGATGAAATATTACAGGATTGGACACACCGTGAACCTGATGATCCCGGAATTGCTTTGCTCGAGGGAGTATCCATTCTGGGCGATATTTTAACATTTTACCAGGAGACATATGCCAACGAAGTTTATTTGCGGACTGCAGGGCGGCGCGAAAGTATTTCAAACCTTGTTAAACTGGTTGGTTACCGGCTCTCCCCCGGATTAGGGGGAACCGGAACATTTGCTTTTGAAGTTAAAGGCGATAAACCGGTTATTGTTCCGGCAGGATTTCCGTTAAAAGCCCAGGTTACCGGAACGGATAAACAAGAGGATTTTGAAACAGTAAAGGAACTGACTGCTTATCCCTGGTTGAATAAATTTAATCTTTACCGGGAATTAATTTCAAATCCGGTTACACCAACGGTCAAAGAATTTTATATCTCATCTCCCGATCAATTTACACAGCCGATAAAAATTGAAAAAAACGACAGGTTATTAATAGGCGATGCATACCCAGTAAATAATCCGAAAAGATTCATTAATGAAGAAATTATTATTGTCGATAGCGTCCGTCAACAGCACGGATATAACATCATAAAAATTAAAGGTTCTTTGAAGAGAAATATAACTTCACAATATGTTTCTGCATTTAAGCTTGGAAGATCTTTCAGGCATTTTGGTAATAATGCTCCTCCTACAGTAGTCAGTATTTCGGGCGGAAACGCCGTTCAGTCCAACATTTCATACGAAAGATATTTAGACCGGCAAACATCCGCTAATGTTGATCCGCCAATTGAACCGCAAGACTTTCCGCTTGACTCCGAAATAAATGATTTAGCAGCCGGCTCATTAATTATTTGCCAAACTTCACTTCAATCTCCCGTTAGAAATTTAATAGAATATGTTCATGCTTCATCTTCCCCAAAACCATCTGATGGTTCCGTTTCGTTTACCTTTTTAAGAAAAATTACAAGTATAAAACCCGCTTCTTTTACGTATGGCTCACTTACCGGTAAATCTACGGTAATAACTTTAAACTCAAAATTAATGCCTGCCCAAATAAAAGGTTATGATCCGAATAGTTTTAACAATTATAATTTGATGGATATTCGTCAGACTCAATTTCAAGAGATTATAAGTCCGCTGCTTACGCTTAAAGCGGCATTAAAAGAAACATCGGAAACAAGCGGGAATAAATTATGTTTTTACAGAACTTCCGCTCAGGCAGACAATCTAAAAGGAAGGAAGATTTTATTTTCAAAACCCGGTGAAAAACCTTTTACTGCAAATGTCCTTTCTGTTCAGGAAAATTCTACCGCAGATAAAAACCTCAAAGCACTAAATTCTTTATCGCTTGATAAAAATTTTAATTATTCCGATTTCCCTAACCAAAATCCAAAGATAACTGTTTACGGAAATCTCGTTGACGCTGCGCAGGGAAAATCGGAAAAAGAAACTGTGCTGGGTAACGGCGATAATAGACAAAAATTCCAAACATTCAAGCTGCCGAAATCGCCTCTTACTTATCTTAACTCATCTTCAGAAACTCCTCCGGAAGTACCCGAATTAAATATTTATGTGAACAGTGTTTTGTGGAGGAGGGTATCTTCATTTTTCGGCAGACTGCCGGACGAAGAAATTTATATTGTAAGAGAAGACGATAACGGTGATAGCTATGTTCAATTCGGAGACGGTAAAACAGGTAAACGACTTCCATCGGGACTTAATAACGTAACTGCAAATTACCGGACCGGAATCGGGGCATACGGAGAACTCAAGGACGGAACAACTGTGCAGCCATCCGGCAAGTTAACTCAGCTTGATAAGATTCAATCACCGGGCCCGGTTACAGGCGGGGCAGAGCCCGAAAGCGGGGAAGAAGCAAAAGACACGGCTCCGGGTAAAATTCAAAGTTTAAACCGGATGGTGAGTATCAGGGATTTTGAAACCGAAACTCTTGGAATAGCAGGGGTAGCAAAAGCAAAAGCTTCATGGAGATTGATTGATAATTTACCCGGTGTTCTGCTGATCGTACTATTAAAAACCGGAAGAGAAAATGAGATTCAAAAAGTAAAAGAAATTATTTCAAACTATAACAAATGCAAAGGCCCTCAGCGTTATCCGGTGATCGTTCATCAAGGTAAGTTAAAATATTTATACATAGATGTATCCATTTCGTTTGACCCTTCGATTAAGAAGGAAATCGTTACAAATAAAATACAGGAAGCAATCGGCATCTATGGAGATGAAGCTATAGGCATTGACGGTTCGAATGGATTATTTGGCCTGAACCGGAGGACATTTGGTCAGGATGAATATACAACTAATGTAGAAGCGGTAATTCAAGAAGTAAGCGGAGTAAATTGGGTAAAGGTTACCTCAATGGATTTGCTTAACGGTGTCGATGATCCTAATAATATATCTTATCCGCCTAGTATAAAAAAAATGAATACGGTAATTAATTGCTATGAAGAAAATATTTTAAGTTTATACAAAAAGCATTTTACCATCAATGAAGTCTCCGGTGAATCGAAGGAGGAATGCTGAGATGAGTGATAAACGTGTTCCCCTTTATTCCAGGCTTCCCGAAATTTATAGAATAAAAGATGATGAAATCCGGCAGGAGGGTCAGCTTAAAAACTACCTGGCTATTGTTGAAGATGTCCTGGGAAAAGTTCATGAAAATATTGAACAGCTTTACCACGATCTTTTTATAGAAACCTCCGATGATTGGGTAATTCCATACATTGGCGACTTGTTGGGGACCACTCATTTATCCGGTGATTACCGGACATTGCGAGCCGATGTGGCGGACACTATTGCTTTAAGAAGAAGAAAAGGTACTATTGGTGCAATAGAATTATTGACTTACGATTTAACCGGCTGGGGAGTTCATTGTGTTGAATTAAGAGAAAATATGCTGTGGAATCAAAATTTAAATCATCAAAGACACGATGCAGGAGGAAATCCGCCGTACGGAGAAACTTCTTCAACAAATATTAACACTGTTATTAGAGGCGGAACCATTACATTGCGCGATCCTGCAGTGCTTTCATTATTAAATACCCCCTTCGATCAATTTGCACACACAGCGGATCTAAAGGCACAGATAAACAGCAGCATTCTCTACAATATTCCAAACTTAGCTATTTTTTTATGGAGGCTGTGTGCTTATAGAGTCGATGTTTCCAAACCTCTGTTTAATAAAATATTTAAAAACCCGGCTCCTAAATTGCCGGGAGATGCTAAATTTATTGTCTCTTTCTTTGTGCATCCTCTCGGAGAACCGGTTACGCTTTTTAATATAAATCATTATAATCATGAAGCAAGACCACCTGTGATTACACTTATCGATGAAGTTCCCGGACCGGTTCCATTTGCCAGATTAAATGAAAGCAGCGAAGGCGGTGTGCCGGACAAATATGTTAGCACCGGCATATACGATTCTACCGATCCCGGCTTATATGATCTTGTGATAAACGATAACGGGCTGCAATTTCATCTGCCTGAATCTTCGTTTAACGGTGATAAGTGGACTTTTAGGGGAGACAATTTGTGTGCATGGAATTCCGCTGTTGTACCGGAAATTAAAAATAGAGAAATAATAATCGATCCGGTTATTGGGAGAATATTAATTGGTGTTGATACAAACGCTGAAGCTTTGGATATTAAAAAGAATTTACTATTAACATATACATACGGAGCGGTGGGCAAGGTGGGCGCCCACCCAATTTCCCGTTCAGCAACACCGGCAGAATGGAATGGTGAGGCGGTCATTTTAAAATCAGTCAACTTTCATCTTAATCCAAACGGACTGCGCGATGCATTAAACAATATTCAAGATTCGACAAAACCTATAGTGATTGAAATTAATGACAGTATGGTTCATACACTAGACTTAAGTGATCCGTTACTCGTAGGAACAAAAAACGAAGACGGAGGTCCCAATTTACAACTAAACAGATCATTAATTATCCGGGCAGCTGATGATCAAAGACCAATTATAAAATTAAAAACACCTCTTAGATTTCGACCGACAAATGTTGCCGGTTCTTCGACAGATGAACAAAACAAATTCGATGCGATTATGAATAATTTGACCGTTCGATTAGACGGGTTGTACATTACCCGCGATGAGTCATTTCCTGCAGATACTCCTTTAATTGCCAGAGCCGCTCTCAATGGTTTGGAAATTTTAAATTCCACTCTCGATCCGGGGGGCTCAAAAAAATTTGACGGGACTGGGGGCGGTACCAGACTGCCCATGAAAACTTCTCTTGAACTCAAATCGCCGTATGGTTTTTCCAGATCAAATGAAGAAAAAGGATTCAAGCAAACACCTAATATTATTATTCAAAAATCCTTCACGGGATCATTACTGATCGATACGGGATATCTATTGTTCTTGACTGATTCAATAGTTGATGCGGGTGCAGGCGTGAATGACGATCCGGATGATAGTTATGGAATTACGGGGACAGCCGATCCGAAAAACAATTGGGGTCCTCCGACACAATTTACCGGTATTACAGTCTTTGGTAAAACACGAGTAGAATCCACTAACGGAAAAGGCGGGATTTTTGTTCATTCTATTGAAGTGTTGAATAATCAAAAAGGCTGCATAAAACAAAGTTATTTATCCGGAGAAAAAAACAGACTTCCTCAAAATTATGCATGTGTCAGCGGCAGTTCGGCAAAATTAAAATTTGTTAATGAAATCTTCGGAAATCAGGCGTACGGACAAATCTCGCGTACCTCTGATTTTGCTATAAGAGAAAGAGGGCCGGGTGATGATGCTATGGGTGCTTTTGGATTTTTATTGGATGCTTATAAATGGCGAAATATTCATATCCGGTATCAAGAATTTATGCCGGTAGGGGTAAGACCACTTCTTATACCGGTAACTTAAGGAGGATAAAATGAAGGGTGATTTTTCTCGTTGGTATTTTGAAGCCGATGATAATTTTAGCGGCGTACTTCATCAGCAGGGAAGAGTACTGCTCGATAGTGATTGGAATTCCCAAACGAGGGTAATAAACAATTGGGAAGATACCGCAGGCAAAGATATAATAGGTTCTCATGTTGCAGCGGTTCCATCGAATCTCCCGGAAGGATTTAAAATCAAATCGGCAAAGGTTGAAAATAATAAAGTAAAATTAATAATAGGTCCGGGCAGGTTATGGGCTGACGGATTATTAACATATTTAAACGGAAGTGCGGATGTAATTCGAATTGCGAAATATCTTAAACCACCGGTTCAAGAGCCCCCTTTTGATGAATCGACAATCGGGCAAAATACCCGTGATGCCGTAATACTTGAAGTATGGAGAGAATCAATCAACGGGTTTCAATTGCCCGGTAAACTCATTGAACCTGCATTAGGCGGACCGGATACCACTGAAAGGATTTATACAGCAGTCGCATTTAAATTATTCAGATTAGAAAATGCCGGTGACACCTGTGAAAGCATCGTAGATAAAATTCAGGATAATTTTGATAATAAAGGTAAACTAAAAGCAACCCTGCAGCCGGCGAATATAGTTCCCGGTGACTGTCCGGTAGTTGAAGAAGGCGGTTACACAGGTTTCGAACATAATTTATTTAGAATTGAAATCGCCCCGGTTGATACCGGTAAAACTATGTTCAAGTGGTCACGGTTTAACGGTGCAATTGTAGGTAGAGGAATATTTGATGCTTCCACAAAAAAAGTCGATATCACAGCTAATCTTCAAGCAATTAGTTCATCCGGTTTATCAGATTGTTATATAGAGGTTGTACAATTTAATCCCGCTGTTCCTGGTAACAACGGATTGGGACATTGGGAAGTTACCTACGGGGCTAATGCAACCATAAATAATAATGGTGAAATTGAATTAACCGATCCGCCCTTGTTTGGAAATATTCCTGCCGGTTCCGATGCTGTGTTTTTCCGTTTGTGGAACGGGATAAGAGAAATTAGTGAATTCCCCGCCGGAGCTAATCCAAAAATTTTAATTGATGGTATTCGTTTAGAATTTGATGCGGCATCAGGCGCAAATTATATCCCCGGTGATTACTGGACTTTCCCGGTTCGAGCCGGTGAAATTAAAAACAAACAGATTTTAATAGATCATCAACCACCCCAGGGTATACAGCATTCCAGGGTTCCCCTTGCAATTTTAAACTGGAATAATGCGAAAGATATTTCATATTCTAACAAGGAGATTGACGACTGCCGCCGCATATTCCAGCCTTTAACACGATTGAACACTTGCTGTTCATACAGAGTAGGAGACGGCATGCAAAGCTTCGGAGATTTTAATTCCATCCAAGAGGCGATTGAGCACTTACCTTCTGCAGGAGGAGAAGTTTGCTTGCTACCCGGCATATATCAGGAAAATATTGTAATCAGCGGAAAATCAAATATCAAAATCCACGGCTGCGGTACTCGCAGCAGGATAATTTCCAAAGATCCGAAAGGCGAATTCGGAATTGCCGACCCGGTAATTCATATTACAAATTCGACTGATATCAAAATAGAAAATGCTGCAATTCAAGCTCATGATACGGGTATCGGTATTTTAATTGATGAAGCGGCACGGGATCAATTTAGGAGAATTAGGGCATTGCAAGTCTCAAATATTTTCCTTTCTAAATTAACTATATCAGCTGCCGCAAGAAGCGCAATTGAAACGCACAGCGGTAAATATATTACTATAACCGGATGCTCAATTTTAATGAAAGATGTGCCCGGAAGTTTTCCGGGAATTTATTTTACCGGGGATAATTCCTTAATTGAAAATAATACGATTCGAGTTGCTCCCGTAAGAGTTGTAGAATTTGCATTGAGTGCGGTTTCCGTATCAGCCGCATTGGGCGGACTTCAATTAGCAGGTACCTGCGAAAACATAAAAGTAATAAACAATTTAATAGAAGGCGGAATAGGAAACGGTATAACGCTTGGCAGTATAATTGAGCTGACTGTTGACGGAAAAGAAACCGGCAGATTTTTCGGCTGGGTAATAAATATTGATGACCCATGTAATCCTTGTAAACCGGGCACATCATATATCCCTCCCAAAAGACCAACCGAAACTGATAACACAATACAGGTATCAGCAGGAGCTCTTTACGATATTTATATCAAAAAAAACATAATTACAAATATGGGATTAAACGGAATCGGCGTAATCGGTTTTTTCGACCTATCAGGTACAGATGAATTCATTTCCGTTGATCATCTTACAATAGAAAAAAATGAAATTACAAATTGTCTCTGGCGTTCTCTCGATCCCGTACCGGAAGACATGATTAATAGTATGGGTTACGGTGGAATTTCTTTAGCTGATGTCGAGTATTTAAGCGTACTGGATAACTTAATTGAAAACAACGGTCCCAATCATCTTGAACCGGTTTGCGGAATTTTTGTGCTTCATGGGGAAGGAATTGAAATATCCGGTAATAGAATTATGAACAACGGTGCGAAAACAAATCAATCACCAAGAGAAGCAAAAGACGGACGGCGCGGCGGAATAAATATCGTATTCAGTTCCGCTGCTTTAGGTACAGTAAACATAAGGGAAAAATTATATCCGGAACAGAATGGGTTTCCTGCAGTTCAAATTCATAATAATATTGTTAGTGTTCCTCTTGGACAGGCACTTTCTTTAACTGCACTCGGTCCGGTTTCAGTTACAGGAAATCAATTTACCAGTCAAGGTATGGTTTTAAAGTTGAAACCTTTGTCACCAACCTTTATTGCATCTACTATTATGATTATGAATCTTGGTATTTCAAACGAATTTTATTGGGAGCTGATGGCATTCACTGCCTTACGTGCGGGACATACCTCAAAAGATCCGGGTGCCGCTGTCTCAAACGGAACTGTAGTAATACCGCAAAAAGGTATTGATGATTTAAGAATTGGTCGGTACCTTGCCAACGGAAACGTTTTGTTCAACAATAATCAATGCGTTCTGGATTTAATTGAAACAGGGGTCAGTTTATCTTTATCTTCCATCTTCATCTTCAGCCTGGACGATGTGGGTTTCCATAATAATCAATGTGATTGTAATCTGCTGGATGATATTGTCCTTATGCAAGCTGTGGCTATGGCACTTTCCGTAAGAATGAGTGACAATAGATTTAAAGAAGGTATTTACAATTCTATTTATTCTGCGGTGACAATGGGTTTGATGAATGCTACAACAAATAATCAATCTACACACTGTTTACTTGTTTCCGGTTTGGCAACAGAAAAAGTTGATTCCGGAAACAAGGTACTTCTACAAATATCCGGTGATGAAAAATACTGCGGGCAATTTAACATAATAAGAGATACAAATACGACATTCGGCACGGTTAATTATCAGGCAAGAACTGCATGAATTGATGAATTGTTATATGACTAAATTGTTTAATCGATGTCCGGCTATTATTAAAATATCAATATAAAGTCGTTGCTCGTTGTTCTAATATTTTGAGTATAAATGATAGAAGTATTCATATTCTTCTTGGGGCAACATTCAATTATTCATCCATATACTAAAATTGATGAATAAATGATAAAGAATATTTTTAGTTGGTTAATTTTATAAAACTGATAATGAAGTATCGAATTAGGAGGTAGCGATGACGCAGTCGGGGAAAAACAAAAAAATTTCTTTAGATAATATTGCCGAAAGTCTTGATTTAGGACTATCGGGTGTCGATTCTGAAAGAAAAGCTAAACTCGATCAATTAAATAGCGTGCGCTCAATAAAGGCAAAACAGCTTCAACGAGAAAAAGAAAGATTATCAAAAAAATACGGAGAGAATCACCCGAGAGTTCAAGTTATTAATACTAAAATTGAATCAAATAATGTTTTAATAAAAGGGATAGAAATTTCTGCATCTAATGCGGAAGTAGAAGTTCCCGGAGTTAATGAAAAAGCCTGGATACTACACGGATTTGTAAAGGACAATAATTTAAATCCGATGCGGGATATTACGGTTGCAATATATGATGAAGAAGGCAACTGGATGAAGGCAATAGGATATGCATGCACCGATGCTAAAGGATATTTCAGGATTGATTATTATGCTGAAAAAGTTAGAAAAGTCAATACTGCCGAACTCGACAGCGTAAGACTCGAAGTTTCACAGCAAAACGCTTACTATATACATCTATCCGATAAAAAAGGAAATCAAATTTATGTTGATAAAAGACCGTTGTATCCAAAACTCGGACAAGTTGATTACCGACTTATAATCATAGACAAAGATGCAGCGAATTGCGTGCCTCCCGATGAAAAAAAACGTGAAAAACCGGTAAAGAAAGAAAGTCCGCAAGATACAGGTCTGAAAAACAAAAACAGTAAAAAGAAAATTTAAATCGGCTGGATAAATAAAATGTCATTTCAACTGGCTCAGATAAAAACCTTCAACCGCGCGTATAATTCCGGGAAAAGATTACAGCGAAAATTATCTTCAAAAAATAATTCGCTGAAAGATGAAGTTACCGGTAATATCCATTATGATAGTTACACGTGTGCATGCGGCGGAAGCTGTCCGCGCTGTAAAAGCAACACCGTAATACAGCCGAAGTTAAAAATAGGAACCCCCGGTAATAGATATGAAAAAGAAGCTGACTCGGTCGCTGATTATATAGTTAAAAATAAACAGAATTCATATACAAATAGAATTTCTAATTCGACTATTATGCCTATTGTTCAACGACAGGAGAAGAAGAAAAAAGATGATACTGAGAAATATAAAGAATCTGCAAAAAAAGTCGGTGAGGCATTTTTAGAAACCTCTTTAGGTAAGAAGATTAAGGACGGTGCAATAAAAATAGGTGAAGACTTTATTTCCACTCTGCCCGGAAAAATAATAACGGGTGCTGCCGCAGCCGGAATAGTCACAGCTATTGTGGCAAAAAATTCAGAATTGCCTATACAAATTCCCGAAATTACTTTAGACAGCGTTGCTAAAGGATTATCCATGCAGATTAAATATGAAGGTCCTGTAAGAAATCCCACCGGCGCTTCGATTACTTTTAAGTACGTATTTGGAAAAGGCAGTGAAAAGGAAAAAACTAAGCAACCAGATTCGGAAAAATACCGGGCGGAAACTGCACGGATGGCAATGGAACTGCAAAAATTTAGAGAAGGGCTGAAGAGTCCCAAACAAAAAGCAGAAGATGAACGTTTATGGTTAGAGTACTGGAAAATGAAAAGCACGGATCCTTTAATTTTGTTAAACATCCCCGGGCTCAAACCAAAAAAAGCTTCGGATATTTTGAAACCTAAAGAAGAAAATAAAACTTTGACTCCCAAAATGATTGACAACTCTTCGCAGGGACGAGCTGTACCGCCTATAGTAGATGAATCCTTAAGCTCGAGCAGCAGGTCTCTTGAACCGGCTGTTAAAAATTATATGGAAGAAAAATTCGGATATGATTTTAGTAAAATAAAAGTACATACGGGCGGTAATCCCGATAAATCGACAAAAGCAATAAATGCCAAAGCATATACCGTAGGAAACGATATAGTATTCCGCAACGGAATGTATTCCCCCCATTCCATCGAGGGCAGATATTTACTGGCACACGAACTCACCCACACAATACAGCAGAGTAACGGCATCAAAAGAATTGACAGGTTTTCCGATGATACCCACCGAATAATCGAAGATGCCGCATTAGAACTCGGAAGTTTTGCAAATGATATTATTGAAAAGGTTCATGAGGGAAATACTTCGCGTGATTACAGTCAGGTTTCTCCCAAATTGAATTTCCTTTTATTATGCCGGCCCCGGAGTTTCGGAGGTTACAAAGATTACGAGCACTTCGATAATTATATTTGGGACAAAGAATTGCAAAACTGGAGAAGCAGAGGCAGCAGCGGAAAAGGTAATATTAAAACACCGATCAATTACATTTCAAATGAACTAACTCTTTTTGTGGAAATGCTTCCGAAAACTGAAGCCTTCATTCACATCGGGAATGCTTTTCACACGGTGGAAGATTTTTTTGCTCATTCTAATTTTATTGAGTTAATAAATAATGATTACAGGTTCGGCAAGGAATTATTAACCGGGAGTGTTGGGGGTACGGACGATACTTCGGTAGTAAAAATACTTGAATCGATAAGCAACGAGGAAACCAAACCTTACTACACAAATATTGCATCTCAATCCATTGCTAAAGATCCTCCTTTATCTCATGCTAAAATAGCGAAGGACTATGCTTCAAATCCATATCAATTAAAAGCTATGGTACTTGCGGGACTCGTTATCAAAAATCTGGCTGCAGAGTTGAAAGTGATTAAAAATTTGGGTTCTAAAAAGGAAAAACTTGCTTATCTGAATAAAAATATTTTAACTAAGATTAAGAGATATTTACGACCTCCGGATCCAAACGACAAGTGGTGGAACAGTTTAATCGCTTCAGGCGGTTCCGAAATGGAAAGTAAAATCTCGGAAGTGAAGGCTAAAACCCCGGTCACTGCAAATCAATGTTTTTTATCTCCGCTTCGAAGTATTGAAGCTGTAAAAGATTCTTCAATGAAGTTGTTCGGACCAACCATCCCGATTAAAATACGCGGCAGGTTCTTTTGGATAAATGCAGGAACAGGTTTTTCTGTATCTCCGCCGCTAACATCACCTGAAATAGGCGGAACCGAAACCAGGGAGATAAAAGGAGTTAAATTCGGTATACAGATTACGGGGAAGTTTTAGAAAAAAAGGAAGCCGGACTAATTAGAAAAATCCAGAGCGAAGTTTGACAAAAATGGATTTAATCTTGCAAAAACAAATTTTACGGAGGTAATTCAAATACATTAATCTAAAAGCACAAAGTATTGAAGTAGTATTATCCATTCAGGGGAATTGTATGAATATTTATTTTTTTATAAATAAACTTTACAAAAAATCATGTTCAATTATTACCCTTCTGATAATCCTTTCGGTTAATTTCGATGCCAGTTCATATCCGCTCAATTCATTCACGGGGGAAATTACCCTAACATATGATTTACAATCGGCACAACAAATTCCAAAGACTAACCAACCCAAGCGTATTTTAATTAATCCTAAGGTTAAGATCCGGCAACAGCAGCAAAATCCAAAAGTAACATTGCAATCCGATAGAGATCGAATTCAAATTTATGAAGAAGTACGGTTTTCACTGGAACCTGCTGAGTATGTAGTTAACTCGCGTTATCAATTTATTTTTATTATTGACGGTAATATTAAAAGAGAAATGGAGAAAAATCTAAACTACATAGTCTACAGATTTAATAGGACCGGGAAACATACAGTAACGGTATCTGTCGAAGCACCCAAGGGAAGTGAGATATTTACTTTCAAACCTGTAGTAACCAATAGACTCCAGGTTCAAGTTGACAGCGTCCTTCTGAATGCAATACCTGAAAACGTCATTGTTGAGCAGCCGGTCACATTCCAAATAATTTTTCATTCCAACATGCATAATCTCCGGTACAGATTTTTCTTCGGCGACAGCGATTCTTATTCAGAATGGCTTCTCTTACCGAGGACAACACATATTTATTCGAAGCAGGGTAAATACAGAGCTTATGCCGAAATAGGCATCCAGGAAGAAGGTACGATAAGGAAATTTACCCGCAGTATTATTAGAAAAGTTTTGGTTGAAAACCCTGAATCAACCGAGACCCCCACAGTAAAAATTAAACTTATTGCCGATAGAAACAAAGTACAAACCGGTGAGAAAATTCGATTCATTTTGAGTCCTCCTGATGTTGTCATGGAACTTTCCTACGATTTCATCTTCAACTTTGATGATGGAAATCGTTTGGTTAAGAAACCCGGTCAGGCTGAGATTTTACACCGTTTTAAAAATGCAGGAAATTATACGGTTTCTGTTCAAGTACAACCGGGGGAGCAAATCACAGATTTAAACATTGTACCTCAAATGGAAAATTCTGTTGATATTCAGGTGGACAGTGTTTTTCTGAATATTAATCCTAATTCCACAAAAACCGGAGAAGACATTACATTTGAAACTGAATTCCCTACGGATGATCCTCAAATAAGGTATCGCTTCTTTTTTGGAGATAACTCACCACCGAGCCGATGGAGTAATCGTTCCAGCATATTGCATCGTTACCCTTCACCAAACATTTATTACGCTTACGCAGAAATCGGAAGACAATCCGGTTCAACCGTTATGCCTATTACCAGAAGTGTCGGAAGATTCGTAAATATTTCTTCGAAAACAATTGTAAGCGATAAAACAAAATATCCTCCATGGATTTACCTTATTATAATTTTAATAGCGGCAGCAGTCTTTTATAGCATCGGGAAACATTACATTGCTCCCCGGGCTCAATTAAAACCCAGGATTGATCCGGGTAAGCAGGATATAGCCGGCGGAAATAAATTATCTATTAACTACGAGCTCCGGTTGAATCCTAATATACATGATGGAATATTTAATATCTTATTAAATAATAAGGATATTATTAAAAATATAAAGAGGGAACATGAATAACTCATCTTTGACTCTTCAAGATGTTTTTTTTACGCCGGGTGAGAAAACTGCTGAACATAACGGAAATCAATGGGACAAACTGGAATCAAGAATAAAAGAAGAAATTAAAGGGATTAAATGGACAGCATCTGCACCCGAACTTACCAAGAAAGCCGGTGAATTATTGAACATCAATATACCCGATATCTTGATAGAATCATGGCAAAAAGAACAAGCTATTCAAAAATTAATAAAAGAATCGGCTGCTTCTCCCGGTGAAACATTTTATATTGAGCTAATTGAACACACAATTAAAAGCGAACATCATCCTTATATAGAAATAATATTCAAAGAAATACCCGTAAAAAAAATTGAATTCTTACTTTTCGTTTTATTTAAGCTAAAAGGATTCGTTTTAAAGATAAAGGAAGGTATTATTACGGAAATACAAACTGGCAGTTGTGAGATTGAAGGAGAATTCACATACCAGGATATTAAACTGGCGAAAAAAGCATTCTCACCCCTAACATTGCCCGGTGTAATTCAACTTAGTTAAAAATAAAACAAATTTACAATTCCACGGAATAACTCGCTGCTTTCTGCTTCAATTAATTCACATTATTATTAAATAATATTTGAAAGGAGTTGAAAAGATGAAAAAAACATTTTCAACCGTATTTGTTTTTCTTATATTGGCGTTTTATTATGCCGGCTGCTGTAATCCTCCTCTGACCACTACGCAATCGGTTACATTACGTCCACAGCAGACGAGTATGTGGTGCTGGGCGGCTAGCGGTCAAATGGTTATGGAATTTCTCGGAACAAATGTAACCCAGTGTGATGAAGCAAATAAAAGGCTTGGCCGGAACGACTGCTGCAACAATCCCGTACCCGTTGCATGTGTAAAAGGTGGCTGGCCGGAATTTGATAAGTATGGGTTTGATTTTAAACGGACATCAAATACTGCTTTAACATGGAGCCAGGTAAAAAGTCAAATTTATTGTGGTAAAAGACCTTTTGCTTTTTCATGGCATTGGCCGGGAGGCGGCGGACATATGATGGTAGTTACGGGATATACTACACTTGAAGGTACAAATTATGTTTATGTTAACGATCCTTGGGCTCCGAATGTAGGCGACCAAAGAATCGATACTTATGATGAATACGTTGCAAGACCCGGTCATCATACTCATTGGGACGATTTTTATGATGTAACTAAAAAGTAAAGGAGGAAAAAATGAAAATCATATTTACGTTGCTTTTGTTTTGCATAATTTTTGCCGGTATTTTATTTCCTCAGGAAAGAGATCCGCGCGATGTAGCAATGAAATCTCTGGAAACCTTTAAACAATTGGTAACCGAAGAGAATTACAGTGCAATGGGATTTAGTTCAAAAGATGAAATTTCGAAAGCTCAATTGGGAGAACCGCTAAAAATTTATATAGTCCGCCTTGACCAACTTCAGAAATACAATGAGAACACTAATCCTAATGAATTGCTTACCGAACAGCAGAAGTATATCTATCCTGTTACCGTGAACGGTGATACAAAGTCATCGCTATCAGTTGCTAGATTTAATGACGAATGGAAATCATCCAGTTTCGGCAGTCCAAATTATATTATGATGCTGGCTAAATTTAGATCAAACAACTCATTTGTTGTAAATGTACTTGCATTAAATTTAAGTTTTATCGGCACGCGAGAAGATAATAAACTTATGTTAACTCCAATTATGGATTATCCGACTTTTGATTTTAAAGCCGGGCAAACTATGCCTGCCGAAGATGTTTTTAAAAGAATTTTACCTGAAGCCAGGGAACATGATGGACTGCCTCGATAAAAAACTATAGTCTTGTATAAATCTTTTCATCTAATGTTAATTCATCAGAAGGTCAAAATTTCCAATTAAAATATGTTTTTATTTATGCCAATGAGATTAGAGAATGCCTCATCGGACTAAATTTTACATTTATTCGACATCAACGGGGAACTAATTAATCTACGTGTCCGTATCCGGAATTTATAAGCTGCTAATTATTTGTGACTGATGAAGAAGCTAATGAACTGCTTCATTCTGATTAATTGAAAGCGTAATTACAAGATTTAATTATTTCCCCGCTGAATATTCTGCATATTGTAAACTTCCGGAAATGAAATACTTCGCTAAAGCATCAGGGTCCGTGTATCACAATTATTTAGCGAATTGTTGTTCAGATATAAATACTCAATCAATCATTTTAAAATTCCCGCCAAATATTTTCCCCAAATACATATCGTTTTAATTCCATCATAATCTACTTTGATGGTTAATTCATTTTTACCTATCTAAAAACATTTTAACAAACAAATAAATCAACAAGTTCAGCGTTATATACAAATCGTTGCCTCTAATTTTTGACTATTATCTTTGCCCTCTTAATATCATTTGTATAGAATTCGCTTCATTCCCGAAATGATCCCTAATACTTTTTTATAAAGCAAAGATTTGTTTCTTCGCTCTAGAATAATTACGCAAAGTTATTATTAAACCGGACTTTGAGAAATAGTCGTTACATAGTATTTTTATAGAGCCGCTTTATAAAATAATTTTATGTCAAAAATGTTAGATGAAATACCGTCAGCAGGAATAAACCTCGATCCGAAATTGAAAATACCTTTATACAAACAGCTTTATAAACAACTCAGAAAAGCAATCTTAGAAAAACGATTTAAAGGCGATCAGAAAATGCCGGGGACAAGAACACTCGCTTCGGCTCTGGGAATTTCCAGGAACACCGTGAACTTAGCTTATGAACAATTGATAATCGAAGGTTATTTAAAAGGAGTAACAGGCGCCGGAACTTTCGTAACTGGAGAATTGCCGGATGAGGTTTTAATTCCAAAACAATCCGAAACTCCTAATCAAAAGGATAATATTCGCAAGTTTCATTTGCACAAATTAGATGATGAAGTTCTGTTCTTTTCGAAAAAGAACTCTTTACAGGAAAATATACTTCCCTTTAGAAGCGGAATCCCCGCGGTTTCCGAATTTCCATTCGAAACATGGACAAAAATTACAAATCTTGTATTAAGAAATATGAATTCTTCTTATTTAGGATACGGAGATGCTGCAGGCTATAAGCCTTTAAGAATTGCAATTGCCTCATATCTTCGCACTTACAGGGCGGTCCGCTGCAATGACGAACAAGTTATAATTGTAAACGGATCGCAGCAAGCGCTTCATTTGATTTGCAAAACATTGTTACAGAATAGTAGTAAAGTTTGGATGGAGGATCCCGGATACCCCGGTGCAAGAATATCATTTTTATCTTCAGGCGCTAAGATATACCCGGTACCGGTCAATGAGGAAGGACTTGATCTCAACTATGCAATAAAGAATTATCCGGCACCTGAAATAATTTACACTACACCTTCGCATCAGTATCCGCTCGGATATACAATGAGCATTGCTAAAAGATTAAAACTGCTTGAATGGGCAAATAAACAAGAAACATGGTTAATCGAAGACGATTATGACAGCGAATACCGGTACACAGGAAACCCACTGCCTTCGGTACAGGGTCTCGATTCCGGCGGCTGCGTAATTTACGCAGGCACTTTCAGCAAGGTGCTTTTTCCGGGTTTGAGAATCGGGTATGTAGTTTTACCTTCAGCCGGAATCACGGAACAATTTATTGCAGCCAAAGCAATCACGGATAGGCAAAGCTCTATTATCGAACAAGTTGTTCTTGCAAGGTTCATTGAGGAAGGACATTTCACACGGCATATAAGAAAAATGAGAATGCTTTATAAACAACGACAGGACTATTTTATTTCGGAAATCAATAAGGAATTGGAACCGCTCTTAAAAATAAATCCTTCCGGAGCCGGAATGCATTTAATCGGATGGCTGCCAAAAAATTTTGATGATGCGGATATTTCTAAAAGAGCCAAACAAAATATGTTGTATGTGAATCCGCTTTCGTATTATAAGATCAAATTTTCTTTGCCGCCGGGACTTATATTGGGATATACTGCCTTTGATGAAAAGACGATTCGCAATGGAGTACAAAAATTAGCCAAATCATTAGTGAAGAAGTAAGGTTTAATTTACCTTATTAAATTTTGCAGGGGTGCGGATATAAAATTGTAATACCTTTTATATGATTCAATAATCTTGTAAAGCACAATATCTGTTCATACCAAATACATTATTAGCACTTATTATCAAACTCATGAGCGGGGATATTAATTGGTTCAATACCCGATATACTTTATGCCCACTTTACCAATGCTTGAAAAACATTTTTAGATTTATTGATATTAAATATTCCAATAATATCAAAATTGTTTTCGGAGGATTTAGAAGCAAATCTGATTTCTAATTCATCGTCGTAAGTGCTTTCGGAAATAAACGTTGCTGCCAAACTTTCAATAGAACTATCTTGATGGTGCTCTTTTGAATAACAATCTAAAACCAGTTCGATATATTTTGAATTATTAAGATGCTGATTTAAATCTATATCCGAATATTTAACTTTTTTAGTGAATAATATTTCTCCCGCTGTTTCATGGTTAATTTTACCCGGATATTCTTCTATTGCATGAACATCATGTTGGTATGGTATCTCTATAGATATTTTTTTTAAATCCGTTATTCGTTTTGATTTGATATTTATTGGTAACCAGGCAGTTGTTGCATTACATATAATCTGATTATTACCATCATAAAAAACAAAATCGCGCAAAGAGTAGAATTTATATCTACTCTTTGGCCATGTTTTAATTTTAATTTCATCACCAAATTTAGGATATTCATTAATTTCCAATTTAGCCCACGAAAGTACCCATGTTAGATCTAATTCAATTAGATCTTGATAACCAACTTTTAATTGATCCGCATGGACGGATGCTGTATCTTGAAGAAAATTAAACGTTGAATTGATTTTCAGGCAATTCTTAAAATCAACATCGTAAGCGCGGATTAATTTTGTCTCTTCGAAAAATTCTTTCAAATTTAATCATCCCACTTTTATATTCCGGAGAAGAATCGCCCATCTCAGGCGGGTAAGAAATTGCAACTTTATCTTTTTAAGCTTCTGTTATTTCTTTCTTGAATGTCTTTGTCTTTTTCAAGAACTTAAATAAATAAGGATTTTTCAGTATGACTTATTTGTTATTGTACCCACGACGTGATTCGAACACGTGACCTACGGTTTAGGAAACCGTTGCTCTATCCAGCTGAGCTACGTGGGCAGAGAAAAAACTTCGAAATTCGAACATTTTTAATATGTTAAAATAGTAAATGGTGAATTGAAAATGAAATTTACTGAACATTTACTGAACAATTTACTTAACACTCCGATTCAATCTTTTCAGAGCACTGAAAGGACTAAATCATGCAAAAGCCATTTCTTTTCAAGCGAGGGAAATACTACCACCTAGAATATTTCAATAAACTTGAAAATCGACCTAAACGAATATCGACCGAGTGCACTAAAAAAAATGATGCAATGAAATTTCTTATTGATTTTAATGAAGAGCAAATTAACAAACCTAAAATTGTTTTTAAATCGCTCTCTGAATTTAGAATTGAATATGAAGAGTATGTAAAAGCCAACCTATCTAAGAAATACTTACATGATGTTAAAACCACCTTCAACCAATTAACGGAATTCATAGAAGATATTTATTTGCCTAAGATTAATCCGCAGCAATTAGAAAAATTTATCTCTCATGTATTTAATCGGAGCAAGTATCAAGCTAGAAGAAATTACATAAATCTAAAGAGTGCATTTAATAAAGCTATTATTTGGGGCTATATAACTACTAACCCTATGAATAAGCTAAAACAACCAAAGATTCCTTCAAATAATCCTTTATTCATTAACGAAAGTGAGTTAAATCTTATCATGAAAAATGAGCCTAATCAGACATTAAAGGAGATATACTTATTTGCTTTCCATACCGGAATGAGATTAAGTGAAATCACAAATGTTAAATGGAATCAAATTTCTCTCACAGATAAAATTATTAGAGTTATAAACACAAATGAATTCACAACCAAAGGCAAAAAGGAAAGGAAAATCCCTATTAACGAAACCTTAATTAAAATGTTAATGAATAGATTGCCTAAAATCATAAATCTCAATAACAGTGACTATGTATTCACTAAGAAAGGTTTCAAGTTTAATAACGAATATGTATCTAAGAATTTCAAAAAAGCTTTACGACAAGTAAAGGAACTTGATTCAAAAATTCACTTTCATGATTTACGGCATTCATTCGCTTCTAACATGGCAAAAAAAGGTGTGTCTTTGTTCATTATTAAAGAGCTGTTGGGACATCAGGACATTAAAACAACTCAGATATATTCACACCTAACAGTAGATTCACTGAGAAGTGCTGTAAAGATGTTGGAAGGTTAAAACATGCCTATAAAATTAATTTTAAACCGTCATACAAGCCCTGCACGAGACCTTCACAGTGGGTTTGATAGATATACCCATTATCAATACTAGGCTTAGAATCGATTTAAATAGGAATTTTTATCAACATGCCGGAACTTTTGAGTTCCGGTTATTTTTTTAAAAACTTTGTTCATTTTGTTGCTCATTACTCAAAAATGCTTTAAGTTATCTTTTAATTATATAAGGGGTTATATATGAAAATAATATATGTCCTTTCAATTTTCTCGTTATTAATATTTCTATCATTTTTATATCTTTCATGTGCTACCACTGGGACATATTTAAATTATATTAGCTTTAATAATCAAACGTACCCACCTCAAAACCCTGCAAATCTAGTTTTTTATAAATCAAGAATTGAATTGCCCGAAAAATATATTGAGATTGGGACTATCAAATTTGAAGGACAACCTAAGCCAATTGAAATAAAAAAACTGGCAGCTGAAAAAGGAGCTATGGCTTTGATTAAGGAGGGAAATAATTATATCCTCTTTATTTTTCCAAAAAAAGAAAAAGGACAAACCGATGGGAAAATCATTTAAAATATTTATGGCCTTAATTTTTCTCATATCAATTAAACAAAGTTTTGCACAAAATAAATTTGAGGAAATGAAAAATGCTTTCCTCTTGGGATTAGATAATAAAGGATTAGAAATTTGTAATGATTTAATCAGCTTGAATGAGTATAAAGAATATAGAGGCGAATCAATATTTTTTATAGCTGAACATTTCTTATATAAATCTTTTACTGATAAAGACAATATTAATTATGTAAATAAAGCTTATACCTTTTATTCAATGTATGAAAACGAATATCCTCATGGAAATTATATTAATTCTGTAAAGAAAAGGATTAAATTTCTTGAAAATAAATATTTAATATCTGAGTCATTTATTAACCTTTCAGACTCATTGCGAAATGAAAAACAGATAGTATCTAAAAAATTAAGATTTGCGACCAATATTCTTTTCACCTTCCATAATCCTTCAATTTATAATTTCTTTGTTAATAAAAATTCTGACCTAAACTCCCAAGAAACTATTGATAAATATTTTGATGATATAATAAAAAATTATCCGGAATTTGAGGTTTATGCTTATTACTTTAAAATATTATCGAAACTTTCTCAATTTAAAGATGCTAATTATTTTACAGATGGATTATTGTCATACGACAAAAAGGATTATTATTTAGATACGTTTAATAGTTATAATAGTGAAGATAATGAAATTTACAATTTAGCTAAAAATAAAGCTTTGAGTTTGTTAGACACATTAGATAAAAAATATCCCTCGCATCCTATTACATTAAATTTACACCTCATTTGTGCAAATTTATTTATGACAAAAAAAAGCGGTTTAATAGATGCAGGTACCTTAAAACATTTGGAATTTATTTTAAAAAATGACCCAAACCAAACAGATTTAAGATACATGCTTGCTAAAGAATTTATTTTGATGAATAAATTTGAAAAAGAAGATAACAAACAATAATTATATTTTTAAATTTAACTTAGCAATATTGTCTAAATAGATTTTTAATAATCCTTCATTTGTGTCCCGGCATTCCGGGAGGCTTTGACAAGAGCTGCTAACACAAGTGAGGGATTTTTTATTTACATAAATGGATAAGAAAAACCTAAATATTGAAGAGATGAAAAAATCCTTTGATGATTCATCTAAAATTTTAGATATGTTTTATAATGAGCTAAAAGCTCATTCCGTTTATACCTATATACTTTTATATAAAATTGGATATAATCATGAAGGGAAAAACAATAAAAAATATACTCTTTGGATAGAAGAAATAAACAGACCAGATGATAAAAATGTAAAAGACATATTAAGTGTAACTGAACGCGAAATTCCTTTTTCTGAAAAGGAAATTGGTTTTATACCACCTATAGCCAAACCCGAACCTAAAGAGGTTATTACTAAAGTTAATATTAATATTCCATTTGAAGCAGAACATAATATTCAGATTCGTGATATTAGAGAACAATTAATTAATAATCCAAATTCGGATTTTATAATTTATAATGGAAATAGCTATAGAATAGAAGTTGAAAAAGAAGGCAATACTGTAAATTATTATTTTTATAGCCCGGACGAATATTGGGCTTATACGGATAGATTGGAAGAGCCATTATTATATATCTGTAAGGAATGGAATGATAAAGAAATTTTTAACCTTAAATCTAAATTAGTAGAATGGACAAATAAGGATAATAGCACAGATACTAAAAATTATTTAAAATATTTGAATGAAGTAATTGGTAAGTTTAATAAATGGTATGAAGATAATGGATTAAATAAAAGAGATTTTGGAATATCGGAGTTACATGAATTCATTAAAGGGAGAATTCGGCGGAGAATTAATAATAATCTTTTGATTAAGAGAAGTTTAATAACAACACATGGATGTGAAAAGTTTATTGAGGAAAAATTTAATAAGTTTTTACCCGGAATAAATCAGGAAATAAGTATCCAAATAATAAGGGAAAAGAACAAGGGAGCTTCTGATATTTCTTATAACTTTGAAGGATTGGCAGAGTTGATTGATGAATTTTTAGTTGCAGAGGATAAAAGATTTGACGATAAGTTTTCTTTGACAAATATTGGAACGAAAAACAAACAGAAAATTGAAATATTAACAAATATAAAAGGAAATCTTGTTAAAGATAATTCAAATTTGGGAAAAGGAATTAATAATTCAGATAATGATTCTTTTATAGAACCTAATAAAATTAGCTATGATAAAGTCAAAAAATTAATTTCTGGATTAAATATTGACATCCTTGAAAAAGTTGATAAGAAAAATAAAAAGGGAAACAGAAAATGGATACATACTGAAGGAAGTATTCTAATTAAGATTGAAAAAGGTCTTGGAAATGACCTTACCTCAAACCAAAAGAAAGTAGCTCGAAAACAAATCCAAAAATATCGTAGGGAACTTTTAGATAAATAAGAATAATGGAACTTATACTAAAATTCTTAGATATATTATAAAAGTTCATCCTTTCTCATACAATTCTTAAGAATAATCCAATAAATCAATAAGAATATAACATTGAATTCTTATCTCATTCCTTTCTTTGTTTGCAATAGGGAGAGACAGTAAAAATCTCATTAAAATAAGTTTCTTATTTCTATTTCAAATGTAAAATGCTGGTTTGTCTCTCCCTAAAAGACTTTCCGGCATTTTTCATTTTGGAAATAAGAAAGCCGGTGCTGAAGACACCGGCAAAATCTGTAGAAGGGAAAATACAGATGGAATCACAAAACAAAGGTAATAAACTTGTTGAATTATTTCCAACAAAATTTTCACATCTCTTTAAGGTTAAGTTAAACCTTGATTTTCAAACTCGATACATTGGGACTTTAGACATTTCCGGGCAAGGCACTTTTTTCACTGAACGGAAAGAGAAACATATCTTTAGAAGGACAAATTCTGTTGGTCTTAATGGGGAACTGTTAAACTCATCGGATATTCAATTCAAATACATTACAATTGATTATAACGGACAAAAGTTAAGCACTACAAGGATGTATTTTCTCACTCATTCAAAATGCTTCACATTCAAAAACTTTGAACGCCAGTACTTTTTACCTTTAAATGAATTCGGTCTTAATAAAGCGAATGAATATGAACACTCCCTTAATGAACAATTAACTTTATTCGGGGAGGTAGCATGAACTCTAATGGAAATTCTATTTTCTTCAACAAGAAAATCGTAAGCATAGGTTTTGATTCTTTGATTAATCAATTAACAAACATCTTGTTTGATAAATATGGTACGGTTTCAAGACAAACTGAAGTTAACAAGCTGTCATTAAATAATATACTCACTAACCTTATCATTTCTTATTTAAGCAATCGTAATTTAATAGTTTCAAGAAGGTCTAATAATTACAGCGGTTTTAAGTGGTATGGTTTTAATCATTTCACTTACAAGTTAATTATTAAGTGGATTGAATTACTAATCAGAGAAGGATACATAAGCCAAATTGAAGGCTTTTATGACATAGAAACCAATTCCGGGCAAAGGTCTAAATTGTTTTTAACGGATAAACTCATCTTTGCTTTAAGCAATTTAAATAACTCCAATTCTGAAATAGATACTTTAAACTATTCGAGAAACATTGTTCTAAAAGACAAATATAAAAATATAATTATGTACTCACCTTCAGAGCGGACAAGAAAAATGACTTCTTTTATGAATAGGTATAATGAACTAATAAAAGGAAGCAAAGTTATTTTGCCGGTTGATAGTGAGATGTTAAAAGAAATCAGTTTTCAATCGAGTTTTTTTGATAAGTTCATTAACCTTTATCATGTTATTCTTACTCAAATACTGTTACGTAGTAGTAGTAATTTATACAGTCGTATCCCTTATATGATAACGTTAGCCACAAATTATATATCTAACAAGGGGTTACAGGCTCAATTACACAGGGTATTTAATAACGGTAAATTTACTGAGGGGGGAAGGTTTTACGGGGGTAATTATCAGCAGCTTTCAAAGAAGGACAGAGCAAAAATTTTAATAAATAACTCACCGATAGTTGAGATAGATTTTAGTGCACTTCATTTAAATATGCTTTATAATAAAACTGGAAAGTACTTTGATAAAGACCCATACACAAGCGTAAACAATAACCCGGAAGTTAGACCGATATTAAAATTAGTAAGTCTTATTGCAATCAATTCAGAAAACAAGGAACAAGCTTTAAGAGCAATAAGGTCAGAGATAAATAGAGACATAAATTTAATTAGGTTAAAAGAAAATTATCATTTAGATGAAAAAGATTTACTTGGAAAATTTGAGAGCACACACTTTCAAATATCAAATTATTTCTATTCCGGTATAGGAACAAAGTTACAAAATTTTGATTCTCAATTAGCGGAAACAATTTTAAAACATTTCACAAATAGAGAAATTCCATGCTTATGTGTTCATGATTCTTTCATTGTTCCTAAAGACTATCAAGATGAATTAAATGAAGTGATGCTTAATAATTATAAACAGCAATTCGGTTTTCCATGCAAAGTAAAAATAGAGGGCAATTAATATGAATAATAAAATTGAATTTTGGTCTTACTTCACTTTTGAAGGTCAGTCCACTTACAAAATATATACAGAGGATAGAACCATACGAAATGAAATACTAAAAATTAATGGATGTAGACCCGGAGCATTATATACAAATAGCAATCATCAAATAGTTGGTTGGGATATGATTGCACCAAAATCTAAAATAGATTTCATTAAAAAACAATTCGGTGGCAAAAAACACCAAAAATTAAGTTCTTATAAAATAAATGCTTAGAGAATTCGGATTTTCCAGTATTAGCCAAATTAGAAAGGAAAATTCAAAGTAGGGTTAGGACATGGGTTAAAAGAAAAACAATCGATTTTTGTAATTTTTATCAATATTACTTTATCGATGGAATGAATTTAAAGCTATCCTATAAGGGCTGTTATTTTATGTTTTTTTAACATAAGAAAAATACCATGTGCAATAAATGTGAACTCTTTCTGTTTTTTTCTGTTATTTACAGAAATTAATAATATTGAACTTGAGAAAACCTGAAGAGGAAAAGTTTTTTCTTTCACAATAAATAAAGATTAAATTAGAGTCCCTAAAAAGAATCACTATATTCATTAAGTTTGTTGAATAATGTTGAAGTTTATTTTATTAATCCATCAATTTTTAGTTAAGTAATTGCAGTTCAAAAGGTTGTACTTTTCTTAATCCACAACATTATGGGTTAAATTATTACTATATATGTGTTTAACTTCGGATTAAATTATTAAGATATAAGTGTTTAACTTCGGAGTAATTTTTTGATAAAATATCTTTTTTATTATTGTTTAATTGCTCAATCTAAAGTAAATAATCAATAAATTGTTAAATAATTTGTGAAGGAAATATGAACAAACCCCACCCCTTCGTTTTAAGGGTGCATGGGAGTATATTAGGTTGAAATTTTTTGTTAAATAGTTCATTTAATTTTCTGTTTTAGAAATTCATTTTCTTCTTAGTTTTAAAGATTTCTTTTTCTAATACTTGGATTTTTCATGATAGAAACCTTATATCATCCTTTAAGATAGCATAAGAATTATTTGGTGTTTTTTTATTCAAAATCATATTTTCATTTTCTTGATTAATTATCTTAATTTTGCCTCTACTATCTTCTTCCACACTTACCCTATAGTTTGTCTCAAAGACCCCTCGAAGTTTTCTTATGTTTTTCTTCCCCGGCTTAATTCCGTTTAATATTGAATATAATGATTTAGGCGAAAACCCAATCTTATGTGCCATTTCTTCTTGTGAAATATCACGTAGTTCATTTATTACATACTCTAATAAATCTTTATAAGTTTGAATATTTCCTTTCATGATTCATCCTTTCTTAATTAGACTTTTTATTTGCAATTATTCATTTTTAAAAAAGTATGATTCTGTTCGATTTGACCCCATGTGTGTCTTAGTGTAGTTACAAATTCCTGTCTTAAAAATACCGTGGCTTATTAAGCTGGTTTAAACTTAAATATAATTTTTATCAAATGCTGAAATTTTTTAATCATAACTCATTTAATATTAATGAATTAGGTTACTGTCTGTTTTTGTGAATATTGACCGTGGTTTTCTAAATCTCATTTCAATTAATAAGATGTTAATCGAAAAGGGAAATATATAAATTGATAGTGGGTAACTATATTCTTACATAATTTTTACATCTTTTTGACAACTAAAAGAATTTTATAATTTATTTTCCTAGTGATTTAATTATCATATATTTGTTATGTAGGGAGGGGTAAGAAAATGAATAATTCAATTAAAGGAAAAATAAGCTCCAAAAGACCAAAAGAAATAAATCGAATAATTTCTTCATTTTTAATATTTTGCTATTTAATTCAGCTTCCTTTAATTAATTTAGGGTGCTACTCATATTATTCTTTGAAGGGTAGTCAAAACAATCCACAAAAGATAAAGTCTCATAATAGTATTAAGTTTATCCTAAATGACAAATCAGAAGTTGGAGTATCATCCAAAAACTGTTATTTCTTTGAAAGAGATACAGCATTAATTTACGGAATAGGATTACTATACAAAGGGAAGGATATGAACTCTTCTAATTTTAATGGATTTATAAATAAGGGAGATATAGATTCAGTTACTTATAGTGAAAAAACTCAGCATCCACGTTGGTTATATTGGTTAAAGGATGATAAAATGTTAATATTTGATAAAAGTAATGTTGTTGATTTAAGTAAATCTAATGAGAGCAAGCAGTGGCTGGTTTTGAATGCTGACCATACTGCTTTTAGGATTATTCCAATTAACGATGTTAATGACATTCAAGCCGGGAAATCCACTTGGGTTTTTCCGGTTATTATAGTAACAGGAATTAGGGGTAATATTGCTAAATTATTGGATCACCCTAGATTTATGGAAGGATGGAATAACAGTAACTGGCACTTATAGTAATTTTCTTATTTTCATAACTCATTTAAAATTAACGAATTAATTCACTGTCTACTTTTGTGCATATTGACATTTGTCGTTTAAATTTTATATTTATAATCAAGGATGTTAATTAAAAAGAAAAATATTGAAATCAATAAGGTAAAAACACCTTCTAATTTTGCTTTAGAAAAGGGAATAGATAGGAAATGGGCATATCGATTAATTTATAGAGATGTTATTGATTATATTAAAATTGGCGGTGTAACATTTGTTTATCTTAATAAAAAAAGTAAAAGCTATAAAAAGAGAAGAAAAATTTAGATTTTAATTAAAAACTTTCTGAATCGGTCAAATGAAAATAAATAATTTTTATTAGATAATAGCTCAAGGAGTTTAAGGGTTTTGACCGAACCCGAAAGTTCTCTTTGGGCTATTTTCGTTTTTTGTTCTTTTAAATACTGAAAAGTTAAGGAATTTAGTTAACACTTTGGTTAACGTTTCTAAAAATAAGTGGGTTATTAGTTGAAATTCTAGATTTA
>CAVVVS010000082.1:0-11805 GCA_963751355.1 uncultured Ignavibacteriales bacterium | reverse complement strand
TGAGAGTTCTTGAATATAAGCCGTAATTATTAGTCATCTTATCTTGCGGTGATAATTTCCAATTGTTGAATGCACCTACCAAAAAAACATCACCGGAAAAATCCTGGGGAGGACGTACTGAGAACGTTACATTAAGATAAGTAGCAAATGAGTTATTCACATTCATAAAAATTGAACCGCCATTTAAATCGTGCGGAGCCGGTTTGAAAAATCGCGAATATTCTATTCCATCGATCTGTGCATTAACATTTTTAGAATTAAACTTATTCACATCCATAGTACTTACTTCCCGGTATTCATTGCCCGGTCTAATATCTCTTGCAATAAACGTGAATTTCCTATCACCATTCCAATAAAACTGACGTGTATTGGTATTAAAGCTTCTATCTACAATAACCGGGTAATCGAGTTTATGATTTTCGATTATTTGAACCTGATCGACATAACCGGGGAAAAAATCTTGAGGGAGAAAAAATTCTGTTGTAATGTTGAATATTTTCGCCAAATCGGCGGGGAAATAGGTTTTATCTTCCAGTTGTTCTTTCTTCAAGGTTACGTTTATTCCAACCGTATCATAAAGAACCAGGAACTTACCTGTATAATAAATTTTGGACGTATCTTGCGAATCGGTGATAAAATATTTCCATTTACCTGAGAATGGGAATGTAACATACCCCTTTTGATCCGGGAATTTTCCAATATAATGATAATGAGCTTTGACAACCGTATTAGGCAGAACATCATATGACAGATTATACGCTATATTTTTCCCCTGGTTGGAAAGGAAAATATTTTGATAAGGCTGCCAATTTTTATCGCAGTACATGAATACTATAATTAAATTGGGGGTATAAGATGCGTCCACATCAAATTCAATTGTCAAATGTTGAGCTGGATTTTCTTTAGGAGTTAATACAGGTACCGAGGTTTCGTTTTGACCCACATAGGTTTTTACACTTTTAAGTTCAAAATTCTGAGCATATATGCTGTTAAAAAAAAGGCTGGCAAAGAAGATTATTAAGAAGAATCGATTCAAAATAATTCCCTTCTAAAAGTTGAATATTTCAACACACTTAATTGACTGATAAGGAATAAAGATTTGAACTTCTTCTTGCTCTCTATGAGTTTTTAAAAGGAGCCCATCATCAAAAGTATCGGTGAGTTTACCGCTTTTGAATACGATCTCATAAATAGGAGAATTTGATTTGGGATCCACTGTAATTCCATAATTTTCATGCATGGTAACATTTAATGTTTTACCTAAATATTTTTTCCAATCAAGTTTCATATCGATTTCCTATTTCAATAAATTATTAAGTTCATTTTTAAACCGGTTTATATCATCACAAGAGTAATATTTATTTAAAAACTTTCCTGCAATCGACCGGTCACCCGCGTTAATGTAGTTTGCATATCCCGCAGCAATTGCAGAGATTACATTTTTTAAATTCGAACAATCTTTTGAATTAGAGTAATAATAATCATCTATAAAATCAATAATACCTTCGTTCTCTGAAATAAATAAATTGTAGATGTCGCTATTTACAATATAAACATCTCCGTTCTCATATTTCCAGCAGTTTATAGGTAAAAACACTTTTGTACTGTCATTGTTAAACCTATCGAAATCCTGATTCCCGGAGATGATTACTTCGCCTTCAATCTCTTTTGAGCCGGTTATGTAAGGTTCCAGCATTCCCGAATTCACCGAATCGGCTATAAAAAAAGAGTCGATAGTATTGAAAATGTACAAAGTATAAAAAGTCTTCCAACCTTTCTTATAAGAGTTAATAACCAAAAATTCATTTACACCGTCATTATCGAGGTCCATTGACTCACACGAAGGATTTGCAAATTTTTTCTCGAAAATTAAACTGCCTCTCTTATCTGTCACTTTTAAGAGAGAATTATCGAGGTTTGCAGTAAAAGGATCAAAAGTGTAACTGTTATTCTGCCCAAATGTCAAACATGTAATTAACATGCATGAAAGGGTGAATAATGAAGTCTTCATAAATTGGAATGAATGTTCCTTAAATTAAAGGTGAATATACATGAAAGATTTTAAATTAACAGTATTAAAATGGAATCCAAAAATATTTAAGTTCTTATTCTCTTAAATATTTTTAATTTCATTTGTTAACTTCGAAATGGCATCTTTTGCATCACCGAAATACATTAATGAATTTAGACCGAAAAACAATTCATTTTCGATACCTGCATACCCCACATTCAAGGATCTTTTATTGATTATTACAGTTTTTGCATGATCAACATTCAATATAGGCATTCCGTATATAGGGCTACTCTTATCATGCCGGGCAGCGGGATTTACAACGTCATTAGCACCTACTACCAGCGCAATATCAACATTATCAAAATCATCGTTTATATCTTCCAGTGCATATAATTTATCATAAGGTACATTTGCTTCAGCCAGCAGCACATTCATATGCCCCGGCATTCTACCTGCGACGGGGTGTATTGCAAAACGAACTTTAATATCTTTTTTCTCTAAAGCCAGCGTTAAATCACGAATAGCATGCTGTGCTTGAGCAACAGCCATTCCGTAACCAGGAACTATTATAACAGAGCTCGCTGCATCGAAAATCATCGCCGCTTCTTCGGCATCAACCGATTTTACATCTCCCTTGGCGCTGGTTGTTGCGGAAGCATCAGCCGAAGTAGTACCTGCCGAAGCCCAGCCTCCGAGCAATACATTCATTAAAGAACGATTCATTCCTTTACACATGATGTTTGTAAGAATTAATCCTGAAGCCCCTACCAGAGCACCGGCAATAATTAATTCATTATTTCCCAGTATAAATCCGGTTGTTGAACCGGCTAATCCTGAATAAGAATTCAATAATGAAATTGCAACGGGCATATCGGCACCGCCAATCGGCAATACCAGTAAAACTCCGAGGATTAAAGATACAATAGTAATTATAACTGTTAAATCAGCACTAACCGGATTTATAATTACATAAATCCCGGCACCTAAAATAAACAAGACCAACAGAGCATTAAGTGGATGCTGACCGGGATATTTTACTACTTTACCAGTCACCCATCCCTGCAGTTTACCGAATGCGATCATCGAACCGGTGAATGTAACACCCCCGATTAGCAAGCTGAGAATGATGGCTACCCCGGTATTGACCGGAATATTGGGCGAAAGTTTATAATACTCGGAAAGCGCTACCAACGTAGATGCACCGCCGCCAAAACCGTTTAACATTCCCACCATCTGCGGCATTCCCGTCATTTGAACTTTAACTGCCATTATTGCACCGATGGCCGAACCAACTATTATCCCGATTATAATCCACTCGTAAGTAAGCACATGTTGATCCAGCAGGGTTACGACAATAGCTAAAAGCATTCCGATGGCAGCGTATAAATTTCCCTGACGGGCAGTTTTAGGAGAGCTTAACCTTTTAATTCCGAAAATGAAAAAAATAGATGAAATTAGATATGTTATGTCAATTACTGTGTTCATATATTAACTCACTTTTTTTTGAACATTTTGAGCATTCTATCGGTAACAAGGAAACCGCCTACAACATTAATCATTGCGAATATTACGGCCACAAGACCTAAAATGGTGCTTATTGTGAAGTCCTTCATACCGGCACTTAGTAAAGCTCCTACTATGGTAATGCCCGAAATTGCATTGGATCCGGACATCAAAGGAGTATGCAGTGTAGGAGGAACTTTTGTAATGAGTTCGAAACCTACAAACATTGCGAGTACGAACACATATATTTGTATTAAGAAGTGTGCATCCATAATCCTTACCTTTATTTTTCCTATTAAATTAGATTTTCTGCAAAATAGTTTATTTGTCATTTCGAAAGAGTCATCGACCGAGACTTGCACGCATTTGGAACAAATCTATTAGACTTGTGAAATTTCTCCCTTCAGCCAGAATGACAATTAAATAAATATTTATTTTGCAGAGATTCTATTAATTATTTCATTAATTCTTTCACTCTGGGATTAATAACTTCCCCATTATAAGTTATCAATGAACCTTTAACAATTTCATCTTCCAGGTTAATTTCAATTTTTCCTTCCTTACCGATATGTAAAATTAGATTCAAAAGATTCTTTGAATACATTTCACTTGCGTGATAAGGAACCTGGCTGGGTAAATTTGACTCACCGATGATAGTTATACCGTATTTATTAATCGTTTTATCCTTTTCGCTGACTTCACAGTTTCCTCCGAATTCTACAGCCATATCAAGTACGACACTGCCGGGTTTCATATTTTTCACCATTTCTTCGGTGACCAATATAGGCGCTTTTTTACCCGGCACCAAAGCAGTCGTTATAACTATATCCGCCTCGGTCACATGTTTAAATGTTAATTCTTTTTGTTTCTTTAAAAACTCTTCCGATGCTTCTTTGGCGTATCCGCCTTCATCCTGCATTGATTCATCGGTATCGACCTCAATAAATTTCCCGCCCAAACTTTGTACTTCTTCTTTTACCGCCGGACGTATGTCGGAAACCTCTACGACGGCACCAAGGCGCTTTGCTGTACCGAGAGCCTGCAAGCCGGCAACACCCGCTCCCATGATAACAACCCTCGCAGGTGAAATTGTACCCGCGGCAGTCATCATTAAGGGGAAAATTTTGCCGAGTGCGTTTGCCGTCATTATAACACTTTTATATCCGGATAAATTTGCTTGCGAACTCAAGGCATCCATTTTTTGTGCAAGAGTTGTGCGTGGAATGAAGTCCATCGAAATTACATTTATGCCCTTCCCCGCACATTCTTTTGCCAAATTTGGATAATAAAGAGGGTACAGAAAGGTAATTAAAAGCTGGTCTTTCTTAAAAAGTTCTAATTCGTTTTTTTTCAATTCAGGATGTTCAACTGGTCGCTGGACTTTAAGCACAATATCCGCAGATGAATAAAGTTCATTTACATCATCAAATAATTTTGCACCGGCTGATTCGTAGCTATTATTTGTGAATCCGGCTCTTAACCCGGCATCTTTTTCAACGTGAATTTCAAATCCTGCTTTAATTAATTTGGAAGCTACATCGGGAACGATGGATACCCTGTTTTCACCCGGCAGGACTTCTTTAGGAACGGCTAATATCAATTTATCATCTCCTTCTAAAATTAGAAGAAACATTTATTTTTAATTATAAAACTTAATACGATTTTGAGCTAAAAACAAATCAATGATTTTTCTACAATTCTTTAATTTTTCAGATGTTATAGAATAATAGATATTCTTTTTTCAGACTGCCGTTAAGTTGGACAATAATCGAAAAGTAAATTTAATATATTTATCCTTTTATCACATTTTATTATAATATCTTAAAAAAAATTTATAAATTTAAACAATATTTAAAAGTGGGGAAATTATGAAATTATTTAAATTATTCCTTTTATTTGTTTTGTCCCTCATTATTATTGGATGCTGCCAAACTGGAGTTACTAAAAATACTCCCGGCAGCGAATCTGACATTAGCGCTGCGCAAATCAAACAAGATCTTGATTTTTTGGCATCCGATTCATTGAAAGGAAGGGATACACCGAGTACCGAACTGAATATTGCGGCAAAGTACATAGCAAGTGAATTTGCAAAATCAAATATCAAGCCTGTTGACGGTAGTTATTTCCAAACCGTTCATATGGGGAAAATAAGTCTTGCCACCGATAATCTGTTAAAAATAAATATAGGCGGGAAAGAGAAATCATACAAAATTAAAAGTCAATTTGTGCCCTTTGAGATGACCGCAAATAAAACAGCAACTGCACCGCTAGTTTTTGCAGGTTACGGAATTGATGCGCCGGAATACGGTTACAATGACTATGAAAATTTGGATGTAAAAGATAAGATTGTTTTGATTCTAAAACATGAACCGGGAGAAGATGATCCTCTTTCGAAGTTTAACAGTAAGAAAGCGACGAAATATTCGACAATAAAAGAAAAGGTAAATACCGCTATTGATCACGGAGCCGCCGGAGTTTTGGTTGTTCAGGATCCGTTGAACCATATGTTGCTGTCGCCCACAGGATTTCCGTGGCCTTCCTTATCCGGATTTATTCCTATGGATGTATTACCCCTTACTCTGTTGTCCGATGAAAAAGATAAGATTCCTTCTGCCGAAGTAGGTGAAGACGTAGTTGTTGATTTATTCGGGAGTATTGAGAAGTTAAAAGAAATCCAATTAGCCATCGATAAATCTTTTAAAACTAATTCCTTTCCAATTACCGATGCGATTGTTTCATTAAAAACCGATACATTCATTAAACAAATGATTTCAAATAATGTTGTTGGATACGCCGAAGGAAACGATCCTAAATTAAAAGATGAATTTGTAATAATAGGGGCACATTATGATCATGTTGGATATAAAAAGAATCATAATCCCGGTGAAGATTATATTTATAACGGCGCTGATGATAATGCCTCCGGAACTGCTGCCATGATCAGTGCGGCAAGAGCATTCGGAACCGCCTCACTTAAGCCCAAAAGGAGCATATTGTTCATAGCTTTCTGCGGTGAAGAAAAAGGATTATTTGGTTCCCGTTACTATGTGGATAATCCTCTTATACCTCTACAAAAAACTATTGCTATGTTAAATATAGATATGATAGGCAGAAATAGTATTGATTCTCTGTATATCTACGGCTATTCGAAAAGTCCGGGACTAAAACAAGTGGTAGAAGAAGCAAATAAAATGACTAAGTTTACCCTCATATTTAATGAAAATTTACTTCAAGGAGGCAGCGACCATATGAGTTTTATGCAAAAAAAAGTCCCTTCTATTTTTTTTCATTCAGGAACTGAAAATGAATACCATACAGTTCATGATGAAGCAGGGCTAATTAATTTTGAAAAGGCAAAAAAAGTTACGAAATTAGTATTTGAAACTGCGTTAATGATTGCTAATGGGAATGATTATTATAAATTCATCGAAGATTAGTTAGGCTTTTTGAAAGACTTTATACTAGAATGCCTGCAAAATAAATATTCATTATCATTTCAGCATAAGGGATAAATCTCACAATTTTAAAAAAGATTTGCACCATAGGCGAACAGTTCTTAGGTGATGACTCCTTCGAAACGGCAAAAAGATAATTTTATACAATTTGCAGAAATTCAAAAAATAAAAGTAAAATAATTTAAGAAGGGAATCTTTTCTCAAATTCGGAACATCACTAAATCATGAAAGTTTTGTCATCGTTAAAATTTTTAACGAACCCGGGTTGAGGAGATTCAAACATTAATAAATCTATCAAAGGAACAATATGAAACGCAATTTATTAAGATTTGCAACTATTCTTTTTACCGTTGTAATCAGTGCATCGTTCGTGTATGCACAGGAGGGCTATAACCTTCAATATAAAATGCAAAAGGGTAAAACTTACAAATACAGGGGATTAACAAATTCAAAAGTTACCCAGCAGGTGATGGGACGGGAAATGACTTTTAATAACGATGTTCATACTATCGATAGAATGATTGTAACAAACCGTTCGGATAATGGTAATTTAACTTTGACAGCGGCTTACGATTCTATAAAAGTCCATTCTTCTTCGTCAATGAAAGATACAACTTTTTCATTGAAAGATTTTTTAGGTAAAAGAACGAAGATGGTATTAACAAAATTAGGTGTTGTGGAAAATAAAACTCTGCTTGATTCCTTAGATAATCAATCGGGTATTGAGAAAAATTTCAGAAATCAATCATCATTCGAGTTTGTTCAATTACCTGGAAAAAGTATCAATATAGGAGATAAATGGCAGGCTTCAAAAATAGACACGGCGGATAGCCAGATGGGAAAAATGGTCATAAAATCTGATTTTGATTATACCCTAGCCGGAAAAGAAAAGAAAGCAGGAAGAGACTGCTTAAAAATTACTTTCACTGCTAAAACTAATATCGAAGGTAAGGGAAATATGAGAGGTATGGAACTTTATATAGAAGGAACCGGAAAGGCAACCGGTTCGGCAGATTTTGATCCGGAAGAGGGGGTTTTAGTAAATATCGATTCAAAATCGGATCATAAAATGACAATTGCTGCAAAAGGAAATCAAAATATGATAATTCCCGTTACACAATCGACTAACACCTCCAGAACTCTTATTAGCGATTAGCATTTTCACTGAGTCATGAAAGCTGTCATGTTTCAGAGATCAGTTAAAACCTTGAAGGCTTGTTTAGCTTAGTCTTAAATTTTGTTAAATAACATATCTCAGCCGGGACAAACTTCAAGGTTTTTTTTGTTTCTACTCACTTCTGTTTCAAAATGTTTCAATTATTTTTAAATTACTCAAGTTGACTGGCTATGAATTTAAACGCTAGGAAGCCACGAATATTCATTAATTTGACTTGTGCATAATCAAAATAATCCGTGTTAATTAGTATAAATAGAGACTAAATTTAATTTATTATTTAGCAGGCGGTCAGCTTGAGTAAATCATATAGTATTAAAGATGATATAAATATGAATACTTTCGAAAAATCATTATACAAACTTCATGAATATTTTTATGCCCTAATGCGAATTGTTGTGGCATTTTTATTTGCCAGTCACGGTGCACAAAAACTATTCGGTGTATTCGGAGGACACATAGCAACTTCACCTAAAATGATCCTCGCAGGTGTAATAGAGTTTTTTGGCGGAATACTAATCGGACTTGGATTCAAGACAAGATATGCTGCGTTTATCGCATGCGGTGAGATGGCGGTTGCTTATTTTATGGTACACGCTCATCGTGGTACAGTGCCAATAGTAAATGGAGGAGAGAAAGCGGTATTCTATTTTTTTATATTTCTTTTCATGGCTGCATATGGTTCCGGCAAATGGAGTATAGATTCGTTAACTCACAAAAAATAGAGCTATTTCATTTTAATTCAGGCTGTTCATGAGTAAGACAATGCAATGTGCCCAGTCCCCAAACAAGGTCAACAGCATGAATTCCGGTTACAGTGCGATCCTTGAAAAGTTCACTTAATATACCGACTGCATTTTTATCATTAGGATCATTAAAGGTGGGTACTAATACCATCGAATTTGAAATATAGAAATTAGCATAACTGGCAGGTAAGCGCTGCCCTTTGAATATTATCGGCTCAGGCATAGGAAGTTCAATCAATTCAAGTTTTGAACCGTCCTCTAATTTAAAATCTTTTACCCTTTCCCGATTTTCATTTAGAATTTTATAATTATCGTCATTACTCTTTTTTTCCTGCACCAATACAATTGTAGTTTTATTCACGAACCTGCAGAGATCATCTACATGTCCGTGGGTGTCATCGCCTGAAATTCCTCTGCCTAGCCATAAAACATTCTTTATTCCTAAATAATCGTTAAATACTTTTTCATAATCGATTTTAGTAAAACCGGGGTTTCTTACCTGAACTTTATCATCCATCAAACATTCTTCCGTGGTAATCAATGTCCCTTTTCCGTTAATATCTATAGCTCCTCCTTCAAGAACAACATGACAATTATTATGTTCCGGTACGAACATATTAAGATTAAATTCGGAAGATATAAAACCGGGTACTTTTTCATCTTTTTTATAATTTGAATATTTTGCCCAACCGTTGAAACGAAAATTTACGCATGCTACATCCTTCCCTTTTTTTATGAAAAACGGACCAGAATCGCGCAACCATCCCCTATCGGTTTTCAAACGGAAGAATTCAATGTTATCAAGATTAACGCCTGAGGAAGACAAAATATATTTTGCTTTTTTTTCATGCTGGATTGATTCGACTAAAATTCTCGTTTTTTCACTTGTAGATAATTTTTTTATTATCTCAGCGTACACCCATTGAATAGGCGTAAACTTACCAGGCCAATCTTCCCTATTATGCGGAAATCCTATCCATGTTGCTTCATGAAGTTCCCACTCGGCCGGAATTCTATAATTTAATTTAGATGGTGTATTAGTCATGTTTGAGCAATTGAATATACACAATTACAATATCGTTTAATCACTTTCCAAAAATCTTTTGTCGATTCCGTAATAAGAATCGATTCTTCTATCCCGCAGGAAAGGCCAGTTTCTTCTGATATATTCAATTCTTGAAGTATCAATTTCTGCCAGCAGAATTTCTTCCTTATCGAGCGAAGCTTGAGCTATAATTACTCCCTGCGGATCAGCAATGAAAGACGAGCCCCAGAACTCTATGCCGGGAGAATCTGGTGAATATTTTTCATGACCAACCCGGTTAACAGCAGCCACATAAATTCCGTTTGCAATTGCATGTCCCCGCTGCACCGTCTGCCATGATTCGAATTGAGCTGTTCCTTGTTCAGCTTTTTCGTGCGGATGCCAACCAATAGCAGTCGGGTAAAATAGAACATTTGCACCTTTAAGTGCAGTTAATCTGGCAGCCTCAGGATACCATTGATCCCAGCAAATTAAAGTTCCAATATTACCAAATTTTGTATCGAAAGATTTGTAGCCTAAATCCCCCGGAGTAAAATAAAATTTTTCATAATATGCGGGATCGTCGGGAATGTGCATCTTACGATAGTGCCCGGCAATATTTCCTTCATCATCTATTACTACAGCACTATTGTGGTAAATCCCCATGGTACGTTTTTCAAACAGGGGTACAATTACCACAACTCCGAAACTTTTAGCAACGTTGCTAATAGCCTGAGTTGCAGGGCCGGGAATAGTTTCCGCTAAATCAAAATTGGTAATATCTTCTGCTTGACAAAAATATTGCGAGCGGAATAACTCCGGCAGACAAATTACCCTAGCACCCTCTTTGGCGGCTTTTTCAATCCATGAAACGGCTTTATTTAAATTTGTGTCCGGATCTTTTGTAAAGGATAACTGGAGCAATCCAATAGTAAATTTTGGGGGATGTTTAAATTTTTTCATGTTTACGATTTTTTATCAATTTTTAAAAATATATAAAAAAATTACTGCCCAATGAATTTGTCTCCTTATAGTCTATTAGACATTCGTCGAATATAAAATACAAAATTCACGATTCTAAAAGATGTCTCAATACGTTGTTCAAGATATAATATTTTTTTAGAAAATAAAGCCCCGATAATGCAGATTCTAATGATTTTCGCTGATATTTTATTTGAATATTATTTCCAAAACATACTCGGTCTTCAAAATGATAATTATGCGATTTTACTTTAAACATAATTATAAAGCTGTTCAAAAAGAGACTGAAATTTTTGTATCGGGAATCTATGACCGGCAGGCGAGGGAACAACATAATTTTCATGATATACAATGGGTAAAATCATGTCATCATTACCTAGCTTTAATATCCGTAAGTTGATACAATCTTTCCACTTTCATCATAAAGTTTACTTGTTTTCATGGTTCCGCCATCATAAAATTCTTCTTTTTTAAGTTTTCCATCCTCAAAATAATCTCGCTGCCAACCGTCCAATTTACCTTTCCAATAATTTTCTTCCCGTTTTATCTGTCCGTATTTGTAATAATATTTTTTCTTTCCGACTATTTGTCCGTTTTGATAATTCGCTTCCGATTCAACCAATCCTTCATTGTAATAGGTCTTATATTCACCGCTCAATTTATCATCTTTATAATTTAACGAAGCCTTAAGAGATCCGTTTTTATAATAATAGAGTGTGAGCCCTTTTTTAATATTATTACTATAATTAATCTCCGATTCCAATCTTCCGTCATTATAATAATTTTTTGTGATCCCGATTTTAACTCCCTTTAAGTAAGACATCCCGGATTGGACGATTCCCCCTTTATAATACAAATAACAATTACCATTTAAAGTATCGTTATCATATTTCCATTGGACTTCTCAA
>CAVVVS010000081.1:0-42898 GCA_963751355.1 uncultured Ignavibacteriales bacterium | reverse complement strand
GCTGGAGCGGCGTGTGGTTCAGCAGCGAGTACGGCATCCAGAACTGCATGCCCGACCTGCTGCACGCACCGTACGGCTCGATCATCGACGACGTTTCCGCCGATCCGCTTTCCGGCAGGAGCACGCTGGAGGTGTTCACCGATCGGCTTCGACGCGAGTGGGGGTTCCTGTGGTCCGAGCCGTCCTGCCTCGGCGGGGCCTGTATATTGAAGCGGTCGATAAGAAAAGCAGTTTATTTGTCGATAATGGAACTACAATTTCCGGTTTATTGGAAAAACTTCATGTAAGTAAGAGCCATAAACCTTTTATTTCTGTTTTTATAAACGGGGTAGAAAAGAAACGTTCAAAAATTTTGAATGACGGGGATAAAGTAAAATTATTTTTGCCTACCGGCGGTGGATGAAGTGAAAAAAGGTATCACGGAAGGTGAATTCTTTCAGGAGTTTACTTCTCAAAATTTTCCCGGAATAAAAAATAAACTTGATAAACTTACCCTCGGTATAGCCGGCTGCGGGGGACTCGGTTCGAATGCCGCAGTTATGCTTGTTAGAAGCGGAGTAAAAAAGATTGTAATTGTCGATAACGATAAAGTCGAAATCTCCAATTTGAATCGCCAAAATTTTTACTTGGAAGATGTGGGGACATGGAAAGTTGATGCGCTTAGCCGCCTTCTAAGAAAGATTAATCCTTTCATTGAAGTAGAGAAGTTTAAAGAAAAACTCGATAATAAAAATGTGTTTAAAATCTTTGGTAAGTGTGGAATCGTTTTGGAAGCTTTCGATAATATTAAGGGAAAATCAATGTTAATAAAAACATTTTCCAAAAAAAAATTTAATGACAAGTTCTTAATAACAGCTTCCGGTCTTGCAGGCATCGGCTCTGCAAATTCTATTAGAACAAGACAATTATCAGAAAATATTTTTGTCTGCGGAGATTTAAAAAGTTTGCCCGGTGAAAAAAATGGATTAATGGCACCCCGTGTAATTATTACTGCAGGGCATCAAGCAAATATGGTTTTGAGAATAATTTCCGGCTTGTTATAAATAATTCCATTTTACTTTAGCATAGGCTGAATCCCTTTGTAAGGTTCAATGGACTAAACATATTTGCCATATCCTCTTTCGGAGGTTATGCCCGATCCTTCGTGATAAATAATTTTACCCCGTAAAATTGTAAGCATAATTTTCCCTTCAAAATTTTCACCGTCAAAAGGTGAAGTTTCGCCTTTGGAATAAAGCTGCTTAGTTTCAAACTTCCATTTTTTGTTTTTATCGATTATAGTGATATCTGCATCGGCTCCTTTTTGCAGAGTACCTTTTTTCGGGTATAAATTATATCTCTTTGCCGGATTTGCGGAGGTTATTTCTATAAACCTTTTAAGTGATAAATCCCCTTTACTATAACCCTCCGAAAAAACAACCGGAATTAAGGTTTGCGTACCCGGTATCCCGCTATAATCTTTCCAAAATGATCCTGTTGTTTTTTCTTTGAATGTCGCCGGTGCATGATCGGAAGCAACAAAAGAGCAATTTCCGTCTATTAGGTATTTCCATAGTAAATCTTGATCGAAGTGATTTTTTACTACCGGTGCTGTTTTTAATGTGGAGCCTTTCGTTTCAAAGTCTTTATAGGTAAAGTAAAGATAGTGAGGACAAGTTTCATAGGTGATATCGAAATTATGAAGAGCGTTATTTATTATTTGTGCCGCTAGACCCGATGCGACATGAACAATATGCAAACTGCCTTTAGTAGTTTTTGCGATTTCAACAGCATCCGATACTGCCAATACTTCAGCTAAAGCAGGACGGGAATTATAGTAGCGCATATAATCATCTTTTTCGTTTCTATAATCATTCTGCAGGCAATAAAGCAGTTCATTGTCCTCGGCATGCAGAAGTACAGGGAGGCGAAGTCCCTTTGCTTTCCTCATTATTTTGAAGAACTGATATTTGGTAACTTTCGGATAAGATTCCATTCCCGATGTAAAATACGTTTTATATCCTTTAACTCCTTTGTCTTTTAATGCTTCCATACTATTTTCGTAATTCTCAAAATCATTTGCATAAATGCCCCCGAATAATGCATAATCAACGAGCGACATATCTTTAATAATGTCCATTTTTACGTCAAAATTCTCTGCATTGGTTACAGGGGGCAAGGAAGTGCACGGCATATCTATAACTGTGGTGACTCCTCCTGCAGCAGCGGACATACTGCCGTGATAAAAATCTTCTCTATGAGTAAATCCCGGCGTATCAAAATGAACATGCGCATCAATTCCTCCGGGTATTGTAATCATTCCCTCTGCATCGAGAATGAATTTATCCGGTTTCTCATTAATTTGTTTAATTTTTGGCAGTGTAAGATCCGTGAGGCGAACTGTTATTTTAGTATAGGTGGGGTAAGCAGAAGACAAATTTTCTTTATATTCATTAATTGTGTCATCAAAAATAATATCAACTATCTTTTCTTTGTCGTCTTTTTCATCATAAATCAAACAATTTTTTATTATCATGCTCTTAACTCCCGGCTTTAAAAATTTTACATCTTAAAGTAGTTTGCGTAGTGCATTAAGTTGTACTAATTTTTCAAAACCTTTAATACACTTTCAGGTGTAAACGGTGCTTTAAAAAGCCTCTTCCCGGTAGCATTAAAAAATGCATTTGCTATAGCGGGGAGAGCTCCGTTAATATTTATCTCAGAAATAGATTTGGCTCCGAAAGGACCGGAAGCTTCATATGAGTTAACAAGTTTCACAACAATTTCAGGAATATCATATGCAGTAAGCATTCCGTATTTACCGAAAGTATCGTTAAGCATTTTACCGTGTTTGCTGAAATAATAATCTTCGAATAAAGCGTAAGCAAGACCGTTAACAATAGCCCCCTCAGCTTGTCCCTCGGCAAGTACAGGGTTAATCGGTGTCCCGCAATCTACAGCGGCAACGTATTTTAACACTTTGATGAATCCAGTAAAAGTATCTACTTCTATTTCGGCAAAATGGGCGGCAAAAGGTGGAGGAGATTTTGGGGAAACGTGCGAAGCTGTAGCTTGAATTTGGAACTGGTTTTTTTGATAAAGACTATAGCGGGCGATATCTTCAAATGATACTTCAGTTAATTCTTCACTCCCGTCAGAATTTATATAAAGAACCCGGCTGTCATTTATTGCAACCAACTCTTTTTCAGTACCGAGTAATTCCGCACCGACTCTAATGATTTGCGCTTTTATTTTTTCGGCACATTTCAAAACAGCTTGACCCGAAAGATAAGTTGTTGACGAAGCATATGCTCCCACATCAAACGGAGTATGATCTGTATCCGATGAAGTAACTATAAATTTGTTCACTGGTGTATCAAGAACTTCGGAGGCAATTTGTGCAAGAATAGTATCAGAACCTGTTCCTAAATCAGTAGCCCCGATCATCAAGTTGAAAGAGCCGTCATCGTTCATTTTAATGTATGCCGATGCCATATCAATTTCTGGGATAGCCGAACCCTGCATCATTGCCGCCATCCCGATTCCTTTTTTAATTCTTTGATCCCGACTAGTTTTTAAAGCTTCACTGTACAATTTTCTTTTTTCATACCATCCTGATTCTTTTGCGCCGGCATCGAGGCATTCCTCTAATGAAATAGAAGTTACACTCATTGCTACTCCTTCTTTTCCTTCGCCGAGCGCCTGAAAAATCGGTGATGTTTCACCGGATTTTATGGACCATTTTTTATAGAATGTAACCATATCATTGCTGGTCTCATTGCATATCATATCAACAATTTGACCGTGCCCGAAGTAAGCCTCGGTTGCACCGTAACCGCGGTAAGCACCTCCAACCGGAAGATTTGTATAAACACCTTTGCCGGTAAATTTCAAATTTTCAATTTTATTTAGAAGCGGAAGAGTTTTTGAACCTGCATTGGACAATACGGTAAGTGCATGCGAACCGTATCCGCCGGAATTTTCAAGAGCATCCAGGTGAAGAGCATTTATCTCTCCGTCAGGTTCAAAACCGACTTTGAAAATTGTGCGGTATTGGTGCCTTGTGCGTGTCGATTTAAAAACTTCTTTTCTACTATAAACTAGCTTTGCCGGTCGTTTTGTTCGTAATGTGACTAGTGCAATAATTGGTTCAAGCAACACCTCCTGCTTACCTCCGAATCCCCCTCCGATTCTCGGTTTTATAACCCGTATTTGTGAAACGGGGAGTTCCGTTAAGGCAGACACAATTCTTCTAACATGGAAAGGGACTTGTGTTGAGGTAATAATCACTAATCTTCCGCGGTTATCAAGATATGATACTGCAGCATGCGGCTCTATTGCGCAGTGTGAAGCATAAGAGGTATAAAAAGTATGTTCAATTTTTTTCGTAGAACTATTATAAGCTTCTTCAAAATTTCCGACATTGGCTTCAACTTTTGAAGCCAGGTTTTTCGACGCATCAAAATACACGGGAATTTTAGGAAATGAACCGTCATTTTTATGTATAATAACTGATGAACCTTCCGCTTTTTCAAAATCTATTAAGGGTTTAAACCTCTTATATTTTACCTTTATTTTCCTTAAAGCAGCATCGGCAATCTCTTTTGATTCGGCTGCAACGGCACAAACATTGTCACCTACAAACCTCATGACATCATCAAACAATGTAGTATCATAAGGTGAAGGTTCGGGATAACCTTGTCCGGCTGTTGTATAAAGTATCTTTTTTACATTTTTGTATGAAAGTATGTCAACTACCCCGGTCATTTTTCTCGCGCCGCTGTCGTCAATATCCAAAATCTTTGCATGAGCATACCCTGAATGTAATATTGAAATATGAAGCATACCGGGGAATTCAAAGTCATCTGTATATTTTTCATTACCGGCGACTAATGCAAGACCGTCAATCTTATCCACCGATTTGTTAACATATTTGAACATAATTTCTCCATTTATTATTAGCACGGCAAAAATTTAGTTCCTCAATAAATGATTCTTCTCTTCTTTTCAGCCGGATATTTTATAATTTTTCAATCGTCAAATATCTTATTTTTTAATCATTCTAATATACTTCGCAGCATTTAGAACCGCGTCGATAATTTTCACATAACCGGTACATCTGCATAAGTTGCCATCAAGAGCCTCAACTACTTCTCCACGGGACGGATTAATATTCCTGTTCAACAAATCGTATGAAGCGACAATCATTCCCGGTGAGCAAAAACCGCATTGATCCGCTCCTGCTTTTACGAATTCTTTTTGAATGATATGAGGCATGTAAATCGTCCCGATACCTTTTACGGTAGTAATATTTTTCCCTCCAGCACTCATTGCTAACACCTGGCACGAGTTAACGGTTTTACCTTCCAGTAAAACAAGGCAGGCGCCGCATTCACCCTCGTTGCAGCCGCATTTTACTTCGTTGTAACCGTTATCCCTAAGTGTACTTAAAAGAGTTTTGTTTGATTCTACATCAAGTTCTTTCGATTCACCATTGATGTTAAATTTAACTTTCATTGATCTGATCTTTCAATTCGTTTAAGAGATCTTTGAAGAATACGTGCGATATAGTTTCTTTATATTTTGATGAGTATTTATAATCCGAGACGAAGTGCGGCAAAATATATTTCAGGCTTTTGTCGATTAATTCATCCGATAATGCTTTGTTTATGAAAACATTTTCCGCCCTTTTAAATCTTTTATACCTTCCTTGTACCCCCGTAATTACAAACCTTGCATTTTTAATTATCATATTTTGTATCTTAAACGCAATTGCGATAGTAAACACAGGGTATTCAAATTTTATCACGGAAAACCTCTTTACCCCATAAATAAAACCGGGCACTTCTTTTACTATTATTTCTTTCACAATGTGCTTTTTTTTAATAATATTCTCGGAAACATAATCTTCTACCGGATAAATCCCCGCATTTTGCCCCAACACTTTAATACTCGCATTAAGAGCAATCAGCGGTGCATACAGGCTGCTCCACAACGGAAAGTCTTTTATAGACCCCCCAATTGTAATTCTATTTCTTAAGGGATTAGAAGCAGCTTCGCGGAGAGCTTTTGCCAGAATAGCTAGTTTTCCTGTCCGTTGGTGAAAATCAACAATATCAGAAAAAGTAGAGCCTGAGCCTACAGTAATTTTATTACCTTTTCCCTTGATGTAATTTAATCCTAACTTGCTGATATCGACTAATGCTTTTATACTTTTAGTATCAGTCTTTAAAATTCTGGTTCCACCCGCGTGGAGAATGGTTCCCTGTTTCTTAATTAATTTTGACGCTTCATTTATAGTTGAAGGGAAGTACCATTGTATATTTTCCGGCAGCATAATGTCCCCTGTATATTTAGATTAATCTATACTCTGATTAAATTCCAAATTAAATATCACTTGTAATAAACTAATATTTTTGTTCCATTTATGGATCTAATTTATTAAACTAAAATTAAATTCTATCTCTATTTTTAAATTTTAGGTTTATTTTTTACGATAAAGCCTACGAAATATTTACTAATTTTCTTGAAATTCCATTCCCCTTTTCGGTTATAAACTGTTCATCTTCTCCTGTTAATTTTCCGTGGTCAACCACAATTTTCCCATTTACGATAGTATATTCGGTTTGATGACTAATACCGGTGAATAGTAAAGCAGAGAGCGGATCAGATAAACTGCCGGCATATTCAAGCTTATTGATATTGAAGACAGCAATATCTGCAAGCCATCCTTCCTTAATTTTACCGGTTTTTGGAAAGTTTAGAATTTCTGTCCCGTTTTCGATACCCATTTTAAATGCTTCTTTTGTTGTTAGTCCACCGGCACCATATTTAATGCGCTGCAGTAATAAGGCATTTCTTAATTCTCCAAGCATATCTGAAGAATCATTTGAGGAAGAACCGTCTACTGCAATTCCAACATTAATTTTTTTATCGAGCATTTCTCTCACCCTGGCAATACCGGAACCTAAACGCATATTTGAAGAAGGGCAATGGGCAATCGAAGTTTTTGTTTCTTTAAGAACTTCTAGTTCATCATCATTAAAATAAATGCCATGTGCAAAGAATACATCTTCTCCCAAAAAATTTATATCTTCCATTAAGGCCAACGGATTTTTCCCGAATTTTTCACTACAGTATTTTTCTTCGTCTTTTGTTTCTGCTAAATGAGTATGTAACCTCACTCCGTACGTTCTGGCTAATTTGGCTGTTTCCTTCATATTAGTCGGTGTTACGGAAAAAGGTGAACAAGGAGCAAGCACAATTTTATTCATAGAGTCTTCCGAGGGATCGTGATATTTTTCTATCACTCTCAAACTATCTTCTAAAATTTTATCTTCATCCTGTACAACCGAATCCGGAGGTAACCCGCCGTTTTTTTTACTTAAGGACATTGAACCCCTCGAAGGGGAAAACCGAATTCCCAATTTTCGGGCCGCTTCAAATTGAATCCCCATCAAATCGCCGCTGAATGAAGCGGGGTAGAGGTAGTGGTGATCAGTTGTTAATGTGCACCCGGTCTTTAATAGTTCGCCGATTGCAATTAAAGAAGAATAGTAAACAGCTTGTTCATCAATGTTTTTCCATATTTCATAAAGATAAGTCAACCATTCGAATAATTCTGCATTTTGTACCGGTTTTAAATTTCTGGTAAGAGTTTGATAAAAGTGATGGTGAGTATTAACTAATCCCGGAATTACTACGCAATCGGAGCAATCAATAACAGCAGCAGTATCAACATTATCGACTATTAAATTCTCACCGATTTTAGTAATCTTATTATCTTCTATTAAGATGTCGTAATTATATAAAGGTTCTTCTTGATCGAATGTTTCGATGAAGAAACAATTTTTCAAAAGTATCATTACATCCCCTGTCCTATATTAAATTGCCTTTCAAAGATAAATATTTTATTATTTCTATACCAGACTTATTTGATTATTTTTTTGAGAATACGAGATAAAAAACGAATAAGTTAATATGATAATAAAATTAATTTTATTTTTTTGAGACTTTAATAAATACAACCCCCTTGTAGCGGTATAAAATTGTTCACAATATTTTGCTAATTGATACTTACGGTAGTAGACGTAATATTATTGCAGATTATATCTCATATGTAGCACTAAATCCCTACGGAGAAATTATAGCCGCTTCAATATTTATACTATGAACCACGATTTGAGATCCTGGGGGCATTTGGGTATGAGAATATATTGCAAAATGATTATTTAAAAATGATTACAGCCGGTTTGTTATAAAAAAATCATTTCTCATGTGTTTTTTATATTTAATAATCATTTACTTTGCATTTAATAATTAAATACTATATTCTATATAATGCTGAACAGAATTATTCAGTAATTTGTAAATTTTTATTCATTGATTACCAGGTGTGATCATGAAAAAATATTTTTTTGCTGATGTTTTCGCAATGCTGACATTTGCTTTATTAAATTTATCATGCTACTCGATAATTTATAAAGCGTCGCTGCCGGCTCTAAACGACGGGAAATATGATAGTCAATTCCCTTATTTTGATGCTTCGGAAAAATTAAAGGAGATTGGTGAAACTGTCAAGCTTGTTTCATGTATGGCTGTTTATGATGATTATATATTCCCTGAAGAGAGTAATATAAAATTATCCGCCGTAAACAAATTTGTGCTTCGTACAAAAACAGTAAAAGTATCGCAAACTGAGCATACAGTTGCGGGCAGCGGAACAATAATTTATTCACAACCCGGGAAAATAGCTTTATTAACTTGTGCTCACCTGGTGGATTTTCCGGATACTGTTGTCACATATTTTGCCGATCAAAAGGGTATTGCTTCGCCATTTGTTCAGAGTATATCGATTAAAATCAAGCAATTTAATTTTGTACCCGAGCTTCCCGGATTTGGAGAAGTCAATATTTTATTAAGCGATTCCGATATTGACTTAGCAATATTGGGAAAGACCATCGATAAAAAATCTACCGCTGTTTTTCCTGTTTTTAATTACCCCAATGGCAGCGCAAAAGAATTGGAATGGGGTTCCTTTATTTATTCTATGGGATATCCTTTCAATTATAAAATGCTCACGAGCGGAATAGTCAGCAAATCTTATAAAGAAAAAGATGGTACATTTTTAATCAATACGGTCGTAAATAGGGGATTCAGCGGAGGTATTGTTCTGGGAATACGAGACGGTGTTCCAAATTTCGAACTGGTAGGTATTATTTTATCAATTATTTCGGAAAATAAATATTATCTTAAACCTAAATTTTCCATCGACAGTATAAAATACAATATAAATTCTCGATATTTAGGTGATGTTTATATCGGGAAATTATCCGAAATAAGATATGGACTTACAAGGGTACTTCCTATTGAAACGATTCTTGATTTTCTAAAAAATAATAAAAGCATTTTGGACTCCCAAGGTTACAACTTAGACACTTTTTTATACCACCAAAAGGAAATGAACTAATAGCAGATCTAAGTATTGCAGCATGAACCATCCTCCTTTTATCTATAATAATTGTATTTTGGTCTATTTATAATACGCTTGGTAGAATTATATTATGTTAACAAATTAGGTTTATTAAATTTTGCATGTGTTTTAATAATTAGGTTAACTGGAAATGAAATGTCTGCGGAACTAAAAATATTGTAAAAATAAAAGTTTCATTTCTCATTGGTTTAGAATATTGGGGAGAAGGAAATTCAAAACTACCGTAACTGGAATTTATTGTTTAAATGAGACTCACTGATGATATAGTTAAATATACAAACTTCAGCAAATGTAACGTGGAGCAAATGATTGAAAAATTTAAAAACTCATCACGTAGCGAAAGAAAATCTAATTACTTAAAAAAGCAAAAAAAATGTCTGAATTAACAACAGATAAGAATAATCTCCCTGGGAATAAAACATTTGCACCTGCTATTATTCGTGCGGAAAAATTCCTAAAATATGGGGAGCAAAAACTTCTTGCACATGATTATCATAATGCAATAAAAGCATACAGCATGGCTATCAAAATTGTCCCGGGAATGGAATTACTTTATGTAAGAAGAGGCAGGGCCAAATATGAAGCAGGAGATTACGCCGAAGCAATTAATGATTTTGATATTGCACTGGAACTGAATCCCGAATATGTCGCCGCACTTAAATACAAAGGCGATGTATTATACTTAATGAATGAATACAATAGTGCAATAAATTATTACTCACTAACAATAAAATTCGATCCTCATTGCGATGTTGCTTATTATAAAAGAGGGATGGTTAATATTAGATTAAAGAATTTTAATTCGGCATTAAAAGATTTTACCTGGGCAATAAAACTAAATCCGGATTACGTCTTTGCGTATAACAATAGGGGAAATATCAGAATTGAAGCCGGTGATTATCAGGGGGCAATAGATGATTATTCAGCCGCAATAGAATTGCACCCTGGTTTTGCCACTGCTTTTAATAACCGCGCTGTCGCAATGTATAGATTAGGTTACTATGAAGATGCTATTCAGGATTACAATAATGCTATACAACTCAATTTTAAAAATGCCCAGGTATACAATAATAGAGCATTAGTTCGACAGAAACTTGGTGATTATGAAGGTGCGATTCAAGATGTAGTAAAAGCTGTAGAACTGGATCCGGATGCAATAAGCATATAATACGGATATGAGCATGCACCAAAATTTATTTAAGACTGTCCATTGAGTAATATTTTCCCGTAAAATGGAATACTCATTAAGCGGAACGGGAAGCAATAATTAATCCATTCAAAAAAGGGTATAAGTACTCTTTTGAAGGAGCGAAGTCACTGAGAAATCTTTAATATTATAATGAGTTAAAGATTCTTCAATTCATTCAAATTGAACCGTTAGAGCTTTTTAGAGTAGATTAAATAATTAAAAGTTATAAATATTAAGCTGAGAATATTTCTCCGTTAAAAAATAAATATCTTAAATACAATACAACAGGTCCAACGGAATTCCGCAAATATTTTATTTGGACCTAACCTTTAGGACAGCCTCTTGATCTATTAGATCTTACCTGCCCGCCAATTAAAAAAGCATTATGCTTAAAATAATGAATATGAAAATCCGACCTGAAGAGCTTCTTTAATCTGGGTTCTGGGTGATTGTGACTTTTGATAAACTACCAGGACATTTACGTTAACATTTAAATAACTATTTACTTTTGCGGTAATAGTGTTATCCCACCGCACATCCCAAACGTCCAACTGATTAAAAGCACTAAATAATCTTAATTTACTATTAAAAAGGATATTTGTATCTAAAGTATATGAGCCCTCCGTAACCGATTCTACACCAGTTTGCAGCTTGAACGCTTCCATCTTATTTTTTGTGTCAGGGTCATCCGAATATTGACGAAATTTATTTGTAAACGTTTCCTGCAATGCAATACCTAGTCGTGTAGAAAAATTCTTAAGCCTATTGTAAGTAAGACCTAAACTCTGTGTAACGTATCCGGGATCGAAGAAAGCAGCAATTTTAACAGCAGGTGTCAGATTGTAGTCATATCCGTTGGCTACAGATGTTCTAACACTATTGCTGAAAAAAGGACTAACGGCCCATCCCATTTGATAAGATAGAATACTTTCAAGATAAATTTCATTATCATTGGTTCTAAAATCAGCATTCCCGAGCTTTGTTCTTCCGTATGCAATTTTAAGATTATTAGTACAACTCCATGGAGTATCTGCATAGGTAACTCCAAAATTACCCAAAATTGTCCATGCGAACGAATTATCCCCGCCCTGAGACCAATCGCTGAATGCTACCTGGTTTAAATTGAGACCTATTACTCCTTTTGCCGACCATAGACTGGGATTAGTCGTATCGGTTTGGGCGTACATTATAGAAGAAAAGAGAAGAGCTGTTATTATAATAATGGTTTTCATTTACGACTCCCTTTATTAATGAAATGAGTTATGGATATTTATTAAAAAAATTTTATTTAACCAAGCAGAGCTAACAATATCTTCTGAGGAAAACATTTTTTTATCGTTCTTACTTTTAGCAATATTTATTTTACAAACATTTTACGACTAAAATTAGTTCAATAGATAAAATACTTCATTTTTAATAAAAGTATGATTGAAAACCCGGTAAAAAATATAAACTAATTCGAAGAAAATTTTACAAAACAGAAAATTTAATAACTACTTTCTTGCCAAAGCGTTATAAGGAGTAAGCAAATTATGCTTAATTGATGAAATGGAATTTTATTATTAAAGAGCATAAAAAATTATTTCCAAGACTTTATTAAATATTTTTACGTTAGTTAGATGTTGAAAAATGTAAAATTTAGACGTGATTTGCACAAATTACTACGTTATTTTTACAAATTGTTGACATGTTACATAACTCCCATTAATAGTTTGCGATGATCTTTAATAAAAATATCAGATCCCCTCATATAAAAACAGAAACATGTTTTAAATTTTATCGAAACATATTCGAAAGTCTGAAGCAAAAAGTCTAACATGAAAACAGTTGAAAAAGAGAACTTATAATAAATTAGAAACGCATACCGTAACTTAAAAAAACATTCCTTTTTTGCAATAAAAATAATTATTGCAATAAACTTACTAGAAATATTTTATACCGGGAATACAGGCGGGTATTCCCAAAAAATAATCCGGAGAATAAAATGGGCTCGATATATAATCGATAGATGATTATTTGGCGATGCGGATAAAAATTTAGAGCTGGAACTGACTCTATTGCTAATAGTCGAATATTCCCATTCAACCGTTTTGTCTCATTGAATGACGGCAGAGCAAAGAATTTAAAAAAAACCAAGCTAAGAAAAAATACATAGCTCGCAATTTTTTTAAAAGGATTCTTGAAGCACACAGCGAACAAATCATCACACGAGAATATTTATTCGTATTCATTTTTGTCCCGGTTGGTTGTCTATCCTTTTAACGTTATACTGCTCTGAGAGTGTTTCAAAATGTAACCTTATCCTTTTTGAAATCTGATATTAGTCGTTAATATTATTCTCGTCAAGGGGGTGAGCCAACCATAAGGATGCAAAAATCAGAGCAAAATATAATAAGATAATTATTATGTACATCATATTATTATCAATTTTTAATTTAAAAATACTACATTTCATAGCGGAGAATGTAAAGTAATTGTTAAATGGATATTATTTATTTGTTAATTCGTTGAGTAATATCTAAATTATTTTCAAATGATTGAAACAATACCAAAAATTTGTTTTTAGGATGCTGAATAGCACTAAATTATTCTCATGAAAAAATGCGCACAAGATCTCAATATTTTTAATATAATTAGGTAAAGAAGTTATGTACCCGGAAGCCAGCAGAAATAAACCTAAAATTGATTACCCATGTGAATGGAATTATAGGATAATCGGCTCGGATCTTAATAATTTACTTAGGGCGATAGAAGAAGCAGCAGCCGGATTGATTTATGATGTTACACCTTCAAATATAAGCAAGAAGGGGAATTATTTTAGTCTAAATTTGAATGTTGAAGTTCCAAATGAAGTAGTAAGAGATATAGTTTATGAAAAACTTCAAAAACATCCATCCATAAAATATATCCTATGATCATTGCTTTAAGAAATGCTAAATACAAAAGTATCAATTAATGATAATTGAATAGCAATAATTTTATACGGTTCTACAAAAACGGGGATGATTAAAACTATGGTGCTTGGTTTAAGTGGGAAGAATTACTATAGTCTATACGTTAAAAAGTGCATGTAAAATACAAGTTAATTTTAGCCGCAATTTTTAATAATCGATTTTCTGCAAAATAGTTTATTTGTTATTCCGTTTTGGTATATTTGAATTCTAAGATAAGGACTTTTATCTTCAAGGTCTACAGCGAGCGGATGACCGAAATAATAATGAGAAAATCAAAATATACAATAATGTTGAGAACACCTTTCAATTATTTAAAACTGGTTGAATATTTTTATTTCTTATTTCAATATTAAATTTTAATATGCTGAAAAAATACAAACACATTATATGGGATTGGAACGGGACACTTTTTAATGATGTCGATTTATGCATAGATATTATTAATATGATTTTAAAGAATTATGCAATAAAAAAATTAACTAAGGATGAATACAAAGAAATTTTTACTTTCCCGGTACGGAATTATTATGCCAAAGCAGGGTTAGATCTTAATAAGCATTCATTTGATAAATTGGGGTATGAATGGATCAGCCGGTATGAGAAAAGAAAAAATGAAGGACAGCTATATGATAGTGCAATTAAAATATTGGATTATATAAACAAGAATGAAGTTGAACAATCGATATTATCGGCTTACTCAAGACCTACCCTTCGTGAGATTGTCAGTCAATTTGAACTGGAATCATATTTTGTGCAAATTGAAGGACTTGACCATATCTTTGCAACAAGTAAATTAGAGTTGGGAAAAATTTTAATGAAAAAATTGAACAACCGGGGCGACGAAACATTATTAATAGGCGATACAGTTCACGACTATGAAGTTGCCGAAGAAATTGGCTCCGATTGCATCTTGGTGGCGGATGGTCATCAAAGTAAAAAACGATTATTGACGTGTGGTGTTACAGTTGTGAATAACCTGGACGAATTGTACATGCATTTAAGTGAATAAAATATCTGCTAAATATAATACAAAAATACGAAAATGGTTTTGGCGTGTTTATTGTAACTATTTATTTTAGGTGGATTTTTTATAAATGTACATTGCTAAAAATTACGTATTTGCCGGGAAATTAAATGCTTACTCAGATTGAATTGTATCAATTTAATATCCCTTTTCTAAGAATAAGCCAATCAACCGAAATTGTATTAAAAAACACACACGATTATTAATAATTTACAGATCGTTGTATTAAAATAAATCTTATATGGGCATTTACCGGAGATAAATGAATGGATGGAAAATTTTTTTTATACCTGTTATCAATGATAATTTCCCTAGGACTTTGCTCTAATACCCCCGGATTTTCAAACGTTAATAATAAAAATAATAAATCAGGCTTGAATAATACTTCTACACAATATTACGGGAATGTGGCAATTAATACGTGGGCAGACGGAAAGAAATCTGCTTATTCCTTCTCATTCGATGATGGTTTTATTTCGCAGTATCAATATACCAGACCAATTTTGGATCAGTTCGGATTTCACGGAACTTTTTATGTTATTGCAGGTTCATTAACCGATACATTAACGGCTATATGGAGATATGGATTCTGGTGGCAATTTAGAGAAATGGCGGCTGAGGGACATGAGATAGGAGCTCATACTATGACACATCCGTACCTAACAACCCAACCGGTCGGAGATACAACAACACCTAATACAGTTAAATACGAAATATATCAAAGTAAAAAAATTATCCAGGAAAAAATCCCCTTTCAAAAATGTCTTACCTTTGCTTATCCTTATTGTGCAGAGAATGATACGGTAGAATCTGTAGTCGCAAAATATTTTGTATCGGCCAGAGGCTGCAGTACCTTTGCCGACGGACCGGATATAACAGGGAATAACTGGTATAATCTTTCTTCCACCGATATACGTTTCAATCAGCCCAGGAATAGCCCGGCTGATGATCTTGATGAACTGACAAATTATGAAAACAGAGTACAATCCGAATCAATTGATTTAGGGAAGTGGACTGTTTTAATGGGACATGAAATGGTTCCGTTTGCGTTGTTAGATTCAGTTAGTAATGGTTACTATCCTATGACTACAGAATGGTTCACTGCTCTTTGCGAATGGATTAAACAAAAATCCGATGACGGCGATGTTTGGGTTGCAACTGTACGTGATGTAAGCCGATACATAAAGGAAAGACAAAATTTTTACTCTAATTTGATTTCACAAACCGAAAGTAAGATTGAAATTGAACCTTTGGACGGACTGGATACTACCATTTATAATTATCCTCTTACTGCAGATATAACCGTACCGGATAGTTGGGATACGGTTACAGTCTCACAGGGTAATACAACTTTTATCACCAGAACTTTTACTCAAAACAGTGCAACAGTAATAAGAACCAAAATAGTTCCCGGCGGAGGCATTGTTTCTATTACACCCGGTGCTTCCTCAGGGTATATTTTAGCCGGAAACATAACATATAATAATATTGCAAATACGCCTCTCAAGGATGTAGTTATAACTCTTGATGGTCCCGGCGGCGTGTCGAATGCTGTTTCGGATAGTAACGGCTATTACAAATTTAATAATTTAGTACCCGGAACATATACAATTGCTTTAACAAAAACCGACGGTTGGGGAGGAGTAAATTCAATTGATGCTTTGATGATTCAAAAATACGAAAATCATCGGGCTGCCCTGGATAGTCTTCAAATTTCGGCAGCGGATGTGAATAATGACGGGATAATTAATAATCTTGACATCGAAATGATAAAAGAAAGATATCTCGGGAAAATACAAACTTTTCCTAAACCCGATTGGTTATTCCCGGAAAATTTGACAGTACAGATTAGCACGTCAAATATTACAGAAAATATTAAAGGCATAGCTACCGGCGATGTTAATGAATCCTTCAAACCATAATTTAATGCATTTGATTGTTATCCAACGCAATAGGCTTTTATTTTGCTTCATATAAAGAGATAAATTTTTGGTAAATATCCTTTCTCGGGAGTTTTTAATTTTCAATTTGAATCACGAAGGGGTTATAAAGCAAATTCAATTTATTAAGATTTGAATAAATTTAATTGCCAGCCGTCTCGTGCCATTGACGGTATTATAGGGGTTAGTGTTAATTTTGCCGTTGTGCCGATATTCTTTTCGAGGTATTCCAATTCACGAAGTTTTTCTTTTACATCTTCTTCAATAATTAATCCTATTCCGGCTTCCTTCATCATCAGCAGACCTTTTGCCCTTGCCGCAAGTTCAAGATAAATTCTCAAATAGCAGAGCATATCTACAAGTACGGTTCCGTTAAACTTATGTCTCAAAGATTCTAAATATCTGCCAATGTGGGTTTCAGAAATTTTGCCTTCGTTAATCAGTTCTAAAAGTTCTACATCGGTATCCAGTCCGGTTTCCATCCAATCACGAAGAGCGGCTTCACTTTTTTGAAATACAAAGTAAACGATTATTGGAAGTACAATTAGCTGTGCTGCTGTTTGAATGATTGGCGTAAAAAAGAATTGATTGAATAATGAATGAATCAAAATTGCAGCCGCAAGTCCCGGCAGAAAAAAATACATTTTATGATGTTCAAACCGGTCGATTAAAAATTTTGAGATGATCGCAAAAATTGCTGTTGAACTGCCGTGCATAACCGCAGTTCCGAATCCCCTAATTATCCATAAAAAAATATTTGAGTTTTGAAGTACTTCCAAATAATAAATATTTTCGATTAACGAAAATCCTGCTCCGACCGCAAACCCGCAAATAGCGGCATCAACCATAAATCCAATTTTTTTCTTCGATATAAAATATAAAACGAACCCGGCTTTGGACGTTTCTTCTATAATAGGAGCAATAAATCTTGTGTATTCGTTTAAACTGATCCAGTTGTTTTCGATTAGCCACTTGTTGAGCAAATAACTTAATCCTGCAGCAATGCAGCCAAATATGATCATTTTAAAGATCATGAAAGGCTTTAATAATTTAAAACTGTCCATAATTATTAAAGCAATTAAAAAAATGAAGACAGGGAACAATCCGGTTATTATTTTAAAAATTATACTCACAAAATTTTTAGTGATATCATGAATTCATTTGAAAGATGTTTTGCCTTTTCTACAGCTGCCGCATATCCCAACGAAAGTGTTGCTTGAAGATGAGACATAAATATTATTTTAAAATCTAACTGCCCTCCGAAATCTGCAAGTTTTCTTTGAATATCAGGACTTCCGATATTTGTAAATATACCCGATGTGAATAATGCCGGACGCATCCACGTTAAGAAAAATGAAGGGAATCCAAAATCACTGAATCTAAGCGGCGGAATATTCCACTCCAATAATATTTTCCCAAAGTTTTTCCCATTTATGTAATTTAATTCTGCGCCGGGGAAACAATAGAAATTCCGATATTGTTTTTCATGCTGATTGTCAATCCAGTTATTTCCGAAACCTCCGAAATAAAAGTTAGCAAAGGGATCATCAGGTGTACCGAATGAAGTGCCGGTGGAAGCCCTCAGCCAAATTGAAGAATGATTCAAAGCTAAAGGAATTCCATAATTAAAATCAGTGTGGATTAACGGTACTATTCTTTTACTCACATAATTATTTGATGAAACCACATCCCATTTAAATCCTTTTTCATAATCTACTGCGCCCAATGACGCGCGCATATCCTGGTAGCTATAACTTAATCCTACATTAAGCAATTTATCGTAAGAGGCTTTAACATTTTGATAATCAGGCAGTCTTTCCAAATTACCATACCAGGTAGTGTGTATAGTATAATCCATTTTACGCGGATTATCATAAACCAAATTTTTCTTGAAAGTGATTCCTGCAGAATAACCTTTACGGCTTACTTTTGTTGGTCCGAAAAGGTCATAAAAATCGGCACGGTTCAGCGTAGATTCAAATTTCCAATTCAAATAAGAATAATCAAACTTTAAGTGCAGCCTTTCATTTGCATGCAAAATTTTATACGGAGAGTATGATACTGTAAAATCAAGACTCTGGAATCCAATGTCTCCTGCTAAATTGAATCTTAATCCGTAAGCGAGATAATCTTTATATCCTTCCACTACCGGATAAAAGGATGAGAAATTTAAATGTGTCAAAGTGTTATAATTACCTTCATATATAATCATTGTATCCAAATTTACGGAAGAGGGCGGGGGAGCAATCCATTTTGCAAGCACCGGATGTTTTTCGATTACTTTTACTCCCATTAGATTTATCGCCTTAACATTTTCAGCCTGCTCGTTTGCTATCATTACCGGAAGAAAACCTTCAGTTGTGTATTTAAGTACTAACAGTGAATCAGCAGAAATTGGGAGCGGTCTGAAATATCCCGTTTCGCAATTGCTCATTATAAACATATCTTTCTTTCGGAAATCATATTTATAGACGTTGGAAACACCCGAATAATAAGACGAGCCGTATAAATATTTACCGTCTTTCGAAAAAATAAAATTAGCGGGAATTGTGTTCTCAAAGTTAAATAAGGTATCGTAAGAAAAATTTCCGTCGAACAAATTTTGAATTTTCATGCTAATTAATAACTGCTGTCCGCTTATTTCAGCTAAAGCCCCGGTAAGATATTTCCCGTCGGGAGATATATCTATGTTATACATATCATGTCCGTACTCCCACGAGTATATCTGATTCCATTCTGTGTAGGGGTAGGGAATTCGAACGATTGTGGAAATTCCATTGAAGTGCCTTATCCCCCATAAAGATTTGTCGGAATCATTAAAAACCAGATCTCCAATTCTAGCTTCTTTAAGCAGAAGTTTTGAATCTCCCGATTTGATGTTCAATTCATAAATACTTCGCCAGTCGTTGTTATCTGTGGTATAGAATAAATCCTTTGATGATGAATCGTATGCGAGAGATGTTACATAATATAAAGCCGCTCCTTTTACATCATGAATCCTTTCAATGCTGCCTGTTTTTAAATCAATCGATGCGATTTGAGAGATCTGCCCGGGGAAATCAATAGCTGCATATATTTTATGTTGTGCATGGTCATAAAAAGCTCTTGAAAATGCGCCTAATGCCCTTTTTGATAAAGGTCTAAATTTGGTAACAGGATTTAAACTAATGATCTCTAAATTTTCTTCTTGAAACTCATTTTCAAACTTTATCCAATCTTTCCATGCCTTGTCCATGGGGAGTTTATAAATCCTTTCGAAGTCGGATATAAAGTAAGCATCACTCCCGTTATGCCTTGAAGTCCATTCTATCAATTTTTCCGGTCCAAAGACTAATGCCAGATAGTTCATAAAGCGCGTACCGTAAAGATAAGAATTAGCACCCACTTGAAAATCGATGTGGGTACCTTCGGATTCAAAAGCGAGAAGAACAAAAATATGTTTATGTTCCTGAATGATGGTTCTAAATACCATTTCATCATAACCCCCGGTTGACCTGCCTATTCCGCCAGCCATCCAGGTTTCCAGAAAAACCGCGATGCCTTCTTTAAACCACCTAGGAGTACTTCTCCTGGGAACTGTTAGATAGGCGTAAATCATTGAAAGGGGATCATCAGAGGATTCGTTAACCTTTCCGCCGAATATAGTCCGGAAAAAATTATCGTCTGAGGTTGCCTGATCAAGCGTAACCTGGTGAACTAATTCATGATTAAAGGTTGTGTTTATTCGCTCGTTTGCGGGAGATGTTTCATATTCAAAATTTAAAGGTGCTATTGAGAGAATAATATGATTGTGGGGTACAGTTCCGGTACCCGCATTTCCTACATCATTTAAATCCTCGACCAGCACGGTTGTTTTCTCGGCAGGCTCATAATCATAAAGTTCGGAATTTTTTTTGAGAGCATTCTCGAAGCATTGACCTACATATTTAACCAGATATTTATTAGCTACACCGTAATAAACCAGCCTGAGATGATTAGTCTCAATCTCATATAATTGAGGATAATTTTTTTCTGCGCAAAGTAGTAGGAATAATATTACTAATATTAGAAAAGTGATGAATTTTTTTATAAATGTTATGTGCCGGATAGAAATATCCATGATTCCACTTAGATTCTAAAAAAAGTAATGGAGAAACTCCCATTATGAGAGTTTCTCCGGAAATATTTATTTTGAAAGAATATAATCTAAGAGCCAATTATTTAATTACGTTTCGGTAAGAATCATTTGCTAATGCTTCTCTAAACGCTGCATTCCTAAAAGCATTGATAAAGGTTTTGTTTGAAAGAACATCCTTAAAAGCACGGCTTCCAACAAGATTTCTGAATGCATCACCGGATACTATCGCTCTAAAGGGGGCACTAGCTAATGCTTCCCTGAATGCTGCGTTTGATACTATTTCTCTTAATGCTGAATTTTTAGTTATATTTCTGAGAACATCACCCTGCATAATAGCATTTCTGAATTCTGCTTCTCCCAATGCATTTCTAAATGAATCATTATTCATCATTGTCATAAAAGCATCATTTTGTATTCCCTTTACAAAAGTCTTGCTTACAACAGCATCTCTCAATTGCCTATTTGCAAGTACTTGTCTAAAAGTTGAATTATCAACTAAGGTTCTGAATGCTTCACTGTTCAAATCATTTCTCATCACTGACGCTGCCAACGCGTTTCTTAATGTTTGACTTTTAATTGCATTTTTGAACGCTTCATTACCGGTGAGATTACGCAATGCCTCCTCCTCCAAAGCATTACGATAATTAGCCCCGGTAAATTTAGTCCTGAATTCCTTATCTTTAAACGCATTTTTGAATGCATCTGAAGTAATCGCTCTTCTCACATCAGCTGATTTTAATGCTTCACGCATTTCTGCACTGTTTACAATTTCCCTAAAGGCTGCACTTGCTGCTAGGCTGCGGTAAGACTCAGAATTAAGCGCATTTCGTATATTTCTATTATTTAATGCAGTTCTAAAAGCGGGATTTGAGAACATCACACTGATATCACGGCTAAGCAAAGTTTGTCTTGCAGATTCAACAGCCAAAGCATTCCGGAGAGCTTCATCGGATACCGAATTTCTGAAATCGGCATTATTCAAGATTACCCGGAAGTTTTTATTATTTAACTCATTTCGAAATACTGAGCTCAGGAAGGCATCTGAGAATTGTCTGTTTTGTATTGCATTTCTAAAGGATTCATTTCTCATAGCCTCCTGAAAATTCGGATCATGAATAAGCTTTTGAATTTTATCATTTTGTAAGAGAGTTTGTATTTCGGTATTTTGAAGCATTACGTCTTTATCTGCAATTTGCTGTGCGGTATATTTTTTAACTTTTTCCACTCCGCCTATTGTTCCGCTAACATCCCCGGATTTAACCGGAGGGAAGAATATGGTAAAATAAACTACGGCAGCTACTATTATAATGATGCCCGCTGCAATTAAACCTCGGCGGTTTGAATTTTCGGATTTTTGAGAATTGTTAAACATGTCTGCCTCCTTATATTTATTTTAAAAGACTATTTACTTTCTATGGCCTTTACTTTAAATACAATCAGGACAGAAAAAAGTTGGAGAGAATATTTATTTGTTAACTAAATTATTAAAGACAAAAATTATTTATTACACATTAAATAAGAACTAAAATCCGACAAGAGTAAGTATATCTTTTCAAATATTCAAAAAACATCTTTGAGCATCTATTCATCTACCGGGCGTCAAAAATAGCAGCACTGTTTGCAAAGTTAAACTTATTTAACATTGAGCTCTTTGGAAAGAACTGTTTTACCCTCAACACTAATCTCAAAAGACATTTCAGTAAGTTTATCAGTCATCTTAGTGAGGAATAAATAATAATGTGAAGAAGATAGCCCGGATAATTTTATAAAATTATTTCCATGAATAAATTTAAAATCAGGCGAACTTAAAGGAGAAATATTATCAAAATAAATATCCGGATGATAAAAAAGTAATTTGAAATCATACTTATCCAAAGCATTGACATCAATATCGAGCCAATAATATTTATTCATATTATATAAAGTTATCTCTCCCGATAAACCCGAAATGTCGACGGGGACAGTAGATAATATTTTTGCATTTGTATTGTCGATAAGACCAATGGTTCCGGTGTAATCAATTTTATTGCCGGAGGAAATATTTATATTACTAAAAATTATCGAAAATAAGATAAGCCCGCTTACAAGTCCTGCGGTAAAAGAAATTGCCAATTTTGGATTTAATTTCCCAATGATGTTTTTAAACGAAGGCATTTTAAAATTATTATTTTTTGAAGTTGAATATAAATGAGGATCAATAGTATTGAAGATTTTCTTCTTCAAGTTGGGAGAAGGATCAACGGCAGAATTCGCATTAAAATCCAACAAGCCTAAAGTATCTTTCAAGTTTTCATGATATTCCCGTACTTCTGCATTTGTCGATAATAAATTTTCCAGTTCTTGTTTTTCAGCATCGGTAATTATCCCGTCGATATTTTTATTAACTAATTCTATGTATTTATTATTTAACATTTACAGTACCTGGTTTTTAAGTAATATTTCCTTTAGTAATTGTCTTCCCGTATACAATCTAGATTTTACCGTTTTTTCCGGTATTTCAAGAATATTACTCAATTCTTTATAAGAATAATTAAGAAAATGTTTAAGGACAACTGGTTCACGGTAAATTAAATCGATCGACATTAAAGCATCTTGAATCCTTTCACTCATATCCGTATCAACCATCATCATTTCCGGACTTTTTGAAGAAGATTCGATATCCGGATTTAATTCATTTTTATTACTTACTTTTTTCTTATAATTTATAGCCTCATTTATTGCAATCCTGTAGAGCCAGCTAAAAAATTTATATTTAGGATTATATGATTTCAGACTTTCATAGGCTTTAACAAATGCAATTTGAGCTATTTCTTCGGCATCATCAAAATTTCCTATCATCCTGAATGCTAACCGGAATATGGGCCTTTGATACTGGTCTACCAGTTTTTCAAAAGCTTGTATATTCCCCGACAAACATTGCCGGACTGATATTAAATCAGGATCCTTCATAATTAATTACATTTGAAAAAGCAGAAAGTTGGTACATGTATAAAAAATTAAATTTGTGGATATTATCATTAATCTACTACAAATACCTTATCGAGACCGGAATATTTTATCACCTCTCGTATGTGTTTATTTAAATTTATTAAAGTAATAACATGACCGTTAGGATTAATCCGGGAATAAGTCCTCAACAAGATTCCCAAACCTGCACTCGATATATATTGTAAATTGTTCATGTCAACGGTGCATGATTTTTCAACAGTGCGAAAAATAGATTCGGCTTTCTCCACCTGGGCAGCATCAAACCTGCCAGACAAGGCGATGGTTTCTTCCGATTCTTTTCTGATGTCAAACATAAATACACCTTCAATAAAAAATATTGTGTTTTTAATTCACTATAAAGGAAGAATTGTTGAAAATTCATCATGAATACAATACATTATCCTGGATATTCTAATATGCTTTATTGAATCATACAAATAGCGTGTTAACCAATTTATCAAATCCAAGATCTTATCGACAAAGGGTTTAAAACTTAGTCACTTTAAAATTTCACTTTTAAAGCTATTGATTGCTGTATCAACATTATCGTAAGTTTCGAAAATTTGGTTTAACTTTGTGAATGCTAATATCCGATTTAATTTCTCTGTTAAACTGGCAAGTTTTAAATTCCCCCCGCTATTAATCATCAGTTTGTAACAGCTTATTAGCATCGCTATTCCCGAACTGCTGGCGTATTTTACATCCGACAAGTCAATTACTACAGATCTCTTACTTTCTTTTAGAAAGTTTAATAACATACATTTAGCTTCATTAGTTTCATTTCCGCCTTTTAAATCGCCCGATAATACTAAAATAAGTACGTCGCCTTTTTCATAACTACTTATATTCATAACCTTCCCCCTCTATTAAATCATTCTTCAATTCACAGTTTTATAATAATAACTGTGTAAATAAATTTTTATGATTATTTCTATGGTTCCGGAATCGTCTCACTCAGGTCCATAGCTAACTTATTATTTATGTCAAATCAAAGCACAAACTCAATTAAGTTGAATTAGTGATTTAAATTGAGGTTATCCGAAAAGTAATATCTTTTAAAAATGGACCACTAATGACACGGATACGACTGATTTCCATAGATTTTTATTTTAAAATTACTTTTTAAATAACTTCTTGAGTTTGCAGTGTATTATTTTTCTACAATTATTATAATCATCTATAACGGTATTCATTATTGTACGGCAATGTAAATGTCAGATTATTGTAGAAGAAAGTTCCGTATATAGTTTAATCCTCGCAGAGGATTGATAGCTGCCCCAATATTTGTGTTATTTCTGAGTTAATGGAATAATCATAATAACTTATTTTAACAAAGGTTATAAAATGATAGTCGGAATAGGATATACTATTAAGCTTTGTTTTAATTATTTAAAATGTTTTTTAATAAAAGGCGATAAATATAAATTCATTTAACTCCCCGGTCAATCACACAATTAGTAATATAGAGATTAAATTGTACTAATGGATAATATGATTTTTAAATTATTATTAATGTACGCTTATTTTCATTCTATTGCTATCTAAAATTAAATAACTCCAGTGACCATCAAAATAGCAATAATAACTCCTAACAAACTTTCACCAACAATTCCTCCCGAAGCAACAGATATTGAATATGATTCCATCCATCCGGGAAAGATTTTTTCAAGAATAAATTTAATGACCGAACCTAAAAAGATAGAAACAGAGAAGAAGCCGGGAAGAAACATTGCTATTCCGATGCCGAAAGGCGAAGGAGTAAATTTTTTGATTTTAGTGTTTTCCATTACGGATAATAATATTCCAAGTGCGGCACCGCAAATAATACCGGTATAAGCATATTGGGGAAGTGCATTAAAACCTTTCGATAAGAAATCAGCCATACCTTTCCAGGTTACCGCACTAGGTGCAGGCAAATTTTGTGAAGCTAGACCGTATGCATTTATAATCGCATAAAAAATAGGAACCGCTGCAATGGTGCCTATAACTAAACCTGCTACCTGTGCATAAGATTGTTTTTTGGGAGTGGCTCCGAGGATGTAACCGGTTTTAAAATCCTGCATCATGTCAGCAGATTGATTTGCCCCTGAGGCAGCAATTCCGGCAGCCATTACGTTTGTAAGTGTACTGCCCGGTGAAATACCTCCGTAAATAATTTGAGTTGCATAGCCCATAGCACCGACCGGATTTATATCAGTCTCACCGTATGTTCTCACCGCTACAATTGAAAATAAATATGATATTATTACAGCCAGGATAGTCATCCAGAAAGGGATATTAAAAACCATCTGCATTATTATTGAAATTAATACGACAGATATGAAAAATGAAAACATCCAAACATTAAAAGAGATTTCAAGATTGCTTGATTCCCCTAATTTAACCTGTCTCATTGATTTAAAGGCCCGCAGAATTGTACCGCCTTTTAACAGAAGAGAAGTAATACCGGAGAAAACCATCAAAGCTATTGCTGACCACATTGTCCAGTTTCTAACTGCTCGATATCCTACTCCTTCAATTATATGTGCACCGGCTAGAAAAGGTCCGAGTACAACCCACCCGATTATTGAGCCGAGAAGTAGACTGATTCCAATCCTTGGTCCGACAAGAAAACCTACACCGAATAACATCGGACTCCAATTTATTCCCATATTCAATTGAGCTAACGAGTAAGTCCCCACTTTTCCGGGCAGCATTGACATAGCAGGAATGATTGAAGGAACTCCGTCTCTAAACCATGTAAATAATGCCGACAACAAGCCGGTTATTCCTAACCATTTAGCCTGCTTAGCAGCCTTGCCTTGTTTAGCGTGCATTGCCTGAATTGTGGATGCACAAGCGGTACCGCTGGGGAAGGTAAGTTTTTCAATAACAACAAACTGTTTCCTGAGCGGAATAGCAAATAGTACACCCAAAATATTCGCCAGGAAAATCCATATTAAAAGCTGCAGCCAGGTGAAACTATATCCTAGCATTATCATAGCTGGAATAGCGCTTACCATAATACCAATACTTGCACCGGCAGATGCCATTGTTTGAATATTATTATTTTCCAGAATTGTTAAACTTTTACTGAAAGACTTAACTATAGCAAAACCTAGTACCGCTGCAATGAGGGAACCGCCCTGTGTGATACCGATTTTTAAGCCGATGTAAATATTTGATGCTATCAGTAATACGGAAAGAACTGCACCGACAATAAAAACCTTAGCCGTCAATTCAACCATTTTATTACCGCTGTAGATATTTTCGAACCACTCTTCTTCTTCCTTCTCAATGTTTGTCAGATGGTTCATGATGTCCCCTATAATTTGTGGTCAGATGTTTAGTTCTGTTGCTTTTTTAAGATCGCCCCGTGCACCCAGTTTTTGAAATATCCCTTTCGCTTTTATCAAGTGAACATTAGCTTCCTCGTCTTCATTCAACTTAAAATGCAGCCTTGCTGTTTGGAGTATAGTTCGTCCTATCTCATGTTCCATTTTCAAATCTTCAAAAATTTTAATACTTTCTTTTAAATGTTGTTCGATTTTTTTGCGCGTTTCCTGAACGGCAGACTTATCGGTAATTTTATCCAGTTCTATTAACCCAATTTCAGCGAGCAGCCTTTTGGCAAATGCCCGCTGAGCCTTTTGATTCAATTCAACTGCCAAATTAGACGCTTTGAAGGCTGATTGTTTAGCTTCGTCTATCTTTCCCTCTTCCAATAATGTCCGGCCATACCATATTCTAGTTTGAGGTTCATAAATTTTTACATTCATCTCTTCAATCATTCCAAGGCTTTTCTGCAAGTAAATCTCCGCATTAACATAATCTTTCATATCCAGGCTAACAGATCCTAAATTGGAATAAGATAGTATCATCAGAGGAATATTATTTATTTCCGTACTGATATCTAAAGTTCGTTTAAACATTTTTAATGACTCTTCATACATCCCTTGATCTTGGTAAATGGAGCCGAGATTTACCGAGGTCCCGGCTATACCCACCTTGAATCCGATTTCATTCATAATTTTAATACTTTTTTCGAGCATTGTGGCAGCTTCTTGATAATTACCCTGATCACAGAAAACGATACCGAGATTATTGTAAGCCTCGGCAATTCCTTTTTTATCGGAAATCTTTTCCCTGAACTCTAAGCTTTTTGTATACATATCGGCTGATTCGGTATAATCACCGAGGTCAAATTTTATATTTCCCAGATTATTATAAGCCTGACCCTTCTCTTTAAAATTTCCATCCTCTTTAAGCAGATCCAATCCGCCGGTAATTTCTTTTTGAGCCTCTTCATAATCTCCAAGATTTTTAAATGCCTGTGCTTTTGATATTAAAACTTTTCCCAGAGAGTTGAGTAGATCTTCAGTATTAAATTCAAGTTTAATGATACCTGAATCAAGTTCGTTTTTTTTGGCCGCATTTATGTATTTGTCTATAGCTGCTTCCGCCGAGTTAAATATTTCCATTGCTTTATCATTTTCACCTTTGCTTAAACAGACATTACCGGTTTTCCAAAGTATTTCAATTTGATTATGTAACGGGATCTCATCGGTGAAGGTTATGCTATTATAATATTCCAGGGCAGAATCATGATCACCGGTTAACGCGAGTACATCGCCCAATCCTTCAAATACATTGTTTCTCTGTTTGAGAATTTCCGGGCGTGCCGTTTCATCTTCCTTTGCAATAATATCTACAGCGGTTTGATAGAAACGGAGAGCCTGTTCATTTGCAAATACTATCCTAGCACGGTTCGCTGCAGCAATAACGTAAGGTAAAGCCTGGTATTCTTCACCGCCTTTTAAAAGATGCTGAGCAATATTAGGAGCTTGACTTTCATCATCTTTTGACATCTCAATAAAGTAGCCGGCAATTAGTAAATGATATTCTTGTTTTAGTTCGGGAGTAATGTCATCATATAGGGCTTCCCGGATTTTACCGTGATCGAAGCGGTACATTTTATCTGCAGGATGGATTATGTGATGCTCTCGTTCGAGGGATTGCAGTTTACGAAGGAGTTTTAGCCTGTTTATATCAAGACAATGTATAATTGTGCCCGAATGAAAAGACTCGCCTTCGACAGCACCGATTTCCAGTATTTCCCGGTTATCTTCTTCCAGTCTGTCGATTCGTCTCATTATAATATCGTGTACTTTTGCAGGTATGGATATGTTATAATATTCATCTTTCAAATAATAATTTCCATCAGATTGAATTATAATCCCTTCGGATTTTAGGAGTTTTAAGGTTTCAATTACGAAAAAAGGATTGCCTTCGGTTTCATTAAAAAGATTACGGTAAAATGTTTCTTCAAATTTTGTATTTGGAAACAACGAGAGTGTAATATTAAAAATATCTTCAGGTAAAAGGCGGGTCAGTGTTATGCTCGTTAAAATTCCCTCACGGCTTAATTCATGTTTCATTTCAATCAGTTTGTGTGATTTACCCTCCGCCGGAATTTGTAAATCTTCAGGGCGGTAAGTTCCTATTATCAGAATTCTTCGGTGAATGGAGTTTCGGCTGATGTAGTAACAAAGATTTAGTGTATCATTATCAGCCCAGTGGAGATCATCAATAAATATAATGAGCGGTCTTTCTTCGGAAATCTTAATCAGTAGTTTATAAATTGAATCCCATATCTGTTCTTTATTCTCAATGATTACGTTTTGAGAATTTTCCACATTGAGGAACAGCTTGATGACAGGCAGTGAGGCTAATAATTCAGGTGCATTTTCATTAAGGAATATTTCCAATTTATCGACGTTCTCAACACCCTTAATTTCGAAATAAGATCTCAGTGCTGCAACGAATGGCTGATAAGGATAAATGCCCTGGTCGAAAAGACATCTGGATTTTAATGTTCTTGCCTTCAATGTTTTGGAATATTTCTCCAATTCCAAAACCAACCTGGTTTTACCGATTCCGGCTTCACCGGTAATCAAAACTAATTGTCCTTCACCAACCGTAGTCCGGTGCAATATCCCTTTTAATTGATCAAGGTATTTATCCCTTCCATAAAGCTTTGCCTGGAATCCTCTTTCTTCTTTTAAAAATTCTTCTTCGACGGCAAACGATTCCTCATCTTCCGATATTTTTAAATTTCCTTCAATAATCTGTTGAATTTTTTGGAGTGCTTCGATGAGTTCGGTAGCATCCTGATACCGTTGTTTCGGATCTTTTCTCAATGTCTTGGAAATTACCTGCTCCAAAGATTTTGGGACGGCCTCATTAAATTCCCTGATACTTAACGGCTCTTCATTCAGAATGGAGTAGATCACTGCCATTTCATAATCACCTGTAAACGGCATTTTACCCGTGAGCATTTCGTAAAAAACCACCCCGAGCGAAAAGATGTCGCTCCTGTGATCGATTTCTTCGCCAATTGCCTGCTGAGGAGACATATATGAAACAGTACCGAGAATTGAACCTTCCATGGTAAGTACGCTGGCATCCCGCACTTTGGCTAAACCGAAATCCATCACTTTTACTTCACCTGCTGATGTCAGCATTATGTTTTCACTTTTAATATCACGATGAACAACGCCGGAGTTATGTGCCTCTTTTAGTGCTTCACAAACGCCGATACCGATAGTTATCATTTTTGCAGGATCGAAGGGAGTTTCCTCCAGTAATTTTCGTAAGGTCTTCCCATCTACATATTCCATGCTTATGAAATGCTCATTGTCCTCTTTTCCAAATTCGTAGATTTTGACAATATTAGGATGGGATAATTTCATCCCTGCGTCGGCTTCCCTGTTAAACCGCTTTATTAATTCTTCGTTTTGAACAGAATGACCGGAGAGTATTTTTAGAGCGACGATTTTATCGTCTACGGTATCTCTTGCTTTGTAAACCGCACCCATTCCGCCTTCACCGAGTTTCGCTAAAATTTCGAAGTGCGCTATTTTGTCTATTTGATTAATAGAAAGAGTCATAGTTGTTATAATTTTTCAAAAATCAACAGTCTTAGAATTAGTTTATTTATTATTACCGCATATTTTTCATTATTTCCTATATTGACCAAAATAAATTACGAATAAGTTTTAGACGAGTTCTTTTTATCAATCCTCTACGAGGATTTTTGTTTTACAGCGTTTCCCTTTGCTGCAATACTCAAACATCTACGATGTTTTTGGGATTAGTATCCTGTATTTCTACTAGGTCAAGAATTTTTATGACATCATAGATGTCAAATTATTGCAGACTTTATAACAACATAGATTATAAATCATTGTAAAAGATTTATAAATTGCTATTTATTTTAATATAAATATTTTTCTCAGACTTTGAGCATAAACAGGAGCAACTGCCGCCATTTACAGGCGGCAGTTTACTTGAAAATTATTTCATATATATCATCTTAAATACTTTCGTATACTTTCCGGTTTCAAATCTGTATAAATAAATACCGCTGCTTAATTCATGCATCCGGTTATCGGTTCCGTCCCAACGTACAGTATAATAACCTGCAGGTTTTGTATCGTCGACCAAAGATTTAACTAATTGACCGAGCACATTATATATTTTAATTGACACATGATTTGCTTCCGGCAACTGATACTGAATATCAGTATACGGATTAAACGGATTCGGATAATTTTGTTCTACTTTATAATCCGAGGGCAAATCCGTTGAAGATGCAGACCGCAAATTGTTTGAACTCTTCGGCAGAATTCCCATTGCAATTTGTGCATCAGTCCAGGCGAGTCTGTAATGGTTTATTGCCACGTCATACAGACCCAGTGCATAATCTTTCTCTGCCTTATTCATATAAAATTTAGCGGAATCTATTTCTGCCAGACATGTAGGATTACTGCATGCGGCGGCTGCTTCATCAATTGCAATAGAAGCGAGCATATTAGCTGCCGTAAACAAATCTTCAAGCGCATTAACAAGGTTTGTTTGGTAACCGGGGATATCATAAATTTTAAGAATATCACCAGCCGCAAGTTTTAATGCCTGGAAAGCATCCGGACCGGTAAGTGTTAGATGGTTTTCATCAATCCAATAATTATTCTGCAGGCTATAATCAATATAAGATAAAGCACTCTTTATAGTCTTTTTTATTTTCTTATCTGAATCATTTTTGTATTGCAGAAGGATTGCTTTTGCTTCGAGAATTTTTTTATATGCAGTCGGCTGAGTGTATTTAGCCGCCTCAACATAAACCGAATGCTCACTTATTCTGGAAAATTCGAGCGAATCAACTGTTGAAGGAGCAATTTTATAGGCAACAATTTTAAACTTATAACTGCCGACAATTGAACCTTTATAAGTTGCAGTATATAACCCATTGCCCGCATTTGTAAAGTTTAATACACTGCTTGTTGAACCCAAGGGATCAGTCACTTCGTATTGAACAGCAGCATCGGTAATAGCGGAACCGCCGGTTAAATGAACATCAGACTGCTGCTCACCGCCCTTTAATAAACGTACTTCAATTTTTACAGGTTCGTCTTTTAAGTAAAGATCTTTATCAATTTTTACATCCATAGTAAGATCGGATTCGGTTGCAATGTAAGTTCTATACATTTCGGGTGTTGCAGGAAGAATTGCACCGTAAACCCATCCCGACCAGGTCCCTTGTTTTACATTATTAACAATGAAATATTCATACGAAGGACCGCTGAAGAACTGGATATCAGGGTACATTCCGTTTGCGACTGCTGCAGAATCTATCAAACGATTTTGGTTCGCGTCAGCCGGGGGAGGGAGGATAGATAAATCGAGATCGCTTCCCTGCCAATAGAGCCCTAGTTCTATTCTGCCGCCCTGCCAGTAGAGTCCGCCTTGCCAATACAAACCGCCCTGCCAATAAAGACCGCCCTGCCAGTAAAGACCGGGCTGAGGAACACCTTCCAGTTCACTGGTAGAATGAGCATCCGACAAATAAATTATTTGCATCCCGAGAAGCCTGTACCAGATGAAATTAACAACATCTGTAAACTGAGTTGTATCGGTTTCAAAGAAGTAATCGCCGCGAGTTACATTAGCAGTGTAGCTCATTAATTCCTGTCCGGTACTGCCCTCCAGACTCATTGTGTAAATAGCTGTTTTAGTATTTTTTATTGATTCCAGAACATCGGCAGTTTGGGGAGCCGAGTTTTCTTCCCCGTTGCTGAAAAGGATCATTGCCCATTTGTCATTGGATATCCCGGAACCGGTTAATTGAGCCTGGGCTGTTTCAAGAGCCGAACCTATCGAACATAAACTGCCCGGAACAATACTGTTAATTGAATTTTTTATGGTTGTTTTATCCGATGTACCGGTAATTTCAGTAAGCGGAAGAACAACATTATCCGGGAATGAGACTATGCTGACACGATCGCCGATTCTCATTTTATCGATTAATTCTACTGCGCTTTTCTTTGCAGGCGTTAATGCATAATACGGATTACCGGCATATAAGTTTGAATTATCGAATACTAATACGAGATCGATATGTTCTTGAGAAAGATGACTGTAAATATAATTTATTCCACCTACATCACCTTCTTCCGGAGCAGAAGAATTATAAAACAGCGTACGTTTTTCAGTTTCGCCCTTTTTGATTAATCCGTACATCGTTTGTTCCGAATTATCATTACCCATTTCGGGAACCCAATAAGGAGCATCGGTAGAGTCATAAATATCTCCCAATCCGCTGACGTGACCGAATTCATGTGTAGATAAATTTTGAACATCAATATGACCGGTATCTGCATCAACCTGCCATGGATATGTGCTATTGAATGCTACATCAACATCAGTCATTTCGCCCGTGATTGCATTATATCGAACACGTGTAAAGGCTAACACATCCCCATTTGTTTCTGTAGTACTCCAATCGGATATCCATACAACATTGTTCATACCATCCGGATTACCTCCCCATTGAGTAGAAGACGTGGTGCTGTCGAATGTATAATTAAGAGCACCATTCAGATTGGGATCGGTTGACCATGTATTTACTCCTGTTTCTATTGCAGATCTGAAACCGGAAGGAACGGAAGTGCTAATTACATATTCAGATTTGCCATCCTTCCAGTGAAGGGGAATTCCCGAAAAAGTTTTATTTAATACATAGTGAGGACCAAAGGATTTGGTTTTGAAAACGGTAGAAACAGCGTTAGAAAATTCGGATGTATTTCCATTTGCATCGGTTACTGTTGCACTGTAATATTTCCCGGGTAAAATTGAATCGGGAAGATAAACATTAAAATCGGCGCTTCCGTAAATATTTGTAGTTACTGCAGAAAGGGAACCGATAAAATCTTTTCCCTCACCGTAACCCGAAGGATCGGGTGAATCACTTCGGAAAAATTCTACTCTAAATGTTGAATTCGGTGTACTCTGCAATGTCCCGCTAATTACATCCACATCGCTTGCTGCGGAAGTTAAGACGGGATAATTCTGTAAATTATTTGGGCCTGTATCAATATCCAAAGTATCATTCGGGGTTACGCCATCACCAATCTCCGATATATCTCCGCCCAGATCAATACCTAGAGTCCCGTTCTGATAAATAGAATTACCATTTATTGCATTACCCAAACCACTTACAATAAGAACACCGTTTTTTTGATTGAAGGCAATAGTGTTGCTCTCCTCGGGGAGCGTACCACCAATGATATTATTTGTAGGAGATCCTTCAGATGGTGTTCCAGCAGGATAGCTAATTGCTATACCATTCCACGTATTACCAAGACTGCTGGTACCTGCCGCGTTTGTCCCGATGTTATTGCCATGAATGATATTTCCAGAGCAAGGTGAACCAAGAATTACAATTCCATTACCTATGTTACCTGAGATTGTATTTGCAGCTCCCGGTTCTGTTCCTCCAATTATTGTATTGTTGGAATGTAAAATCATAATTCCCCTGCCGTAACCAAGTGTATTATGTTCATAACCATTTCCCACAGAGATATTGCCGCTGATATCCGTTCCAATAAAATTCCCAAGTACAGCTGTTCCTTCCGATCCAGTAATACTTATTCCGCTAATTCCATTACCTGAAATAATATTACGATCAGCTGCATTAGTTCCGCCTATAATGTTGCCGCTTGTGTACTGTCCTATGTAAATTCCGGTGAGGTTTGGTATGGTGTCCGTACCGGTATAATCAGTTCCTATCAAATTTCCTTGTATTATATTTCCAGTGGAAGGATTAGTTGAGCTCCCGTAAATATTTATTCCATCTAAAGTGTTCCCGGAAATTAAATTGCCCGGACCTATAACATTGCCTGTGCTGCTCACAACTTCAATACCAGAGGACTCGTTATTAATAATCTGATTTCCTTCAATTCGATTAATTATGCTGCTATCCTGAATTAATATACCCTGCTCGGTACTATTCGCTATAAGATTACTCTGCCCATCCAGTGTCCCACCGATTGCGTACCCCGATACATTGCAAAGCAAAATTCCTATTCTATTTGCAAAAGAAGGGTCACTATTTTTATTTATATCTGTTCCAAAACAGTTTCCAATTATTTCATTACCTGATGCGCCTGAACTATCGGTATAAATACCGGCCCAACCCGATCCGGTAATAAAATTTCCGGCACCAGGACTAAGCCCGCCAATATGATTTTCATTTGCAGAAAAACCTATGTAAACTCCTGTCCCGCCTGGTTGGCCAATATTAACAGTGCCATTTGCATCCAATCCGATTAAATTTCCGCAGACAATATTATTTTCGGTACCATTTCCATAGATCGCAACCGCAGTAACATAATTTCCGGAAATTACATTTCCCTCTCCGGCGTTTATTCCTCCAATAGTGTTGTTATTTGCTCCGTTTCTAATTTGAACACCATCACCGCCGTTGCCTAAACTTACAGTTCCGGTTAAATCTGTTCCAATGTAATTTCCCTGAACAGAATTGTGTGTACAATTAATACCTTCTAACACAATTCCGTGTATATTTCCGGGTACCGTTCCGGGTATACCTGGCGCAGAAAGCGGACCGTTTGCAGAAATAATATTTCGTTCTGCCGGCGTTGAACCACCTATTGTGTTATTTGATGCCGAATCACCAATAAATATTCCTCCTTCATCGTTACCACGATCGAGTGTTCCGCTTGCGTCTGTGCCTATAAAGTTGCCTTTAACATTGTTTGCTACCGATGCATTACCGCTGATAACTACTCCGTAATACTTATTAGCAGAGATAACATTTGCCGGACCGATAATGTTTGAAGGTGAATCGTAAATTCCGACTCCAGCCCCGCGATTTCCATTTCCTATGGTCCCAGAAACATTAGTACCAATATAGTTACCCAGCACTTCATTCATTGTAGGTTGATCAGATCCGTATTCTTTTTCGATACGAACACCAGCATCTAAATTACCAGAAATAATATTTCTTTCTGCAGTTGTTGCCCCGCCTATTCTATTATGATGAGCTCCCCGCTTAATCTGTATACCATAGAAAGCATTTCCCAGATCCAAAGTACTATTTTCATTGGTCCCGATATAGTTTCCAATGATGATATTGTAACTAGCGTTAGGATCTAAAATTTCTATACCGTTATTTGGTACCCCTCCTCGGCCGGCACCGCATAAAACATTATTCTTAATTATGTTTCCAGAGGCACCCACACCACCCCCATCAATATTAACACCATCGTCCCCATTAGGGAGGATGCTGTTACCATTAACTTTTGTTCCAATATAATTACCTTCAATTATGTTTCCGTTTGCAGAGTCACCGGAGGTTGGATAAATTCTAACAGCAAATGAGTTATTTCCAGAGATAATGTTTCTTGCATTTAAATTGCTACCACCAACTGTGTTGTTCGATCCTCCAGTAATCTCCACACCAGTGTTATTTGGCAAGGCCTCATTACCATCGGATTTCGTACCGATATAATTTCCCGCAACAATATTTCCCACAGCTTCGCTGCCGGTAATGGTTATACCGTTTCCATCATTGCCTGATATAAGGTTTCCTTCACCGGGTGAATTTCCGCCGATACTAGAATGATCAGCATCTAATAATAAAATTCCGTAATTATTATTTGCCAGAGCAGTATTTCCGTAAATATTTGTTCCGATATAATTACCCTGAATAATATTACCGGATGCCGGCTCACCGGGAGATCCGGCAATACTGATTCCTCTAAAAGTATTTCCCGAAATTATATTTCGGGCAAGCAGTGTAGAACCTCCAATTTTATTATTAGAAGAACTTATTATCAAAATACCACGTTGATTACCAAAAATATAATTTCCTGTTGAGTCGGTACCGATAAAATTATGTTCAATAACATTTCCGCCGTTTTCAGATATGTATATTCCATTTCCGGAAAAATTATTTATAACCAAACCACGAATAGTACTGTTTCCTGCTTTTATTGAAAAACCGTCTGCGCCTCCGGCACTTGAACCGTCAATTACAATTTTGTTTGGAAGGTCTCCGTATCCCGGCTGTGTTGTTCCATCAATAACAACGGAATCGGTAATATCCGGGAGGGGAGATAGAGGCTGAATTGTTTGAGACGGTGTACCGGGTCCCGACGGAATATTAAAGTGAATAAAATCTTTGCCCGGATGACTGTTTGCATCAAGCATAGCCTGTCTTAATGAACCGGGACCGCTGTCGTTTGTGTTTACCACGATATAATTTGTAACAGGGAACAGACCGAAATTTTGTGTTGTCGTCATTCCGGATACAACGTTAACGCCGGTAACAGTTCCCTGAATATAACCGGGATAAGTTGCATGCATTGTATAAATGCCCGCGGGGACATTTACAAATGTGTATTGCCCTGTCATATCTGTTACCGCTCCAAATGCGGTGCCTTCAATAGTAATGTTTGCAGTTATCAGAGGAACATGTGTAAGGGTATCTTCAACAGTACCGGAAATAGTTCCCGTCTGGGAGAATACCTGCGGCGACCCGAGCAAAAGTAACGAGAATATTAAAGAAAATACTGAAAAAAACTTTTTCATTTTAACCCCCTATTTACTTAAAAATCCTTTTTATTTTTTCAACATTATAATTCCTTTCTCTTGAGGAAAAATCATTTTTTAATTGAATTATTCCTTACTATATTTTTTACCTCGTCAATATTTTCACCGGTACCAATAGTTTTAATATTCAGTGAAGCGTTTTTATGCAAATTGAATTTTCCTCTATCGCCTTTTGTTATGATGAGATTTCCTTCTTTGTTTTTATGAAGGAAAAGCATTACTTCTTCCTGCGAAGTGAATTTGGGAGTATGCGAATAAAGTTCACCAACGCCGTCAACTTCACCGCCGAGGTGAGTGACGAGTATAGTGCTGCCTGTTTGAGTCCCTTTCACATAATCCTCAACCTGAACGGTTACGGTTGTATATATCCGTGTTTTTTGTTTGTTCCATCCGGAATACATTTTCTGAATTTTTCCCACAACCACTAGATCCGAACTTCTTGTTAATTCCCGTATTTCTTTTTTTAGTTGAGCTTTTTTGGTAGGTATGTTGGACTGGCAAAGTGCCGGTTGATTCAATAAAAAGATTAGTGTAAAGAGTGTTGGTAAGATATATTTAAGTTTCATTTTGCCCCCCTTGATGGTTTTTATAATATTTTGTGTCCCCTCAGATAATTGTTCCAAAACAAATACTTTGGAACAATATGTAATTGAGCTAAAAATAAATTATGCTTCACTGTTTAATACCAAAACAATTAATACCTTAGCACTATTGGCGGCTAATTCGAAATCACAAATGTCTGTATTAATACCTCCGGAGCAGGAAAAAACGATTTCCGTCAGTACAAAATTCAACATGAATTCGGCATAAAGCGATTTTTAGCTAATATCACTAAACCTTGTTCATTCGGAGTAACGAGGTAGGTTAAATAGAAAAATGCAGTCTCTCTCCTTACTCCATTATTCTAATTATTTTTGCGAAACGTTTTGATGTAACATGAGTCATTATTACCTGCAGCTTCGAAGTATTGATTATTAACTATATAGGTTTCCTTAATTTCTTTTAATTATCATGATTGTCATATCGTCTGTTTGAGGTTCGCTGCCGGAATGCTCACGAACGGCATTCACTATTTTTTCGATCAAAATTTTGGAACTACCCGTATGATACTTGTTAAGCAAATCCTCAAAACGTTCCTCACCATATTCTTCATCATTTTTATTGAAAGCCTCCGTAATACCATCGGAATAAAGTATTATAGTATCGCCGTTAGAAACTGGAATAATTGTATTTTCATAAACGGCATCGGGAATGCAACCAAGTAATATTCCACCAACATCAAGCCTTTGAAAAGATCCGTCCTTATGAAAAATGTAAGGATAATTATGCCCGGCGTTACAATAACAAATATTATGTTGAATAAAATCGAAAACGCCGTAAAAAAGTGTTGCAAATTTTGAAGGATCGGTACTTCCAAAAAGCAATTTATTTGCTCTGGAAACTCTGTCCTTGCACGGGGAATTTATTAAAGTTTGACCTCTAACGGTTGCTTGAAGATTCCCCATCAGAAAAGCTGCCGGCAACCCTTTACCGGAAACATCTCCCAGACAAAATCCGAGTTGTGTTTCGGAAGCCGGGATAAAATCATAATAATCACCTCCCACTTCACGGGCAGGTATATTTATGGCTGCGATATCATAACCGGGTATGGCGGGTATTTTTTTGGGAAGTAAATTGACCTGGATTTCTTTGGCCATACGCAGTTCTTCCTGGATCAGGATATATGCTTGTTCTTCTTCGAGCAATCGTGCATTTTCAATTACGTGAGCAGATTGAGCAGCAATGATGGAAAGTAATCGTTGATCCTCGCGATTAAATATTTGACCGTCTTTTTTATTAAATACCGATATTATTCCTATCATCTTGCCTTTTAATATCAGAGGCGTACTCAGGAGCGAATTAATAAATATATTATCAGTATAAAACCGGGAGTCGGTTTTTAGATCATTAACAACGAGAGTTTTTTGATTTTTCAGCATCCATCCGGTTAGCTGTTCATCGAACCGGTAAGCCTGTTTATAATCCGTTACATCTGCTTTTCTAACTATAGTATGAAAGGGAGCTGCCAGGTTTTTATAGTCGCACAACACTATAGAACATTGTTCAACACTTAAATGTTTTATGCATTTGTTTACAATCAATTCTATTACACGGTTGAGCGAAAGAGTAGAACTTATTGCGGTTGCGATATCATTCAGAATGGAGAGTTCCTGTAGAGATGTTTGAAGGCGGAGGTTTTCTTTTTCAAGTTTTAATTTAATATCTAAAAGATCTTCAGTAATCATTAATTTCCCCATATAGCTGAAATTAACCGAAAACAACTATTTTACTTGCTCACGGTTTCTACAAATGAACTATACTTTGACTAAGATTTACGGTTGAATGTGTTGGAAAAGTGGAAATGTATTACTGTAATACGCTTAATTTAAAAACAATATGTACTAAAATCAACTATTATTTTTTTTAAAATTTGCCGCCAAGCTGCTTATAAAAAGTAATATTTACCGGGGCAACAGCACAAGGATGATCCGGAAAAGTTACGAATAATTGCTAAATAAAAATTAAAAAGTTTTAAGAAAATATTTTTAACTGAAAGTGTTTTAATTTTACATAATTAAAGAAACTTATTTTAATTCCTCACTTTTGCCGGAGGTAATCGTTTTATATGGAGTAAAAAAAATTTTCATCTTATTGTTTTTTGTGAACGGCAGGAATGAAGGAAATATTAATATTCCCAAATATATTTTATTCCGATTTCACGTTTGCTCCGGTGGACGAGAAGGGTTGCGTATAATTTCCCGCTATTTGAGGCGGATTGGGTTCCGAGATTGCCCCGAAATTCGTACCATTGATTAATCATGCAGATGATCTCACCTTTGGCGGATAAGTTTTTTGAAAAAAAATAATATAACTTTTAGAAGAAAAATAAAAAAATGATTTTTTTAAAATTTTCCCGCTGTTTAGATTTTTCCGGCTATATATATCTTTAGTAAAAATAATTTTTTTGCAAAAAAACGGAATTAATTTTTTACTTGCTATAAAGTATTAAATTATATAATTTTAAACTATTCTACTATAAACGGGGCGTATGATTATCTTAATGCGCATAAGCAGTAGTTGCCGGGGGATAATAAAGATGCTTTTGTTCATTTAAATCCGGCATTGAAAATCGAAAGAAGATACAAAATATTGCAAATCGAAAAATTAATAACTAAGAACAATTTAAAAACAAAGTTGTGATAAAATATTACGGCAAAAGATATGTATGTTATTCATATTGACAACGAATAATAAGGAATTGAAATAATGAAGTATAATAAAATATGATATAACCGGCGGCTAGGTAATTATAATTTTCAGATAGTCGTAGTTTTCCTACATAAGGCAGAGCGATTAAATCGAATTCCCCTATGTGAGTTACCTACCGCAAGGATTAATAAAGAGAGCCTGCAAATCAATCGCCATCATGCTCGAAGCGGGTTTTAGAAACAAGGCTGTTTGAATGAAATTGCTAAAAATCTTTTCCGGAAATTCTAATAATTGTAAAACTGCTTCCGATAATTCAAATTTTTTAAATCAATTACTATACAACATCAATTAAAAGTGGATTTTAACCTTTTACTAAAAATCGATCGGATATAATGTCGGCACCAAAGTTATTAGATCTAGTAAGAAACGAGATAAGAGTGAGGCATTACAGTATAAGAACTGAAGAGGCTTATATTGTTTGGATAAGAAGATTCATTATCTTTTACAATAAACGTCATCCGGCGGAAATGGGGGAAACTGAAATTTCCAATTTTTTAACAAGCTTAGCCGTAAAAGATAACATGTCATCATCGAGCCAGAACCAGGCTTTATGTGCATTAATCTTTTTATATAAAAATGTACTTAAAAAAGAAGTCGGGAAAATAGAAGGATTAATTTGGGCAAAAATGCCTAAACGGTTACCGGTTGTTTTATCCCGCGAAGAAGTAAAAGCTATTCTGAATCAACTTGACGGTGTTTACTGGATTATGGCTAACATACTTTACGGTGCGGGGCTGCGTTTGATGGAATGTTTAAGGTTAAGAGTGATGGACATTGATATCAGCAGGAATCAGATAACCGTAAGATTAGCAAAAGGAATAAAGGACCGGAGTACGGTACTGCCCGCGATAATAAAAACTCCATTGCAAGAACATTTGAGAAAAGTTAAAAAAATGCATGAATCGGATCTAAAAAGAGGATACGGAAGAGTATATTTACCGAACGCTCTGGACAGGAAATTCCCAAATGCAAATAAAGCATGGGGCTGGCAATATGTATTCCCCGACAAAAAATTATCAATAGATCCGAGAAGCGGTAAAAAAAGACGGCATCATGTACACGAGAGTTTACTTCAGAAAGCGGTTAAAGCAGCAACATACAATGCACAAATAACAAAGAATGCCGGATGTCATACATTTCGTCATTCCTTTGCCACTCATCTTTTGGAAGACGGATATGATATACGCACGGTTCAGGAATTGCTTGGGCATGAGAGCGTGAATACTACCATGATTTATACTCATGTACTTAATAAGGGAGGGCTGGGAGTAAAAAGTCCGGCTGATAAATTGTAAGGCAAACATACTTGAAAACGGCTTGGGGCAAGAGATATATAAAAAATAGGTTGAGAAATTATCATACAGGTAAGGGACAGGCCCCGTGAGATAAAAATGATGAAGTATTTGATAAACATTTAGCGGATCAATTTATGAGTAAAAATAATATTTGAATTAGTAATTATCTCACGGGTCAGGAATGAAGTCAAAAAAGTTTTTAAAACCCGGTCAACCCGGAACAAAGAAATGGGTATCAAAATATGGAGATGATTTATTTTGTGTCAGGTACAGGTATGATGACAAAAAATGGGAGAGAATAACTACAGTAGAAATTATTGTTGATAGAAGCGAATGGGGTCCAAAATTCAAAAAGATACCGAAAAACAAATTAGTTGGAATAAGTGTTGGAATTGACGAAATTAATGTAAGAAGATTAGTTAAAAAAGCCGGTGGACGTTGGAACAGAAATAAAAGAGTATGGGAATTGCCGTACGGTGAAATATTAAGTTTAGGATTATCGAAGCGAATTGTAGAAGAGTAAATTAAAATAATATTCCCTATATAAGGAAACCAAAACATCCTTATATAAGGAACAAATCAAAAATATGTCTACTATTAGGAATTTTATCCTTATATAGGGAATAAGATAAGGAAGAAATCTAATAGGTTAATAATATG
>CAVVVS010000080.1:0-108839 GCA_963751355.1 uncultured Ignavibacteriales bacterium | reverse complement strand
GTTGGTATTGATATTTCTATGGACAGTTTTGAAGCTCGTCCTGGTTTGCTAGAAGATAATTTAGAGAAAATATTACAGAATCAGAAAGTTTCAAAAACAACCTCAGCGAGTTTTAAGAAACTGCTAAAGTGGGTAAACAAACAAAAACACATCTGATCTTTACCCATAGTATCACTATGGAAGCAACGGTGTAAACTATGAAAACCTCGCTAATTTTTTGTATAAGAAAAACCTTCAAGTTGCTGTTGTTGTGCCTAATAAAGTCAAGAACTTTGGAAAGTCATTAGACATAAAATCAAAGACAGACCCCATTGATGCAAAGACAATAACTATTTTTGCACTAAGAAGAATTCTTAAACCTTGGCAACCACCCGAGCCAATTATAGCCTCTATTAAAGGGCTTTCCAGAGAATACCATACATTAAAGGGAATGATAACAGAAATTAAAAATCAGCTTCACGCAAAGAATTCTGCTTACCTAAAGGACAAGTCTACCCTAAAAAGGAAAAGGCAATTGATTAAAACATTAGAGAAACAAACCAAAGAAATAATAGGCCAAATAAATGAAATAATAAAAAGTAAACCGGAACTAAAAGAGAAAATCAGAAAAGTCTCTACCATAAAAGGCATAGGAGAAATAACAGTAATAACCATCCTTGCCGAGACAAATATCTTTGAACAAGTAACAAACATTAAGCAGCTAATCAGCTATGCCGGATTAGATGTAGTGCTAAATGAATCGGGGAAGAAAAAAGGCAAAACAACAATCTCTAAAAAAGGAAATAAGTTCATTAGAAAAGCGCTCTTTATGCCGGCAATGTCTGCTTGTAGGTACAATCCCCAGCTAAAAATATTTTACCACAGATTAGTTTCAAAAGGCAAAAACAAGAAAGCAGTTTTAATCGCCGTAGCCAGAAAATTACTAACTTTGATATTTGCAATATGGAAAAACGACACTGAATTTATCCCGGATTACGACCCGATTAATAAAGCTGCTTTCAGCAAATAAACGTACGTTTTGTTTATAGTTCTTTGATATTTTCTTGCTAATAGGCTTGACTTTTAACACAGTACCTGGTTATACGTTTTTTATTTATTAGCATTACTTAATATCGTTAAGTAATTTTTTATCTTTTCTTTTAATTCTGGTAAGTCTTCCTTGGCAGTTTTCCAAACTACTTCGGTATTTATCCCGAAATAATCGTGGACTAATACATCTCTCATCCCGCTTATTTCTCTCCAAGGAATTTCTTCGGATTGGTCTCTTATTTCTGCTGGTATTTTTTTACTAGCCTCTCCTATAATTTCTATCGCACGAACTAATGCAAATTGTGTTTTCTCATCTTTTTTGAATTCTTCATATGTCATATTCTCTATAAAGGATATGCCTTTTTCAATAGACGCATAGATATCGTTTAAATAAGTCGTAAAGTCTCTTTGCTTTTTCATATTGGAATTGCTTCGTTCAGTATACTCTGGCTCAATTGAGGTTTTAACGCATCCTTCATAACCAAATCTACATTTATTTGGAGTTGGTCGGTAAGATAATTCTTTAATTCAACGAATTTTATCAAACTGGGGACTTTGGAAAAAGAAACGAGCAGATCCAAATCACTCCCTCTTTCTTGTTCATTTCTGACATATGAACCAAATATTTCAATTGAATTGACTTGGTACTTTTGCATTAAAAACGGCAGTAAGGCTCTAATTTTCGATAATATTTCGTCTAATTCATTTTTCATATATAAAAGATGTTATAATTTATTCAATAATTCAACTTAATATAACTAGAAAATTTAGTTTATAATTAGAACGTATAACATATTATTAACCTATTAGATTTCTTCCTTATCTTATTCCCTATATAAGGATAAAATTCCTAATATTAGACATATTTTTGATTTGTTCCTTATATAAGGATGTTTTGGTTTCCTTATATAGGGAATTTTCTTCTTCAATTCTTAATGGTTTTAATTTCTCTTTCTTTATGTTTTCTCCTGTTATACAGCTACGCATAGTCAGTCACAAAAAAAGCAGATTAATTAAAGTTGATTTTATTTTTTACTTTTTTAGATTGGATATCGCCCTGTATGAGTGGTAAGCAATCTATTTAACTGAATAACCAACAATTTCGTTATCTCTTATGCTAAATAAATTATACGTACGTCTTAGTGTGGTTAGCTTGTCTGTGTACTTTTTTGCATTACATATAAAGCTATACAAAATATATGTTTATATCAAGTAAAAAATTAAAAAATCTTACCGGCAAAAAAGTTTTAATTTACATGAGTATATATAGCCGGGGAAATACAAACCTCGAAAAATATTTTATTTTTTTTGAAAGGATTGAGAAGATCTTAATTAATCACACTATGAATAGGGAAGCATTCTCAATAAAGTTTCAATTTTTTTCAAGTGAAAACTCAATTCCTACCCCCTATGTATGGTATCTAATTTTCCTCGCACGTTTGGATAAAAGTTAAAACCAGGTAAAGGCCGCATTCGTTTTTCGAAATAAAATGGAATTACAAAATTTCTTTTATAATTTATTATTAATTCTCTATTAGCATTTTTTGTTTTGACTGAGCCGGACATACTTATCCGGCGCTAGTCCTAAAAATTCTCTTACCCGGTCAAAATAAAATTGAAACTCTGGTCAAATAAACTCTGCAATCTAATCTGCACAGATTGAATGATTATCTTTATCTGCAACGACGATCTTCTGGTTTGAATTGCAGCTATAGATTTCTGTGATTATTCCCGTTTATTACCAGTACAACTAATTCAGCATCCATCACTGCCTCACAGTTTGAATAACTGTTTACTATCGGATTAAAAATTTGACGGAGTAAATGATATCCTATTTTGCATAAAGTAATTTGAAATTAGGGCAAGGTAGATCAATTATTAGAAGTGTGATTTTGAGGCACAAAAAAAGTGCGAATTCAGCTCAAATTCGCACTTTTAGTGCACCCTGCCGGGCTCGAACCGGCGACCTGCTGATTAAGAGTCAGATGCTCTACCAACTGAGCTAAGGGTGCGATGCAAAATTAAAGAAATTTGATAGAGTTTCAAAATCGTTCACTCGCTAATTTTTCAGCCCTTTTCCTTCGAATCTTGATAAAATAATGACTTTTCTGCCTGGGTGTTATCTGTCTGCGACAAGAAATAATGTTTACGGAATTTTTTAATTAAATTTTAAAGGAAGGTTTTTTTACTGCTCAATTATATCCCGGAATTTATTGAAACGGGGTTTGATTAGATATTAGAGTTTTTGCAAAATAAGTATATTACTATATTGTCAATCCGAGCGAAGGAAAAGATCTCACAATTCGAAAAAATTTGCAACATAGGCGCACAGGCCCCAGTAGAGGATTCCTAAGAAATGACAAATAAACTATTTTGCAGAAAATCTTTTATTGCTGATGGAACTGCTCAGAATCGACTGTGTGATAATTTACAGCATCTATATTCCGCAGTTGTCTTACTTTATTTTTGATTTCATTTTTTCCCCCGCTTCATTAACGTCCTTACAAACCTCAAAAATTGAGTATAATCCGGAGATATTAAAAACTCCTTCCACAGGCGCTGTAAGCGATGACATTATAATACTGCCGCCTTTGATTTTAACTTTTTTTACAGAATTGAATAATACCCCCAATCCAGAGCTGCTGATATAAGAGACATCCGAAAAATCTATTATTACATTACATTTCCCGTTATCACATAATTGTGAAAATTTTTCTTCAAGATCGGGAGCAGAAAATCTATCAAGCCTTCCTGATAAATACAATAAGCAGTATTGCCCCCTGTTTTCTTCTTTTATCTCCATTTTACTTCCCCATGCAGAATGAATGATTTATAATTTAAGTAGTTCTTCCTGATGAATGGCTGAAAGTTTATATTTCTCCGGAATATTTAATGTCAATTAGTATTTCCCCTTTATAAATTCTAACAGCCTTAGCGCAACACCAACAGAAGTTAGCATGCCGGAAACCGAAAATATAAGCCCTCATCTTTGGGAGAGTGTTAGAGCGAGGGTAAAAATATTAAACATAAAAATACTATTGAGAATACCTTAAAGAGTTTGGTTCAATTTGGAGGATAAAAATGGGAGGACAAAAACTATGAACCATTACCATATTCGTGTTTCCGGAACAAGTATTGAATAACTGTTATTGTATAAGCCAAATTGGGTATAATAAATATTAGCTATTAATTCCTGATAATAATAAAAATTAAGACAAGTATAATATTCTCAACGAAATATAGGTAAAATAAATTAAACGATTTTGTTTTTATTCCCATCCGTTTAACTGAAACCATCCGGCTCTATTCAATACATCTTTTGAGTAGTTCCTCCCGAAGGTAAAATAATCTATATCATATCCGTCGCGGATTGTTCTCAACGTATTTCCGGGTCCGCAGTTGTATGCCGAAATAGCTGCTCTCAACAAAGAGTTACCTGTGAAATTAGTTTTATTCTTCATAAGTATAAAATTATTCTTCAGTACACTGCAGCCGTAATCAATATTTGCCTTAGGGTCAGCCCAGTTGCCGCTCCTAGCAAAATCATGAGCGTCAAAGTCGATCTGCATAATTCCCCTTCCGAATCCACCTCCGTCGGGAGGAAGCGGGCCTTCCCTGAAACGTGTAGGAAATCTTCTTTTAATAGTATCACCGGTTCCGGAAGGATTGGCAGGAGTCAGCGCCAGTCCCCACTTAGATTCCCTAGAACCGATTCCTCCTATCAGGCTTAGCTGCAAATCAAATTTTACAGCGGAAGCTTCAATAAATTTTTTATATTTCTCTGCTTCAACAAGCTGTTCTTTTAATGCAGTATAGTCCCGCGGGTATGAAGTTTGAAATATTTTTGAGACATCCGGTTCGTTTTCCTGAAGCAGCCTTGCCCATGTTTTAGGACCCACGATTCCGTCGTCATCGAGATTTTGATCCCTTTGGAATCTTTTTACTGCAGTCTCCGTATCTCTCCCGAACAAGCCGTCAGCATCAATGGAAAATCCTTCCTCTTTCAGCTTTTGTTGAAGCTCTTTCACCTCATCCCGTAATTCAGGTGAGGTGTGCGTAAATCCATCGTACAAACGTAAAGTAGGTCGTAACATATCTCATCCCCGTTTAGTTTTTGAAAAATGAAGAATTTCCATTTTTTAAACTTATTAAAATAAAAGAAAATAATAGGAAATAAACAACAGGTTTTATTTTATTAGAATTAAAGGAATTATACCCGGATAAGATACCGGATTAGTAGAGACGCATTCGATGCGTCTCTACATTATATTTAACGATCTTTATGAGTTTTTAGGTAATGATCGAATGACAATTGTCCGGAACCGTAAAAAATAAAGAAAATCGTCAATAATAAAGCAAGAACTGAATAACCTAATTCGATATTTAAAAAGGAAAATCCATGCGGGAGATTCACAAAAAATACCGCACCGATTAATATAGGCAGTTCAAACAATGCCGTCGTCCGGGTAACAACCCCTAAAGCAATTAAAATTCCGCCGATGGTTTCGGCAAAAATCACATACTGTATAGCCACAAAAGGCAGCAGTTCAAAACTGCTGTTGTGCAATAAATTTAATATTACTTCGTTATGTTCGGCTAAAAATGCACCTTTTACCACAAGGAATAAACCAAAACATATTCTTAAAAAATCAATCCATATAGCGGTATGTTCTTCGGTCCAATTATCAATATGCTCTAACGTATTCATAAGTTACTCCTTTTTCTTCGTACCCCTTGTATCGTTTATTTTTAAATAATTTATTCATTATTTAATAAAAGAGAAAGCAAATTAATCATATGGGTAAGATAGAACACAAACCGGTGTAACGGCAATAAGTTTAATGCTGATGGTATTACTCTAGATAATGATAGCTGCAAGCATTTCAGTTAGCGGAATAATTCTGCCTGATGATTGTTTTGAAGTTCAATTTAACGAAACTCTCGAGTATTTTATTAAATAGACGGAGTTATTATTCCGCTTTTTATGTCTCTGCATCTTTACGATATAATAAAGTTTACAAGTTATCATCATCGCAAGCTGCGGAGACAATACTAATAATGTTTTATTCTATCTCTTTAATAATGGAAATTGCGCCTCTCAGGTCGCCCACTTTATAATCTCTTGCTTTATCGTTTTCATATTTGGAATTAATTGAGGCAATTACATCCTTAGCCATTGTACTTTCGTCACCGTGGCAATTTATACAAAGCTGCATAACCATTATGGGTTTCATGTACCTTGCATATTTTTTGCCGTCGATATGTACTATCTTAAAATATTCGGATGATGAATTCAGTTCTCCGTTAAATTTCATGTGCTCAAATTTTCTCAGAATTCCTTTTTCAAAATTGTCAGGTACATTTAAAGGATTTCTATTTTTGAAAGTCACCCGCTTAATCAACACACCCTTTTCCAATCCGAAATCCCTGGTAAGATTTTGAGCAGTATTGTAGCATACATTGACGGCATTTATATTACCGCCCTCTTTTATTTCGTTGGTAAGCACTCCCAGCAATTTTGAGGAAAATTGTTTGGCTAGATTCCTGTATTCATCCGCAGCAGGGTCTTGGTTTTCAGAGTCATGTCCGATTCCAATATTTAGTCCAATAAATATCGCCAGCAATAGAAAAATTGCGGCTGCAAAATATTTACTTGTTTTCATATTCCCCCCGGAATTTATTAGTAAACAGTTTACTACTATTCCGTTTATGAGAAGAATTCCACTTGTAAATTAGAACATTTCGTTTAATTATCAATAAAAAAAGAAGCGAACCCTGTAACTAATAAGAATAGAATGATTAAATCATACTTTTAAGAAACGCCTGTCTTTCTTTTTGGGGAAATTTTTCAATGGCATAACGTAACATTGTCCTCGGCATGGTTTTATACCGGGTTTTTAGAAAATCTGTTTCAGTCTGTTTATCTCTTTTACCTATTTCTCTCAGCATCCAGCCAACTGCTTTGTGAATAAGATCGTGTTTATCTCTTATCAGGATATCTGCAATCTTAAACGTAGGGTCATATTCACCTGCACGAATAAAAGGGAATGTTGATAAAATTGAAATTCTTCTATCCCACAAGTTATCTGACACCGAAAGATCATATAATAATTTTTTATCTCTATTCAATAAATAATTACCGATTATATTGGGAGCGCTTAAATCTACAAGATCCCAATTGTTTATATATTTTTTATTCTTAACATAATATTCGTAAATTTTTCCCTTTTGCTTATCATCGCCCTTTGAATATTTTGCAACTAAAATAAGCATCGCCGTTAAACGTTCTTCATGAACCGGGGATGATATCAGTTCATTCAAACTGTTCAAGTTTAGTTCAATGAATGACTTTGCAATTCCCCTGATAACCGGGACTTTTATTCCGTAAAAAACATCCCCTTCTCCATATTCTCCTTTTCCGGTTTTGAAAAACCGTTGTAATATTTTTGCTTGCGAAGGATTGGCTGCATCCTTTAAGGCTTTCTTTAATTCTAGGATATTCATTTAATCAACCCCTTTATCGATGAAAAATTTTCAATTTGATTATATATTGATTAACCCCAAATTAATCTTAATATCACAAATTACCTACCGGTAATTTATTAGATTGATAATTCAAGCGGATATATCATACTTATAAAAAGGAGGTACTTATGAAAAAGATTATTGGATATGTATTATCAATATTTATGTTGTTATTATTTGCTCATTTCACGATTAAAGGTACGTACACCGCCAATAACACCGTTAATTCCAAAACACAAAAAGTACAAAATAAGAATAAGAAAAGTACACAGGGTTACTTTTATGCAAAACTTTCCGGTGAAAATGTAGTGCCGCCCGTAAAGACCAAAGCTTCGGGTGAAGCTATGTTCGAATTCAGCAAAGACGGAAAGAAAATAACTTACAGTGTAAAATTAAAAAACATCAACGCTGTTACTATGGCTCATATTCATCATGCTGCTAAGGGAAAGAATGGTTCGATTGCCGTTTGGCTGTATAAAGGTAAACCGATGAGTATTGTAAACGGATTCTTATCACACGGCACAATAACAGATAAGGATGTAAATCTTGACAGTCTAAAAACGTGGATGAAGAACGGTGATGCATATGTTCTTGTTCATACTAAAGATCATCCGAATGGAGAAATAAGAGGGCAAATACATTTTACCACTAAATAAAAACTAATAACAAAATTTATGGAATGCGGAGAGGTTGTCCGTAAAGTAATATTTTTTCGAAAAAAAAGCTGATTTATCCCGTGGATTAAAGTGAATTCATTATACTTATTTAATGAAAGAATACTTTTCCACGGGGTAATTATAAAATTACTTTTTTAACAGCCTCTTGTATTTAAATATTCATCTGCAGTTTATGTATTCAAATAATTTTAGAATTACCAACAGATTTATTTTTGAATTTATCTTGTAACTTTTAAAATCCAATCGCACATTATTTTAAGTGCTTCAGGTGAAATTGTTTCTTCTATTTTGCCGTACTCCAAAGGCGAGCCGGTTTTTGCCGGTTGAAATAAATGGTTTAAACCGGGAAGTTCTTTTACTTCAAAATTTTTATTGCCGCCTTCTTCCAACGCTTTTTTAATTGCGGCAAGATCTTCCTCCGGCGGAACCTGCAAATCCTTGCTGCCGTTTATCGCCAGAACCGGGCATTTGACTTTCTCCAATACCGGGACAGGATTATAAGTAAGAAAATACCGGAACCAGGGTGACATAATTGTTTTAATCTGCAAATCAAAATTTTGTCCGGAATTTTTTATCTCCTTTTTCTCCTTATCACTAAGCGATTCGTAATAGTTATCAAATACTTTATGAAGCTTCACCGATGCAACAGCACTGTCCTTTTCATCCTTGACAACATGATATAGCTTTTTCATCAAATCCAGGTTTTGGGAAATTTCTTCATCACTTTTTCCGTCCACCTTACCTATTAAAGCTGATTGTTTGTAAAGAATTTGTTCGCCAGTCAAACCGGGTCCCGCCATTAAAACTATAAACGCAACATCAGGAGATTCAACGGCAGCCATAGGAGCAATTAATCCGCCTTCACTATGACCGATTAAACCTATTTGATCGTGATTAATTTCTTTCCTAGATTTCAAATAATCTACTCCCGATAAAACATCGCCCACAAAATCTTTGCTGGTTGCTTTTGCAGGACTGCCAGTTGATTTTCCGACTCCGCGATCATCAACACGAAGAACTGCAATTCCGCGGCGAGTTAAAAAATCGGCAATGACCAAAAAAGGTTTATGATTAAAAATAGTCTCATCTCTATCCTGAGAACCTGAACCGGTAATCAATAAAACTGCGGGAAAAGAACTGCCGCTATCAGGAAAAGTTAATGTTCCGGCTATTGTAATTCCGGCTTTTTTATTTTCATAGGATACATCTTCCGATTTATACGGGAAAGGCGGTTCAGGAGTCTGTGGTCTCTTAACTTCCTCAACTTTATCGGTTTTATTTAAAATCTAGCGGAAATGATGCTCCGCTTTGATTCCAGGTACCATTTATTTTTAAACTGTCCCGGATAAGTTTTCCTTCGTAATACCCTCTAATCATATTTACGTCAAATCTTAATCGGTCCTTGGTGTATGTAACTTTATCTACCTTTATTCCGTTTGCACCTTGATCGGGGCTATCCATTGTAGCACTATAAGTTCCATCCTCATGTTTATCTACGTGGAAAACAATTCGTAATTCCATACCGGATACTTTCAATGCTCCCTGCCATATGCCTGTTAAATTATTCGTGTCCGTTGAATCAACATGTTGAAAACTGCAGTAGACGTTTGAGGAGAGTAAAAATAGTAAACCCAAAAGAGATACTATAAAGATACTTAATCCCCTTTTCATATTAACTCCTTATAAAAAACAGAAAATAATTATATAATTTATTAAAAAAGATTGAACAAAATCATTAAATAATAAATTATTTTTTTGCTTTATATTAAAGAATATTTCCGGGTGAATTTTAAGTACTTGCAAAATTTTATAACCGGAAATCACTTTGAATTTTTTCGACCTGTTTTAAGTGATGGCATAAATGTAATCTCAGGAAATCCAAAGTTTGGGAGATATTCATCTTGCTTGAGTATGGATGCTCAAATACATTTTTGTTTATCAGATTAACCGGAAAATCATTTAAGATTTCGAATAAATTTTCTCTTACGGTTTTCCATTTTTTTATCAACTCATTTAAATCGTAAGTCTCCGGAATTTTAATTAAAAGAGCCGGCGCTTTTATTTTTAACGGAGATTTAAGGGCAAGATTTAATATTGTTGAACTTATAGACTCTTTAAAACCTGCTTCTCGAAGATTTTCGCTGTGTTTTACCGAATTAGAAATCGCAACTTCGGTTATTCGCTCTGTTTTTACTAAATGAAAAATAATTTGAATTATAGACCATTTGTCTTGACCCGGCCGGTAGTTAAGTGTTTCTAAGGGGATATTATTTAAACTATCAATTAACTCCTGTGTTTTTGATTCCAGTAAGTTATATTTTTTTTGAAGGGTCAAATTCATAGAAATTGCAATCGAATTTAATCTTCGTTTGATACAAATAAAAAAATGCCGGAGAATGTTTCATAAATGATAACATCATCCGGCGAAATTTAATAAACAAATTTTATCACTTGTTGGACCGGAAAAATAAATATTTGTCCGGTAAAAAATGGTTAAATATTTACTCCATTGTCTTCTTCCATCCAGCCTCCAATATTGTGATAAGATGATTAACAAAAACCCTAAAGAGGGTAAATACATATCGCGAATGTCCAAATCCGCGCATATAAGATGATCATCTATTTTATAATTTAGTAAACCTAAGCTTCATTAGCAAGTATAATAATTATGGGTAATAATACTAATCAATTTTTAATTTTCGTGAGATTAATTCGAATAAAAAAAATATTTTTTTGACCTGCTATAATTTGTTGATAAAAGCCGCGTTGCAAGGACATCGTATCTAAGCGGCAGTGTTTTCATGCAACTTAATTTTAGTTACCCCGATATTCTCAATCTATAAAAATTTTAATATTTGCGTGTTATTAGTAATAAATATTTTTTACGATATACTTATTAATTGGGTTACAATACTTATTCATCACTTTATTTTTAGTCAGGAAATTGTATTTTATAGTTAATATTATCAAAAAGGAAGACTGCAAAAGCATGATTCCTTTAGTACATCATTCCAAAGGCTATAACTCTTATTGAAAAATGTTTGAGCAGTACATAAAATAATATTTATTGTATTCCTCTAACTTCGGGTTAACGGGTAAAATAATAGAATAATATTTGAAGAAATAATATATGGCAATATCAATTATACCAAAAGAGAAACAGGAAAAAGGTTCCTTTAATTTAGGAGCTATTAAAGAAAATAGACCTGTTGTACTTTCTCAATCCGGCAAAGGAATTCCACCCTATTCTAATATCTTTTACTGGGCGCATGCCTGGTCGGATGCCGGCAGCCTTTTAGGGGAACATCCCCACCAGGCATTTGAAATAATGTCCTTCATTTTAAAGGGGGAGGTTGAACATTACGATTCGAAGAGTAAAGAATGGTTAAAGCTTCATGAAGGTTCTGCACAAATAATTCGTGCGGGCAACGGAATTAGTCATGCCGAAGATTTTAAACCCGGAACAGAAATTTTTCAGATTTGGCTTGATCCGGATTTAAATAAATCCATAAATAAATCGCCGACATATAATGATTATCCTTCCGGCGCATTTCCGGTTATAAATAAAAATGGGAAAATAATAAAAACATATAAAGGCGCAGACGCACCTATTGAGATGGATACGCCGGATATTTCAATTAAAGAAATCATTTTATCCGTAGGAGATCACTCATTCAATATTAATAACGGGAAAATTCTTTCCGCATATCTTATCGAAGGTTCAATTCAAATAAACAAGAACGAAATGGAAACAGATAGTTTTGCGGTTATTAAGGAAGAAGAATCAATCGAAATATATTCAGAGGCAGAAAGCAGGCTGTTTATAATCGAATCTCCGCTGAAGCCTTTATATAAAACTTATCTTGATTTGTACCCTGTGCAAGCGTAGCTTTTAAACCTGTATTGTATCAATAGTTCAACCTAAAGAGTCTATTCTCTCCGGTAAGCCCATGAAATTGTTTTTATAAATTCACATACTTCTAAGGTGTCAAATGGCACTATTTTATTAGAATCATTTTTATAGATTTAATATAATCACCAGCCTTAAGTTGATAAAAATATACTCCACTTGCCAAGCTGCCTGCATTAAACACAACCGAATGATCTCCGGCGGTAAGCTCTCCATTAACAAGATCAGCTACTTTTTGGCCCAGTGAATTATAAACCACTAGTGTTACATTTGATTGAAACAGCAACGCAAAATTTATGGTTGTAGTTGGATTAAACGGGTTAGGATAATTCTGATCAAGAGTAAATTCAGTAGGTATATTATCTACATTTACATTAATAACATTAGAGTATTTATATTGTCCGTCGTTATCAATTTGTTATAGTCTATACTCAACTTTTCCGCTTATCGATTTTTCATCAAAAAATAGAGAAGTAAATAAGCAGATGAACTAAAAGTGCTATATTTTTAATAACTCATTCCCGTGAAAACGGGAATCTCAAAGTATAATAGAAATTAATAGAGCCTGTCCTTTAGGATGATGTTCTTATGAGAATACCGGACAGACTCTGGCACTTGAATTTTTAATTTTAATAGAAAAATCAAATAAGCTACTTCATCAAAATCATTTTCTTAATAGCCGTAAATTTATTCCCGGCTTTAAACCGGTAAATATAAATTCCGCTGCTTAAGCTGCTTGCATTAAAATTTACCGAGTGATTTCCCGCCGGAAGTTCTCCGTTAACAAGCTCAGTTACTTTCTGTCCCAGAGAATTATAAACGGACAATGTTACATTTGATTTAACCGGTAGAGCAAAATTTATTGTTGTAGTAGGATTAAACGGATTAGGATAATTCTGCTCAAGTGAAAATTCAGTTGGTGCGTTATCTACACTTATATTAATCACATTTGAGTATTTATATTGTCCGTTGTCATCTATTTGTTTTAGTCTATAATCTGCTTTTCCGCTTATTGGATTACTATCAACAAAAGAATAACTCTTCGGCGAATTGCTGTTACCCGCTCCTTTTACAAAACCGATCTTTGTCCAAGATTCTTCACCAGCTGAAGCGGGTTCAGAATGACCGTCATTCTGAGCGGAGCGAAGAATCTCAAACCCGTAATTGTTTAGTTCTGTTGCGGTCTTCCAATTCAATTCTACCTTATTTTCATTTAAAACGGCTGTAAAAGAAGTTAACTCAACAGGCAATGGAGTACCGCTTGGATTTTGCCAAGCTAAGTATGGATAACCATCGTTATATGAATCATCCCTATACCATATAGAAGGGGCCCAACCTGCATCCAAAAATGTAGAGCTCGTTGTCATCTGGGAGTATGTTTTAGGAGTTCCTTCAGCACTATAATTAAGTCCGGAATAATCTGTATCCCAAAAAGAATTAGTTGTGGTTCCGCCAGAATTTGCCCCAACCAATCCTCCTATCTCATAATAAACCAGATCAGTTCCTTCAGGCACATTATTTCTAGCAGCCGCATAGCAGTTATCGATTGTTCCACCATCATGCTCTCCCACAAGTCCGCCATCCGTGGTGCCATAGGTAGTTGATATCAAACTATGATAATAACAATTGCTCATATTTCCTTGGAATACCCCTGCAATACCTCCAGCATCAATTCCACCATAAAGAATCGCGGTTGAATATACATTACTCATAATACCGTCTGCGAAAAAGCCAACAATACCTCCGGTCTGAAAACGACATGAAACAAAACCGTTTGAATAGCAGTTAGTTATTTTCATGGAAGTATTATAATATATATTTCCCCATGCGTAGCCTATAAGTCCCCCGGCTTGCATGTTGGCACTAACACCAGCACTTGAATAACATCCGGTAACATCAAAAGCACCTGGAATATTAGCATTCCATCCTCCTTCGCAATATCCAAGAATACCACCGACGGCAGTGTCTCCTTTGACAACACCAGTTGAAAAACAATTCTCAATATTTCCGTTAAAATTTCCTCCTGCAATTGCTCCTACGCCCTGCCCACCGGTAATATCCACATTCGTAACACCAAGATTTTTCACACCCCCATGATCAACAGAAGAAATAAACCCAATATACGTAATAGAAGGTCTATTAATATATAGCCCGTCTATTGTATGACCATCTCCATCGTAAAAACAGTTAAAATATGTGCTATCCCCTAAAGGCTTGAAACCCTTGCTCCAACCTGAACTTGGGGACGCATCTATATCTGCCGTTTGCTTAAAATACTTACCGGTATTCCATATTGACACACCTTGTTGTGATACCCAATATAAGTTATTAAATGTGGCAATTAGATAGGGATCGCTTGAAGTTCCCGAGCCAGAAGGCATAATAGCGACAGGATAACCTTGCCAGGAAAGAAAAGGAAAGCCGCCGTTGTCTATGCTATTTATGCCCCAGATATCTTGACTTCCATTAGTAGTTTCGCCTTTAAAATCCCAACCGGCAGTAGTGAAATTAGATTCAATCTTCATTTGAGCTGTGGTTCTTCCTGTAGCTCCCGTTGTTGTCCCCGTCCCTATACCGGTAGTTACAATATCTGTATTCCAAATACCACCTGTTATTGTTCCTATATTTCGTCCGCTAAATCCGCCTACATACGAGGCACTAGACGTGACAGCCCCGATGGCATAACTGTTCGTTACTGTGGCACTTGTATAATTATCCCCGACTAATCCGCCCACATAAGTTGAACCACTTCCTGATATTGAAATCGAGGAATAACAATTAGACACTGTGCAACCACTATTATTATATCCTATTATTCCACCGATTTTTAAGCCATTGCTGTTAATTGTACCTGTAGTAAAACATCTTGTAATTGTTGAATTTCTATTAACCGCCACCAAACCACCAACCAAGCCTGTACCTCCGGTAATATTAACATTTGTTAAACCCAGATCATAAACACTTGTATAGGCGATCGTTCCAAATGGGCCCAACCTATCGGTCGAAGATCTATTCATATATAGGCCGTCAATTGTATGACCGTTTCCATTATAATTCCCTTCAAAAAATGTTGTGGCATTTCCAATTGGACTAAAACCTGCACCACTATCCCAACTTGAAGTTGACGAAGCATTAATATCGGCAGTTTGAGTAAAATATGTTCCCGCAGCCCAAGCAGATGTAGTTTGGCTGAGCCAATATAAATTATCAAGTGTTGCAATCTTATATGGATCGCTGCTTGTACCGCTGCCGGATGGCGCAGTTGCGGTTTGAGCTCGAAGAACAACCGGATTGAAAAAAATAACTCCAAAAATAATAGTCCCAACAACTCTCCAAATTTTATTTATTTTATTTTGCATATTGATTTTTTCTTTAAATTAATTTTTTATTGTTAATAATCTCTTCAAGTTCAATTAAGTTATCCTTTAATACGAATGCCATTGCGCCCAACGACATACTTGTTTCTCTTAATTTGGAATCTGTGTGGCTGGTAACAATTATTATTTTCGCTTCCGGATTCTTTTGCAATATTATTTCTGTTGCCTTTAAGCCGTCCATTATTTCCATTTCAATATCCATTAACACAAAATCAGGTTTATGTTTTTCATAAGATTCAACCGCGCTTCGACCATCGGAACATTCTATTATCTCTTTCGCCTTATTTTCAAACAAGCTTCGTAGAAATAATCTTACGTTTTTGTTGTCGTCCACTATCATTATTTTCATTTTGTTCTTAATCTAGAAAGTGAAAATTTCCTAAGGAATAATATTTGTGCGGAATGTAGGATTAAATACGTATTGTCCTGTATTTTTCTACGTAGTAGTACGTAGAGTGACAGCAGTCAGTATTTGATTTTATATTCCGAATAAGAAGTGTGATTTGTTTTTTTAGAAGAAAATTTTTACTGAAGTATGTCTTTGTTTTTGAGGGCGAATTTAAGAAGTGAGTTTGTACCGGAGAGTTCAAGCTTTGTGCACATATTCGAACGGTGAGTTTCAACCGTGCGGTAGCTGATTGAAAGTTCTTCGGCAATTTCTTTTGTTGATCTTTGTGTTGCAATAAGCTTTAGAATTTTTAACTCTGTTGCCGTTAAAACATCAATGCTGGTTTTCGGATTATTAGTGGGCTGACTGATTGTTCTATTGATTAATAAATCAGTTAGTGATTTGCTTATAAAACGTTTGCCCTTGACTACCGCCGATAAAGCTTCGGTAATCTCAACAAGGGCGCTGTCTTTCATCAGAAAACCGTAAGCTCCGAGATTCATGGCTCTGTTAAAAATTGATTCCTTATTGTGCATTGTCAGAAAAACTATTTTTGTATTCATATTTCTGCAGGCAAGCTTTTCGGCTATCTCAAGTCCTGTAAATTTAGGCATATCAATATCGAGTACGGCAATATCAGGGTGATGTTTTTCAATTAACAACAGTGCGTGCTCTCCGTCGCCGGCTTGCCCGATAATTTCATAATCTTCTTCTTCGTGGATTATCTCATTTAAACCTCTTAGCAAAAGAGGGTGATCGTCTGCAAGAATGATTTTGTATTTAATAGTTTCAGACATTTTTAACCGGTATCTCCAGTGTTAATATTGTTCCTTTACCCGGTGATGACTCTAATTTTAGAGACCCGCCCAGAATTTTTGCTCTTTCACTCATTCCCAAAAGGCCAAGCCCGTTAGCATAATTTTCAGGATTTTCTTCAATAGAAAATCCTTTACCGTTATCTTTAATTACAAGCAATATTTTACTTGGTAAATTTATCAAGTTAATTGAAATAACGGTAGCTTTCGAGTGCTTTAAAATATTTCCCAAAGCTTCCTGTAGGATTCTTATTAAGTTAATTTCTTTTCCCTTAGGAATAATACCGTCTATATCATTCAGCTTACTTTCTATTTTAATTAGACCCACATTCTCAATTTCAGTGATTATCGAATTCATAGTTTCGGTTATTCCGAGTCTATCCAGTTCGGGCGGACGCAGATTATGTGAAATTTGCCTTACCAGTTTTACTGCACTGTCCGCGTAATCGGAAATATATTCAAGCTGCTGTTTTGTTTTTGAATCTCCGCCGGTATTCTTAAGTCCGAGGAGTGCGCGATTTTTTATAAGCAGCAGTTCCTGTCCTAATGAATCATGAAGTTCCTGTGCTATTCTCGAACGCTCCGTCTCCTGGCTGCTTATCAGTTTACCCGAAAACTCGTGCTGGAGTTTTTGTTCATACTTAAAAGCTTTCACTTTTCTGTAATAAATATACGATCCGATAGATAGAAACATCAGCACCAAAATTGTTCTGAACCACCATGTTATCCAGAACGGCGGCAATACTGTTATTGAAATTGATGCGGCGTGTTTGTTCCATACATTGTCCGAATTCGCTCCTATAACTTTAAAAGTATATTTACCGGGAGGAAGACTCGTATAACGGGCATATCGAAGATCACCTGCATTGTTCCAGCCTTTGTCGTAACCTTCCATTATATATTTTGCCTGGTTTTTATGAGGCCGCGCATAACTTAATACATCAAAATAGATATCAACATTTGAACTGTCATAATTAATTCGCAAATCGTTTAGTTTTCTTTCTTTTCCGTTTACAAATACACGACCTATATGAACAGGCGGAATTATTTTATTTTTAATCAATTCCTTTGTATGGACTACGGTTATACCTTTAATAGTCGGGAAATAAATGTTACCGTTTTTGTCCTTTACTGCCGAAGGCTGGAAACCGCCGTTGGTTTCCGACGAAATCATACCGTCTGATTTATCATAATTGTAAACAAAAAACGAATTTGTTTTCCCGTCGGCAAAATCATTTAATTCCTTCCTGCTTATTCTTTGAATACCGTGATTACTGCCCATCCAAAAATAGCCGTTATCATCCTCAACGATTTGCGATAAAACATTACTTTGTAGTCCGTTCTCCGTGGAAAAAATAGAAAATTTATTATTCTTTAATCTAATCAATCCTCCGCCATAAGTTCCAAACCACATAACGCCGTCCTTATCCTGGTGAATCGCACGAAAGTAATAATTTCGCAGACCGGGGATGGAATGATACGATTTAACCTTGCCCCGAATTATTTCATAAAGACCGTTCACGGCTCCTGCCCAAATATTACCTTTGTTGTCTTCCATTATGCAACGCACATCTGCATTGGATGAACTGTGTTTAGTTAAATAGTGTTTAAACTTATTATTGAAGTAGCGAAGTAACCCGAATTGATAGCCGAGCCAAATTGCCCCGTCTTTGGCCTCATAGAAAGCATTTATATTATAAAGGTCATATTTGTGTGATTCAGGGATAAAAAATTTCTTGTTATTATATACATAATATAAATTATGGTCATTACTCCAGAATCTCTTTTGTGAATCTTCAAAAAGTGACCAGATATATTTTTGTATAAAATATTTATTCAGCGGCGAAAAACTGATTTTGTTATTTCGCAATTCATAAATTCCGCCTCCGTTGGTTCCTATAAGCAGACCGCCGTCATTCTTCAAATCCAAGCTCAAAATTCGGTTGTTCAATAAACCGCTGCTTTTACCGTAATTGGAAATAATTGTTTTTCTTATTCTGCATAATCCGCTCGAATTTGTACCGATCCAGTAATTGCATTCATTATCCTGAAAGATTTTATGTACACCGGAACTAGGGATTCCGTCTTTTGATGTCATTTTATAGAATTTATTATCTTTTAGAATCGTCAAGCCTTTACTGTCCCCGATCCAGAGACTTCTATCCGAATCAACAAAAAGATCTTTTATATCATTTGCAACAAGTCCATTCTCGATTTTATATTGATTGATTTTTCCATTTTTAATGTTAATTAAACGATTCGATGTTGTTCCCAGCCAAAGAGATCCCTTAGGATTTTCAACTACATTAAGAAATTGTATATCGGGATAATCACCTATGGAGCGGCAGAATACAACCTTATTTTTGATTACCGCATAAAGCTCATTTCTGAAGGGGACATAAAAATCAGCATTGCCCGCCATTGCGCGTTTGCGGAGATTTTCATCTTTTGTTAATTGCTGCTTAATAAATTTTCCATCGCGGTATTGATAAAATCCCGGATAAGTTAAAATCCAGATAGTACCGTTTTTATCCTGCTTTACTCCTAAAGAGCTGACAATTTTAAAACCATCTTTTTCCGTAAATGATTTAAAAATGCCTTTATAGTAATATGATAATCCTTGTTCGGAACTAATCCATAATCTGCCTTCTTTATCGTTAAAAAGACTTAGAATTCTATTGGATGATAATCCGGGAGAATTAAATGTGTTGAAAACCTTAAAACTCATTCCGTTAAACCTGGCAAGCCCGCCGTAAGTGGCAATCCATAAATAGCCGTCCTTAGTTTGGACAATATCGTTGACGGAATTCTGCGGTAATCCGTTGTCTTCATTCCATGTTGCAACAACGAAATTAAAAGGGATTCTTTTTTGAGCGTTGACTTGCATTGTCCAAAACAGCAATATAATAAAGCCGGCGAATGGTAAAATAGATTTGGGTGGTATGGGTTTTAAGTATAAAATATCAAAAATCTATTTTAATAATTCGTTTTTATAAAAATAAGGTAAGTAAGGTTCAATTTTTAATTAATTGAAAAGCAAAAATTCATTATCATTGTATTGTTTAAAGTAATAGCTATCAATTAAACAATCAAACAGCGTTTGTGTTTCCAGTCAATTTATATTGCAATATATAAAGAATTGCAGTTAACAGGCAGATCCTGTTAGGTTCCGTTTGTGTTTCCAATTTTCTATAAATATTCTGGCATAACCATCACTTTGTGAAACTCAAAAGGATTTAAAAACAATACACTCCTTTAATCGCACAAGCATTTCTTCAATCCGCCAATTCGTTAATCATGTAATCACTTCAGCAGCACCATCTTCTTTACTGAATGATAATTCTGCTGCCAGCCTGTTGAGTTTGCATTGAGTATATAGATATATACTCCCGATGCAAGATCGCTTGCATTCCAGTTGTACTCATAATGGGCAGCTTTTTGCACTTGATCAACAAGTACTTTGACTTGCTGACCTAATATGTTATATACAATAAGCCTAACTTCACTATTGTATGGAAGATCATATTTTATTGTGGTTGCCGGGTTAAACGGATTCGGATAATTCTGCATTAATTTAAATGACCCCGGTAAGGTATTATTGAGTTCTTCATTAATATCTGTTATCACGAAATGAGCTTTAAAATCATCCAGGTAAATCGTGCCGTTATCTTTTTTAGCATCGCTCGTTTCTGCGAGATATATTCTTGTCCAAGTAACCGGGAAATTCAGCACTGCCGATGGATTTGCCCAGCTTGGTATTGCTTTGCTGAAAGGGACCTCAATATATTTCCATTCATTCAACCAATCAATGCCCGGAGATGCATCGGTAAAATCTATTATAAATCTTTCGCCGTCCACATCTTTAAATTCTCCCCTCAACCAATGCCCTTTACCGTCGCCGTAAATATTCAAACCGATTGCGTCGGGAGTCCCTGAAATCCGGATATTGCAATCAAGATATAACGCGCTTGTACCTCCGGTTGTTAAACTGTAATCAAGCCTGGCGGATGACGGAGCCGACACCGATACGGAAGAGTCTATTTCCAATTTGCATCCCGATAAATTTATATTTACTCCTGAAATAGTGAATTTGGAAACATCTTTAAAATCATCTAAAATCACGATAGAAGAAACACCGACCAAAACTTCCACGCTGCCGGTAACCGTTTTATATTTTGCAATAATATTTCCTTCGCCTGCAGTAACGGCGGTAAACAAACCTGTAGAATCAATCGTACCAACACCACCGGTAACAGACCATTCATAATCAGCCGATTTAAGATTAACCGTATTATCGAAACCATCGCGGGCTTCCGCAGTAATTATTTGCTTCTGTCCGACCTCAAGTATTATTGGATCAGGCTGTAAAATAATTGTGGAGACAAATGTAATTACTACTAACACAGAATCTTTAATTCCCCCCGATACAGCATAAACATATCCTTTTGCCGAATCGATATTATTTGCAGTAAATAACCCGTTTTGATCGATAGTACCTAATTCACTATCGCAGTTCCAATTTATAGAATCGGGGCTGAGAGTTACACTATTATAATATTGATCAAAACCGTTAACGCTGAACTGTACTTTCGAATTTGATAGCACATAATTTTCTGCAGGCGAAATCCGCAGATGGGATAATTCTCCCGGCGGCGCAGTGTTAATTACTAAAAGTGAGTTTGCAACGGATCTTTCACCGCCCGGATCGGAGGGACTGTTTACAACACTTCCGTCAGCGAACATGGTTGTGGAACCTCCGCCGTCGAGGTTTATTCCTTGATAGACACCCCACTCTACCATATAATCCGCCAGTTCCTTATAAGACATTCCAACGCTGTAACCCGTTTGCCGTCCGTCAACCGTAAATAAATATAGAAACGTAGAATCTTTTGAAATACCTGCTGAAGTTCTCGGATGCCTGTCGCCGTTATCGTTTGAAGGAATTCCGTTATCGACCAGTTTTACATTTCCGCCGATCATCTCCGTCAACCTTTGAATTGCCGGCTGAAGTTTCAATAAAATTTTTATTGTATCACCGGAAGCAACATTATTATTAAGGAAATCGGCAGAGATGCCGTGACCAGATAAAACTGCTTTGCCTTTTGTTAATGTCATATTACCGGTACTCACTTCTTTTTTTTCAACAATACAATTAACGGTATCGTTTACAATCCATTGATTCAAAGGTGAGATTAAAATTTCGGTTCCGAACGAATTTGTTCCGGTAGAGTTTCCAAAATATGAATTATATAAAATAAGTTGATTTGCATCCCTTGTTTTATTTACACCGGATACGGAAACGGTTGAATCTCCTTTTATAATATCACCGTTGAAATTAACCGGATTGATCATTGCTTTGTTTTTAGCGTTAAATCCGATGGTAACATAATTTATCGGATTTCTTAATATTTGTCCGTTGATAACCTGTGTATTTATCGGCTCACCAGTCGCAGTATTATAAAAGTCTCCGTTAACCGCTCCGATAACATGATGTTCAGTATAATTATTCCTCATCGCCATCGATGAAGTTCTTTCAAAAGCCTTCAACCTATCCTGTGCTTTAACAGTTTCTAATTTTATCCACTGGTTGGTAAGATCGATTTTAAGCACATTGAAATGCCACGGTCCGCCCTCCCGGTATTCATGGTAATAAACCACACCGGGACCGACTACGGTACTGTCCCTTGAACCGGCAAATATTATAGTACTGAATGTGATAACTATTAAGAGATGAAAAATGATCCCCTTCATTTTTGGCTCCCCTTTAAAAATGGTAAGTTATAATTCGAAATTCTATATACAGTAATTCTACACAGGCAATTTAAACATAATCGGTTAACAATGCTTATCTAAATTTAAGATAAATAATTTATGATTTCTTTGTGCTTTTTTCGCAATAGGTCGGTTTATGATAGAACAAATTCTTTCATTTTCAGCTAAAATTTTTTTTATACTGGTTTATATAATATGCTGAAAAAAGGAAAGTTATACCTCTTTGCTTTTGTTTTATGCAGATTGCTTTGGTTCAAGTCTTTTATGAAATCATTTCAGCAGAATTAATTTTTTCGTTCTGATCATATCATTAATTGTGATCCTATAAAAGTATATTCCGCTCGATAAACCTGCAGCATTAAATTTTAATTTATAGCTGTTTGCTATTTGTTCTCCGTTCACTAGTGTTTTGATTTTTTCTCCAAGTAAGTTATAAACCTCAAGTTTTACATAAGAACGTTCCGGTAGAAAATATTGAATGGTTGTTGATGAATTAAACGGATTGGGATAATTCTGATATACAATAAAATTATTTATCAATGATTTAGGTCTCTTAAGCTCCAGGCTATCCGAAGTTATTTTCCTAACAAAAGAGTCATATTTAGATTTTGCATTTTTTACAATATTTCTCAGTACCATAATACTGTTTAGGTAGTTAGTCCCAATTCCGGCAGCTAGGGCAATAACAACTTCCGCAGTATCATTAAGCTTCAGATTAAAAGGACCTGTAGACATTGCAATTCTTCTCGAAGCGGGACCGTCAACAATCCCGTCTATCCATCCTGTTCCCGTTACCGGATCACCATCCAGCATTGTTTTATCAGAACAATTTCTGTCTTTAAATATCGGATACCATTTCGGACAGAATGAAACCGAATAAGGATACGGAGGGTTCGGTAAATATCCTCTCATTATGTTGTACCATTGAAGTGTTCCATTATAACTGAATTCAGGATCAATCCACGAACCGCCTGCACCAAAATAAGTGAAACTTGTTAAGAATTTAGAGTTAAAATATTTAGAACCTATACGCCACTTAAAATCAACAATTGCGCTGTCATTATGATTTCCGGTTTTATAAGCCGGTGTTTGTAAAAATGCAAATCCTGCGGCCGGAGGAATTAAACCGAATTTATTATAGATAAGATCGCTGTCATTCATATTGTAAGCATATCCCAAATTAATTGAAGTATCACACCCTGCAAAACCATCAAAAGGAATTCCTATATCCATATCGGCAAACTCTGCAATATACATACTGTCGATATGATCATCTGCAGAAGAAGCTGAAGTACCTTTATAGATTATTTTTGCTCTTTTATAGATCACATTTGCTGATTGACTATCGTTTGAATAAGCCCAGTCGGTTTCCTGTACTTCTATTCCAATCGGCGGTGAATAATACAAAAAATAAGAATTGTCGTCATTGTAGGCGAACCAAATAGTTTGAGATGCACCCGGTACACCGGGAATATCAATATCCGGTTCGTATTTGCCGTCTTTATTGGTGTCGTAATATGGAGCTCCTTTATCGGCCGGCCATTCATCCCAATCTTTTTCGTATTGAGAGCGAAGCTGAGTTATCATTGAATCTGTAACTTGCAACGAATCAATCATGAAATAATTACTTGCATCATCTAATAATGAAGCATCTTTGTAATCCGGTCTTACTCTAAATATGCGGGTAATTGCTTTGTTCCCGCTGCCGTAAGTGCAGCCGCCAACCCTTACCACCGGTTTGCTTCTGTCCTGAACCAGTCCGCCCCATAATAAACCATCACTGTAAATAACACCGGCGGTTCCTTTAGGAAATGAGCCTTCCCAAGAACCGTACTTAAATTCCTTTTTTTTATACGCTGGAGGATGGTATCCGTCATTACGCACCCACATAGTAATGTTATTTATATCCATCACACTTTGTTTAGGAGCCTGGCTCCATAGTAATAGTGAAAAGATAAAAATGAAAAGCGATGTAAGTGTAAATAATTTATATAAAGAAAGTTGGTGATACATTTATAATTAATCTCCCCTATTTGAGCAGAACTAGTTTTTGTGTATTAACTATATTATTAATAACAATGCTACACAAATAAATTCCGCTCGGTAAGCTTTCTGCATTAAATTTTACTCTATAAAGATTGGCGATTTGTTCTCCATCAACAAGAGTCTTAATCTTTTCTCCGAGTATATTGTAAACTTCAATTTTAACGTATGATTGTTCAGGCAGAAAATACTGAATTGTTGTTGTTGAATTAAACGGATTGGGATAATTCTTATAAACTGTAAAATCTTCTATCAAAGATTTAGGTCTATGAATTTTCAGTCTATCCGAAGTCATTTCCCGTACAAAAGAGTCATATTTTGATTTTGCATTTCTTACTTGATTTCTCAATACAGTAATACTATTTAAATAATCAGTCCCAATTCCCGCTGCCAAGGCTATAACCACTTCTGCTGTATCATTAAGACTTAAATTAAAAGGTCCTGTAGACATTGCAATTATTCTCGGAGAAGGACCATCAAGAGATCCATCTATCCAGCCGGTTTTTGTTACGGGGTCGCCATCAAGCATAATTTTACTGGAACAATTCGTATCTGTTGAAATTAAATTATTTTCCGGACAGAATGAATATTTTTGCGGATAAGGAGGATCCGGTAAATATCCTCTCATTATATTGTACCATTCAAGTGTTCCTTTATAGCTGAATTCCGGAGGCGACCATACAGCACCGGCAGCAAAATAAATGAAACTATTTAATAATTTGGTGTTAAAGTACTTGTAACCTCTATGCCATTTAAAATCAACAATAGCGCTATCGTTACGATTTCCGGTTTTATAAGCCGGTGCTTGTAAAAATGTAAATCCTGCTGCAGGAGGTATTAAACCGAACTTATTATAAATGTTGTCTTCGTTACCGGCATTGTATGTGTATCCGAGGTTAAGAGATGTATCGGAACCGGCGTAATCATTTAGATCATTTCCGATCGAGGCATCTGACCATTGGGTGATATACATGCTGTCAATATGAGAATTTTTTGCCGAAGCAGATGTACCTTTATAAATTATTTTTACTCTTTTATAAATAGCATTTGATACTAAACTATCATTTGAATAAGCCCAATAAGTTTCCTGAATTTCCAGCCCGATAGGCTGTGATTTTAAAAAATGATAAGAGTTATCATCATTATAATCTATCCATATGGTTTGCGAAGCGCCGGGAACGCCCGGAATGTCAACATCGGGTTCGTATTTGCCGTCTTTATTAGCATCATAAAACGGAGCACCTTTATCAGCCGGCCATTCATCCCAATCTTTTTCATATTGCGAACGAAGTTGAATTAACATCGAATCTGTAACTTGCTCAGAATCAACAATAAAAAAATTAATCGCATCATCGAATAATGAAGCATCTTTGTAATCCGGTCTCACTCTGAATAAGCGGGTAATCGATTTGTTTCCGCTGTTATAAGTGGAACCGCCAACTCTTACAACCGGTTCACTTCCGTCCATAACAAGTCCGCCCCATAATATACCGCTGGAAAATATCAAACCTCCTTTACCCTTAGGGAATGTTCCGTTAAATATGTTATACTTAGTTTTCTCAATAACCCAGGGATGGAATCCGTCATTTCTTATCCAGCTGGTAATGTTATTAATATCCATTATACTTTTGTTTGGATTTTGAGCCGGGGCTACCGATGTTAATATTAAAAGAATAAGAAAAGTTTTTAAAAAATGATTAAACACAGGAGCTTTATTATGCATGGTAAATCCCCCTTGAATAATAGCTTACGGCCTTAATATATGTATAAACTTACCACAATTTATAAATAATGGCAACTTATATTTAATAATTCTTGCTTAAAGGCAGCTGTTTATTTTTTAAATTCGTCGACGTAGGGCATTGTTTCCGATCCGTATTCTTCAATTGTTTTACCATAAACGAAAAGTATGGTAGTTGTGATCCTCTCTCTAAATCTTGAAGAATGCAGACCGATAAAACCGTTTTTAAATTTCCAGTACAATTCAGGTCCGCGGAACTTGCCGTAGTTGTTTTCTTTTATCCATACGGAATCAGAATGTATTAATGGTCCTGCCATGTAATCAGGCTTTCCGTATTGTTTCGATAAATATTCGGTGAGAGATATGAAATCTGATTTAAATGATGAGTTCGAACTAATTGAATAAGAACCTTCTATTAATTTATTGTTCCTGAACGTGTAATCAATTCTGGCTTCAAGCCCGGCTATTTTTCCTTTGTATGAAAGTGCTTCAATTCCGAAACCGCTAAAAAGCTGCAGGTAGTAAGCATTCTCATTTTTTTTAACATCTTCTTTTGAAGCGTTCCAGGGTATGCCGCGGAAATCTTTTAGAATTCTTTCGTACTTATTGTTTTGAGGGTAGGAAAATGAAATTGACAGAATCAATATAAGCAAGATAAAATATCTCATGTTATATCTTCTGTAAAAATTTTTTAGTATTACACAATACTCTTAAAAATTAGGGATATAATCAAATTAAAATTTCCTTACCAATCTCTGCCGCAAAAACTTTGGTTCCCTTAAAATTTTTTAATATTGATGAACCCATCCAATCAATTGCCTCTTCATCTCCGTGAACAAGTATAACATTCTCCGGTTTTAATTTTTTAACTATCTGAAGCAAATCCTCCCGCTTCGAATGGGCGGAAAAACGAAATTGTTCTATTGTGCACTTTACTTCCTGCTCATCGCTGTATTCGCTGAGTTTTATTTTGTCACCTCTGCGAGTATTTGCAATTCTGTAACCGGGAGTACTTTCATCCATGTAGCCAACCGTGAAAATTGCCGAGCTTTTTTGCTTCAGCCAGCTTTTTGCAAGATTAAAGGAAGCCGTCCGCTCTATCATCATTCCGCTCGATGCAAGCACGATACAGGGAGATTTGAAAAAGTCATCAGGTTTGGGAACCTCGTAAATATTCATTCGTGGAATAGATTTCAACTCGAATTCCGGATCTTTCATGTTGACTACATAGCGGTTATAATCATAAACACGGCTTATATCTTCCCCGATTCCGCCGGTAAAAATATCAACATTTGTTAACTTTCCTTTATTTATAAAATCCCATAAAGTTTTCAACATCTCCTGCATTTTACCGAGCGAGAATACAGGCATTAAAATAGAACCACCCGTGTTAATTATTTTATTAATCGATTTGATCATTCTTTCGGCTTCTTTATGCCAGGAAAGAATTGTACTTGAATCAGTTGCCCCGTAGGTGCATTCTAAAATTAAAGTATCCGTTTTTTCTTTTGGTAATACTGCTCCATCCAGTAACGCTTGATTATTTAAGTTGATGTCTCCGGTGTAATATAATTTTTCATCGTTATGTTCTATTAATATACCTGCTGATCCGAGAATATGCCCGGCATCGTGAAAGGATGCATCAATTTGTGAGCTGCTGTTGTGCTTATACCCGTTAACAGAAAATATTTCCTTATATGCCTTGTACCCGATAGTCTTGATAAGAAGATCCACCTCGTCATGCGAGTAGATTTTCATCGCATCTTCTTCGGTCAATTGTTCCTTTAATATTGATACCGAATTGTGCAGGGTTAATTCGGCTAAAGCGCGGGTTTGCGGCGTAGTTAAAATTTTAATATAAGGATGCTGCTGAACGAGATAAGGTAATGCGCTTAAGTGATCTTGATGTGCGTGAGAAATTAAAACATAATCTACCGGTTCGTTTTTAATTAATTCAAACCGCGGAAGTGAATTAAGACCTATTTTTTGAGGATGCATTCCGCAGTCGAGTATAATCCCGGCCCCAGCAATATTCAAGTAAAAGCAGCTTGCACCAATCTCACCGGCACCGCCGAGAGGAAGAAATTTAATCATGAATTTAGTGTTTTGTTTTCAATTTTTTAATTCGAATTAAAATGTTTTTATTTTATAAAATACAAAATGTTGAACTAAAGTAGTGTATTGAAGCGGATTAATAACAATTAGTTTATTTAATTTATGAAATCAATGGAACACTGATAATCACAGAGGATAAAATTTTAAATGTGAATTATAGTTCTTCATCTTACTAATCTTTAGAAAATGTTCTTTGGGGAAAGAGTGCTCTTATACAAATTCCCGGTAAATCAATTTCAATATTTGTAGATTAACAAAACCAATACCATTCATCTCACAATATAACCGTACACACAAAATGTCTAACAAAAGTTCTTAGAAAGTAATATAGTCATAAGTAAATAACAATATAATAATATTGAGAACTCATTTTATTACATGAATTTAAATACTTCATTGGCTGCGATTTTATAATAAAATTAGATTATTGGAAAATTATTGCAACTATTAAATAAGATTTTGATTGTAACTATTTTAAATCAGTTTTCGTCTTTAAGGCAGAAGACATGTTAAATACCGTACGATATAAACTATTATTAAAGCAGCATAAGAACAGAATTTACGGTTATGCTCTTTACATGTTAAGAAACCGGATGGATGCGGATGATGTTACCCAGGAAGTAATGATAAGGATCTGGAAAAACATCGATAAATTTGAAATGAAAGCCGCACCGGCATGGATAATGAAAACGACGCACAATTTATGTCTGGATTACCTGAGAAAACGGCAGGTAATGAATAAACGTGAAAAAGATATTGATCCGGACATTGAAGATAAAATTGCGGAGGGTGATAAATTGACTGACCCGGAGATAAAAGTCAGACAGGAGTTTTTGAAAAATAGAATTAAAGATGCCATAGAAAATCTACCTGCAAATCTTAAAGGTACTTTTGTAATGTATGAATTGCAGGGAATGAAATACAAGGAAATAAGCGAAGTAATGGGCATACCGCTAAACAGCGTTAGGGTATACCTGCTGCGCGCAAGAAGAAAATTACAGGAAGATCTTAAAAAGTACAAACATGAAGCAACAGCATAATATCAATGATGAGTTTTTAGACACTATCATTTCCGTTGCATACGGAGATGCAAAACTGTCTGAAAAAATACGTGTTCACCTTGCAGCCCGGAAGGATCCCCGGGTTAAGGAACTGTTAAATGACTACAAGTCGACTGCAGAAAGCTTAGCATTATTGCGAGAAGAAAAATGTCCCGAATATATAGTCAATACGGCCGACAAGGTGACCGGGACAGGAGAGCAAAAAGCAGGTTCGGCATGGATCGAAACTCTGGGTTTCTTTTTCAAAAGACCGGTACTTTCTGCATCAGCGGCGGTTGTAGTTATTGCAATTTTAGTATCCGTACTTTTGATAAGGCAGCCGGATGTGCAGCCGGCTTATTCACAGGCTCAGGTAGAATTGGCACAAAAACAGGTTGAAGAATCTCTGGGGATGGTGGGAAAAGTATTCAAGGAAACTAAATATACCCTTGCTACACAAATACTTCTTAAAAAAGTTTCCCCGCCGCTGCATGAGAGTTTCACTATAATTAACGACCTATTCAAAGGAGGATGAAGGAAATGAGAAATTTAATCAAAATATTTTTAGCCGTTTTATTATTGGTATCGGTAAATGCATTAGCACAGGATAAAAAGGATTACTCAAATGATCCGGGCTATGCTGATTTCGGAAATCTGACTAAGTTCGAAAAAGGGGATAATGTTACCGAAGTATATATTGAGAAAAATCTTCTTGGTATGGTTGCGAAAATGTCCGATAAAAAAGATCCTGAGCTTGCAAGTTTATTAGGCGGATTAAAACTTGTCAGGGTAAATTCATTTCACGTAAGTGATAATGATGCCAAATCAATTACACTAAGAATAGATGAAGTGGATAAAAACCTTACTTCTAAAAATTGGAGCAGGATTGTAAAGGTCAGAGAGAACGGCGCCGTAACCAATGTTTATATCAAATCGGGTAGTGATAGTAATATTGACGGTCTGGTTGTAACCACTTTCGAGAAGGACGGAGAGGCTGCATTTATAAACATTGTAGGAAAGATAAACCTGGAAACAATCGGTAAATTAAGCGATAAATTTGATATTCCCGAACTAAAAAAAATAAAAGACAAGTAAGGGAGCAATATCATGAAAACCAAATGGATTCTAATCACCGGTGTGTTACTTTTTACAAGCGTTTTCATTACCGGCTGCATAGGTGTTGACGGCGACTTTATAAGTCTAAGACATGAAATAATAAATTCTACCGGCATGAGATTTCAACGAAATATTGAATTTTCACTCGGGGCAGTAGGACTTTCGGTAGCAAGAGTTGCGGTTAAATTTAATAAAGGACACAATCACGAAGTGGATGTCAATGAAATTCTCAATTGTGTCTCCAGAGTTCAAATCGGGGTGTACAATAACAGCCCAAAGAATCATTACAATTCCGGTTTTGCGGTAATCAAAAAGATCGATCACCAAATGAATGGACAGGGTTACCAGTATATTGTAAAGAGCTGCGATCACGGAGAAATTGCCACTGTTTATGTCAGGCAAAATTCTCTTGGGAAATTATCGGATATGTACGTGGTTTCCCTGAATCACGAGGAGTTGGTCATTGTGCAAATAGAAGGTCGTCTCGATAAACTTCTTGAAGCTATAATTAAAGATAAGGGATTAGATATTAATTTCGCTGCAAACAAGTAATTAGTTATTTGCGCCTTTGTGTTTTTCAGATCAATTTTTGATTACAACATAAAGGCGCTTCTAATAATATTGCAGACATAATTCAAATCATTACACTGCTTTCTTACCGGTCACACAAAAACAGTCCACATGTTTCATTTCCTTGAATTTTATTTCCGGCTTTTGAAAACCCGCTTTTAAAAACAGCAGTTTAGTTTTATCACCGATCCTCCTAACCTGCTCATTCGATTTTGCATACCGGGGCTGAAGAGCAATTAATATTGTTCCCCCCGGTTTTAATAGTTCTTTAATTTTTTGCCATTAACTCTGTTCGTACTTCTATTATTTAAGACGAATAGCTGGAGAGAATATTTTAAATGAAAGATAAGTTTTTTTGTTTCATCACAAAATAGTATTATGAACAAAAAAATTCGAAGTATTTAAGTGACAATTTTAACTAATACAAATCTTTAAGAGGAAAGTTATTTCCACAAGGTAAAGAAAGATGAAATAATGCACGTTGCAAAAAATCCTGAGTTTTACTAAATAAAGTACTACTTTTTAATCTTCAGAAAATTTCTCTTTACTTACATTCTCAATTACGGTATTCCTCTCGGTTGCGGAATTAATTTTATTAGGCGGGAACGGTAACTTTGTTTCCGAAAGCACAAACTCATCCATAATAACTTTTTGCACCCAATTAGATTTCATATCAATATAAAGATCACCTTTATAGTGGGAACTGCCGATTGTCTGAATCTCCAAGTCCTTTGCAACATTCATTTTCATATAGAACGAACTTTCTCCCGAATCGAATCCGACTAATGCACAAGTTTTATCATTTACCAGGCTTACTCCTTTTAGAAGTAAAGTTATTTCTCCGTTTTTAAAGTAAGAGCCCTTGGCAATATTACTCCCTAAGTTAACCGGCGGCTCCGAATTGGCACTTTCATGAATTATTTTTTGCCCGATCTTTCTTAGATCCTGAATTCCTTTCCCTTTAAAAGTTCTATCGGCAAAAATGTCGCAGAAACTATGAAAATCAATAAAAGTATTGTAGATCAAATAAGCCTGAACCTGCTGGATAGAGTTACCTTTACTGTCGATGAGATTTTCAAATTTAGCGTGGTCAATACCGAGAACCTGTCCTTTTTCATCAATGTCTCCGTTTGAACGTTTAAATTTATATGTCCAATCCTTCAATGCCGGTATTGAAACCACGGAAGTATCGTTTAAGTTTATTACAAATTTTGTACATGTGTATTCATCATACTCTTTGCCGCTGATTGAAGCAGGAGTATATTTAAGGAATAATTTGTATGTATTATGTCCTGCACGTTTTCCGTTAAGCTGATAGTTAATAAATGTTGTCTGCATTATAAAAAATTGTTCTTCTTTCGTACGTTCACCGCCTAAGTTAAATTCATGTCTAAGAATCGAATCATTTAAAGAGTTAGTTTGAGCGACAGTTTTATCGCAAGGAAAAGCAATAGCTATTACGGATAAAATGATTAACACGGATTTCATTTTTAACTCCCCGATTTAAAATCAAAACTGTAAATAAAATATTTCTTACAACTACTTAAATATAATAAATCTTTCTTTGATAGATTAGTAGCCTGGGGTTTAACACATGATGACGGAGCAATCGGTTCACTCAATGTACTGGACGAATTTAGGGGAAAAGGTTACGGCACGGAAATAGTAATATCTTTAGTCAATCAAATTTGTTCGTAGGGAAGAATGCCGTTTGCACAGGTAGAAGCAAACAATAAGCCTGCTATGCAATTGTTTACTAAATTGGGTTTTGTCATCGATGAGGAATTTATCTGGTTGAAACTGCAAGATTGAATTATCCGGTCGGAAAATTTTTGATCTTACTCTAAGATAATCCTAACAATTTAACAATGAGCACTAATTTATTTGGGCTATCAAAAGGCTGTTTTAAGATGGAACATTAATTTCTGCTTTGTGAAAAACTGTAGTGCCGCCTAAAAAATAATGAATTAATGAAATCTTGTGTGTAAATTTAATTGTGGGTTTTCTTATCTACCGAATACTTTTAACAGTTCATTATTAATCGAGCCTACGCAAAATAAATATGTTAATCTACTGTCATTTCTATCGAAAGGAGAAATCTCACAATTCTAAAAAATATACATTATAGGCACATGGGGCTCACTAGATAACTCCTTTGATATGACAGATAAGCTATTTGGTAGAAAATATAATATTCTGAGGTAGAGTAATTTGTTAAAAAAGAAGAAAAATTCATTCAATAATGAAGAGGAGTACAAAGATCTCGGTTTCGGAACGAAAGTTTCAAATCAGGGGAAGAGATTAATAAACCGAGACGGCAGTTTTAACGTCGACAAAAAAGGATTGTCCTTCAAAGAATCACTCAGCTTTTACCATTCTTTACTTACGATGTCATGGCTGCGATTTAATACCATCGTGGTATTAGCATATATCGGGATAAACCTATTTTTTGCGGTTTTATATTTAATTATCGGCACACAGCATCTTGAAGGAATACGAGGAGTCGCTCCGCTTGATCGCTTCCTGGATTCATTCTTTTTTAGCGTTCAAACCTTTACTACCGTCGGTTACGGCAGAATCAATCCGGCCGGGTTTTGGGCGGAATTAATCGCCTCCTTTGAGTCACTCTCCGGATTGATGGGATTTGCTTTGGCAACAGGGCTTTTATACGGAAGATTTTCACGTCCGAATGCCAAACTTATTTATAGTAAAAATGCGCTCATAGCACCGTACCGGGATACAACAGCTTTTGAGTTTAGATTAGCAAATACCCGTAAAAATCAGCTAATAGACGTGGAAATTAAAGTAATGCTGTCACGTAAAGAAATTATCAACGGAAGCAAAGAAAGGAAATTTTACGAACTATCACTCGAGCGGACAAAAGTGAGCTTTTTCTCGTTGAGCTGGACAGTTGTTCATCCAATCGATCAGGATAGTCCTTTATTTGAAATTACGAAAGAGAAATTGACTGAATCGGATGCGGAATTTTTAATTCTTCTAAAAGGTTTTGATGATACATTTTCACAATCAGTGCATTCGCGAATGTCGTATAAATTTGATGAAGTGATGTTTGGATATAAATTTAAAAGTATTTTTATAGAGGGAGATATTGATATAACGACAATAGATCTCAGTAAAATTAACGATATAGAGCCGGCAAAAATTATTTGATAAGGCCCCAAACTTCTTTATTTGTATAATAATATAAATTTATTTTAGAAGGCAGTAATGTTTATTTGAATATTATTGATACAGTAGTTTTTCAATTTTTTATATCCTCAATTATTCATAAATTTGCACTTATTTTGATTATTAGAAATAGATTAATATGAAAAAAACGGCAGTTTTAATATTTTCACTAGTGTTCATGTCCATTTCGGTGTTCGCTTCAAACGGGGCAGATTCACTTATGAATTCTTTACAAAAAAGATTTAATTCGCTTACCGACTTAACTGCCGAATTTATACAAACATCTAACGGCAAAACTAATCTTTCGGGAACTATTTTTTACAAGAAAGAGAACAAACTCAAAATCGAATTTAAAAATGTTACTATTATTTCTAACGGCAAAACGAACTGGAACTATAATAAAAATCAAAATAAAACTATCATCAGTTCATATGATAGTACAAATCCTTCTATCTTTTCAATTAGCAGCTTTATTAACGATATCCCTTCTGAATGTGATGTTACGTTGCAAACGGATAATGATTCAACAGTGCTGGTATTGATACCGAAGAATAATCAATTGAACTTCAAAGAAGCAAAAATATGGCTGACTGATTCGAATTTAATTGATAAAATTGAGTTGACGGATGCAAATAATATCCGGATGGGAATTCGCTTCTCACATTATAAGCTGAACCAGGGTTTATCTAACTCTAATTTTAAGTTTTCCCCACCAAAAGGAAGTGATATTATTGATCTCAGATAGCAAAAGAAAACCGTTTAAGATAGAATCAATTTTTAAGTATTTAGCTTCATTCGGATTGAGTGCGGTTTTCCTTTATATTGCTTTTTACGATGTCGATCTCAATAAGGTATTGGTTTATTTATCGAATGCGTCTGTTTTCTGGATAATTATTTTTATCATATCGCTGGTGTTTGCGCACTGGTTAAGAGCTTTAAGATGGAAAATAATCTTACGTTCCGTTAAAAAAGATACATCTTTAATGAATTTGTTCGGTTCATTAATGGTCGGGTACGGGGTCAATTGTGTTGTCCCCAGGCTTGGAGAAGTATCCAGGGCTGTTCTTATCGGCAAATGGGAAAAACTTTCACGTTCTGCTATGTTCGGAACGGTAATAGTGGAAAGAGTAATCGATATAATATTTTTAGGCTTAACTGTTTTTGTTTCTGTTTTAATTTGGAGTGAAAGCCTTTATGATAAGTTTACGTGGCTTAAAGATACTTTATACATTACCACCTTCTTTATATTTCTAATGATATTATTCTTTTATTTTACCATAAAGTATAAAGAGAAATTTTATGGATTTATAATTAAATTTTTAGGCAAATTTTCCGAAAAAATCGCCCAAAAAGTTGCATATATTTTTGATATGCTTACTACCGGTTTTGCCAGTTTAAAAGGGTTCAAAAATTATTTGTGGGTGATTATTCTCAGTGTTTCCATTATGTTAGTGTATGCATTAACTTCTTACATCGGATTTTTTACACTCGGAATGCAAAATATTAAACATGTTAATTTCGAAATGGGTTGGGTTTTAATGAGTATTAGTGCTATCGGGGTAGTAATTCCTACTCCCGGCGGAACCGGTTCATATCATGCACTTACCAAAGCTGCTTTGGTATTGCTGTTTGGTTTCGGCGATGCAATAAGTCTTGCTTATGCTTTTCTTACTCATATTATTTCTTATGTTTTATTCATAATCAGCGGATTATTGTTTTTCTTTTTACTGAACAAACAGCACGACAAACTAATTAAAGTAGTAGAAACAGATCTGGAAGAATTATGAAGAAATTTTTATTTACCATATTGTTATTAATAGTCGTTTCAAAACCTTCGTTTTCACAGTATGAATTGAGAGCAAGTATGGGAATTGACTATGCAAGCATGCCCTCACTCGTTGATTACATTAACCAAAGTTATGCCCCGGCTGGTAACCAGTTAAACAGTTTTAATTCTGCTATAGAATTTTCGGCGGAAGCGGGCTATCTTGTAAATAAACATTACCAGGTAGGCTTTGAGTTAGGATATTTAATCAATTCATTTACCTACACTTTTTTCCCGACCAAATATGAGTTTGCTTATAATATTTTTATGCCGTCAGTATTAAATTATTATGTGCTGCAAGGAAAGGGTTATAAATTTAAATTCGGAGGCGGCTTAGGTTTAAGGTTTTCTTCTGTACATGAAACAAAACCAATTCTTACGAAAACATATAATTACCGATCAGTAGGCTACGGATTAATTTTGAGAGCGGAAGGGAACACTCTGCTAAGCGGTAATTTTTATGTGAGTTTAGGCGGGGACATAAGATATGATATAAATGGTGAGCCGAAAAACGGGAATAACTATATAGTCAATAACGGTAAAAAGGTTAGTCTTAGTTCATTTTCCGCAGGGGTTAGACTCGGAATAACATATATTTTTTAGGAGGCAGTTTGAACATACTGGATGCTATTTTTCTGGGAATTATTCAGGGATTAACTGAGTTTTTACCAATCAGCAGTACCGGACATTTAACAGTAGCCGGCAAGCTGCTTAATCTGATTTCCGATAAACACCCTGAACAATGGACCTCTTTTATCGCTGTTATTCAACTTGGTACACTGGCAGCGGTAATAGTTTATTTCTGGCGCGACTTAATTAACATTGTTTCAGATTTTGTTTCCGAAAATATTGCTAAAAGAATTCCGTTCTCAAAACAAACACAAAGTTCGAAACTAGGCTGGTTAATTATAGCGGGTTCTATCCCGGTCGGCATAATAGGTTTATCTCTAAAGAATGTAATTGAAGGTGCATTAACAAAAGATCTTTGGGTAATTGCAAGCAGCTTAATAGTGCTGGCTATAATTCTCGCTATTGCCGAAAAGAAAGCAACTCTGAAAAAGGATATGAAGGATATAACCGTTAAGGACGCATTTATTGTTGGTATTGCACAATGTTTTGCGCTCATCCCCGGTTCTTCCAGGTCAGGAACAACGATAACCGGCGGACTGTTTTTGGGAATGAACCGGGAAACGGCGGCAAGGTTTTCGTTTTTACTTAGTATTCCTGCGGTATTTGCCAGCGGTTTCCTTGAACTTTATGAATCATTAAAATTTATTAACGCATCGATGACATTACATTTAATTATTTCAACAATCGTAGCCGGAATTTTTGGCTATATCTCAATTGATTTTTTATTAAAGTTTTTAAGAAAAAATACTACTTTTGTTTTTATCTATTATAGAATCGGTTTAGGATTATTAATAATTATTCTGTTATCCTCACATATAATTTTGCCATAGGAGCTATTTATGAAAAGTATAATGTTTTCTCTTCTCTTTTTTACTATTATTTTGGGATGTAAAGAGTCAGGTTCGAATAGCAAAGCTGCTGAAATTAAATCAACAACACAAACAAAAGAAAGCTCAGTAATGAATGATTCAACACAAAAACAGAATTTAACAATAATTGCCACTATCGAAACAAATATGGGGAATATTGAGATTCAACTCTTACCGAAAGAAGCACCTAAAACCGTGGAAAATTTTGTCGGTCTTGCAAAAAAAGGATATTACAACGGAATTATATTTCACCGTGTAATAGCCGGATTTATGATACAGGGTGGTGATCCTACGGGAACAGGCAGAGGAGGAGAAAGTATATGGGGCGGTAAGTTTGATGACGAAATCAGCCCGGATTTAGGATTCGATGCCCCGGGTGTGGTTGCCATGGCAAATGCCGGACCTAATACCAACGGCAGTCAATTTTTTATCACTGTTTCAGCAACGCCGTGGCTTAACGGACATTATTCTATTTTCGGTAAGGTGATTGGCGGTATGGATGTAGTTTATGCTATCAGCAAAGTACAAACCAACAAACAGGATCGCCCCGTAAATGAGGTGGTAATGAAGACAATTAAAATTGAAGAAAAATAATACAATAATTTTTTTGGATTTTGCCTGGGTTTCTTTTTGAAGGTTTAAGCCCGGTAAATTTTGTTTATGATTTACCGCTACTCTTTCCGAACGGCAAAAAAAGATTATAAGAGTCATAATTTTTGCTGCATTGATGCTATAAACATGAATTGCTAATATGTTTATTTATTGCAGAATGATTTCCACGGTATATCATTTAAAAGAATGACTACCGATGATTTTTTATAAATGATGTTTTGCAAATATATTTGTTAGGAGGGAAGTACAATATTAAATTAAAGCCTATCCTCGCATTTTATCAAGTAAGTTGTTGAGATGCCTGATTTCTTTATTATTTAAATTATGAAGTTTTTCGTCCATTAAATGTTCTTGCTTGTCAATTTCCGAGAGCAACTTGAGTCCTTTATCGGTGATGCATACATCAACGTTTCTTCTATCATGCTGACAGATGTTTCTACCGGCGAGTCCTTTAACTCTTAACTTCTCTACTATTCTGGATGCATCCGACATCTTATCAAGCATTCGTTCCTTTAATAATTTTATCGTTGCCGGTTTAGGATGCTGTCCTCTTAATATTCTTAATATATTAAATTGCTGCCCAGTTATTCCAAATTCCTTTAAATATTTAACCTGGAAATTCATGAGCCAATTGTATGAATAAATCAAATTAACGGATGCTTTTTGATACTCATTCGTAAATTTCTTTTGTGATATTTCGGTTTCCAAACGCATAAGTATATTCACCTAAATTTTTATTAAAATAGCTATTTCTTAAAAAAATTAATACGCTCCATATATTCTGTCTGGAAGGTACAAAAAGTAACTAAAGTTTTGCTAAAAGTATTTTAATAAATGTACCCAACTAATAAATGATGAGCTTGAGTCAATTTTATAAAATTATGTTTGGAGTAAACAGAATAAGTTAGTTCATGGGTATTTCAATGAGAACAAAACTTGCATCGTTTGAGGCATTAAATATTAATTCATCGGTATCGTATATACCTGCAGCATCTCTTGAACTTAATAATTTATCGTCTAATTTAATATTCCCGTCCAATATAAACAAATAAAATCCATTGCCCGGATATAATGCTTTATAACTCAGGCTTTCCCCTGATTTAATTTTCCCTAATGAGATAGCAGCATCCTGATGAATATATAGCGACCCGGTAGTTTTGTTTCCCGAAGCAACTGTAGTAATTCCCTCCTTAATTTCTCCAAAATTACGCTGGTCGTATCTTGGCTCTATGTTTCTTTCTTTCGTTATTATCCAAATCTGAAGAAACTTGACTAAGTTTGAATCAGAGTGATTAAATTCAGAATGCATAATTCCTGATCCTGCAGACATAACCTGTATGTCACCCGGATTAATTACGGAGCCGGTACCCATACTATCTTTATGTTCAAGTGCACCATCCAGAACGATTGAGATTATTTCCATATTATTATGCGGATGGGTTCCGAAACCTTCACCGGGTTCTACAATATCGTCGTTCAACACTCTTAACAAACCAAATCCCATTTTATCCGGGTTATAATAATTTCCAAAGCTGAAGCTGTGGCGACTGTGCAGCCAGCCGAATTCTGCAGTTCCCCGCTCGTTTGCCTTGTGAATGAATGTTTTCATAATCTTTACCAATTTAATTTGTAATGAATTTTTCTTCTAATAACTTACTCTTTTCACCGAAATAATTTGAGAAAACAATATCTGTTAATTCTTTCCTTTCCCTGGTTAACCGTTCCCTTTCTCTTAAGTTAACAGGCAAGTCATCTATTTCACCTTTATATCCAATGGCAAGCACACTAACAGGCGCAAATGATTCTGGGATTGAAAATACTGCTCTTGCCCTATCGGGATTAAATCCTCCCATTTGCCTGACATGAAGTCCCATTGCCGTTGCCTGAAATGTAATATGTGCGGCGGCGGTACCTATATCGTAATATGAATATTTGTTTACCTTATTATTGTGAGTACTTACCAATTTAGTGACGGTTAAAATCAGCAGCGGAGCATTTTTTGCCCATATTTTATTTCCGTCAGTAAGAACATCCACAATTTTTTGATGACTTTCTACATCTAATTTTTCAGCAATTATAAATCTCCACGGCTGTTCATTTGCCGATGACGGAGCCCATTGTGCAGCTTCTAAAAGACTTAATATTTTTTCATCTTCAATTTTCCTATCGGAAAACGAACGTGTGCTGTATCGTTTTTTTAGTAAATCGTGTATCATTAATTCATTCCCATCTTACGGGGATTTATTACATCCCCTTATTTAAGTAAACCCCGGAATATTTTATTTGATTTTCCGGGGCATTGAATTCTAAAAAACATATGCTGTTTTGAAAGAAATTATTCTTTATTTTCTTCCTCTTTCGTTTTTACCATTTCAACATCACATGTGAAATTAATTGTTTTACCGACTACAGCCCCTCCGGTTTCCATCAGAGCATTCCATTTCAAATCATAATCAAAACGATTTACTGAACCGGAAATTCTAAAACCGGCTCTTACATTACCCCATGGATCGTTAATTTGCCCTCCGTAGGTTACGTCAAGTTCAATGGGTTTACTAATACCCCGGATCTTTAAATCACCGATCAATTTGTACTTTTCATCGCTGATTTTATTAAACTCTCTGCTTTTAAATGTAATTTTCTGATACTTTTCAACATCAAAAAAATCAGGACTTTTCAGATGTTTATCTCTGTCCTGTATCCCGGTATCGACGCTGCCGGCATCAATTTCAACTTCTATATTTGTGTCTTCGAAACTTTCTCCGGAACTTGCTTTGATATCGAACTTATTAAAGTGACCGGTTACTTCCGCAATTATCATATGTCTTGCTGAAAACTGAATTTTCGAATGCGAGTTATCAACCGCCCATTCTTCCTTGTTTAGCACATTCTTATCTGATACATTTAAGTTACTCATTTTATTCTCCTTTATTTGAATTATTGATTTATTAAACAATGATAATATACGTTATAACATTTAATGTTGCAACATCTAATGAGATCACCTAATTATTCTGTGCTATTTATCAATTCTATTCTATCGGGTAAATAATCAAGAGAAGAAGATAATGAGAGTTATGCTTTAGTAAACCGTAAAAGGAAAAACATTTTTTTTGTTACCAGGTTTATCAAGTTGCTGATCCATGCCACTTTAACAATTGTCATTAATTTTAGTTTAGGTTTGCTGCAAATGTAAATCTCTTTCCATATAGGATTAAACTTGTTTTTAAAATTATAAAGCCCCTTATAATTGTATGCAAACCTCATTTTTCTTCCCGCAAAGTTAATGATAAATTCTTTTGAAAAAATTGGACTTCCATAAATTATATAGGGAACTTCGCCGAGACTCCAGATTTTGAATTTTTCCTTTTTTAATTGATCAAATATAACCTTAATTAAAAATTCCATAATTCCCCTGCCGGCATTTTTCTTTCTCAATAATAGGTCGGTTCTAACATTACCGTCGGATCTGCAGGATACTGTTATTGCCCCTAACCAATTCCCATCATTTCCTTTAAATACAAAAAGTCTGTTTTCCGGAAGAAAGATATCATTGAAAAAATATTTAAGCTGGGGTTCATGCCCATGCGCACATTCCAATTTAAACTGTTCGAGTTTATCTTTCATATCTTTCGAATAATAAATCTCATCCACTGAACCATTCCGTGAACCGTATCGAATTAGCTCTTTTAATGATTTTTTATTAAAGTGGCTATTATTTAAATCAAGCACTGCTTCTTTACCGACTTTTATCATTTCAAATTTATGTTGCTTAAAAAACGGTACTAATTCGGGATTGCAGCTACTTATAAAGATGGGTATATCTCCTAAGAATATTTTATTATACGCCTGAAGCGCCTGCAGGTTAAACCGGTATTGAGGATTATTGATCCAGATTATACTTTTGTTGTTGTCAGGTGAACCAAAAAATATTTTCTTAAAAGTTCCTTTTCCCGCTAGCTCTGTGTTTTTTAATATTATGGCATCTTGCTTATCATCTACTTCAAAAGGGTAAGAAATTACTTCTTCACCTAGTATATTATTCAGTAAATTGCTTATTGCCATAATGCTTCCATGGGATTATTTCTCTCTGATAAAAGCAATATAATCAGTAAGTACCGGTTCTTTTTTGAGTCTGCGCACTTCTTTAGCAATTTGTCCTCTGTGATAAGTCGAGTGAAAGGCAACGTGGGTTAATGCCTCGGCGAAACTGTTCGTATGAAGAATACCTTTGCTGTTTATATATTCAAACGATTTGTTTAGATCATCTTCCCGGGAAGAATTAATATATGAGATGTATTCGTCATTGATTTCCGGGATAAGTTTTTCGCACTCTTCGATCATAAGAGTGTTCCAGAAACCTGACTTTTCATAATCTTGATCTTTTATGCGCATCATCCATATTTTTTCAGCTAGAATTATGTGGGAAAATAGTCTCAAAATATTCTCATCACTAATTTTTTGATCATTTAAACTTTTCAAAATTTTTTCATTTGCCCAACGATCGTACTTGAAATTATTAATAAGGTAAGATTTCATATTTGCCTCCTCAAAAGAATAAAATTTAAATCACGCTTTTAAGAAAATATTTTTTATGATAATAAAGTCTTTGTATTTTTAAATAAATCTAATCAATATTTTAATTTTTATAACTGACAAATATTATGATAAAAATCATCCGCACTATAATCCCCGTTTTAATACTTTTTTTATTAGGAACAATTACAATGGTCGGACAAAATCTGAACTATGAACATAAAGAAAATGTGCTGGATTCACTGTTGACGAATAATAATGATCTTTTCGGAAAAGTACTTCAAAATCCGGAAAAGTATAAAACTCAGATAATTTATACCCAAATAGACCGTGATTCTGTGAATTTCCCACACTTTAAAACTTACACATATCATCTGAATCCCGGGGAATATTTTTATCCTGCAAGCACGGTAAAATTACCTGCATCCGTTTTGTCGCTTGAAAAATTAAATGATTTGAATATTTCCGGATTAAGTAAATATACTAATCTTAGAATTGATAGTGCATATCCGGGACAAATGAAGGTTGAGTACGATTCATCATCTTCAACTAACTTACCTTCGATTGCACAATATATCAGGAAAATATTTTTAGTAAGTGATAATGATGCATTTAATAATTTATATGAATTTTTGGGCCAGCGATATTTTAATCAACAGATATGGAAAAAACGCTATTGCGATGTAAAGATATTGCGAAGATTATCTTTCGATTATAACAAGCAAGATAACAGGCATACTAATCCTTTCGAATTTTATAAAAATAATAAAATAATATATAAACAAGCAGCACAATATAACCCGGTGCAGTATAGAATATACGCCCACAATTTGATTCAGGGGAAAGGTGTAATTCAAAATGACAGCTTAATTAATAAGCCGAAAGATTTTACCTATTCAAATTATTTTGCTCTGAACAATCAACAAGCAATATTAAAAGCCGTAATCTTCCCGGATGCCGTACCACCGGAAAGAAAATTTAATTTAACGCAAAGCGATTATCATTTTTTATACAAATACATGTCAATGTATCCGCGGGAAAGCAAAATTCCCCGGTACAGCGATTATAATAAATATTGGGACGGATATGTAAAATTATTTATATACGGAGTTACTAAGGATACGATTCCTTCAAATATTAGAATATTTAATAAACCCGGAGAAGCTTACGGTTATCTTATTGATAATGCGTATATAGTAGATTTTAAAAATAAAGTAGAATTTTTATTGAGTGCAATGGTCTATGTAAATAATAATCAGATATTTAACGATGATAAATATGAATACGATAAAATTGGTTATCCATTTTTAGCAAATTTGGGAAAGGTAATTTATAAGTATGAACTCCAACGTTTCAGAAAGTATAAACCGGATTTATCTAGATTTGTAATTGATTATTCAGCTCCTGATGACTAACAGTTTTAAAACAAAACCGGCTTCAAATAGAAGCCGGTATAAATAATAATTAATGATGATGTCCGTCAGGTCCGTGAGCATGTCCGTGTGAAAGTTCCTCCTGGGTAGCATCGCGTTTGTCAACCAATTCAACATCAAAAGTTAGATTACGCCCTGCAAGCGGGTGATTAAAATCCAATGTGATATCATCTCCTTCAATTTGTTTAACTGTGAACGGTAACTGACGTCCGTCGGGAGTATCAGCCACAAAGCTCATTCCTTCTTCTATTTGTGTATCTGCAGGAAATTCTGAACGTTTAACAACTTGAACAGCTTCGTCTTTATATTCCCCGTAAGCATCCTTGGCTTCAAGTGCTATTGTTTTTTTACTTCCGATCAGCATTTCACCTAAAGATTCTTCAAGTTTTGGCAGTATTTGATTATTTCCGCTTATAAATGAAAAAGGTTGTTCTTTTGTCGCCTGATCAACTACATTTCCACCGTCATCTGTTAGTGTATATGTAAAAATTACAACCTGATTATTAATTATAGGCATTGGCTTTCCTTGTTTTATGATTGATTTTGTTACTTTTTAATGAATTAATGTGTTCCCTCTAAAAAGGTATAAAAGTCGTGGGAAATTTTGATGTCGTAGAAAATTCACAACTGAAAAATTACCTTTTAAATTTTACCTCACTAATAAGAAAAAATAAATTATAGTAAATTAAATCGAAATAATAAATAATATGAGTTGCTTTTAAAAAGAGTAAGCACATAGATAAAAACTTTTACTATACCGGAAATTGAGTGTTTAAATTACATAACAACTCATTTCAGAATACAGCATAGTAAATGTGTTTTAACTTTTATAGACATCGTAATTGTCTATATCAGACGCCTTAAATTCCCAGTCAAGACCGCCGCAAGGGAGAAAATCCTTTGTGGGATGTTTGTCGTGTTTCATGCATAATACGGCAGTTTTATCAAAATGCAGGCAAGTAGAACAGAGGGTTGATTCTATTATATCTTTATTCTTTTCCTCAAACAATCTGTAATGGACGATAGCCGGTTGAATAATCACACCGTAAATGGTCATCATAATTAATATCCACCAGAATTGGTGACCAATATAACCTTCCGCAAACCATAGAATCGGGATAATAACAATTATCCTCACCATTGTCCAAAAAACTATTTCTCCCACCGCTCAAGTCCTAATTTGATTTCAACCGGGCATAACAAACTCATATCTTAATTATTAAGATAACCAACACAATTCAAAGAATAAAGACAAAATTTAGAAATCAATCAAATAATAAATTCCTGCTGGAGGGAAAAGGGAAAAAATAATTTAAATTTTAACAAAAGTAACTAAATGACAGGCTTATTGTAAAATTTTAATGTGGTAAAATTATATACTTAAATCAAACCCCAAAATAATTCCGCTGCTTTGGGTTAAGGTTTTGCATAAAAAAATTATTAAATCATTTAAGTTTAATCGTCAATTAAACGAACATCAAAATCTGATAAGGTGCGCGTGAATCTATTAAGTTTTTCTGTCAATCATTAAATAAATAAGTATGAACATAGTAACTGCCAAAACAGCGCCTGAAAAATAAACACCGCGAATATCCCAAATTGAAAAGATTAAACCCATCAACAAAGGACCGATAGTTTGCCCAAGTCGAAGGACCATTCCGTTTAGCGACATAAAAACAGCACGGTATTCTAAAGATGCAAGATCAGCTAGCAGTATTTGAATCCCGGGAATATTTAATCCCTGCGCAATACCGAATAAAATTAAAGGAAATACCAATAGCCATTCAATTGAAATAAACGGTATAACTAATAAGGAAATTGCATATAAGATAAATGATATTTTTAGCAGTGATTTTTCGTTATACATCCTTGTTAACTTACCGAGTTGGGAAGAAGTAAGAGCAGTTGAAAGGGACATTGTTGACATTAATATCCCTATTATTAATGATGAAGAATTGAAAGAGGAATCCAGCAAAAAAGGGAAAAATGTTAAATATGTTCCATATAAGATTACAAACGTAAACACACTGGCAATGAAAAGCCCAATTACTTCAACTCTTTTTATTCCTTTCCAGGCAGCACTCAAATATTCTTTCAAGTTTTGTTTGGTCTTCGGTTCAGGATTTTTTAAATAAATCAAAACAATTAATCCTACCGGGATTGCAAGTACCGGAAGAAAGAAAGGGAAATACCAGCCTGCTAATGCAAGCGCACCGCCGATAGCCGGGTAAACAGCAGTGCCTACACTCAACACACTTGCATTGTAGCCCATTGCGGAGGATCGTTGTTTTCCCGAGTAAAGATCTCCTACCAGCGTAACGTTTAACGATCCAAGGGAAGCTGCACCAACTCCCTGGATAAACCTCAGTGACAATAGAAGATCAAAATTTCTGGCAAATGCACATGCCGTTCCGGCAATCCCGAAAAGTATAAGTGAGGGAATTAATATTTTTTTTCTGCCTAATCTATCGGCCAATACTCCCAGTACAGGAGTAAGCAAAACACCAGGCAGCGTAAAAACCGTAATTAAAAGTCCCACATCCTGAGCCGAAATATGCAGGGCTTTTTCTATACTAGGAAAAGCCGGGGTTATACTAGAAACTCCGAGTACTGCAATTAATGTAACAGAAAAAATTATCTGAAGATTTTTCTGAAAGTATAATTCCTTTCTATTTTCGATGCTTGATTTGTCTTTCACAAATTAATCCGGCTTACGAATTTTTTTAAGAAGATGAATTTAAAATAAAACCTAAATAAAGTGAGTATATTGAAACAAGCTTTTTCCCCCTGTTGTATGAAAAATGCCTGGAACGGAGTTACTTTGATTCTTCGGATGCTTTATTTAGTAAAGGTTGAATTTTTTGTTTCTTTCTAAATCCCCTGTAAGTTCCTTCAACCAGGAATGCTAAACCGAACATAACCACTAACACCCAAATATCACCGGGAGATGTTTTTAAAGTCTGTATTATCATTAAAATCAGTGCCGTCAAACATAAAATGATACCCGTACCGGAGATCCATTTTATTGATTTGGTCTTCTTGCTCAATTTGATATTTGCCGCATTTACGGATGCGAAAATCAAAAGGAAACCAGCGCTTCCCATGGTTGAAATTCCGCTTAAATCGAATAGGTTAGCAACTAATAGTGTTAGTGCCGAAGTAACGAGTAGTCCCTCAATGGGTTTATTCCATATCTTTTTCTCAAGCCCTGCAGGAAGCTCTCCTTCTTTAGCAATAACATAGCTGATTTTTGCCGCTCCGTATAAGGTAGCATTTATTGCCGAACCTGTTGAGAGAAGTGCCGCAATTGCTATTAGTGTAAAACCAAAGCTGCCCATGAAAGGTTTAGCTGCTTCCGCTAGTGCATAATCTTTTGCATCAATTATTTTAGCAATAGGCAAATTACCGACTGTTACTAATGCAACCAGCATGTAAAGAAAAATCACAAAAATCACGGAAGAATAGTATGCGCGGGGTAAAGTTTTTTTTGCGTTTTTAACATTTCCGGCTGTGTTGGCAATAAGCTCAAATCCTTCGTATGCCAAAAAGATAATCATTCCGCCCGCAATTAATTCCAGTGAGTTACTCCATTCACCGGGTTGTATCCTTTGCGTGTCAATAGAACTGAAACCGATACCGACAAATATTAATAGTATCAGCAGTTTTAGCGCAACTATATATTCCTCCGATTCACCGACTAATTTTGAACCGGTAACATTAAGTACTGTAAACAAAATAATCGAACCGCTGATCAAAAAGTGTTTCCAAAATTCATGAGCACCGGGGAATAAACTTGCGCCGTAACTGCCGAAAGCGTAAGAATACAATGAGAGCATAACTATATAACTCATCAATAATAGTACATTCATTCCGCCGGTAAACAGATCACCGCCGAATGCCTGGTTCAAAAATTCTACCGTCCCGCCCTGACTTGGATAAGCGATAGATAATTTTGTGTATGAATATGAGGTGATTAATGCAACGATGCCTGCTAACAGAAACGCAACCGGTGTTCCTCCGTGAGCTAATTTTACCGCTAAACCTAAAACCGCAAAAATACCGCCCCCTACCATTCCTCCAATCCCGATTGCAACAACGGAAAAATAACCTATCTTATCATCAGCAGTTGATGATTTACTCATAAGTATTTCCTTTCAATTATTTATGCTAATATTTATGCGGCGCCGTTGTTAAAATAGGATAATTTTTATTTTAATGGAATGAGGCATGGCTAAAAAAATTCATGATTTCAATTTTCAAAACAATTTCAATTCAGAATCATTTAGGGGTGGACTATAGAAAGGAGTGAAAATAATAAATACTTTTTCACCATAAGCTAATTAACATTAAAAACCGCAATTATTACTTTTACAAGCATGATTTGTTCTCTTTATTTTAACTTTCAACATAAAATGAATAATGGAGTCATTTTATAACATACCCTGGTTAACCAAACGTGTTGCTGTTAATATTTAATATAAATATTATTGATTCTTTTATTTATGATCATCTAAAATTTTCACCGGCACCGCTTCAAATCTGGCTAATTTTACAGATGTTTCCACCCGTAAAGAATTAGGAATTTCCGCTATCTCATCGGTATGTTCTATTAATTTGCTTATATCTTCTTTACTTGCATCAGCTTCTACCTTTACTGAATATTTTACATGATGTGCACGAACGGGTGTTCCCGACCAGTCGGCTTCGACATCGACACTTACATTTTTTACCTTTATTCCGAATCTTGAAGCTTCTCTGAAAATATCATTACTGAAACATGTGCCGATTGCTAGTAAAAGAAGCTCGCTGCCCGAATATCCCAAATCGTTTCCGCCTTCTTCGGTTGCCCGGTCAATAGTAATAGTTCTTTTCCCTGTCCAGCCTATCCCGGTACTTTTATTATTTAGAGTCTGAATATGTGCTGCTGTCATTGCCATATTAAATTATATCCTTGGTTTGTAATTTAATTATTTGGGGAGACCCTCCATCTTTATCCCGGGTTCAGTGTCATTTTTCCCTTCTTTCAGATTATTGTAAAATCGTTGAGTAGGATAAGCAAAATCAATATCGGAACATTTAGAAAATTCATCCAGAATATTTTGCCAGATTTCTTCTTCACTGCCTCTTCGATTGCGCGGTTCACAAAGATAGCGCATTGTTAATAGAACACCACTGTCTCTTACCGAGGTATAAACAATTGGTGTCAGCTTGGTATAAAAAATCATAAATTTCTGTGATGCTTCTTTAATCCTCTTTTCGGCTGCTTTACTTATATGCTCGGCTTTACTGTTCACCACATCAGATAGTATTCGCTTTGCCTTTTTCCAATTGCTTTCAAACGTAATAAGAACCGGAATCTCATTCCATATGTAATTAAAACCTGTTCCGTAGTTTGCCTGTACTTCATTGAACACTTTCCCGTTGGGAATATGGAGTATTCGTCCCGTGCTCTGGTCAGCATCAACCCAGTTGCCTATTTCTATGAGTGTAAATTGGAATATTCTTAAATCAATTACATCTCCTGAATTATTCCCGATTTGGATCCTGTCACCAACTTGAAAAGGCTTCCGCCACATGATAAAGAGCCAACCCGCAAGATTAACCAGAGGATCTCTTAATGCAATTGCTAGTCCCGCCGATAACAAGCCTAAAAAAGTTGCAATAGAAGAAAAGCCCTCAAACCAAACTCTTCCGATAATTAAAAATGCAATTGTAAAAATGACATATACTGAGGTTTTTCGCCAACGATATTGGAGTCTCACGTCTTGAATACGTTTAAAGATAATTTTAAGCAGTATCTTTCGTAACAGCCACAGTAAAAATATTGAAAGCAGGGTGGCTACAATTTTCCCCTGCATCTCAGCACTTAAATTCCAGGTTACTTCGAACCATTTAACTATGTTATCCATAATTTATTTATTCTTAAAAAAGTTGATTTATAATAGTTGGCTTTACTGCCTGGAGGATCCAAAAGATACGAAAAAAAACGATCATATTATTCCCCTTTAGAAAACAGAAATAACCTAAGTTATTTTTAGTAATTATTCAAGTGTTGGCTTAAATGAAATGGTTAGGTCAACTTGGCAAGTTGACCTACGGATAGGTTTTAGAAATACAATTCATAAGAATAAAATTTGATAATCCTTCTCTTTCCCTTTTTCCCACCAGTCGTGCGGAATTACTTTCCAGTTATTAAGACTTTTTGGAGTGACCGTTTTTTGTTTCTCAATCCACTTCATTAAAAAATAACGAAGGTCTTTTTGTGTGGAATGTATTATTCGTTTTGCCAATTCATCATGCGGGATTTTAGCGCCGTTAATTAAATGTCCGCCGCCACCATTGCCGCGGTAGGAGTTTATAGCAACCGTGTAAGTTTTGTTTAAATCGAAAGGTTTTCCGTTTGTCAATGAGTTGATGGTTACTCTTTCTCCTGCCGGTTTTGAGACATCAACTGTATAATTTATTCCTGCTGCGGAAGAAAAGTTATAAGGAGGAATAGCTAGTTCAGGTCTGCCGTTTCTTTCAACAATATTTCCGCTCGAATCCTTTTTGAACTTTAATAAATGGTCATTTTCATTTTTCATTTGATTAAACCAATTTCCGTATGAATATTCAAGATAACCTTTTATTTCTTTGCCCGTTAATTTCATGGTGTAAAGAAGATTTTCATATTTATAAAGATTGAACATATCCCTAACATAGACTGTGCCTTTATCAATTTTTGCATTAAAAGATAGCGGAGCGGCAAATGAAACATCGGCATGAGTAATTTCAAGCTGAATTTTCTGAATCAAATCGACAAACGGAGAATCACCAAACATTGATTCACGTGTTGATATTGTTTTAGTAAAAGTACCGATGGGCTTGGATACATATTCTTTTACTTCTTCGATTGCATGCGTAAATTTATTCATGTAGGCAGCGTCAGGTTTATAATTCTTACTGTCTATAATTTGTCCTGTTATTTCTTTACTCCATGTTTTTGATTTTTTGTCGTACTTCATCACAATATTTGCAACTCCCGCATGCCTGGCAGCGTTGGCAGGATCGAGGATTAATACCTCCTTGCCTTCGGGATTTTTTACTTCAGTATTCCAAACTTTATGATCATGTCCGGCAAAGACAACATCAAATCCGGGCACAAATTCCGCAACCAACCGTGAAGCGTTTTCAATTTCTCTTTGTCCATTATCATATTCTTTCAATTCGTATTCCGGACCGGAATGGAAGAGCCCGATAATTAGATCCGGTTTTTCTTTCTCTTTGATTATCTTAATCCACTTTTTAGCAGTGGCAACCATATCGTCAAACCTAATCCCTTTCCATATTGTTTTCGGCAGCCATTCCGGAATCGCAGGGGTTACCATTCCCAACACCGCTATTTTAATTCCGCTTTTATGAATAATTGTGTAAGGTTTGAAGTAAGGTTTACCGGTTTTAGTATTCACCGCATTTGCCGCAAGCCAGGGGAAATTGAATTCATTTTTAATCTTATCGTACACCGGGTGTCCCGGTTCAATATCGTGATTACCGACTGTACCGACATCATATTGCATATAGTCCATTACCTGAGCGCAAATATGCGGAACGTTGGTTTTTTCAAAATTATAATAGTAAACCACAGGCTGTCCCTGCAGAATATCCCCATCGTCCATCAGCACTACAGACTGATCTTTTTTAGACCTTTGTTCCTTTACGTAAGTATATATTTGTGCCAGCGAAGTGTTTATATCTTTTGCATTTTTAAAATCGTAAGGGAAAAGGGAACCGTGTACATCGCTTGTTTCAATTAGCTTCAGTTTTATTGTTTGCGCTTGAATTGTATGGAAAGAAAAAAGGATTAAGAAAATAGAAGTTACGACAAATTTTATATCAAATTTTTTCATACCGCATCCGGATTAATATTGTACTGAATTTTATCATTAAAGATAAACAATTTTTATTTATTCAATCTCGTACTAATTAAAAATTGCAATGAAAATTATACCCTCGTATTAAAACACATTCCCTTTCTTAAACTGTAAAACACTTACGAAATTCACTATGGTTGATATTCCCAATAAAATTCCGATGTACGGAAGTATTTCGATTGTTGTTGCGTTTCGCCAAAGTACTGCTAAAAACCCCTCAATCGACCAATAGACAATTGTTCCTTTACTTAGGACTTGTATAAAATGAGGCAGTATGAAGGTAGGAAACCACGCTCCCCCTATTGCACTCATAGTCAAGATTAAAAATGTTCCGAGTCCGTTTGCCTGAGCGGATGTTTTACTAAATGCCGCCAGCAGCATCCCAAATGCAGTACTCGCTGCCGCAGATGCAATAATAATTAAAATTAAATTAAAAAGATTAGAAAAAATATCTATGTTGAAAAACATATAACCGGCAAAAAATAATATTCCAAGCTGAATACAACCCAGGGAAATATTATATAAGTATTTTCCCCATAAAATCTGAACTCTGGAAACTGGTGCGGAAAGTATTCTCACCACAACGCCGCTTTTGTTTTCATCGAACAACGAAGTGGAAGAAGCGGTTATCGTGAACAAAAGGAACATCATCGCCCAGCCGCCTACACTCCTTGTTGCTCCCGGGTTATTAATATCTTTTCCAACCAATTGTACTTTATCCAGCTCAAGAATATTTTTAAAAAAGTTAGTCTGTGCGGACGCAGTATCGCTCATTGTTGAATCGAGGAAACTGAAATTAGTCCATTTTGATATTTGCGAAGTATCCACATCGTAGTACTCGCTGACAATTGAAGCGATTTTCCGGTTAAAGCTCATGCCTTTGTTTTTACCCAAAGTAGTTTCAGCCCTATGCTGCATGCTTGCAAGAAAAATATTAGGCATTTGCGACATGATCGTCTGCTGCATTAAGCCCTCTATTGTCTGCATCTCGATTTCGTTTTTCGGATCATAATAAAATTTCAGCTTAAATCCTGTTGAAGTATCCGTGAACGCATCTTCAGGAATCACCAATGCAGCGGAAGCATTACCCTTTTTAACGTAATCTTTAACAGAGTTGGTATCGAACTTAACAATTTTTCCTTCTTCGTCGATGTATTGTCTGATCAGCTTAAATGCCTGTGTTGTATCCAGCACCGTCTCCAATTTCTTTGCAATTTTTGAATTGCTGTTGTTTATAAATGCAATATTAATTCCTTTGGGACTGTTTCCGGAACCGCCGAATATCGATCCGAAAATATAAATTAAAACTATAGGTACGAGAAAGGTGAGACTCATCGCCGGTTTGTCGTGGAAAAACAATTTGTAATCTTTTTTTATAAGACTTATTATGGTTCTCAATCTCTAAGCCTCCTGCCGGTTAAATGAAGGAATAAAGCTTCCAGTGATGGTTTACGTATATCAACCGAATTATAGCTGATTTCATTTTCTTCAATAATTTTGAAAAAATTGGAAAGCTTAAAATTATTATCAGGTTTTAACTCATATCTTTCCTGTTCGTTAAGAAGAGTGCCGAATGATTTTAATAAATCCAGTTTATTTTCGGTATTATGATTTTTGTTAATCAAGATAGTCTGCTCGTAAGGAAGCTTTTCCAGCAGCCGTTCAAGTGTTCCTTCGGCAATTATGCTACCCGCATCGATAATTGCAATATTATTGCAGAGTCTTTCCGCTTCTTCCATGTAGTGAGTAGTATAAACTATTGTTTTCCCGGCTTCATTTAATTTAATAAGATAATCGAAAATAGCGTTGCGTGATTGAGGATCCACTCCAACCGTGGGCTCATCACAAAGCAGTATTTGCGGATCATGAAGCAGACTTGCCGCAATGTTCAGTCGTCTTTTCATTCCGCCGGAAAAATTTTTTACTTTTTCTTTCCGTCTCTCATATAATTGAACTCTTTGAAGATTTTCTGCTATTACTGCTCTCAATAAGTTTTTCTTTATACCGTAAAACGAGCCGAATATTTCCAGGTTTTCAAGAGCGGAAATATCATCGTACAATGCTATTGACTGCGGAACAAACCCGATCTTTTTTCGAATGTTCAGATTATTTTTTTTCACTTTTTCGTTATCAATATTAATTTCACCCGCGTCGGAATCGAGATAACCTATAAGAAGATTCATAAGTGTGGATTTGCCTGCACCGTTTGGACCCAGCAGTCCGAAAAAATCTCTATCTTTTATTTTTAGATTTATTCCGTCGAGTGCCGTTGTAGTAGGAAATTTTTTGGTAATGTTTTTTATTTCAATCATATGCTTTAATCCGTAGCGCTAATAAAATTTATTTATGAAAAATATGAAACAGGGCGAAGCAAAACTCCGCCCTGAAATGATCTATCTTTTTTGATACGGAGGCTGTTTTGGATTAACAGGCGGATTGGTCTTTAATTCCTGCATTACTACATCGATGGCTTTTTCTAATTGAGGATCGATTCCTTTTACCATTTGTGCCGGATCATCAACCACTTTTATATCGGGATCAACACCGTGTCCTTCCGCGAACCATGTTCCGTCGGGATTATATTGCCTGAATGTGGGGACGGTTATAAACCCGCCGTCAACCAATGACGGAGCGCCTGAGATACCAATTAATCCGCCCCAGGTTCTTTCACCGATTAGTTTTCCTAATCCAGCTTTTCTGAAGAAATCAGGGAATGCATCGCCGCCCGAACCGCTCCAGCCGTTAATCAGCATAACCTTAGGACCGGAGACTGCAAATTGGGGCCATTGCCAATTTTTTCCGTCGCGAACCGCAAAGAATGCCAGGGGTTTCCGGTTTAATAATTCAATAAATCTATCGGGAATCTGTCCGCCGTTATTGAATCGTTCATCTACTATTAATCCCTGCTTATCAACCTGGGCTAAAAATTCCCGGAGCAGCTCATCCTGCCCGTGGATACCGGTGTCGGGGACATAAATATAACCTATCTTTCCGTCTGTTTGTTTTTCAACCGTTTTTCTATTTGCTTCAATCCATGCGAGGTTTCTTAATCTTGTTTCATTCGACATAGTTTTAACTATAATATTTCTTGCACCATCCATAGTTGGTTTGCTGTTTAAGGTCAACTCAACCGTTTTATTTGCAAGACCTTGAAACGCAGCCCACGGATCTTTTGTTACATCAATAGGAACACCGTTAACCGCCAAAATATAATCACCTTCTTTTACATTTATCCCTGGCTGATCCAGCGGTGATCTGTTTTCAATATCCCAGGGTGCAGCTTTGATAATCTTTTTAATTCTGTAAGCGCCGTTGGAAAGTTCCCAATCGATTCCCAAATAACCCACGGCTCTTTTTTCAGGTGTCTCTATATCACCGCCGCCTCTGTAAGTATGTGAAGAACTCATTTCACCGATTAGTTCTCCCAAAATATAATTTACATCCGATCGGGTTACGGCATAGTCAATCAGTTTACCGTAGCGTTCCCGCATCTTTTCCCAATTTACGCCGTGCATATTCGGATCGTAAAAGAAATCACGTTCAAAACGCCAGACATCATTAAATATTTGATGCCATTCCGCGCGCGGATTGATTGTCATTTCCAATTCGGAGACCGGCACTTTCTTTTCCAGTTTTTGCTCGGGTGCAACATCTACTACATAATAAGAACCGGATTTAGCAATCATCATTTTTTTGCCGTCCGCGGAAATAGTATAATTATCAACACCGCCGGCTATTGTTTTTTGCTCACGTTTCTTTAAATCGTAATAATCAATCGATTTTTTCTTATCCGCCGAGCCCGTATTAGGAAGTTTTAAATAAACAACTTTCCCCGTTACGGCTTCAAGGTTTGTATAGTTGCCTGCCTCGGGCAGAAGAACTACCGATCTTGCCTCAATATTCGCAAAATCGATATTTATCTCTTTTGATTTTTCTTCTTTTTTCTTTTTTGCTTTTGAATCGTCTTTATCATCTTTCTTCTTTTCTTCATCCTGTTTTACCGCAACTGTGTCGTTTTTAGGAGCAATAGGTGAAGCGACACCGGACTGAAGCGTAACCGCCGCCAGGTTTGTGGAATTTGCGTATATCCATGTATTTTGCATATCGCTGTACAATGGTTTGAGACTACGGTCAGTAAAATAGTATAAATACTTACCGCCGGGATCAAAAACAGGCTGTGCATCGCTATAGAAGCCTGTTGTTACGGGGTGAGTTTTTTCATCCTTCGTGTCATAAATATAAATTGCGCTGTGAAGGTTGTCCAGATCTTTTGCATAAGCAACCCACCTGCTGTCCGATGACCATGAAACCGTAAAGTTCTCCAAGTTGCCTTCATAAGCATATAATTCCTTATCTACTTTTACGGTTTTATCTTTATCCATATTATAAATATATATGTTCATTGCTTTATCTATGAAAGCCATCTTCTTACTATCGGGCGACCAAAAAATTTGATACCTGTAACCGGGACCGTATGAAGTCAATTTCTTTTCTTTTGCAGGACTTTCCATGTCCTTCAACGTCAATTCATATTCCCCCGAACGATCACTCCAGTATGCAACGTATTTTCCGTTTGGAGACCATGCAGGAAATCTTTCGGCGTAACCGGATGAATTGGTAAGATCAACTATATTTCCTTCTTCAGCAGGAACCGAAAACACATCACCGCGGGCTTCAAATAATGCGCGCTTGCCGTCCGGAGAGAGAAAATAATTCCGAATTTTTTTCTCAACATTTTCCGTATGAGGCATTAGCGTGAGTTCGTCTGTAACAACTTCCACTTTTACTTCATGATATTTATCTGTTTTTAGATCTAAAAGATAAAGCTTTCCGCCAGCTTCGAATACAATGTCGCCGGGACCCATTGCGGGGAAGTGAATATCAAAATCTTTAAAATCGGTAATTTGCTTTTTTTCTTTTGTACTCAAATTATATGACCAGATATTGGCTCTTTCGGCTGGACCGCGATCGGATAAGTAATAAATAATGTTGTTATGCCACATCGGAAATTCATCGTTGGCAGCTTCATCGGTTATATTTTCTGCGGTATTTTTATCAAAATTGTAGATCCAGATATCTGTTGCCATGCCTCCGCGGTATCGTTTCCATGTACGGAAAACACGTGTACGCGGAGTATATGCAATCGAATTACCGTCCGGCGAAATTGAGGCAAACTCACCGTAGGGTAAAACCAATTTTTCAGGCATCCCGCCATCGGGAGAAACTTTATAAAATTGATCGAATCTTTGTTTCCCGCTTTCCATTGATGAAGCATAAAGCAGGTGTTTTCCGTCCGGATACCAGCAAACCATTTTGTCCGCCATTCCCTGATGGGTAACTCTAACAGGCATCCCACCTTCGGAAGGAATAACATAAATATCAACGTTCCCTTCATAATTTCCGCTGAATGCAATATGTGAACCGTCAGGTGAAAAACGCGGTAGAATTTCTACTCCTTTGGGGGTTGTTAATTTATTTGCAACTCCGCCTTCCTTGGATACAATCCAAAGGTTGTCACCGTATGAAAAAACAATTTTTGTTTTCGATACGTCAGGATACTGCAGCATTCTTGCATCAATCTGGGCAAATAAATTACCGGCAAATGCAGTAAGCAGCAGTAAAGAAAAGAGTAAAGCGATCTTTTTCATAAAACCTCTAATGATTTATTTATAAAATAGTTGATTAATTTTTTATGATATGAAAATTTGGTAATGGGAATTATTTGTACGGAAGAAGGCATAATATTAAGATTTGTTTGTAGTTAATACTCAATTTATCAAATAAAAATATTAGTCTCACATAAAAATCGGATAGCCGGCAAAATTATTTGTTGACCGGCGAAAAATAATGTTTTAAGTAATTGGTTCGATTAGATCATTAAAGGATGTTGGAAAAATATGGATGTATGCTATCCTCAATGATGTTCTTTTTTTTACGGATACCCATTAGTGATGTAAGAAATGAAAATCCGGCGCTGTCAAACACATCTAAAATCTTAAATCGTTAATCCTTGTTCCGAAATCAATACTTTTAGCTAGTGATTCATTTGTTGAACTCTTTCCGGAGTTAGCTGAAAATTGGGTGACATTTATTCCCTCGTGTTTCACTAAAAATTATTTTGCCGCATCACCTCTTTATATCAAAAGATTATAACCTTGTAAAATTTTAATGCCGTTTTTCGAATTTCTTTGATCAATTCGACAAAACTTTTGACATTATTTTATATCTTTAAAGAAAGCAGATAAATGTTCAAAATATTTTTGTAATCATTCGAGGGAATAATGGCAAATAAAAAAGTCCGCTGGGGAATATTGAGCACCGCAAAAATAGGAGTAAAAAAAGTAATTCCCGCTATGCAGAAGGGAGAGTATTGTGATATTACCGCAATTTCTTCCCGTTATATAAATAAAGCTAAGGAAACTGCGGATGAATTAAACATACCAAATGCATACGGTTCTTATGAAGAATTGTTAAGCGATCCTGATATTGACGCAGTTTATAATCCGCTTCCCAATCATCTGCATGTTCCGATGACGATAAAAGCGATTGAAGCAGGGAAGCATGTCCTTTGTGAAAAACCTATAGCACTAAATGCTGCTGAAGCCGAATTGCTGGCAAAAGCTGCGGATGAACATCCTGAATTAAAAGTGATGGAAGCATTCATGTACCGTTTTCATCCACAGTGGCAAAAAGTTAAATCCCTTGTGAAAGAAGGTGCAGTCGGTGAAGTAAAAACGATACATTCGTTTTTTTCTTATTATAATGTTGATCCGCAAAATATCCGCAACAAACCCGGCATCGGCGGGGGCGGACTAATGGACATCGGCTGCTATTGTATTTCGTTTCCCCGTTTTATTCTGGATAAAGAACCGGAGCGCGTCGTTGGATTAACTGATATCGACCCAGGGATGAAAGTAGACCGGCTGGCATCCGGTATGCTGGATTTTTCTTCCGGGATCAGTTCAAGTTTTACCTGTTCTACTCAACTAACGCCCTACCAGCGTGCACATGTTTTCGGTACAAATGGACGCATTGAGGTAGAGATTCCTGTCAATACTCCGCCCGATAAACAAACACGGATATGGCTTTTTATTAATGGAAAAAATGAAGAAATAGTTTTTGATCCGGTTGATCAATACACATTGCAGGGTGATATGTTTTCGAGAGCTGTTCTGGAAAATACTGAAGTTCCAACTCCGTTGAGTGATGCGGTAAACAATATGAAAGTAATAGATGCAATCGTAAAAAGTGCGGAAACAAATAACTGGATTAAATGTTAAAATAAATATATGTTCAACGGCACTGATCTCTGTTTGCCTGTCTAATTCATGTTATCAGTGTTTTTATGATTACGGGAAATTATTATGAAAAAAATGATATTATTATTAATTATTTCAACTGCATTCATATCCGCAAGCTGTCAAAATAAATCAGAAATTAAGAAAGGAGAGAAGGCAGCCATGGCAGAATCTACACACCCGGATAATCCATATTATTCAAGGACAGACACAAATAAACTGGATCTTCCAGACTCGGTTTGGAAAAAAATTCTACCTCATGATGTTTACGAAGTGGCACGTGAAAAAGCTACCGAGAGACCCTACACGGGGAAATACGTAGACCAAACCGGGAAAGGTACATATTACTGTGCTGCCTGTGGAAACGCTTTGTTTCGTTCGAACGCATGGTTTGCAAGCACGTGCGGCTGGCCGAGCTTTTTTGAAACAATAAGACCTAACAGTGTTATTTATAAACGCGATATATCCCATGGGATGATTCGTACCGAAGTCTTGTGCGGGCGATGCGGTGCGCATCTTGGACATATATTCGACGACGGTCCCCCGCCGACCGGCAAACGTTTCTGCATGAATTCAATTATACTGGATTTTGTACCCGACAGTACTACTTCGAAATAATGAGGGGAAGTTTGGACATATTAACAAATAAATATTAATAAACCTTTGTGGTTCTTTGTATCTTCTCCGTATAATTGTTTTAATAAAGATACGCAAAGGTCACCGAGAACCACAAAGAAAATCTTTCTGATAAAAGATAAGTTAATTTTATGCTTTCTTATTGTACTTGATATTTCCTAAAAATTAAACCAACTTACAATTACCGATAACTGCCGGCACACCGGCAAAAATATAAAAAGGGGGATGATACTATGGTAACATACATGCTTCTAATGAAGTTGACGGAGCTCGGAAGGAAGGAAATAAAAAAAGCTCCTCAAAGGATTGAGGAAGGGATCAAATCGTTCGAAAAAATGGGCGGGAAAGTTAAGGAATTTTATGCGTCATTAGGGGAATATGATTATGTATCTTTCGGCGAAGCACCGAGTGACGAAGCAGCAACAGCATTCTCGCTCGGGTTGAATGCGCAGGGTTATGTAACAACCAATTCGGTAAAATTATTCGATCGAAATCAATTTTTGGAAATGGTTAAAAATATTCCTTAAATATTTATTGTATTACAAAGATACTTTTAATAAAAAATAATTAACCCGGTGTGCCAGAGTTGTAGAGACGCATCGCATGCGTCTCTTTTTTTATAAAATAAAAAATATCATTCCGAATATCGATAAATAATTAATTTGAATAATAATTACATGTATACTTGCAGGAGACGCACGCGGTGCGTCTCTACACACAACTAATCTTTACAGTAATATTCATCAAGTTCCCATTTGAGTGGATTGTTATGAATGTAATTACGAATGCGAAAGAGATCTTTTTCATTACGAATTATATGGTCGTAAAAACGGGATTGCCAAGAAAATTTTTTATATCCAATTCTATGAATTCTTCCAGTGCAGGCAGCTTTGAAACCACTTATGATATATGATAAATTATTCATGGTTTTTTGTAGCGACGCATCGCTGTGCGTCTCTGATGTAATATTGGATGTAATAACGTTTTTAATCTCTTCACCTTCAATAATTATAATTCCGTGAAAATGATTTGGCATTATTTGATAATAATCCAACTCAACTTTTTCTCTTAACTTTCCAGTCAAGTTCCATTCTTCATCAATAACTTTCCCTATTGAGTTTAAAATCATGTTTTCGTTTTTTATTTCCCCAAACCACAATTTCATGTTTTTTGTACAGACAGTTACATAATACCACCAAGGAGTTGAATAATCCCAATCCTTTAGCCGTGCAGATTCTATTCTGTATTTGTTCTTAAATAATGTCATTATTATTGTAGAGACGCATCGCATGCGTCTCTCTTTTATAAAATCAAAAAAATAAAAGATATCATTCCGAATATCGATAAATAATAAATAATTAAATTGAATAATAATTACATCTGTAACATGCATGAGACGCACGCGGTGCGTCTCTACAAAATTAAAAATATACCGATGCAAAAATCACTTTACCGGTGTTTACGTTTGTGCCGCCGGGATTACAAGAATCTGCTGTCACTGCGTTAGTTTTTTAGAAATCTCTTATTTGAATATTTGGTCAAAGAAATTCTGCATAGCTGCCCAGCTTTTTTCATCAGCTTGTTTATTATAAGCAATAGGTAAATTGAATTTCTTACCCAGACTATCGGCGGCAGGATTTGTAAAGCTGTGCTCCGCTCCCGGGTAAGTGAGGATTTTATAATCTACTTTTGCAGCGTTCATTGCGTCTTTAAAAGCATCAATTTTTTTCTCCGGATTAAACGGATCTGCGCCGCCGGTGCAAACCAAAACTTTTGCCTTTACATCTTTAGGATTTGCAACCTTGCCTGTTGGCAAATCTCCATGGAAACTTACAACTCCGTTCAGGTTATCTCCGGCGAGAGCCATATTAAGAACAACGCCTCCTCCGAAACAATAGCCGATAGCGGCAATTTTGCTTGTGTCTGTTTCCGGCTGCTCTTTTAGTATGTTAACGCCGGCATCGAATCTTGCCCTGGCTGTGTCCATGCTGTGCATTGCTGCAGCAGCAAGTTTTCCGGCATCTTTTGGATTATCTACTGTTACTCCGCTGCCGTACATATCGACCGCAAAAGCAACATACCCGAGCTTTGCCAGCATCTTTGCTCTTTTTTTCGCATAATCAGTTAATCCCCACCATTCATGTACGACGATTACTCCAGGTCTTTTTCCAACCTTACTGCTGTCGTATGCAAGGAAACCTTTAAGCGTTGTTCCGTCTGCCGAATATGTAACCTCTTTAGCCACAATAGCGGGCCCCTGGTTAGCGGGGTTAGTTTCCTTTTTTTGCGCACAGCCTGTTACAATAAACAAACCAAATAAAAGTATTAATATGTGTTTCATACATCCTCCTATCTTTGTTACTCCAAATTTATTTGTTTTGGTTTAAGGTATGCAGATAAAATTAAAAAGTGAATATGATGAAGCAACAGGAATAGCAAGTTGTAACGGAAATCAATTGAGACAAATATATGCATCCTTAAAATTACGATTTACTGTTATAATAAATTTTAAACCTTACCCGCCGAAAATTTAATTCCGACGGGCAAACCAATTTAAAATTTTATTAAATATTAATTATTTAAGCAGAATCATCTTCTTCGTCTGCACAAAACTACCGGCACGTATTTGATAAAAATACACTCCGCTGGAATACCTGTTTCCTTTAAACTCAACGTTATAAGTACCTGCTTTTTCATATCCATTAACAAGAGTACTTACCTCTCTTCCTAAAATATCGTAAACCTTTAAGCTTACGCGGCTGCTCTTTGGAATGGAGTACCTGATAGTAGCAGTTGGATTAAACGGATTTGGATACGACTGATCAAGAATATATTCCTTAGGAATAGTAATTTTAGCCTGATTAATTCCGGTTGTTACAGATTCTCTTCCCAAAACATTAAATCCCTTGTTGTTGTTTTCATGTATTTCGGTAATGGTGTTTTGCGGATCTATTACTGCATATATTCTCGGGTATGACGGAAGTCCTGCAGGTACAACCCATTTCAAAACAGCATTTTTTTCAAGACGGCTGGGAATAGGTTCGCCTGTACTGGCTGTGTTTGAACCTTCAACTCCAATAATAGGTGTGCCGCCGGAATCGGGATCTCCTAAATAAAAACTCACGGTAACAGGTGTTGGTGTTGCAATAAGGCTGAAATTTCTTACCTGAGCTGTAATTGTTAAAGTATCTCCGGGCGAAGGATTTGTAGGCTGCAAAATAATATCATTAGTTTCGTACCGTTTATTCGGATCATCCAAAGCAAAACCTTTTTCAGGATCAAGCAGCCAGGGCAGAATAAAAGTAGGATCTGAATAAGAACCGTAATGATCCTGCCACCAGGTATTTGGAAATCCCTGGGGCGCAAGTTCCGGCTGCACCGCATAATTTACAACTAATGCATCGTCTTTCGACCAATATGCGTAAGGAGTTACTTTATATTTTACGTCACCTATTCCCATGTCTACAGTTCCCAAATGTGTTTGTAAGTGGATTAGACGCGATATCGAGGTTTTTTGCGTCGAATACTTAGTATGTCCAAAATCGCCGGTTACCTCCACACCAAAAGAAACGCCCCATGAGTTTGTATTTTCGATTGTAGTATCCGCCTCGGTTGAAGTAAAATTATCAAAATAAAGATCCCAATTCTTCCAACCACTAGCGTGTAGTGTATAACCATCTGAAGTGTAGTCCGCCTTTATAGTCTGTAAAACATTCGGGTTGTTGGATAAGGTATCATAAGGATAATAAGAAAGTATATTTCCAACTTCGTGATTAGGGATATAAGATAGAGCATAATAACTTTTACTCGGAAACCATTGCCCGCGTATATTATGAGGTACAAAAGTCATAATTGTTTCCCGCGGAAATTTTTCATTGCCGTAATAAAATGGATATTCCCAGAGATCATAATCAATAAGAGTCGAGTAAATTTCATCATCTTCCTCAGCTGTTATTTGTTCACTCACAGTTGTTGTTTTACTGCTCGTTGAATCCTTATTGAAATGATGACCCCATTTGTGAAGAAAATAAGCATCAAAATTTATTGATGCTCCGACGCCTGCCGGTTCTGCATTCACTTGCCCGGATAAATGTACGCCAGCCGAAACTTCCCAATCCCGATGCACCTGCGTTGATACTTCAACCGTAGTAGATTTTGTCTTAATATAATTTGAATAAGAATTGCAGACCCCGCCGTTATAACATTGATTTATATCGTAACTTTGTCCGTTAAATACATCAAAATGAACAGGCGGCGCATTAAGAACTACTAATGTCTGCACAACATTATTCTTTGTATAATGCATCGGTCGACCGATAGTAAAATTATCTCCATCAAAATTTCCGACGGCGATTGAATAAGGTTTATAAGCAACCACGTTGGGTTCGTCCCCGAAAAGTCTTCCGATGATAGTTGGTGTATCGAGAGAATTGTTTACTTTTATCATAGCTACAAAAAAACCATTTTGGAACTGATTATATACAAAATTTTTAACAATTACGATATCTTTTGTAGTATCCTGATTTACACTGCTTATCTTTATAAAATTGTTGCTTTGCTTATAATCGTCTAAGCCGCCGGAAGCAACACCGCCCTTACCTTTCAAAATCAAATTTAAATTATCATCAGGTTCCAGAATATAAAAAGCATTATTATCTGCAAAAACAATTTCATCCCTGCCGTCGCCGTTAAGATCGCCGGATGCCATGCTGAGATCTGCAAATGAAGGGGAAAACGATATCGGTGTAACTCTGTATCTCGAACCGGTAATTACCGTATCTAAGTTTTGGTCGCTTTTGAGAATATAGTTGTAAGAAAAATATTGACCTTCCGAACTTCTTATTGTGGTAAAAGCAAGCTCATCCATATTATCGGATGTAAAATGGCCTGACGATGCAGCCATAGTATAATCTTCTATTGTTGATAACCTCGGGACATCAACATTTGTTTGCGCTTTGGGTACAAACATTCCTCCTGAAAAATCATACAGCTTAACTTTAACTCTAACCGAGTTAGCAGGAGGCGGAACTTCCACTGCAAATAAAGCCAGTTCATCAGTTCCATCACCGTTAAAATCTCCTGTTTCGATAAAATAGTTTACGGACTGTCCGCCGATAGCCTTATAAAGTTTTTCATCACAATAGCTTGAAAGCAAAGCCGGATGCAGAGTTGAATCTACCGAATATAAATTAAAATGCACCGAATCATCACTAGTTAAATAAGCCACGACATATTCATCCAGACTGTCTCCGTTTATGTCCAGAGTCCTTACATAAATCCGGTCGTCTTTAATATTTCCGGTAATGCTGTCCTGTACCGTATTAGTCCATAATCCTTTGGTGGTATCAAGCTCCGGCAGCATTATATCAATTCCCGTCGGAGACTTCCAGATTGAAACTATTTCATCATGCACACTGACGGTAAATTTTCCGGTGGCTGCATCTGTATATGATCCGCCGCCGGTTCTGGTGTCTTCATGCCTTGGCTTTACGGATATAAGGCTGTCGACAGGTAAAATGTAAAGGCTGTCCATCTTTAGGTTATATATTTTCTGGTAGCTGTGAACAGTGCCGCCGTCGTTTTGCAGCCACTGAAGGTAAACGTCGTTTGCCTGAACCTTTATCGGGTGTGTCCAGTGGAGAGGATCCTGCTGGGAAAATATTGAATTATAAAAGAGTAGAACAAACAAAGTACAAAAGGCAGTTAATCGTAAATATTGTTTCATAACATTACCTGTATATTATAAAGAATTATTAAGTGTTCTTTTACAACGGCTAGTTTTGTTTCTCTGATTAATTAATGCGATATGACCGCGGTACATATTAATACGCTTATATTTAAAGTATATCCACACAGCAAAAGGAAGCTGAACATACAGGGAAAGAAATTCTCATTTGATAGTATAGAATTAACAACATCCGCAGTTGTTAAATCCTGTAGTAAAATAGAGTATGATTTTAATGTTCTCTATAAAAAATAAATTAATTAATTATTATTTATTTGGCAAGCATTTTTTTTGCAACAAACTAAAATTTGTGAGATTGTATTATCCGGCACATTATGTTGCCTCGAAGGCTGCTTTGTCTCTTTTGAAATTAATTTTTAAGTTTTACTCGCCCCTCCAAGGAGGGGACGCCGTGCTTTTTTATGTGTATTTTTTGAATAAAGTTTTTTGTAATGGTTAGGATTTTATCCTACTTCTTTAAATACCGCAGTTAATTTTAATTTAAAACCATTGTGCTGTAATAGTAATCTTCGAGGTAGCAAAGTTAGCACGATAGAATAATTGAGCAGATGCTTTATTTATGTAATCTCGAAGTTATCATTTCACTTTATACGGGTATTTAATTTCACCGCAGAGGCACGGAGACGCAGAGAAAAATTTAAACCCTGGCGTCTTTGCGATGAATTTTTTAAGTGAAAAGGTTCGGCGGGATGATTAGGATTTTCACCGACCGAAGAACCTGCTGCAGAAATCGCTTCTTACTTCACCTTCACAACAACAAAAGTAATATCATCCTCCTGCTTTGCATCTGCTCTCCAGTTCTCGGCCTCGCCGCACAACTTATTAATAATTTCATCCGGGGAAAACGTGGCTACCGTTCCGAAAATTTCTTTTGCTTTCGGGTAATCCAGAATTTCTTTCTGCTCATTAAAAAGCTCGGGAAAACCATCAGACATCAGCAATAAAGTATCTCCGCTATTAAGATTCGTTTCTTGCTTTTTGTACCTGAAATCTGCAGCTCCGCCAAGAGGTAAAGCCTGCAGCCTGATTTCGTCAACGCTTTTTGTGTTTTCCCTGTAGATTAGTGAAGGCGGCATACCTGCTGAGGTTATTGTCGCTGAATTCTTATTGATCTTCACAAGCATCATTGCCATATAAATATTCCCGAGATGCATGTCTCTTATGACAGAATTACTTCTATTCAGGAAAGAAACAATATCAGAATCTACCTTCTCCGCTGTAAAAAGTCCTTTAATTGTAGCAACCATAGTTCCGGCTTTCATTCCGTGACCGGTAGCATCACCGACTGCAATAATTAATTCACCATTATGGTTGTATTTAAAATCGTAATAATCCCCGCCGACTTCAGTAGCAGGCTTCATATAAACAGAAATTTCCAGACCGGGAATTTTTGGAACGGACAGCGGAAGCATTGACATCTGTAAGTTTTGTGCTTCTTCAAGTTCTTTCGTTTTTCTATTATTATCTGCTTCAAGAATTTTTCTTGAAAGTTCATCTTCCTTTACTTTTCTTTCCTGTTCAATTTTTAATTCCGATAACTCTTTAACCTGTACTAATTGCCTTTCAAGGTTTTTATTAGTATCGGAATACATTTTTGAAAGATTCATCGAAACCGCAACTGCCAGTATTACAATTCCGTACATATATACAATTCTTAAGCCAAACAGCGGATGTGTTATAATATTTGTAAGAATTAAAACCTGGTAAGCAATTACTAACAATGCAACAATAAATCCGGCACCAACAACCCAGCTCCAGCCAATCTTGTCTTTCCTTTTTGCAGAAACAATAACTACACGCACCATTTCAATAATTACAATTCCCGCATACGCATAAAAGAAATAATCGGCTACACCGTGTATCGAAGGTATAAAAATCGTTTCAATAGCAAACAAAATGGAAACAATTACAAATACCAGGTATTGGCGCGGCATTCTTTTATAAGAGCTTGCATAAATTGTAAGCAAACCGAAAAGCATTGAAGCCTGTACGGAAATTGAATTAATGGTTGCGCTATTTATTGCTTTTAAAATTGATCCCGTAAAATATCCCTGCGACGCGGTGTAGATTACCAGCGCAAAAGCAAACATCGCAATTGAATAGAATAAATTTTCTTTCGCCTTAGGATAAAAAATGAAAAGCAAAAGATGCATAATTGCAAAAGCAAAAATAAAAGCAGAGAAGAGAAATTGCCGGACTGAAATATTTCTCACATTATCAGAGTGATCAGTTATTGCTGTATTTAAATCCCTGATCTCTATAATGAATCCGCTATATATGTTTCTTTCGGAAAGTTCATCTGCATTATGATTTGAATAACGCACTGCAAGCACGTGATCTGTGCCCGGCCCAAATTGAATAAATCTCGGTTTATAGTCCAGGCTGATTACTTCATCTTCTTTTGAAGCGCTGGCTTTTCCGAAATCGTATAAAAACTTTCCGTCAAGATAAATTTCCGCAGCACCAGTACATACAAAGTAAAAACCGAACGGTTTGCTGCTGAATGATGTATCGACATAAATATGATTCCTGAACCAGCCAATTCCCGTCCATTTTATTTTTTTAAGTTCTTCGTTGGTCAAACGCGGTTTTATACTTTTCCAGCCGCTGTCATCATATCCCTTTTTTGCCCAAGCGGAATCGTCACCGGGTTTGTATTTCCATCCTTCTGCAAGATCGATGCGGGCGCCTTTGTTTAAATAACGCTCCGGTGTAATTATAACTTTTTGCTGAACTTTATCACGCCAGCCGGGAAGTTTATATTTAAGTGTTGTGTCGTTTTTTACTATAACGACAAAATTCGGAAACTCCATTCCGCTTGAATCCACAGCTTCTTTGTTCCAGCTGCCGCGCGTAAATTTGAACTCCAGCGTATCGCCTGCATTTGCCGGGGCAGTATAACTCCAAAAGCCGTCAGGTTCTCTTGTCATCTCCCGCATAAAATTCCAGTTGCCCATCGCTTCAGTGTTGCCGGTGATGTAAACAAGCGAATCGCCGGAAACTACCGGAGCTTCCGCTTTTATGTTTATCTTTCTTTCCTGTGGATATACTGCTGCAGCCGCAAGCAGAATGAATAAGAAAATATATTTGAATGGATCCCCTCTTTTCATAGAAATCTCTATTGTTTTAACTTTACAAAAACAAGATTTTACACTCTTAAGTTAAGGAGTATTTGTGAGATTGGGAAGGAGAATTTTAGGAAAAGAAAATTGGAGGGATGGTTAGGATTTTGTTGGACTTTTTAACTAGAATTTTATTTTAGTTAATTGCATATATTCTGTTGTAAAACCAAATGAAGTTTTAATATTTTGAATTCTATATTTCCTTTAATCCAATTCCTTTGAGGTATTCAAAGGTCGAATTATAAAAACTTGGTTTTCGAGTATGATCATCTTCATCGCCCATTGGTACGACTATTACCATCCCTTGTCGCGCACGCGTTAATAAAACCCTATAAGCATTTTTGAGGTAATTTTGTCTTTCTGGTTTTCGAATTCTCTGCCAACGTTTTCCACGAAACGACCAATGTTGCCATTCGTTATTTGAATAACGAAAATCTGCATCCCATGTAACACAAACCCAATCTAGCTCTAATCCTTGTACATGAAATTCAGTTGCAACGTCTTCAAGATAGTAAGATGATCTTATATCATCCTTGTCATTAAGGAACCAGTGAATAGGATTTATTGGTGCTTTTACGAATATACATTGTGGTTTTAATCTTTCTGCCTGTGATGAGACTACAATACCATATCTTTCAGAGCCTCGTGCTTGATGTTTTAACCATTTTTTTGCAGTAGTTATGTCACGTGTTATAACAATTGGATATTTAGCTTTTATTTTTGCATATGTATTACGTGCTTTATCAATATTAATATCTAAAATTTGTTTTACAAGCAAAGAAACATTTTCTGACCGAAATGAACGCATAGAAACTGCAAGATGTAAGGCTTCGATGTATTTCACATTTTTACGGGATTTTAATATTTCTAAAATATTATTCGCATTGTATTCACTATCAGTAAGCATTGGAGAAATATAAATATCCCAATTATTATATGTTCGTTCTAATGAATTCATCCACTCTTGAATGCCAGCTTCACCCGTATTAATTTCTTGCCCCCCACCAACTAGACATATAATTACAGCCCAATCTTTATGGCGATCTAAACAGGAAATAAGAAATTCTGGTTCTGACTGATTAAAATTTACTACCCTTTTTTTCCTTCGCATGAAATCTATAGTTTGTCCTAAATTCCATGCCCGTTGAGCTTCATCAAATATAGCCACATGTTCAATAGGGGGAGACTTAATATCTATCAAACATTCATCGCGAAAATTGTGAACATTTTGTATAAACATCTTAACTTCACTTAAGGCTTCCCCTTTTTTAATTTTACTCCCTTTTATTGTTTCACGTTTCACTTTATCACGTGCTAATGCTTCACGTAATATTTTTACCAAAGGTCCATTGCCAGAGAGAAATACACTATAAAGTTCATTAGATTTATCAAAGTGAGTAGTTGCTATATTAAGGCCGACTAATGTCTTACCGGCTCCAGGGACTCCTGTTACAAAACAGATGGATTTTCGTGACTTGTCCTTTGAATATTTTATTATCTCCGAAAGTTTGTCAGATGTTTGACTAAGATTAATAGCACTTGCATCACTACGGGAAATTTCACTCACTGAATGATTATTATATAAGGCAATAGCGGCATCAATAATTGTAGGTGTAGGATTATACCTCCCTAACTCCCATTGTTCATGATCAATATATTTGCCTTTGCAGATTGATAGTACATTTTTTATTACTTCATTGAGCATATCCGCATTTGTTTTTATTGGGAGTAAAAGTTTATCGTTTTGATGTGTAAAAGAAACAAAAGAGATTGAATTCTTAGCGTTAGAAGAAATCAAAATTGGAGCAATAAAATTATTGTGACTTGATTCATGAAAATTATTCAAATCTAACGCGTAATCCATTACTTGATCTATTGCATAAGATGTATATTCAAATTCACCAATTTTAAATTCAAGAATGAAAATTATTGATTTGATAATAAGAATTGCATCGATTCTTTGTCCCATTCTTGGAATAGAATATTCTAAATAAATGTTCCCCTTATAATTCAATAAAACTTTTTTAAGAATTTTTATTTCTTCTACCCAAGCATCTCTTTGAGTTTTCTCTAAAGGAAATTCATTATTTAGGGTGAGCCTTCCTAGAATTTCTTCTATCGATATTTTTAAGAAGTTGTTAATTGGATCAGAGTAAAAAGAACGTTCCATAATTCATTTATGTCAATTATTCAAGATTGATGATAAAGGACGATCAAATTTTAAATTACAACTACGAATAAATCAAATAATAGCATCATAGGAGTTTTAATTTCTGTTTAACATCGATCCAATTCTTAATTTTTGTATTTGTTTTCCCACAATATTTTGAATCGTAGATAGCATTCAAATATGGGTAATTATAGTGGAGTAATGAAAATAAATATTATGAGAATATCAACTATTTATCTATAACAGCATTTTCATACACCTTTGAAATTATAATACCAATAGGACCCTGATAAGTTATTATAAAAATAAGTTATTGTTTTAACTTATAAAAGATTATCTAAAGAATTATTTACAGCAAAATGATTAATCCTTCCTGCAATGTTTTAATAGTGCCAGTATTTATTTTCATAATAGGAGGTATTAGCATAACAAAATAATTCACAGAAATTTAACGAATACTTTTAAGAATGTATAAGTGATAATGATTTAAGTATTTGCAATGGGACAAATAATAGATTAAAAGCTATCGCTGATATTTTATTCCAATTTTTAATAAATATACTTGTACAAAATCGCTTTCAACTGCAGTCCGGCAAAAATCATTTACTGCCGGTTTGATTTATTAATTTTATTGCGCCGCCGACTAATCCGACAAATTTACTTTCATCTACTGATGCACGGGTATTATTCCACCCCGCAGAAAATGTGTACCATTCGCCTTTAACGGATTGAAGCAGGTAGGTCATATTCATAACTCCGGGTTCGGAGCCGCCTTTATACCCGATATATTTCCATAACTTCCCGGAGAACGATAAGCCCGGGGAGTACTTGCAGCAGAGGTTTACTCATTCAAAACCTAATGATTACTGCATGCACCTTCGTTTTATGAATAATTACTCAAAGTTTGGTTCGATTCATTTAGCAGAGACGCATGCGAGGCGTCTCTATGAAATCAAAAATATACGGCTGCTAAAACTTTCATCCCGGTATTTATGTTTGTACCGCCGGGATTGCCGAACCGGTTTGATAATTTATCTGAAAATATACAATTCAACTGTGCTTCTTGGTCCATGCTGAAATTGCGGCTGTTTGAACTTAAAAATGAGACTGGTACTCCTAAAGATGTAGATCCTTTTTCATCCCTTCGATTGATTGTTGCACTGTCTGCAAATACATATATTTATGTAAATCACTAAAAAATACACAGGTAAGAGGTTTAAATTGAAAGCATTAAAAATATTTATCCCAATTGTTCTGCTTTCATTAATTGTTTATTCCTGCAGCACAGTTCCGATTACAGGAAGATCCCAACTTAGTTTAGTCTCGGCTTCGGAAATAAATACATTAAGTTTTCAGCAGTACAGTGAATTTCTGAAAGAGAATAAATTAAGCACGGATGCCACAAACACTAATATGGTAAAGCGCGTCGGATTGAACATCCAAAAAGCAGTTGAAACTTATTTCGCACAGAATAATCTTTCCGGAGAGCTCAATGGATATGCCTGGGAATTCAATTTAATTGAAAGCTCCGAAGTAAATGCCTGGTGCATGCCGGGAGGTAAGGTTGTTGTTTACACGGGAATACTCCCTATAACACAAAATGAAATCGGTTTAGCTGTTGTGATGGGTCACGAAATAGCTCATGCAGTTGCACAGCACGGTGCCGAAAGAATGAGTCAAGGCTTATTACAGCAATTGGGCGGCGTGGCTTTATCCGTTGCATTGCAGAAAGAACCTGAACAGACAAAAAATCTGTATTTGACGGCTTATGGTTTGGGCTCCACAATCGGTGTGATTCTTCCATACAGCAGGACTCAGGAAAGTGAAGCGGATCGTCTTGGAATTATATTTATGGCGATGGCAGGTTACAATCCGAATACCGCAATTGATTTCTGGACAAGAATGTCGCAAAACAAAACCGGCGCTTCACCCCCGGTATTTTTAAGCACACACCCCTCAGATCAAACAAGAATTGCTGATCTTAAAAAGTACATGCCGGAAGCTTTAGCGTATTATAAGAAGTAATTTAACAGACAGGGACAAAGCATACCATGTCCCTGCCGCTGCAGCGTAATTGGCTGATCATCAGTATCTTTTTTGTATCAAGGCAATTCTCTGCATAATTTTGTACCGAAAGTGAAAGAGTTTAATACTCTTCTTAGAATATTGGATACAAAAATTAGAAAAAACTATTATACGTGATAAAAAAAATCAAAATGAATTATTAAAACTTGGTTATAGATTTTTAATTGTTTGGGAATGTGAGATTGGAAATAAGTCTCAACTACTGGAAAAAATAAAATCTTTTTTAAACTCGTAACCTAACCCGAAGATAATTTTTAATAATCCGTTACCTGTTTGTTAGTAAACCTAATATAACTTCATTAAATAACTAATTTAATAGTAATAAAGGTATTTAAATTAAAGAAGGCGTCTTAAAACGATCCTCATCAGAACTAATAACATAATATCTATTTGGGTGCGGCCTTTGACTTCATTAACTATAATATTTCTTCCATCAATTTCCGAATTGTTCAATTCTCTTATAGCTTTGGATGCATCGTCTGAATGTTCTATTTCAACAAATCCATACCCTCTTGATCGGCTGGTGCCGCTTTCCAAAATAACTTTAGCAGAAACAACAAAACCATGTTTTTCAATTGTTTGCTTTAATCCCTCGTCATTAACCAACCAAAGGAGAGACCCACAAATAACTTAATCCTCACACTATTTTTTATTCCGAACATAGATAAGTTTAAATCTTCCCTTTTGATTTTCTCTCTGTTCGATATCAAATTTACCGGTTGAGTTAATTAATAGTGTCAGTTTTGGAAATCCGAAATTTCTTGAATCGAAATTAGGCTGTTTTTTCTGCAGAAGATTTCCCACATCTCCCAAAAAAGCCCAGCCGTCTTCATCTGCAAGGTCTGATATAGTTGATGAAATCAATTTAATAATACCGGGTGTTATTTTATCAACTTCACTTTTCTTAGAGGATTTATCTTTAACAGTCTCAGAGTCCTCACCGTCGGGAAATTCGATGGACTTATTTTTAAGAATTTCTATGTAGATGAATTTATCACAAGCAGCAATAAAGGGTTCGGGGGTTTTCTTTTCCCCGATACCGAAAACTTTCATTCCGGCTTCTCTTAAACGGGTTGCCAGGCGTGTAAAATCGCTGTCGCTGGAAACAAGGCAGAAGCCGTTAACTTTTTCGGAATATAAAATATCCATCGCGTCGATAATCATTGCCGAATCGGTTGCATTTTTCCCCACAGTATACCCGTACTGCTGAATCGGGACAATAGCATTTTGCAGAAGTACATTTTTCCATTTTGAGAGGGTGGGCTTTGTCCAATCCGCATATATTCTTTTGATTGTAGGGTTTCCGTATTTGGCAATTTCCTCCAGCATTTCTTTTACATAAGCAGAAGGAATATTATCCCCGTCAATTAATACCGCAAGATTTAAATCTGTTCCCATATATTCCTCAAATATTAGAATATAAAATACTATGTAATATTGTTTATATCCAACCCGGAATCAATTTTCAGTAACAAAAATCATGGTTTAATTTGAAACTGCTGCGGGTAAAGCCGCAAAGCGATTCTTTAAGAACCGGTTAAAATGGTATTTACACGAAGTGAATAATATTGTTTGTTCTTTTGATTAGCTGCTGCAGAATTGTATTACTCTCAATTTAATCTTGTAACGCAAAGTTAACTGCAAATTTAAAATAAAAAAGGCGTTCAGAAAACGCCTTCTCAGAAAACAATAAAAAATATCTTTTTAGTAGCGCGGTTTTGCTTCGTTAACTACGATATTTCTTCCTTCTAATTCCGAATCGTTTAATGCATTGATAGCATTCTTTGCATCAGTAGCATCCTCCATTTCAACAAAGCCGAAGCCTCTTGATCTACCGGTATCGCGGTCTTTAATAATTTTAGCAGAAACAACTTTACCGTGTGCTTCAAATGTTGATTGTAATGTTTGATCGTCTATCGACCAAGGGAGAGAACCTACAAATAATTTAGTACTCACTTAAGAACCTCTAAAAATAATATAAAAAAAAGCGGTCTATTACCGTAACTATAAATTTACGGATAAAAAACAGAATTACCTAATTTTTTCTTATGTTAAATATGGAATAATCCGTTTCAGCCGGTCAATAAAATATCAAGAGATTTTAAGGTGTGATTCCTGAACACGGATTTTCTTATCAGGCAGTTAAAACATAAATTCCCATTAAAAACAAGAGGTTAGAATAATTTTAACCGGATTTTTGGATTATTCTTTTATATGACTGTTTACTTTACTCCGAAACAAATCGTTCTAATACAAAATAGAATTAGAACTTACCTCATGAATAACATGAAACATATTTATTATTCGTTATCTAAAAAATCTTTTCCCCGAATGGGGAAGTATAATTTAGCCCGGGACGACGTCCCGGTTTCTCGATTTCCTAAACATTCATTACTCTGAAAGAGTAAAATAATTGAATACGATATAATTATATAACCCCGTTGGAGTAATGATTTTTTGTTGATATTTATCCATAGGGCGATGCCCTTTGCTAATATATCTATCCCCTTCGGGGAAGGTACAACTTCACAACTTTTTACGGAGTTATGAAAATGATAACATTCTTTTATTTTTGGGTGAATCCAACCGTTAAAATTATCGGTTCCGGCAGCACTGAGTTAATCAAAATAACTATTCATGCAGAATCATTTGTATAAAAGATTAATTATCGCCTTACCCGTTTTCTTCAATTATTTTCTGGAAGCACACACTTTCCGGGTCACCGGCGTGCTTGCCGAAACAGTCAATTAATTTATACTTATTTTGCTTGTACAAATTAACCGCCTCCGGTTGTTGAATGCCAGTTTGTAAGACAATTCTTTTATATCCCATCTCTTTAGCAAGTCTTTCCAATTCAAATAAAATTTGCTTTGCAAGTCCTTCACCTCTGTATTCCTTAACTACATACATTCTTTTGATTACAACCGTATCTTCATCATGATGCTTTAAAGCGCCTGAAGCTACAGATTCACCTTTTTTTGTCAATCCTATAATAAAGATGTTCAGTCCGGAATTTTCTTTTAAGAAATCTTCAACAGTTCCTTTAACACGGCTGAATTCAAGATCTTCAAATAATAGTTTAGTAAGTTCAAGCGCTTCTTTTGATTCAGGATTAACCTGAGATAATTCAATTTTACTCATTCATTCTCCAAGTTCATGTTTGTAATTAACTAACATATTTGACAAGCCACCTGTGAACCGGCAGCATATTTTTAAATATTTCAAACGAATATTCAATTGGCTCGTTTTTTATTAATGCATCTATATCTTTACTCTCTGTGTATACATATAGACTGTCGTGTAAAAGATACCCGGCATATTTTGAATCCGGATCATAGTCCTTCGGAATTCTTTTATACTTTTTTCCTCCCCATTGATAATCACCTTTTTTTTCAACTTTCTTCACAGCGTTTAATAATTCTTTTCCGGAAGAAGAATCAGCTACGGCATCACGATACTTCTTAAGATTTTCTTTAGAAAACATGTACATACCGCTGCCTATAAAAAATCCTTTCGTATCTATATGAAAATAGAATCCCGGGCTGTTCATTTTCCTTTTACCTTCCCACAGATAAATTCCCAGATTCGTTTTATACGGAGATTTGTCTTTACTGAATCTTACATCCCTGTGCAGTCTAAAAATTGATTTATCTATTTTGGGCACTGCAGCTATACCGGGTACAATTACGGAAAGCTTTTCTCCCATTTCAACAACAAAGTGCATCGCCGGTTCAAGAAATTCGGAAACATATTCGTCCCGGTGCTCTTCAAACCATTTCCTACTATTATTACGCGAAAGTCTTTTTAAAAACTTTTGCGTGTTTTGAGGAAAATTATTCAAAGCATTTGATTCAGGCATAAGTTCACCTTTTGCTAAATAATTGTAATGTAAAATAGTAAATCATATCATAAACTTCTGTTTTGCTCAGAGCATGAAATAGTTATTTTGATGATGTTCATAACAAAAAATAATTACTCTAAAAGAAGCAGCCTTTCACTTTAATTTTTTTATAGTATAAAGAGTTATCCTCCCGACTATTGATAAAGAAAAATCAAAAACTCAATTCGTCGTGCAATCTAATTTCCTTTTTCGATTGATTATGGTTAAAAATATTTTATCTTAAAGATAGATAAACAAAAGATTATATTTAAATCTTATCTGCACATGCGGCAGCCATCTTATAATAAAACCATTTATTAAATTTCAAAGGGGAAAATTGTGATTATGCTATCAACACCCGGCATTTAGTTTGATTTTTGAAGCATATTTCTTTATTCATACGAGTAGATCACAAACAAATCGAGAATAGATACGTCTTAATTTAAAAGAACAATACTTTAGGTAATATGAAATGGATGGCTTTAATAAGCGACCTGATGACAATCAACTGAGCAATAGACCTCCTATGCAGGGTAATTCATTGTGGAAATATCTGTTAGGATTTTTATTACTATATTTTGTATTCAGCTATTACTTTAATTTTTTCGGAAGTAAAAATTCTATAAACTTTTCTTATACTAAATTTAAAAATCAAGTAAAGGCAAATAACGTAAAGGAAATTACAATACAGGGTCAGGGTATAAAAGGAGTATTTAAAGATAAATACGTTTATGTGCCTAAGTCATCAAAAGACACCACATATTTTACCGCATTCTCTACAACAATACCTTCTTATAATGATCCGGAACTGTCGACCATTCTTGACACAAATAACGTAGTAGTACATGCCGAAGTACAAAATGATTCATGGATAACTTATTTGTTGATTATGGGCCTGCCCTGGTTATTGATTTTAGGTTATTTCATTTATGCCCGTAAAAAGATGCAGGGACAAATGGGCAGCGGAATGATGGGCGGATTGTTCGGGATAGGAAAATCCAAAGCGAAGAAATTCAAAAGTGAAATGACAAAAACTACCTTTGAGGATGTAGCCGGATTAGAACATGCTAAAAAAGATTTAAGAGAGATAATAGACTTTTTACGCGAACCGGGAAAGTTTACAGCGCTGGGTGCCGAAATTCCGAAGGGAATACTTTTGGTAGGACCGCCGGGTACCGGGAAAACACTCTTAGCACGCGCTACGGCGGGTGAAGCCGAAGTTACATTTTACAGTATAAGCGGTTCGGAATTTATTGAAATGTTTGTCGGTGTAGGTGCCTCCCGTGTCAGGGATTTATTCGAAACCGCTAAGAAGGAAGCGCCCGCTGTAATATTCATTGATGAAATTGATTCTGTTGGAAGAGCCCGCGGTGCAGGTCTTGGCGGAGGACATGATGAGAGGGAACAAACATTAAATCAGATACTTTCCGAAATGGACGGGTTCGAAGCTAACCAATCCGTGGTTGTAATGGCAGCAACAAACCGACCCGATGTTCTCGATACTGCACTTACCAGACCGGGGCGTTTCGATAGACAGGTAACCCTGGAATTACCTCAAAAGAAAGCGCGTCAGAAAATACTGGAAATTCATACAAAAAAGGTGCCTCTTGCCGGTAATATAAATCTTGAAAATCTTGCTGCAAGAACAGTTAGTTTTTCCGGGGCGGATTTGAAAAACCTTGTAAATGAAGCTGCATTACTGGCTGGCAGAAAGAAAAAGAATAAAGTTGAACCTGAAGATTTTGATGAAGCAAGAGATAAAATTTTACTCGGCGATGAACGGGAGGAAAAGATAAGCGACGGGGAGAAAAAAGTGATTGCATATCATGAAGCCGGACATGCTTTAATTGCAAAGCTTCTGCCGGGAACCGATCCGCTGCAAAAAGTTACCATCATACCACGCGGCAGAGCGCTGGGAGTTACCGAACAAATTCCCGAATCCGATAGATATAATTATCCGCGTAATTATTTGCTTGATAGAATTTGTGTTACGCTCGGGGGAAGAGCTTCTGAAGAAATAGTATTCAGCGAGATAACCAACGGTGCAGCAAGTGATTTGAAACAGGTAACAAAAATTGCGCGTCACATGGTTTGCCAGTGGGGAATGAGCGATAAAATTGGCCCGGTGATGTTCCGGCATGGTGAAGAGCATGTCTTTTTAGGAAGAGAAATGGCACAGCAAAAGGACTTCAGCGAACATACTGCTCAAATAATAGATGAGGAGATTCAGAGAATTGTTAAAGAGATGGAGCAAAAAGCAATTAATTTATTAAAACAAAACAGGACCAAATTAGATGCACTTGCTGAAGCACTGCTCGAAAATGAAACTCTGGATAACAAGGAAGTAGACTGGCTTTTGGAGAAAATATCAACTCATAAAAATAACGGTTCAACAAAAAAGGAGGAGGAAAAGGAACAAGAAGCTACATGATTAATTAACGCTGTTTTAAAAAATAACAGCTACTCAAGTACCAAGTTAGGGAGGTAAACAATATGTTAGTCCCATTAGATATTTCTTATCGCGACGTCAAAAAAACCGAATCAATTGATTCACTAATCAGAGAAAAAGTTCAAAAGCTTGAACGTATTTGTGATAGAATTATCAGCTGCCATGTAGCACTGGAAATGACCCAATCAAATATTAAGAAAGGAAATCCTTACAGGCTTAGAATAGATTTAAGAATACCCAAAAGTAAAGAACTTGTTGTAAAGCATGAACCGGGCGAAGGTGATATGAGTGACTCATTACCGGTAGTTATCAGAGATACATTTGAAACCGCTCGCAGAAGATTACAGGATTTGGTAGATAAACAAAAACGAAAAACTAAAAATCATGTTGTGAGTGATTTTTTAGTTTAAATTAAAAAAATACTGATGATATATTTTTAAATGATAGGGACGGTTAATTTCCGTCCCTATTTTTTTGTGTGAAATTTTTCCGGAATATAAAACAGTTCGTTACATTTAAAGACACCAGATCAAATAAAATTTAATGCGGAATGAGCGGATGTTTTTTCCTGTAATTTAAAGTTGCCAGAAGTAAACCGATAGCCGCTATACTCAAACCCGTTAATAAAAAGTTTACCGGTAATTCCAGGTAACTTGAAATACCGCTTCCGAGTACCCAAAGTCCGAGCGAACCAATCATAAATCCGTGCCATGTTTTATAAGCAGCCCAAATTCCCAAGACCATTAAAGCTACTCCGACAATCATCAAATTGAATGATGATTGAAATGTTGGAAAGAAATAATCTAAAATTAACCATATTCCGCCGATTAATGTGAACCATCCTTGCCACATAATTACCTCCTCATCTTTTTTTGCCTTTTTTCTTGTATTTTAAACAAGTTAAAATAAAATTTCAGTTCTCTTCATCACCTGGTTGATACAAGTTATATTATAAAATATGCAGGGGGAGATTTAAGATGATAAAAATAATTGCACTACTTATCATTTATTTCTTAGGGACTATAATAGCATTTCCGCAAAATAACAAAACGCAAAAAATCTTATTAATACGTTGCGATGATATAGGAATGAATCATTCGGTAAATCAGGCACTGGAAGAATTAATAAAATTAAAAATACCTATCTCAGCTTCAATTATGTTTACTTGTCCCTGGTACCAGGAAGGAGTAGAAATAATTAAAAAGAATCCTCAAATAACGGCTGGAATACATTTAGTTTTAAATGCTGAATGGAAAAATTACAGGTGGGGGCCTGTATTGGGAAAAGAAGCTGTACCGAGTTTAGTAGACAGTGTTGGATATTTCTTCCCATCAAGGGCTGCTTTTTATGCAAATAATCCTAGACTTGATGAGATTGAAAAGGAGCTGCGTGCCCAGGTTGAAAGAGCAGTTCATTCCGGTTTAAATATAAAGTATATCGATTATCATATGGGAACCGCTGTGGATAAACCCGAATACAGAAAGATTGTTGAGAGCTTAGCTGAAGAATTTCATTTAGGAATTTCCAGGTATTTCGGAGAAGAAGATTTAAATAGTATGTATTCAAAACCTATTGAACACAAAGCCGATAGTTTGTACAATACGCTGGATTCTCTTGAAGCGGGAAAAGTAAATTTACTTGTATGTCATATTGGTAAAGATAATCCTGAAATGCAAGCGCTTGTAGATTTGAACTCATTCGGATTAAAAGATATGAGTAAACACCGTCAAGCTGAATTAAATGCGTTGTTGAATCCGAAGTTTTTAAAAGTGATAAATCAAAATAATATTAAATTAATAAATTACGCTGATATAATTTCCGAAATAGGATTGGATAAAATGAAAAGATCAGAAGAGATAGGATATTAATTTAAAAAATTGAGACTCACTTTATTACAGTTAATACTAAATTTATTTTGCTTTAAATTTTAATTTTTATAAAATTTTCAAATCTGAAAGTAAGTCTCAATTTTTAATTCATAAAACTATAAATGTTAACTAAAAACATTTATTTGATATAATTAGGATTACATTCAATCTTTCTCTCCGTTTCCTTTCAAGGGCTGCATAACCCAGTTATGACCATCCCTGGCGATTAATGCTTCCGCATCTTCGGGACCCCAGGTGCCTGAATCATAATTAGGGAAATCAAGCGGCGGAGTTGATTCCCAAATATTTAAAATCGGCATTAACACATTCCAGGCAGCCTCAACCTGATCGGCACGCATAAACAGGGTTGCATCACCGAGCATAACATCCAACAATAATGTTTCATATGCTTCCGGAGGTTGTGATGTATATTCTTCATTATAATTAAATGTCATATCCACCGGTTTAAGAATCATCTTTAGCCCTGGCTGCTTTGCCTGAAATCTTAATCTCATTCCTTTCAAAGGTTGAATGCTTAATATCAAACGATTCGGCTGCCAATTTTCGATGGATTCTGCCGGGAATGATCGATGCGGAACTGGACGAAATTGAATTGTAATAACAGATGATTTTTCCGGCAACCTTTTACCTGTTCGGACATAAAAAGGTACGTTCTGCCATCTCCAATTATCAACAAAAAATTTAACCGCGGCAAATGTTTCTGTGCCGGACTCGGGATCAACGCCCTGCTCATCGTGATAGCTTTTGACTTTTTTCCCCTGCATCCATCCGGCACCGTATTGACCGCGTACTGAAAATTCATGTACTTCTTCCGTGGTGAATTTTCTGAGCGCATGAAGTACATCAACTTTTTTGTTTCGAACCTCATCCGCGTTGAAAGAGACCGGCGGCTCCATAGCAATTAAACATAATAACTGAAGCAGATGATTCTGAATCATATCTCGCATTGCACCGGCATGATCATAATAGCTGCCCCTGTGCTCCACTCCCACTTCTTCTGCAACGGTTATCTGAACATGATCTATGTAGTTTCTATTCCATATTGGTTCAAATAAAGCATTAGCAAAACGAAAAGCCATTATATTCTGGACTGTTTCTTTTCCGAGGTAATGATCGATACGATAAATCTGGCATTCATTAAAGATGTTGCCCAATGTTATATTTAAGGCATTAGCGCTTTCAAGATCATGACCGAACGGTTTTTCAACAACAATCCTGGAACGCAGTTTATCGGTGGTTAATTTTGCTTTTCCCAAATGCTTTGCAATTGATTCGATGAAGCGGGGCGGAATTGCCATGTAAAAGATCCGGTTTGATTTCTCTCCCCATTCTTTTTCAAATTTTGTTATTTGATCACCTAATTTTTTGTAAGTGGCGGTATCAGTGAAATCCGCTTTCTGGTAAAAAATAGACGATGCAAACTTCTTCCATTTTTCGCTTTTTGCTTTTCCGCTCCTGGAGAATTTATTAATTCCGTCCAGCAGTCTCTTTCTTAATTGATCATGCGAAAAATCTTTTATGTCCAATCCTACAACCGCAAATTTATCCGGCATCCATTGATCGAGATATAAATTATAAATTGCAGGAATTAATTTTCTCCATGCAAGATCTCCGCCTGCTCCGAAAATTACAATAATCGAAGGATCGGGTTTTCTGGCTGATTGCATTATATCTCCTTAATCTTGATTCCATTGTGTATGAAAAATTCCTTCTTCGTCAATACGTTCATAAGTGTGCGAACCGAAAAAGTCACGCTGTGCTTGAATTAAATTAGCGGGCATTTTTTTGCTTCTGTATTCATCGTAATAAGATAACGAGGCAGAAAGCCCCGGTACCGGGATTCCCATTTTAACCGCAGCGGTAATTACATCTCTCATATCACTTTGATTATCGATCAAATATCTTGAGAATGTTGGATCAACAAGCAGATTCGGTAAATCCGGAAGATCATCGAAAGCTTTTCGAATGTCTTCTAGCAAACCGGCTCTAATAATACAGCCTCCGCGCCAGATTTTTGCAACCTCCTGCAGTTTAAGATTATATTTATACTCTTCCGAAGCTTTCTTTAGGAGCACCATACCCTGAGCGTAAGTGGTAACCATTGCAAAGAAGAAAGCATTTTCTAACTTATTAATAAATTCACTTTTTGAATCTTCAAATTGAAAAATTGGTCCCGAAAGAATTTTTGATGCCGATACTCTCTCCTCTCTGAATGCAGACAAATCGCGCATACTAACAGCAATGTCTACAACGGGAATAGGAATTTTTAACTCCATCGAATCCTGCGATGTCCATTGCCCCGTACCTTTTTGTTTTGCGGCATCAAGGATTACATCGATTAAATCCTTTCCTGTTTTATCATCTTTTTGCTTGAAAATATGTGAGGTAATCTCAATCAAAAAAGACTGAACCTTTCCCCGATTCCATTTCCCGTAAATATCAGCTAATTCCGCATTATATAATCCAAGCCCACGTTTCATTATATCATAAGTCTCGGAAATTAATTGCATTAGTCCGTATTCAATTCCATTGTGAACCATTTTAACATAATGACCTGCTGATCTTGGTCCCAAATAAGTAACACAAGGTTCGCCGTTCACGTTAGCGGCTGCAGCTTCGAAAATAGGTTTAACTCTTGCGTAAGCATCTTCCGTACCGCCCGGCATCATACTGGGACCTCTTCGTGCTCCTTCTTCACCGCCGGAAATTCCGATTCCCATAAAATGAATTCCTTTTTTGGAAAGCCTCTTCTCCCGTTTTTCCGTATCAGTAAAATGTGAATTGCCTCCGTCGATAATTATATCGCCTTCTTCCAGATGCGGCAGCACATCTTTGATAACCGCATTAACAGGTTTACCTGCAGGGACGAGCATCATAACAACTCTTGGGATTTTCAATCCTTCAAAAAATTCAACTAATGATTTTGAGCCTTTAACTTTTTTATCCTCGCCTTCTTTCTGTAATGCTTCTACTTTTGTTTCATCTTTGTCAAAGCCGACTACTGCAAAATTATGATCTGCCATGTTAAGGGCGAAGTTACGACCCATTACGCCGAGTCCTATCATTCCTATATCAAATTCTTCATTTGCCATAATTTATTTTCTCCATTTTTATAATTCTCAATTTTGATTTATCCGAAAAAATATATTCGAATATTTTTCTTATACTTTATTTTTTTGCTTTAACTTCATGTACTATTGAATTATGAAATAAAACAATTTAAGGTCAACGCCAATACACATTATTTTCATAATCTTTTAATAATTCACGCGTTCCACTCATGTCCTTCATTTCTTAATAGCTCTTCTGCAGCATAAGGACCCCAGGTGCCTGCTTCATAGTTAGGAACATTAATCCATGGTTTAGACTCCCACCGTTTTATGACCGGATCAATAATTGACCAGGCTTTATAAATCCAATCCGCCCGAGGAAACAAAATTTGATCACCTTTCATTGCATCGAACAAAAGCCATTGATAAGCACTTGGCGGTTCTTTAATTCCGAATGTTGTATCGTATTGAAACTCAAGATTCACGGGCCGGAGTTTAAGTTCGGCACCCGGTTGTTTTGCCATAAAAGTATAAATTATTCCTTCGTCGGGCTGTAGTCTAAACGTTAAAATATTTCTCTTCAGTCCTTCTTCTTTATTAACCGGAAACATTAAATGCGGAGTTGCCTTAAATTGAATAGTCACTTCTGTCAACTTTTCGTGCATTCTTTTCCCTGTACGCAAGTAAAAAGGAACGCCTGCCCAGCGCCAGTTATCGAGCGTTAATTTTATTGCCGCAAATGTGGGAGTAACGGATTCTTTATCGACATTTTTTTCTTCCCGGTAACCCGCAACAATTTCATGATTATTTTGCCCGGTACCATATTGCCCTAGTATGCAGTCATTCTGTATATCAATTTTGCAAATTGATTTAAGTACTTTTATAGTTTCGGTCCTCAACGAATCCGCATCAAAATTGACAGGCGGTTCTATTGCTGCCATGCATAGTAATTGGAGCAGGTGGTTTTGAACCATGTCGCGTAAAATTCCCGTCTTTTCATAAAAGTTTCCACGCGTTCCGATTCCCAGTTCCTCAGCCACGGTTATTTGGACGTTATCGATATAATCTCTATTCCATACCGGCTCAAATCCAGGATTTGCAAAACGGAATACAAGCATATTCTGAACAGTTTCCTTACCAAGATAATGATCCACACGGAAGATCTGATCTTCGGAAAACACAGAGTTAATATGCTCATCCAATTCCCTTGCTGATTGCTCATTCCGCCCGAATGGTTTCTCAATTATTACCCTGCGCCATCCAGAATTACTCTTTGCTAGGTTTGCCTCTCCCAATCGTTGGATTATACTGCTGTATGCAGCCGGCGGTGTGGCTAAATGAAATAATACATTATCAGCAATCTTGAACTCTTCCTTAAGTTCGTTTATTTTATTCTTCAAATCAGTGTAGGAATCACCAGCATCATCGTCGAAATTCCCGCGTACAAAATATATATGTTTCGAAAATTTCTTCCATTGGTCGTCGGAACATTCTGCACCTGCTCTAACTGCATCTTTCATCTCACGCCGGAACTTATAATCGTCCCAATCGCGACGGGCAAATCCAATAATTGCAAAGTTGGGCGGAAGAAGGTTTTTACAGCTAAGAGAATATAATGCGGGAACTAACTCCCGTTGCGTTAAATCTCCGGTAGCCCCGAATATCACAACTATACATGGATCAGGCGGCCTTGCTTTGGACATCCCGACTTTATCTACGTCTACTGATTCTACATTCATTTAAATTTTCGTTTATAATTAAAGATCTTTGTACTAACAAAGAGGACAACGATTCTTAAAAAGAAACCTTTGAAAGTATTACAATAATATACCTATGGGGCTAAAGCCCGCAAATTGTCGAAACATTTTTACCCCAGCATAAATGCCGAGGCTATTTAAAATTATTAGTAAAAAATATTCACACGTTTTGAATTTTCACACAGGTTCTCAAATGAACTGTGATGTGCATAATATTTATTTTATCATCTGTTCGAGTTTTTTCAATCCCTGCTCTATGTTACTTCCGAGATTAATTCTTATTACTCTTCTGTCTTTTTCATTAAGAGACCGGAAATCACCGAGTGCTTTGGAGCGATGCAGTGTTTTAAATCCGTATTCCTCACCGGCAATAGGCAAATCTTTTTCTGAATCCGCAGTAAGAATTATAAACAATCCCGTGTTCGGACCGCCTTTGTGTAATTGTCCGGTCGAGTGTAAATATCTCGGACCGTAACCCAACGTCGTAGCCGATTTCCTGTTGTTCCGGATTTTCATTCTAATCGACTGCAGTGTTTTATTCCTTCCCGGTGTTTCCAGGAAATAAGCAAGCAGTGCAAAATAATCGGGTGAATTATCCAGTTTAACAAAAGCATTCAGAAAATCGCTGAATGATCTTTTAGGCTTTTCGAAAAGCCATTTTGAATCCGGATCAACATAAAGGGTTAATTCATCTTTAGTATATAAAGGTTCACCTTCGTTTAACGACCCGTTCTGTTTCCATTCGTTCAATATTTTTGATGTATTCTTTTTAGCCGCTTCTACGTTTGGCTGATCGAATGCGTTTATGCCGATAATCTTACCTGCGGTTGCGGTTGCAATTTCCCATCTTAGGAATTCCGCACCGAGTGCTAATTTATCTTTTATTTCGATTCGAACTGTCGGATTCCCGGCTTTTTCGAGAGCGGTTAACTTTCTTTCTATTGTAGTTTCTTTTTCTGCGGATGTATGCATATAAACAAACACACGATCATTTCCGTAAACATCCGGTTTACCCAGATCTTCGCTTTCAACCGGAATCAAACCGGTTCCTTCTTTCCCGGTGCTTTCGGCAATTAATTGTTCGACCCAGTATCCGAATGCGCTTATTGATTTTGACAGAACAAAAGTCACTTTATCTCTTCCGGTTTTTTGGGCGATTCCCAACAATGTTCCGAGATTTACTGCTGGATTAGCTTCGGACGGAACAAACGGTCCGCATCCCAGCTGCATTTGATGTGCATTTTGCAATATCTTTTTGATATCTATTCCTATTAACGCCATCGGAACCAGACCGAAAAATGAAAGTGCAGAATATCTTCCGCCGAATCCGATTGGATTTTTAAAAATTTTCCGGAAGTTTTTCTTTTCCGCTTCTTTAACAAGATTTGTTTCGGGATCGGTAATTGCTGCAAAATGATGTCCTGCATTAACGCCTACAGCTTCTTCGGTCAAGTTGTAAAAATATTTATAGAAACTTAAGGTCTCGGTAGTTGTGCCGGATTTACTGGAAACAATGAATAAAGTTTTTGTTACATCGATTCTCTTTTCAACATCTTTTACAGCTTCGGGATCGGTATTGTCGAGAACAATTAATCCCGGGTAACCGTTTTTTGAACCGAATGTTTCCCTTGCAACTTCTGGACATAAACTGCTTCCGCCCATTCCAAGCAGAACAACATGTTTATATTTGGCGGCTTTTACTTCCTTTACAAAATTATTTATATCATCAGATTCGGATAAAAAGTGCTCCATGCTGTCAAGCCAATCCATCCGGATTCGAATTTCTTTTACCTGGTCGGGATCGGATTTCCAGAGGAAAGGATCTTTGGCAAACAATCTGCGTCCGTATTGTTTTTGACTCAGCGAACCGAGAGCTTCCTTAACCTCCGAACCGAAACTTCCGTAGTTTAGAGTCTGGGAGGATTCTTTATCCTTCATGAATTCAGCGCGCTTCCGGCTGAGTGATCTCATTAAATTGTCATACGGCGAAATGAATTTTTGAATGCCCTCGTTAACTAATTGTCGTGTTATAAAATCAATATCAATACCTAGTTTTCTTAAATCATCGAAAACCTTCGCGGCTTCCTTTACATCTTTTTCTATTGTATTTTCTTCAAGAATTCCATGATCTGCAAATGCATCAATCGTGCTGTCCGGTAAAGTGTTTACAGTATCGGGTCCAATAAGAGTTTCAACATAACGTACATCCCGGTATAGCGGATCTTTAGTACTTGTGCTTGCCCATAACGGTCGTTGTACTTTCGCTCCCTGCTGAACAAGATTCTGCCATCTTTTACCGCTGAATATTTTTTTGAAACTTCGATAGGCAAGTTTAGCACTTGCAATTGCAGCCTTGCCGTACAATTCTTCGGGTCTTACCGCATCGCCATCTGTTTTACCGGGTACTATATAATGACTTAAAATTTCATCCGTAAGTACATCGATTCTGCTTAAAAAGAAACTTGCAACGGAACGAACTTTTTTAATAGATTTTCCTTCCGCTGCTCTTCTTTTCAGAGCATTAATGTAGGCTTTTGCCACAGCTTCATAACTCTGTATGGAAAACAGAAGAGTTACATTTATATTGATGCCTTCATAAAGCATTTGCTCAATAGCCGGAACTCCTTCATCCGTCCCCGGAATTTTTATGTAAACATTTGGGCGATTCACTTTTGAATATAGTCTTCTTGCTTCTTCCATTGTACCTTCGGTATCGCGGGCAAGGTACGGTGATACTTCAAGACTTATAAAACCATCAACGCCGTCCGATTCATCATACACACTTCGCAATACGTCGCAGGCATCCTGTACGTCTTTTATGGTTAACTCTTCGTAAATCTCATGTACACCTAATTCCTGTTTAACTAGCTGTTTAATCTGACTGTCGTAATCGGAACTGTTAGAAATTGCTTTATTAAAGATAGCCGGGTTCGAAGTTATACCGCGCAATCCCTGCTTTGTTACTCTCTTCTTAAGCTCGCCTCCTTTTATTTTATGCCGGGTTAAATTATCCAGCCAGTAACTTTGACCATAATCCAATAACTTAATTAATGTGCTCATTTTTCATCTCCTTCGAATACATATTTATAAACCGATACCTCCCGGCACCGGTAAATTTTTATAGAATAAATTCACTAGATAATCTTGAAAAAAAGTAAATGCAATATAACTATTTATTCAAAAGCTTTTTTGCTCTCAATGTTATATTTTCTACGGTAAACCCATAATGCTTAAATATTTCATTTGCAGGTGCGCTTGCTCCGAATTTGTCTATTCCGATTACATCACCTTTTCTGCCGACCCACTCACACCATCCGAAAGATGAAGCGGCTTCTACGGCTAATCTTGCTTCCACATCCGGCGGCAAAACTTCGTTAATGTAATTTTCAGATTGATCTTTAAATAATTTCCAGCTAGGCATGCTGACAACTCTCGCATCAACACCTTCAACTGTTAGTTTTTCTTGAGCCTCTAAAATCAGTTGAACTTCCGAACCGCTTGCAATTAAAATTACATCGGGCTTATCGCCTTTTTCTTTCGATAATATGTAAGCGCCTTTCAGAACACCTTCCGCCGGTCCGGTTTTGGTGCGGTCGAAAATGGGCAACTTCTGCCGTGATAATACCAGCATTGTGGGACCTTTTTCCCGGTTCATCGCCGCACGCCATGCATATGCTGTTTCGTTTGCATCGGCTGGACGAATTATGTAAAGATTCGGTACGGCTCTCAGTGAAGCAAGCTGCTCTACCGGTTGATGAGTCGGACCGTCTTCTCCCACACCGATTGAGTCATGCGTCATTACATAAATAACCGGCAATTCCATTAAAGAAGTTAAACGAATCGCCGGGCGTGCATAATCGGTAAAAATAAAAAACGTTGCAGCAAAAGGTCTGATGCCTCCGTGCAGCGCCAGCCCGTTGGCTGCCGAGCACATATTATGCTCTCGTACTCCCCAGGCAATATTTCTGTTTTGATAACTTCCTTTTTCGAAATAGCCCGAGCTTTTAATTAATGTTTTTGTTGAAGGGGATAAATCTCCGCTTCCGCCCATGAACCAGGGGACTTTATCTGCAAATGCATTTATAACGGTTCCACCGGCGTTTCTAGTTGCCATAGGACCATCGGATTGTTTAAATTCTTTTATATCCGCATCCCATCCATCCGGTAATTCACCTTTTAATGATGCTTCAAATTTTTCTGCTAATTCAGGATATTCTTTCTTATAAGATGAATATAATTCATTCCATTCGTCTTCGAACTTCTTTCCGCGATCAGCAGCTTCATGCATATGGTTCAATACTTCTTCGGGAACATAAAACTGTTTATCTTCGGGCCAGCCGTAAAATTTCTTGGTTAATTTTATTTCTTCTTCGCCTAACGGGGAACCGTGAGCCTCCGATGTGTCCTGTAGGTGCGGCGCTCCGTAACCGATATGTGATCTTACAATTATAAGCGAAGGTTTATTGTTTTCTTTTTTTGCATTCTCGATAGCACCGGATAGAGCCTCAAGATTATTTGCATGATCGCCGACATTTTGAACATGCCAGTTATATCCTTTAAATCGTGCGGCAACATCATCGGAATAACTTAGTTTCGTATTTCCTTCGATGCTTATATGATTATCATCGTAAATATAGATTAATTTTCCCAGTTCCAAATGACCGGCAAGAGAAGCCGCTTCGTTTGATGCACCTTCCATAAAATCACCGTCACCACAGAATACATAAGTAAAGTGATCTACAATATCATATCCGTCTTTATTAAATAATGCGGCAAGATGTCTTTCCGCCATTGCCATTCCAACTGCGTTCATTATACCCTGTCCCAGCGGACCGGTTGTAGTTTCCACTCCGGGAGTCAACCCGTACTCGGGATGCCCCGGCGTTATGCTGTCCCACTGCCTGAAATTTTTCAAGTCGTCCAGTGAAACATCGTAACCGGTAAGATATAATAAAGAATAAAGCAGCATAGAAGCATGCCCGTTCGATAATATAAACCGGTCGCGGTTAAACCATTTCGGATTTTTAGGATTATGTTTTAAATATTTATTCCACAAAACATATGCTGCAGGCGCCAGAGCCATCGGAGTTCCGGGATGACCGGAATTAGCCTTTTGCACAGCGTCCATTGATAAAGTTCGTATGGTATTAATTGATAATTCTTCAATTGATTTTTGAATTACTCCCGCCATAATTTTCTGTCCTTTCTTTCACCGTTCATATTTTAAATATTTTCTCTGTGGTTCTTATAAGTCGATTTAACAAGTTGACATGAATACAAAATTCACTATTAAAAGATAATTTGAGTAAAATTATAATGAATTGTAAACTTAACTCCTTTATAGTAAACTAATTACAAATTAAGCATGATAAAGTCAAAGAGTTGTAACATGTATCAAAGAATGACACGAAAAAGTATAAAGGTATATGAATATAATGTGAGATATCTTTAATGTATTTTTATTTTTTAAAATAACTTTTTTTCTTAAAACTCTCCACATTTTAATATGATTTATGACATAAGGATTCTAATGCAATTGATTGTCTTTGCAATTTTATATATCTAATTATAAATTGATTAAAATAAAGAGTTAAAATTCCTTTTCCACAGTATTGGCTTTTAGGAGTAAAAAATGGATTTAAAAGAATTACCTTTACCTTCGCATTTTGATGAAAATAAAGCCGGCAGCGTTTGGAAAGTTGATTATGAAAAGAGAGCTGCGGAGGCAAGAGACTGGGCTAAGAAACATAACATAAATGCATCGGCAAACGATAAATTTAAAATAGGATTACTCATTGTTGATATGCAGAATACATTTTGTAATCCCGACTTTGAATTATTTGCATCCGGCAGATCCGGGAATGGTGCCGTGGAAGATGTAAAGCGATTATGTAATTTTATTTACCACAACCTTGGCAGTATCACCGAAATAATTCCAACAATGGACACTCATCTTCCAATGCAAATATTTCATTCAATCTTTTTAATAAATAATGAAGGAAAACATCCCGAACCTTACACATTAGTTTCGGTTGAAGATGTGGAGAACGGTAAATGGAAAATGAACCCGGCAGTATGTGCAGATTTGGGAATAGATGAAAAATATTCTAAAGAATATCTACTGCATTATGCAAAGCAGTTAAAAAGATCTGGTAAATATAATCTTACCATCTGGCCGTATCATGCCATGTTAGGCGGAATAGGGCATGCGCTTGTCTCTTCTCTTGAAGAAGCAATTTTCTTTCACAGTATTGCAAGATACGCTCAGCCTAAAATTCAAGTAAAAGGAAATAATCCTTTAACCGAACATTACTCTGTCTTCGGGCCTGAAGTGAAACAAGGTCTGGAAGAAAAATCAATTGCAAATAAGAATGAAAACTTAATCAATAAGCTTCTGCAATTTGATATGGTAATAATTGCGGGCGAAGCAAAGAGTCATTGTGTAGCATGGACGATTGAAGATTTGTTAAATGATTTATTGAGGCGTCAAAAATATCTTACTAATAAAGTTTACTTGTTAGAAGATTGTACATCACCGGTTGTAATTCCCGGCGTAATCGATTACACGGATGAAGCCGATGCCGCATTCAAAAAATTTGCCGATGCCGGAATGCACATAGTAAAATCAACTACGCCTATTAAGGAATGGACGTAAAAGAATATGTAAATTAGTTTTAGTTTCTTCAAGATAATTATTTAAACAATATTTTTGTTAAAAAAATTAAAATCGGGGGAATAATAATGAAAAAAATTTTAACGGCTGTATTTACTATCTTAATTTTATGCTCTACTTTCATATTATTAGAAGGAGATTCATTAGAAGCGCAAGTAAGCAAAACGCAATTAGTAAAAGGCGACACTTTATTTTTCGATAATTTTTCAGGGAAATCATTAGACCGAACAAAATGGAACGTTGTAATAACAGGGAGAGTTGTTAACAATGAGCAGCAGGCTTATGTTGATTCGTCATCCAATATTTATATTGCACACGGAAAAGATGCCGAAGGAGCTAAAGACGGAGCTCTTATAATCCAGCCGCGATATCGCCACGGTTTTAAAACACAGCAAGATAAAAATTTTGATTTTACCTCCGGTAGAATAAATACTCGCGGTAAATATGAATTTGCTTACGGTAATGTTTCTGCAAGGATAAAACTTCCGGCAGGCAGCGGATTCTGGCCGGCATTCTGGATCCTCGGAACAGGCCGCTGGCCGGCAACCGGCGAGATCGATGTTATGGAAAATGTTGGAGAAAGTGATTGGGTTAGTTGTGCTATGCACGGACCAGGTTATTTTGGAGAAACTCCTTTGGTAAATAAAGTTTATTTTAATGCTAATAACGATGTTACTCATTGGCATGTTTATTCTGTTGACTGGACGAAAGAGTATTTGATTTTCAAAATAGACGGCAAGTTATTTTACCGGGTTACACGAGCAATGGTAGAGCATTACGGAAAGTGGGCTTTTGATAATCCGAAATTTTTAATTCTTAATCTTGCTCTGGGCGGTGCATACCCGGAAAAAACAAGCGGAATAAATTCTCCGTATTTCGGTTTACCTGAATCAACGGTGAACATGATAAAAAATAATCAAGCTAAAATGCTGGTTGATTGGGTTTTAGTTACTAAGAATTAAATTTTCAAAATAATTTTTTTGGAGTGAGGCGATGATTATTAAGATAATATAAAAAGTTTAGGTGAAGAAAAGACAAAAAAATCATTTCCAAAGAACTTATGACGAGTTTTAGTTTATGTCGAATAAATAGATAGAATCATAGAAGTGATCACCAATAATTTCCCTATATAGCAATCAATGGGTTATAATCCATAAATGTAGAATTAAATTAGATATTAGATAATAAATACGCTACAATTAATTTTACATATAAAACTTCTCAAATAAAGAAGAGCAAGCAGGGACGGATATAGAAATGAATTACTGCAACGGTTTTTATTATAATTTATTTTTAACACCGTTCATTTTTGAAACAATATATGTTTTGAATATAATACATTCCGTTTTGGTATTGGATATAATATTTAGTTTTTTTAATGTGAAGGACATAATTTTGTACACTCTTAACATAACCTGATGGGAAAATTATTTTATGAAACGTCTATTCACAATCATATGCGGAATATTTTTCTTTTTAATATTGACTCCTTTTTGCTTCGGGCAATCGACCTTATTTCCGGTAGTCATAAACAATAAATACGGTTTTATAAATAGTTCCGGCAAAATTGTTATTCAACCAAAATACGACCAAGCTACAATTTTTTTTGACAGGCGTGCGCGTGTACAATTAATATCAAAATTGGCTGACGGATCTTATGCACAGGACCAATGGGGCTACATTAACAGGCAAGGTATTTATCACAAAATTTCGGAATATGTAAACGGGAATGTCTTTCATGAGGGACTTGCCGCTGTAAAATATATTGGTGAGGCTTTCGGAAATTCCAAATGGGGATATATTGATACTGCGTATAAGGAAGTTATAAAGCCCAATTTCGATGAGGCAAATAATTTTTCGGAAGGACTTGCTGTAGTCGCAGCCACAAAAAGATTCTTATTTATTCCTGTCGGTGAGACCTATGGATATATTAATAGAAAAGGAAAAGTTGTTATCCCGCCTCATTTTGACCGTGCCGGAAATTTTCATGAAAATTTAGCTAATGTTACTATCGCAGCAAAGGAAGGTTTTATAAATAAAAAAGGTGATGTTGTAATTAAGCCTCAATTTCAGTTGGTTGGATATTTTTCTATGGGCCTTGCCCCGGTAAAAATTAATGACAAATGGGGTTTTATTGACACTACCGGAAAAATGGTCATACCCTCTTCTTATGAGGATGCACGTTCATTTTCCGGTAATCTTGCGCTCGTAAAAAAATCAGGTAAATGGGGATTCATAAATTCATCGGGTCAATTTGTAATTCAACCCAAATATGATGTTGTCTCTAAATTTGTGGAGGGATTAGCCGTATTAAAAATAGGCGATAAAATGGGCTATATTAATACCGATGGTAAAATCATTATAAAACCCCGCTTTGATGAAGCTAACGCATTTTACAAAGGATTGGCATTGGTAAAAATTAATGATAAATGGGGATATATTAATCATGATGGAAAGTTTATTTGGAAACCTACGAAGTAAGAAGTTTGGGTATACGGTTATAAAGGTATAAGGATTGTGTATATAAGTTCAAATAATAATATTAAATTCAGTATTTATATCATACAACTTTATTATTTGTATGATCATGGATAGAAGTTATGAATACATGTTTGAGAGTTAACAAATTATTTAAAGCATTAATAAGATTTTTACGTTATTCTATTTTAATGATTTTCATGCTTCTTGGTGCTTGGTGCCTTCCTCCAAGTATGTTTGAAAAGATATCGCACGAAATGAGAGCAAAGTTTAATATAGAATTAGTGATGAAGAGGAAACGGGGACGCGTTCGATAAAGTATTGTTTCATAAAATATGTTCGGTTAGATGTTGACCTGCACATGTATGCAATAAACCATTTGTTTTTAATTGCTGCCAACTTTTATCAGCTACTTCAGAATGTATCCAATCACTTTTATGATAAAGTTTGAATAAATTTAATTATAAAGATATTTCCTTGGTAAACAGTGATGAATATAATTTGTCTTTAAATTATCTCAGAATTATTAGCAGGAGCTTATAAGTAACTTTTTATGGTAGAGTTTTGTGTGGTGGTCGTTTTTGTTAGAGAGTTCTGTATTACTGTGGTATAAAAAGAAAAATTAATTCACATTTGCTTTTTGAGGAAGAGTAAAATAAAATTCGGTTCCTTTGCCCGGAATGCTTCTGCCGTCAAGTTTTCCTCCGCTCATTTCAATCAACTCTTTACAAATTTTTAGGCCTAATCCGGTACCGTTTTCACCGTCGGTTCCATTTGTTGAGAGAAATTTATTTTTACTAAAAATTTGTTTTAATTCTTCCGGCTCAATACCAACACCGCTGTCTTTAATACTAAATTTAGTATGATGATCATCTTCATTTATGATTAAACTAACGCGCCCGCCTTTTAGAGTAAATTTAATAGCATTGTTTACAAGGTTTCGTAAAATGGTATCTAATATTTGCGGATCGCAATAAACTTTTGTACTTTCAGAAATTACCGATTCCAGAATAATATCTTTTTCATCTGAAACCGGCTTCACAGTTTCCAAAAACTCCCTAATTAAATCTTTAACTTCAAATGATTGAGGATTTGGTTCTATAGTTTCAGTTTGTATCATTGCCCAATCTAACAAATTTTTGGTTAGCTTAAACAATCTTTTGGAAGAAGTATTAATTGATTTAGCAATTACTTTAATATCTTCTTCGCTCATGCTTTGTATTTCTTCATCTAATATCGATGTCAACCCCATCAATCCGTTAAACGGACCTTTAAGATCATGTGCAACAATAGAAAACAATTTATTTTTAGAGTTATTAGCAATTGTTAGTTTTGAATTTTGATCTTCAAGCTTCTGGTTCAGATCATCAAGTAAACCGTTTTTCTTGTTTATTGTTCTGTTCATCCTTTTGTAGTGACGTGAGAAATAGAAAAGCATAACCAGAAGCAGCAGAATCAGAAATGAAATAATTATAAATAAATTTCTTAATGTTTTTTGTCTTGATATTTCAGAAAGATGCAGCTCATTTTCTTTGTTCAATTTTAATATTTGATTCTCTTTTTTTGCAGTTTCATACTTTACCCGCCAGTTAGCAATATTCCCGGTGAGTTTCTGATTGAACAGACTATCCTTGTGAGAAGAATATTGTGTTAAACTTAGTGCAGCTGATTTATAATCTCCTATCTTCATTTGTATATCAGCAAGCTGCAGATAGTTCTGTACAATTTGTTCCAGCTGATGCTTTTTCTTATTTATTCTTAAACTTTCTTTAGTTTGCATCAAGGCAGCTTGAAAGTTGTTTTTAACTAATTCCAACATACCCATAACTTGCATTACGGATGCCTGCAAAGATTCGTCTTCAACTTTTTTAGAAAAGTCAAATGCGGCTTTTAATGATGATTTTGCTTCTTCATTATCCTTTAGAGTGATAAAATTTTTTGCTTTTAATGTATATAATTTTGAGAGAGCATTGTAATCGTTTGTGTTTTTAAAATATGGTAAACTTTTACTAATGTAATTGAGCGATAATTTACACTTTCCTTTTTTATTATTTAGAATTGCCAGATAATAATATCCGTTAGCAATTCCTTTTTTAAGCTGGGCGCTGTCTGCCTCGCTAATTGCGTTTTTAATGTAAGTTTCGGCAAAATCCAAATTACCCAAATCAATATTGATTAAACCGATATTTAACTCGGCAATAACAATACCGTGAGTATAATCTTCAGAAATACTAAGCTTTAATGATTTTTCGTAATATTCTAGGGCGCTGCTCAACTTTCCCCAGTGCCAATATAAAGTGCCTATATTATTCAATGAACCTGCAATAGATAATGGTCTTCCGCTTTCCTGCCTTAGATTAAGAGCACGCTTGAAATAATGAAGAGCTTCTAAATAATTTCCCATTGTCAATTCCAAAAGTCCTAGATTTGTAATAGAAGTAGCCATTGCAGATTTGGAATTTATTTTTTTTCTTATTTCAAGGGCGAGTTTATTAAAGTGGATAGAGCTATCAATTTTCCCCCATTTTTGAAAAGCATTTGCAATATTATTATAAACGCCTCCCATTGCCGCTGAATCTTTCAATTGGACAAATATTGGAAATGCTTTTTTTAAGTATAGAAGCGCATCAGAATATTTATTTACATAGTAATAACTAAGTCCGCAATTATTTAAAAGAAAAAGCTATTCCTTTTTTATAATTTATCTTTCGGGCTTCAGCCAAAGCATCTTTAGAAATCCGAAGTCTCTCCGATGGGTTTCTTCTTATGAAAGATGCCGCATAATCATTCATAAGATCTATTTTCTCTTTGCCTGTCGCAGATTTTATCTTTGGAAGAAATGATCTATCCTGAGAATAAACAAAAGAAGAGACGAATAAAATCGTAAAAATGAGAAGGGATAACTTTTGGATGGAATGTTTTTTCATATTGAACATAATATGTTCTTAATGATTTGGGTATATAAGAATTTAAAAATCAACATTTGTAAAATAATAGTTTCGAAGGAACAATCAATAAATTTGTTTTTATATTCAGTACATTATTTAATATTTCAAATTCAGCTAAATACGGAAAAACTATACTTCTATATTATCATAAAATTCTTTTCTGTCTTTAACTTTTCTTTGATGTTATAGCCGTAAAACCGGTAAATATACGTTTTACACTCTTGCTTTTGCAATAAGGACACGAAAATGATTTTCTCTTGTCATAATCTGAAATCAACAATTGCAGAGAAAATATTTTGCTGCATTTCTTACATTTGAATTCATAGACCGGCATGTTGTTTCTCCCTTTATAATCCTTTAATTATAAATTCCGCTAAATAAAAAACTTTACAAATAATCTATGTAAAAATGTATTAATTAAAAATCCATAAATGCAATTTTATTATCGGAAAAAATTAAAAAATATTAGAGCCCCTGCGAAATAAGATATTATAAGAGTCAGCGTTACTGTTCATTAACAAGTTCCGCTTCTTAATATTTTTATAAAATAATCCTATCAAGTTTTAGCTAATATTTTTGACTTATGTAAACATGTTGTTTTATTTATTCTAAATAAAAGATAGAAAAATAACCTGATTAAAATTAGTTGAAATGAATTTTAACTATAAAATAAGTAAGTTTGCCCGTTCTTTACTGCGTTTCATTAAATATACTGTCTTAACGTTATTTATGCTTATGGGTGCATGGTGCCTTCCTCCGTGAATGTTCGAAAAAATATCGCAAGGTGTTAAAGCCAAATACAATACCGAATTTGTTTTGAAAAAGGAACTCGACAGAGTGAGAAGATGAGTTTCAAGAGATAAGAATTAAATAAAAAATGAATTTAAACAATTTAACTACTAAACGGCTAATCCTTCGCGCGCCAAATGAAAATGATATTTATGCTGTATTTAGATTTCACAGTAATCCTGAGACCAACCGTTATAATCCTTCCGGAACGGATAAATCAATTGAAGAAAGTAGAAAAGGACTTCAAAGATGGATTCAGCATTGGAATAAATATAATTTTGGTTATTGGGCTGTTTCAAAAATCGAAAAGTCAGAAAACGTAATTGGTTTCGGCAGAATCATGTTTAAAGAAATTGAGAATGAGAAAATGCTCAATCTTTATTTTAGATTTAATTCTTCAGCATGGGGAAAAGGTTATGCGAACGAAATGGCAAATAAAGCAATTGAAACCGGTTTTAACGTTCTAGATCAAAATAAAATTGCTGCAACTGTACGACCTAATAATTTACCTTCAACAAAAGCACTCGAAAAGCTCGGATTAAAATTACATCATAAAATATTTGATGAAAAGGGCGAAAGACTTTTTTATATTTTAAATAATCCTCATAAAAATGTAGCACATAATTAAATTTCTAATTAAATTTCCGCATATAATGCTTTGAAGAAGGGGAAGTTGCTCACAAGCTTCAATTTTGCTATTACTATTTCTGAAACAGGGAAGGAGCCCGCCATGACCGAAGAAATTCAATTCAAACTTAACGGGAAACCCGTAAAAATATCCGTCGATTCCGATAGGGTGCTTTTATGGGTTTTACGTACGGATTTGAAATTAACCGGAACAAAATACGGATGCGGTGAAAGTCTTTGCGGTGCTTGCACGGTTCTTGTCGACCGCGAAGCAACAAGATCATGCCAGATATCTATGAAAGAAGTAAAAGACAAGGAAGTAGTTACTATCGAAGGTTTGTCTGTAAACGGCAAACTTCATCCGCTGCAAAAATCTTTTATGGAACATGATGCATTGCAATGCGGATACTGCACACCGGGAATGATATTAAATGCATATTCATTTCTACAAAAAAATCCAAAACCTTCCTATTCTGATATAATTGACGGAATGGAAGATAACTTATGCCGGTGCAGTGCGTATAACCGGATTGTAAAAGCGATTCAGTCTGCTGCTAAAGAAATGAAGGGAGGCCTCTAAGATGAAGGAAGATAATTTTGAAGAATTAAATTTTAAAGGTGTGCCCTCCGATTTTGAAATGGATAGACGTGGTTTTTTGAAAGTTGCCGGAAGCGGAATTTTCATTCTTTTTAGTTTATGGGATGTTTCTGTCTTTGCTCAAGAAAGAACCGGAAGAAGTTTCCAGAGATTGCCGAAAGATTTTAATGCGTTTTTAAGAATCGGGGAAGACGGCAGAGTTACCTGCTACACCGGGAAAATAGAAATGGGACAAGGTGTTATTACATCGCTTCCGCAAATGCTTGCCGATGAACTGGATGTTTCGCTTGATGCGGTAAGTATAGTAATGGGCGATACCGATCTTTGTCCCTGGGATATGGGAACATTCGGATCTATGAGTACACGATTTTTCGGTCCCCCGCTTCGGAAAGCTGGAGCAGAAGGAAGACGTGTGCTGATTCAACTGGCTTCGGATCATTTTAAAATTCCTGAAAAATACTTAGCTACCCGGAACGGTTTTGTTTACGACAAACGAAACAAGAGCAAACGGATTTCATACGGGCGGTTAACTAAAGGCAAACGAATTGAGCGAAGCGTTAAAGAGGATGTAAAAGTTAAAAAGCCATCTGAATTTAAGATTATGGGTAAATCCTTTAAGCGCAGAGATGCAGAAGAAAAAGTAACCGGAAAAGCAAAATACACCGGTGATATTCAACTACCCGGGATGATGTATGCTAAAATATTACGACCACCTGCCCATGGAGCAAAATTATTACATTACGATCTCTCCGATGCTTCAAAAATTGAAGGTATACGGATAATTCGTGATGGAGAATTTATTGCTGCATTACATAAATATCCTGATGCAGCAGAACTTGCAATTCAAAAAGTGAAAGCCAAATACGATAAACCTAAATCCGGTATAACGGACAAAACAATTTTTGAGCATCTCTTGAAAATTGCTCCTGCCGGAGAAGTTCTTACTGAAGATGGAAATTTGAAGGAAGGCGAAAAAGAATCATCCACGGTAATAGATGAAACTTATTACGACGGTTACAAAGCTCATGCGCCAATGGAACCGCACACAGCAATTGTAAAAATTGACGGAAACAAAGCCACGGTTTGGGCTTCTACTCAAGCACCTTTCAGAGCAAAAGATGAAGTTGCTAAAGAGCTTGGAATTTCTTCAAAGAATGTTCATGTAATTACTCCTTTTGTCGGCGGAGGTTTCGGAGGAAAAACAAGACATGATCAGGTTATTGAAGCCGCAAAACTCGCAAAACTAAGCGGAGTTCCCGTTCAAGTTGCATGGACAAGAGAAGATGAATTTTTTGAAGATTCATTCAGACCGGCGGCTGTTGTTAAAATAAAATCCGGAATTACAAAAAGCGGAAAAATAAGTTTCTGGGATTATCATGTTTTTTATGCAGGTGAAAGAGGTTCGAAGCAGTTTTATAATATTCCAAATCACCGGACAAAATCTTCCGGTTCAGGTTGGGGAGATTCAAATGCTCATCCATTTGCAACCGGTGCGTGGCGCGCACCCGCAAATAACACAAACACATTTGCAAGGGAATCACAAATTGAAATTATGGCTGCAAAAGCAGGAATCGATCCTCTTGAATTTCGTTTAAAGAATTTAAAAGATGAAAAAATGACTCGTGTATTAAAAACCGCTGCCGATAAATTTGGCTGGCAATCTTTTAAAAAACAAAACGACAGAGGTGGTGGAATTGCCTGCGGAATAGATGCCGGTACATCCGTAGCCACAATCGCCGAAGTTGAAGTTGATAAAAACAGCGGACATGTTCAGGTAAAGAGAGTCGTGTGCGCGCAGGATATGGGATTGGCAATAAATCCTGAGGGAGCAAAAATCCAGATGGAAGGCTGTATTACTATGGGATTGGGTTATGCGTTAAAAGAAGATTTACATTTTAAGAACGGTGAAATTTTTGACTTAAATTTTGATACTTATGAGATTCCCCGTTTTTCATGGCTGCCCGAAATTGAAACTTATATTATAGATAATAAAAATTCCGATCCCCAAGGCGGTGGCGAGCCTGCAATAGTCACGATGGGAGGGGCAATTGCAAATGCCATCTATGATGCCTGCGGAGCGCGTATAACACAGCAGCCGATGACTCCGGAACGAGTGCTTGCAGCATTGAAGAAGGGGTGAACAAATAAGAAGCATAGCATCCCAAATAATATTTTTAATTCATCTGATACTGCCGATTTTCATTTTTAAAATCAAGAGCTGGTCTTCCTTCAAATCAAAAATATTTTTGAGTGTACGTTACTTTACATAAAATTTATTAGGCAGTTCGTCTATTAAAAATTCAATTTATAATTAAGGGGATAATTTTGCAAACCATCTACTTTCATTTGTCTATAATTATTCTATCTTATTAATAAATCAATAAAATGATTTTCGATAATCCCGTCTAAATTGATCAATCACACAAAAAGAGGAGACATGCCATGAATAAAAAAACTCCATTCCTATCTATTATTTGTATGATAATATTATCTTTAACAGGTACTACAAATGCCCAACAAACTGGTGTAAAACATCCTATAAAAATAAATATGCCGGTAATTAAAAAAGCCGTTGCTGTTATTACTCCAACCAAAGGAAATAATGTTCACGGAATTGTTACATTTACAAAAACGGAGAACGGGATAAAAGTAGTTGCCGATCTTGAAGGACTAACACCGGGGGCACATGGTTTTCATATACATGAATACGGCGATTGCAGTGCCGCTAACGGATCATCTGCAGGCGGACATTTTAATCCTGATAGTGTAAAACATGCAGGTCCACTTGATGTTCCAAGACATGTGGGTGATATGGGAAATATTACTGCCGATAAAAATGGGAAAGCACATATCGAATTGGTAGATAATCTGATTGCGTTCCAAGGTACTCATAATATTATCGGTCACGCCGTAGTAGTACATGCAAACGCGGATGATTTGAAATCACAGCCGTCCGGTAATGCAGGACCCCGCGTAGCTTGCGGAGTCATAGGCATTGCAGAATCAGAATAAATTTACTGAGATAATTTGAACGCAGCCTTTATATGTAAAATTAAAAATACTGCTGAATAAATCTTACACCTTTATGTATTTAATTTTGAACAGCATATTAATTGTACATTTGGTGAACTCCTAGTGCTTTTTATAGTCGGATGAATATTAGAAAATCACTGTATAGTTCTTATGATGACAATTTAATATCCCGGTTAATAATTTTTAAGCAGAGCACATTTAATAAAGATAAGAATTACTAAATTATTTTTTTGGAGTAATATTATATACTTTAAAAAAATAACCTGAATTATAATTAAAATAATCCAATTATCTCTTATAAAAAATTTGACTGAATGTGTATAAAGTGTTTTAAATGGTTAATAATTTTCATGTTGGTTTTGACAAGCCTACAGTGCGGGAGCCGTGATAAACAATTTACAATATGGATAGGCGGTTCTCCCCGTGAGCTCGATTACTGGCAGCAGATTATTAATGATTTCAACAAAAAAACAGGTTATAATCTTCAGCTTGTAAGGCAGCCTACATACAGTGATCAGCGACGGCAGAGCTTAGTAATATCACTGGAAGCTAAGCAGCCTAATCCTGATTTATTTCTGATGGATGTGGTTTGGCTTAACCAATTTGCGGCATCCGGATGGCTGCATTCTTTAGACACATTTGTAAAAGACAACGATTTTCAATTAAACCAATTCTTCCACGGAATAATAAACTCGGTGGATAAGTACAAAGGTAAATTATACGCTCTGCCAGTCTTCATAGATGTCGCATTACTCTATTACCGCAAAGATTTACTAAAACAATTCGGTTATACCGGTCCGCCCAAAACATGGAGACAACTTGTTGAAGAAGCGGCAAAGATCCAAAAAGCTGAGCGAAAAAACAACCCGAATTTCAACGGTTTTCTCTGGCAGGGTGCGCAGTACGAGGGACTTGTTTGTGATTTCCTGGAATTCATTTCCTCCCACGGCGGAGGAATAATGCAAAACGGGAAGATTAATGTGTATAGAAAAAGTAACATACAAGCATTACAGTTTATGCAGGATTTAATCCGCAAATATAAAATATCACCTCTGAGCACATACACCGAAATGAAGGAAGAAGATGTAAGACGATCATTCCAGAGGGGTAACGCATTGTTTGAGAGAAACTGGACTTATGCATGGAATCTTCATCAAGCTGAAGGTTCTGCTGTGAAAGGTAAAATAGGATTAACAATCCTTCCCCACTTTAAAGGAGACAGTTCGGTTTCAACATTAGGCGGTTGGCATATCGGCATTTCACGCTACTCTGATGAAAAGAAAAAAGCATGGGAGTTTATAAAATTTATAACATCATACCAAGGGCAAAAGCAATTAATATTAAAAGTTGGCTGGAACCCGGGAAGGAAAGATGTATACAGCGATAAACAAGTGCTTGCCGATGCACCGCAGGTAAAAGAGCTGTATTATGTTTTCAAACGTACCGTGGCAAGACCTACGGTTCCGTATTACGGTCAAGTTTCGGATATTATTCAACGTTATGTTAATGATTGTTTAGCCGGAAAAATTTCACCGCGGCTGGCATTAAAAAACATGCAGAGTCAAATAGATGAAATAGAAAAAGTCTATGGCAGCAAGTAATAAAAAATATACCCGCAAAGAGACCTGGCAGGCATATTTATTCAACTCACCATTGATTATAATAACTTTGTTGTTTGTCTTTGTTCCGGTTGTGGGAACATTGGTTACCGGTTTCTTCCGTGATGTTACTTTCATGCCGGGTAAATTTTTGGGATTAGAAAATTATGAGCGCTTATTTAAAGATATTCATTTCTGGCAATCGGTACAATTTACCGTACTTTTTGTAGCCGTTTCGGTCATGCTTGAATTAATTTTGGGGATGATATTCGCGCTTATCTTAAATGAAACTTTCCCTGGGCGCGGCTTTTTACGGGTAGCAATTCTTATTCCCTGGGCAATTCCCATTGCAATATCCGCCAGAATATGGGAATTAATTTATAACTTCGAGTACGGTGTATTTAATTTCCTGGCAATATATTTAGGAATTTCTGCTTCACCTGTAAATTGGCTGGGCTCTTCTATAGGGGCATTCTTCTCTATCGTCATTAGTGATGTATGGAAAACAACTCCCTTCATGACCATAATTTTACTTGCAGGATTAACAACTATTCCAAAGCAACTGTACGAACAGGCAATGATAGACGGTACCACCTTTATGCAAAGATTTTTTAAGATTACTCTCCCCCTTTTGAAACCCGTAATCATAGTTGCACTTCTTTTCCGCACAATTGATGCTGTAAGGATATTTGATTTAATATATGTACTCACCGGCGGAGGACCAGGAGGCAGCACAACTTCTATTTCACTTTATGCATTCAAATATTATTTAACCGGCGACTTCGGATACGGTTCCGCAATCTCCGTAGTCGTATTTCTTGTCGCTTCAGGTTTAGCAGTGATGTATTTGAAATTCGGCAGATTCACCGAGGTGATAAAATGAGAGAGAAGAAATTAAAGAAAATATTAATTTATAGCGGTGCTGCTTTCATGCTTATTTTCTGTATTGCACCTTTTATCTGGATGATAATTGTTTCAGTCAGCAAGCATCCGGATTTTCTCTCTCCTCAAGTAAAATTTATTTTTACTCTCGATAACTTTATCCAAATACTTACCAATCAATCGGTACATCTTCTAGCTTACTTAAAAAATAGTTTAGCTATTTCCTTTTTATCTGCATTCTTTGCTACATTCTTTGCGGGACTGTCCGCATATTCTATTACAAGGATGAATTTCCCGGGAAAAATATTTATTCCGATGGCATTACTCGGTTTTTCGATGTTTCCGCAAATAAGTATAGTAGGGTATTTATTTAAATTACTTACCGGACTTGGCTGGATAAACACTTATCCTGCACTAATTTTTCCATATATCACTCTCGGCCTGCCCTTAGCACTCTGGATTATGCTCAGTCACTTTTCTCAAATTTCCACTGATCTCGATAAAGCTGCACTGGTTGACGGTGCAAGCAGATTTCAAATCCTCAGCAAGATAATTTTCCCGATTGCATTGCCGGGAGCATTTTCTACTTTTATGCTCGTTTTTATATATTCATTCAATGAGTTTCTTTTTGCATTAATGTTTACTATCGACTATCATGCGCGAACCATTCCTGTGGGCATTGCACTTTTTGAGGGATTACATGGTCAAATTCCTTGGGGATATATCATGGCTGCCGCTGTAGTTGCAACGTTGCCGGTAATTATCCTTATAGCTCTCTTCCAAAGGTTTATCATTCAAGGTATTACGGAAGGTTCCGTTAAAGGTTGAGTAGATATTATTACCGCTAGTATTATTCATTCCCATTTACTATAATAACTTTTTTAGGAATTAAGTTGCTTTAAACGTTATTTATCTTAAGATATATATTTAGGATTATTAATATCTATTCAAATCACCTATCATAAATTGTCTTAATCGGAATAAGAAGATGGTAATATTATGATTGAGATTTTTTTCCGCATAGTGTTAACTAAAAGATACTTAAACAATCAATTGATACTTATCACTAAAGTGTGACAAAAATTTCTTATTATTAAATTAGTCAAGGGAGGGTCAACTAAAATTTTAATACCGGCAAATCTTGGATATTAAATATAAATGTTGTTTAATAGTCTAACACTTTCTAAGGTCACTCATTTATAATATGAATGCTAAATTAATCATGTAAAACCGAAAGGGATAAAGATTAAATGGAAAAAATAAAAATTAAAAATATTGAATTAGAAATTTCACGCGTAGGTTTAGGTACATGGGCTATCGGCGGCTGGATGTGGGGCGGAACCGATGAGAATGAATCAATTAAAACAATTCATAAAGCACTTGATAGTGGTATAAATTTAATTGACACTGCACCTGCTTACGGTTTTGGAAAATCCGAAGAGATTGTCGGGAAAGCTGTAAAAGAATCCGGCAGCAGGGATAAAATAGTAATTGCCACTAAAACAGGAATTAGTTGGAAAGACGGTGAAGTATTTCGTGATGCATCAAAAGAAAAAATTCTTCAGGAGATTGATGAATCTTTAAGAAGGCTTCAAACAGATTATATAGATATATATCAGGTTCATTGGCCTGATCCCAAAGTACCGGTTGAAGAAACTGCCGAAGCAATGAACAAAATATTGGAAAGCGGTAAAATAAAAGCCATTGGATTAAGTAATTTCTCTACAAAACAAATAGATGAATTTAGAAAAGCTGCCCCCGTCCATACTTTACAACCTCCTTACAATATGTTTGAAAGAGATATTGAAGATGAAATTTTACCTTACTGCAATGAAAACAAAATAAAAACCATTACGTATGGTTCATTGTGCAGAGGATTATTATCCGGCAGGATGAGTCAGGATACAAAGTTTGAAGGTGACGATTTAAGAAAACAAGATCCAAAATTTCAACAGCCGCTCTATGATCAATATCTTGAAGCAGTGGAAAAATTGAAGAAACTTGCTTCGGATACTTACCATAAGGAGATGGTTCAGCTTGCGGTAAGATGGGCTTTGGATCAAGGTGCGGACGCTGCTCTGTGGGGTGCACGTCATCCGGAACAGATTGAACCTGTTGACGGTGTTTGGGGCTGGAAACTTGAAAATATATCGCGGATAGGCATCAACAATATTATTAACTTAACCATTTCCGATAAGATAGATTCTGAATTCATGGCTCCGTCTGAATAGCAAATTAAACGGCGAAAAATATTGTAAACGAAGTAAATTAGTTGATTAAGAAATTTTTATTACAAAAATTGTTGACGGCGTTTTGCTGCAGGTAATGAGTTGGTACGATAATGAAGGGAACCACTCTAATCAAATGGTAAGAGAAGCTGTAAGAATAGTTAGTTTAGCCTAAATTTTCTTACTGCTGTTGAATATTGTCTAAACACCAAATAGTTTTTAACAAGCAAGTGTAATCACTATAAATATAATAAAGGAGTGATTCAATGATACTGCAAGATAAAGTTATAGCTAAAATTAAAGATCTTAAAAACGGAGAAATGAAAGAAATTTCTCTTGGAGAGGGGAAGTCAATTCTTCTTTGCAAAATTGACGATAAATTTTATGCTCATAGTGCTCACTGCACACATTACGGTGCTCCTCTGGCTGACGGAGTGTTAAACGGCGACAGGATAGTTTGTCCCTGGCACCATGCATGCTTCAATGCAAAAAACGGTAATATGATTGAACCACCGGCAAGAGATTCACTGCCAAATTATGAAGTTAGAATCGAAAATGAAAATGTTATTGCAAGCCTACCGGAAGAACTTGAATTCAGCAGGGAGCCTGAAATGGCTGAAAAAGATACAAAAGCAGATAATAGTACATTTGTAATACTTGGAGCAGGAGTTTCTGGAAATGCTGCAGCACAGGCGATGAGGGAAGCAGGTTTCCAAGGCAATATTATTATGATCACCCGGGAAAATCATCCCCCTTATGACAGACCTAATTTGAGTAAAGA
>CAVVVS010000079.1:0-19988 GCA_963751355.1 uncultured Ignavibacteriales bacterium | reverse complement strand
CCACGTATTGCTAGAAGCTTTAATACCAATACACGTCAGTTTTATTGGAATGGTGATAGGAAATTCACGTTTATTGCAAGAGATATTAGACCGGGCAATGAATACCGGGAAGTAAGTACTATGGATGTGAATAAGTTTAATTCTAAAAATGTTAATGCACAGATCGATGGAATAGAATATTCGCGATTTTTCAAACCGGCTCCGCACGATTTAAATGGCGGTTCAATTTTTATGAATGTGAATAACTCATTTGCTACTTATCTTAATGTAACGTTCTCAGTACGTCCTCCCCAGGATTTTTCCGGTGATGTTTTTTTGGTAGGTGCATTCAACAATTGGAAATTATCACCGCAAGATAAGATGACTAATAATTACGGCTTATATTCAAGAACTCTCAGCCTGAGACGCGGGATATATGATTATCAGTACGTAACCGGTAATGAAGAAAACGGCAAGATTGTTAATCCGGATTGGTATTATCTTGAAGGTAATAATTGGGAAACTACGAACGAATACTATATTTTATTGTACTATCAGGACCCCCATTACGGCGGTTATGATAGGGTAATAGGTTATAAAAAAATAGTGAGCAGGTAATTATGGAAAAACTTAAAATAGGCGTAATAGGTGCAGGCCACCTTGGAAAACTTCATATTAAAATGTTTAAACAAATTGAGAGTTGCGATTTAGTGGGTATTTTTGATCTTGATCCGGATCAGTTGAAAATTGCTTCAGAAGAATTCAAAGTGAAAAGTTATGAAGATTTGGATAAATTATTAAATGAAGTTAATGCCATCTCAATTGCTGCTACAACCAGTGCACATTATGTGTTAGCTAAAAAGTGCCTGGAAAAAAATCTTCATGTTTTTGTTGAAAAACCAATCACAGCTACAATTCCTGAAGCCGAAGAATTAGTGAAATTGTCGAATCAAAAAAAATTAAATCTACAAATAGGTCATATTGAAAGGTTTAATCCTGCACTTATTTCTCTGGAAAAATATATATTACAGCCGAGATTTATACAAACAGACAGACTGGCTCAATTCAATCCCCGAGGTACGGACGTTGCCGTTGTACTCGATTTGATGATACATGATATCGATATTATATTGAGTCTCGTGAAAAGTGAGGTGAAAAAAGTAGATGCCAGCGGTGTAGCAGTAGTTTCGGATACATTAGATATTGCCAATGCCCGGCTTGAATTTGAAAATGGTGCGGTTGCAAATGTAACTGCCAGCAGAATTTCTCAAAAGAAAATGAGAAAAATGAGAATATTTCAAAGAGATAGTTATGTATCTTTAGACTTCCATTTGGGAGTATCCGAAATATTTAGACTATCTCCCCTCGAGGAAAACAGTTCTCAAGCCTCTTCATTTTTCGAAATAGGTGTAGGAGATAGAAAAAAAAGAATTATTTACGACCAGCCTGAAATTAAAGAAATAAACGCTCTAAAATATGAACTTGAATTATTTGTTAATTCCGTACTGAAAAATGAAAAGCCCGTTGTTACAGGTGAAGACGGACTTCGTGCATTAAAAGTAGCAGAAATTATTATTAAAAAAATTGAAGACTCAAAATTGAAAGATTTATGAACAAAAAACTATTAATATTTGTTTTACTTTCATTTGCATTGTTAAATATAAGCTGTACGGCTTATCAAACAATAATGAATTTATCGCGCCTAAAATTTAAACTTGGAAATGTAACCAATCTGAATTTATTAGGTATTAATATTGAGAATAAAACCAGCATTAGTGATTTCTCTGCTTTTGACATGCTGAAGATTACTTCGGCATTTGCAAAAAAAGAAATGCCTGTCTCTTTCAACCTGAATATCGATGCCCAAAATCCAAACGACGGAACCGGCGGATATCCAGGGACGAATGCCGTTATCAAATCATTTCCATGGCGCTTAATGATTGATAACAAAGAAACCGTCAGTGGTAATATTTCCTCCCCGGTAACAGTTCCCGGGAAAGGCGGAAATACGGAATTTGGGATTCAGATTAATTTAGATCTATATAAGTTTTTCAGTGATAAGGGATATCAATCTATAATAAATCTTGTAATGGATTTAGGAGGTTACAAGGGCTCTTCTTCCAAACTTCAACTCTATGCACAACCTACGGTAAGTACAAGTTTAGGTGATATAACTTATCCAAACGAAATAAAAATTGTTGATGTATCGTATTCTCACTAATCTTAAATATAATCAGACCTGATATACACGTTATGGTTTTAACTTTGGACCATGCAATTTGAAGAAAGTTGAAATAAGCAAGATTTGTACGGAAATTATTGTAGTTGCCTTCAGTTACATGATAGAAATCGGAACTATATTGCTAATAAATGAGTTTTTATATAGACTTTGAACAGATGGATTTTCACTGATAAATTATAAAATCGAATTCAATCTTACAAATTAACCGGAGGCTGTTAAATTACTGTCCGGCTCAACCAAAACAAACCTTCATTAACATGGAATGTTGCAAATCTTTGTTCAATCGAATAATTCTGATATTAATAAATAGAAGCAAATTTTAGCTATTATTTTCTTATTATTTACTTAAGTTATTGTCTCTTAATATTCCCGGTGTAAAATTCTTTTTTGTTTAAATAAGCATAAATGGTAAATTTAAGTTTAATACTTTTAATTTTATAAAAAAAAATATTCTTTAACAACTAATTGAAATAATAATATGCCAAAAAATGAAAAATATGCCATTGGAGTAGATTTAGGAGGCACAAACATAAAGATTGGAATTGTTTCCCAAAAAGGGAAAATTGTAAAAAAAATTTCCTTACTTACCAAAGTTGAAGAGGGACCGGAAAAAGTAATATCCCAAATTTTAAAGGGGATAGATGAGATTTTGAATAAAAATAAGAAGGAAATACAAGGTATCGGGATTGGTTCGCCAGGGACAGTAACACCCAAAAAGGGCACGGTCCAAAATCCGCCTAATTTCCCCGGCTGGGGTAAAGTAAATCTAGGGAAAAGGATAAGCAAAAAATCAAAATATGACGTTTTTGTTGATAACGATGCCAATGCGGCAGCCATAGGGGAAATGATATTCGGAGCGGGTAAAAGGTTGGATTCGTTTATCATGGTTACACTCGGTACCGGTGTCGGCGGTGGAATAATATTCAAACGAAAACTTTTCCGGGGTGAATTCGGTGCTGCCGGTGAAATCGGTCATATGACTATTGATTATAAAGGCACTAAATGTAATTGTGGATCTTTAGGCTGTATAGAGGCTTATGTCGGAAATAATTATTTGGTTGAGTGGGTTAAGAAGCAATTAAAAAATCATAAAGATTCAAAAATCTGGGAATTAATTAATAATGATTTATCTCAACTTTCTCCCAAAATCATAGATGAAGCGGCAAACTCAGGTGACGAGTTTGCTGCACAGGTTATCGGCGAATTAGGTAAATACTTGGGTTCTGCTTTAGCCTCAGCTAGTAACTTATTGGACATCAGTACGTTTATTATAGGAGGAGGAGTTGCCGGTTTTGGGGAACCGCTTTTTAACGCTATGCATGATACAGCAAAAGAGCGTGTATTAACTCCATTGAGGAATAGAGTAAAAGTTATTCCCGCAAAATTAAAGAACGATGCGGGGATAAAAGGCGCTTCTGCATTGGTTTTTCATAATGCTTAAAATTAAAAAATGTTTTTTTAGCAGTTACTGTCCGAATTATTTTGTAATTATTAGGGATAAATGCTAATCTGATTAGTATACGTTCTCAATAAATCTTTGGTAATATTAAATTTTTCACAATCCTTCTCTCTGTAAGCGGGAGCATAGACTTGGAAGAATGTTGATTAAATGTTCAGACATGATAGTGTTGACATGTAAGAGCTTTGTTATTTACCGTATTATTGTTAATAAGCAGGGTTGAAGTAAATTATTATTCCTAGGATAATCCGGAATCTAAATACTCAAATATAAAGTAATATCAGATTCTTAATTAATGCTGATTCATAGAGTTACAGAATTCAGTAAGACAAATGTAGTCTTTTCGAAAATCATTGGCAGAGCGAGTTGATTCTATTTTGGACTGGTATATTTATCGATCATTTGTTTATGAGAATTTCCTCATTTATAATAATATTTTTGATGCTGCAATGTATTGTATTTGCACAAGGCAAAGATACAACATCTTTTAAAGGAAAGGATTCTTCGCTTGTTCTCTTGGGAGATACTACAGCCTTCGCTTCACAAAAGAATGCCAAGAAAACTTACGATGTAGACACTGTAATTTATTCGAGTGCCTCTGATTCTCTTTTTTTCTATATAAATCAAAAAAAAATGGATCTCTATGGCAAATCTCAAATAAGTTACAAAGGTACGGAACTTAAAAGTGCAAATATCTCCGTCGATTTTAAGACAGATAATATTTACGCATCCGGTGTGCCAAGCGATTCGGTGGCGGGAACACTCGAGCAAACGCCCATATTAACCGAAGATGGGGAAACATACAACGGTAAACGAATGACGTACAATTTTAAAACAACCCGGGGATTTATTTCATCGGTAGATACTAAAATGGAAGGCGCTTATTATACAGGGGAAAAAGTTAAAAAGATAAATAGGAATACATATTTTATAAAAGACGGAATATACACTACATGTGACGCAAAGCCGCCTCATTATTATTTTTATTCCGACGAAATGAAAGTGATACAGAGACAAGAAATTATTGCGAAATGGATATGGTTATATTTTGGGGGAGTTCCTTTCCCGATTCCTATACCGTTTGCCGTCTTCCCGATTCAATCCGGCAGAAGATCCGGCATCATTCCACCTGCTTTCGGTAGTGATCCGAATTACGGTTATTATTTTTCACATTTTGGTTACTTCTGGGCTATTAGCGATTATATGGATCTTAAACTAACAGCCGATTACTATACCCGCGGCAGATGGGGGCTTGACGGCAGATTCCGGTATTCCAAACGGTACGACTTTAACGGTGAGTTCGACGGCGGTTATAAAATATTGCCTTCCGGCGAACCGACTGACCTCAATCACTCCGTCAGTAAGGAATGGAGTGTAAGTTGGAGACATCATCAAAATCTTACACCTTCAATGAGGTTTGATGCAAATCTTCAATTTGTATCCGGGAAAAATTACATTCGTAATACTACCTTCAATTTAAATGAAGCGTTAACTCAAAATATTATTTCTAATTTAAACTTTTTTAAGTCATGGGAAGAATCTGGAAACAGTCTTTCACTGAGTTACAGCCGGAATCAAGATTTACAATCCGGTGATATTTCTGAAACTTTGCCTAACGTTACATTTTCTAAATCTCAAAGTTATCCTTTTAAAAGTGAAAGTCAGGTAGGTGAAAGGAAGTGGTACGATCTTATTGGTTACAGCTATTCCGGGCAATTTCAAAATAACAGGGTTAAAAGAGGAGGAGATCTTTCTATTAGAGGAGGATTTCTGCATAATCTAAATATAAATGCATCGCCTAAAATCGGATACATAAATATTTCCCCTTCGATTAGGTATCAAGAAAAATGGTATAATAAAAGAATAGTTGAACATGATGTTCCGAGTAGTGCAGGAACCGACTCCTTAATAATTAATGATATACATGCGTTAAATATGGTTCACACTTTTAGCTTAGGAGTTTCCGCTTCAACAAAATTTTACGGCATGTTTCAGCCCAATGTTCTGGGGATTGCCGCTATTAGGCATACAGTTATGCCGAGCATTTCATATAGCTATCAGCCTGATTTTTCTAAACCGGGTTGGGGCTATTACGATACTTATAAAAATTTAAAAGGGAATACGGTAAAATACGATAAATTTCAGAGAGAAATTTTCGGCGGGGCACCGTCAGGTGAGCAGCAAAGTCTTTCATTTTCTTTGGGTAACATATTTGAAATGAAAACAATAGCTGATCCCACAGATACAACATCGAAACAAAAGAAAATCCAGTTACTAAATTTGAATGCAAACTTTGGTTATAATTTTGCTGCCGATAGTTTGAGATTTTCAAATTTAAACTTAAGTTACAGGACCCAGATAGGGGAGTATTTGAATTTTTCCGGTTCGTCCAGTTTTACTCCGTACGATTATTCTTTAAATAGGGAAAAAATTAATAAATTCTTAATTAGTGAGGGAAAGGGTTTTTTAAGATTACAGAACTTAAACTTTTCTATTTCTACAAGTATATCGGGTGAAAAGTTAAAATCGTTGGAAAAGAGTAACAGGCAAGACTCTCTTAAACAGCAGAATGAATTTAATAAACCGGAGTCAAATGTGTACAAGGGAATTTACAATGAAAAAGAGGCGGATTTTTCCATCCCATGGAGTGTGTCTTTAAGCTATAATTATAATCTCAGCAAACCTACGCCTCTTAGGATGACTAAATATTCTAATATCAGCGGTTCACTCGATTTTAATTTAACTCCCAAGTGGAAAATCTCAGTTTCCGGCAGCTACGATTTTGAACAAAAAGAATTTGCAGCTCCACAAATCAGAATTTCGAGGGATTTGCATGCGTGGATAATGAACTTTACCTGGAACCCTGTTGGAACTTATAGCGGTTATTACTTAGAGATTCGAGTGAGAGCACCTCAGCTTCAGGATTTAAAAATTACGAAGAGGGATCAATTTTATAATGGTAAATAAAATTAATATTATAAAAAAGTATATTATTGACGGAAATAATGTTATCGGTAAAATGCCGGAACTATTTAAATTACAGATAAAAGATAAACAAGCTTCGAGAGAAAAGCTGGCATTTATGTTGGAAAAATATTTCATTGATAAAAAATGCAAGATTTCACTCCACTTTGACGGATACCAAAATTTACCTCTAAAAATTTCGAAGATTAAAATTATTTACTCCGATAATTTGACTGCAGATGATAAAATAAAGGAGGAAATAGAAAAATCTAAAAACAGAAAAAATGTAATAGTTGTTACATCCGATAATAACTTACGCGAGTTTGCAAGGGTATGCAGCTGCGGTAATATCTTAAGTGAGGATTTCGGAAGGGAACTTTACATGAAGAAAAATGTCAATGAGGAAGAAAAACGTATTGAAGAAATAAATGATGTAGAGGAATTCAAGAAATTATTCAATGTGAAGGATAAGGAAAAAGAATAAAATGATTTTAGTGAAGTGATTTTATCGAATGATCTTGAAGTTAATTCTTAATCAATATTTAATATCTTGCGGAATTTAAGTCTCAATAGAATTAACTTAAGTGCCTTTTTATTTGCAATCAAGCAAAATTTAAGATTAATTAATGGCAGCTCTTAAATCATATAAAGAATAAATTAGGACAATAATCTTATTCAAGAGCCAGTAAAACATTAAAAATTAAAATTGAGTCTGAAAACTTACTCCAACACCTTGCGGTAAATTAACTCTATTCAGCAAACCGGCAGAAATATTCCATGAGGTTTCCGTACTGAGACCTCTATTATGTCTTGCAACGATTCTAACAGCATTTATTGCACTTGCAATTCGATTTAATATCATTCCGCCTATTATAAATCGCAACGCATTATGTGACTGCTCGCTGGTTGTCCATAAACTTCTGTATGCTTTTCTATCCTGCTCACTATTCCACTTCCAAAAATATTGGTTGGTAGAATACATTTCTGAAAAATTTCTGTCCCTTGCTTTGCTATCGTTATACTTGGTAATATTCATATAATTTCCAATATTACCATAGAATTTGGAATTCTTACCGTCAGTGTTTACACCGGCGTTAGAGGTAGCAAAGGAAATATATTTATCCATTTTCCAGTTACTGTAAGTATCCAATCCGAAATAAACGCCCCAAAGAGCTGCGTCGGCAATAGTAAAATATTTGCCGCTAGAATAATCGCCGGCATATAACTCTCCCATACCCGGCAAAAGGAGGGAATAAATCATTGCAAGTCCCGCATTCTTTTTCGATGTTCTCATATAGTCTTCGAATGTATTAAAAGATGCTTCTGCATTTTGATTTTCTTTAATCGAATTTTTTAAAGAGAGTAAGTTTTGTTTTAAAACAGTTTGAGAAAATGAAACGGATGTTAACAGTAAGAATGCAACTAGAATATTTTTCATGTTTTTGATTGTAATTTTAGGATTAAGATGCCTTTAAGTCAATTGCTTTTTTAGTCTCTTTTAAATTGCCTTCGCATATACCGTTTGAAATGCCCGATAGCTTAACTGTTACAAATTCGTTAACAAGCTCATCAGAGTATGTTGTATTTACGCGGACATAATTTGAGGTGAAACCTTTTATCGTTCCGTCCTGATTTTGTGATTCGAACAGTACTTCGAGGTCTTTGCCAATTAAACCGGAATAAAATTGATGTCTCTTCTTTTCGCTGAGAATTCTAAGCATCTTATTTCTTCGCTTGCGTTCAAAAACATCCACACTGCCTTCAAGGCTAATAGCATGGGTCCCGGGTCTCTCCGAATAAGTGAATACATGAAGATAAGAAATAGGCATATCACGAAGAAAATTGTAGGTTTTCAGAAATTCTTCTTCTGTTTCTCCCGGATAACCGACTATCACATCAACGCCAATACCAACATCTTTTATTCTTTGTTTTACCGTATGAATAAGTTTTTCATAATACGAAGCGTTGTATCTTCGTCTCATCGATTTCAAAATTTCGGAACTTCCGCTCTGCATCGGAATATGGAAGTGATCGCACATCTTTTCATTATTTGCCGTCAGTTCGAGGATATCATCGGAAAGCAAATTGGGTTCAATCGAACTAATTCTAATTCTGAATTTACCCGGAACGTTAACCATTTTAGTCAGAAGATTATAAAGGTTAGTACCGAATACTTTTCCATAATCGCCTACGTTTACACCGGTTAATATAATTTCCTTATAACCGTTATCAATTAAATCGCGGAAAGTTTTCAGCACTTCTTCCGGTTGCATGCTTCTACTTTTTCCCCTGGCTTTTGGTATTGTACAGAATGAGCACTTATAATCGCAACCGTCCTGTATTTTAAGAAAAGCTCTTGTTCTGCTATCTGCATCAGTGGAATGTGCAGGACCGAAATCATTTAATTCATCTGTGGGAGAAACATGAATACACGACAGATCATTTTTTTCAAAGTTATTCAAAATTGAGAAGAGTTGAAATTTTTCTTTGCTGCCCAATACAACATCCACACCGTCAATCTCTGCAATTTCTACAGGGCGTAGTTGCGCATAACAACCTGTAACAATAACAAATGCATTGGGGTTTTGTCTTAAAGCCCTTCTGACAAGCTGTCGGCATTCCTTTTCGGCATTTTCCGTTACGGTACATGTATTAAAAACATATACGTCTGCTTTGTCCTTCAACTCAACTACATCATATCCCTTTTCAATAAATTGATGTCCGATAGTGGAAGTTTCGGAGAAGTTGAGCTTACAGCCTAGAGTATGTAAAGCAACTTTTTGAGACATAAAATCATTTTAAAATTTTAAGAGCGGGTATTGACCCGCTCTTAACTAAGGCATTTTTATTAACCAAATTAATTAGATTCTTCTTTACTGCCTTTACGATTTTCATCGGAGACTTCAAATATAGGAAAATCGGAAGAGTCGCCTGAACCGGTATCCGCATTTTGAATCTCTTGAATGGAAACCCTGTCAAGTTTGTGATTATCTAAGTATGTTCTTATCTCGTCTTCTGTTTTATCTTTCAGAGCTGCAAGAACACTGAGTACAATCTTTTTATTTTCCTTATCGAATTCTATAACCTTTAACGGTATAACATCATCGATAGGGAAGTGGTTGGCAATGTTTTTGATTTTGTTGCTTGCTAATTGTGTAACAGGAACAAAACCATCAACGTCTTCGGGCAATTCGGCTATCAACCCTTTTTCTATAATTCTTACAACTTTGCCATTGGTTTCCGTACCAACAGAATATAATCTTTCAAAATTGTTCCAGGGATTATCCTCAACCTGTTTGTGTCCCAAAGAAATTTTCCTTTGATCAACATCTACTCCAAGAACAATTACATCGAGTTTTTCACCTTTTTTGACAACTTCGCCGGGATGCCGTATTTTTTTTGTCCATGAAAGATCCGAAATATGAACCAAACCGTCTACTCCCGGTTCAAGTTCAACAAAAACTCCGAAGTTTGTAAGATTACGGGCGATACCGGTATGTTTGGAACCAACCGGATATTTCTGCATTAACGAATCCCATGGATCCGGTTCAAGTTGTTTTATACCAAGAGATATTTTTTTCTCTTCTTTATCAAGACTCAAAATAATTGCTTCCACAACTTGACCCATCGCTACAACCTGTGAAGGATGTTTTATGTGTTGTGTCCAGCTCATTTCAGAATTATGAATCAGTCCTTCAATGCCTTTTTCAATTTCAATAAAAGCGCCGTAATCGGTTAGTGATACAACACGACCTGATACCTTATCGCCGACTTTATATTTTTCTTCGATGTTTTCCCAGGGATGCGGTAATAGTTTTTTCAAACTAAGTGAAATCCTTTTCTTTTCTTCATCGAAATCTGTGACAACAACTTTAATAGTTTGATCTAATTTTACTACTTCGTTAGGATGGTTTATCCTGCCCCAGCTTAAATCGGTAATGTGAACTAAACCATCGACACCGCCAAGATCAACAAATACACCGAAATCGGTAATTGCTTTAGCCGTACCTTCAAGGATTTGACCTTTTTCAAGGCTGTTAAGTATTGCATCTCTTTGATCGGCAATCTCTTCTTCAACAAGAATTTTATGTGAAACAACAACATTCTCAGTAGGAATATTTACTTTTACTACTTTGAAATCCATTGTTTGTCCCACAAATGCATCAAAATCACGAATCGGACGTATGTCAATCTGCGAACCGGGCAAGAATGCCTCCATACCCATAAGATCGACAACCATTCCGCCTTTAATTCTTTTAAGTATTTTACCCTGTAGAACTTCACCTGTTTCGTGTGCGTTTACAACTTTGTCCCAGATTCTTAAGAAATCAGCTCTTTGTTTACTTAATACCAGATTCCCTTCCTGATCTTCAACACTTTCCAAAACAACTTCTACCTCAGAACCAACTGTAATTTCCTCTGATTCATAAAACTCATTCTTCGGAACAGAACCTTCTGATTTAAAGCCAACATCCAGAATTACGTTGTCTCCTACAATACGTACAATTCTGCCTTTGACAAGTTCACCTTCTTTTACATCTTTAAAAGACTCTGTGTAGAGTTTTGCCAGCGCGAAAAATTCTTCTTGCGAATATTCTTCATTGTTGAATAGTTTCTTAGCTTTTTCATAATCATCGCCGGTTACTAATACTTTAGCAGCCTCTTTGGTTTCTTCGGACATTAATCCTCCTGAAATAAAAATATATTTCTGTTTTTATTGTTTTAAGCCATCCAAAAACAATAAGACAGAAAGTTTAATTTAACATTTGTTAGTTTGATGACTTTTATCTTTCAATTTTCAAATAATCTTTTTTGTGCAAACCAAATCCTCATTCAGCTATCTTCAATTCTTTAAATATAGCTAACCATAAATTTTATAATTTTATGCCGGAACTTCAATACCTTTCCGCTGTGCTGCCTCACGAACATTTTTCATGATTATATCAACCTGCTTCTCAATAGAAACCTCGGAAGTATTTACTTCAATTGAATCAGGAGCTTTGATAAGCGGACTCACTTCTCTGGTGGAATCTATTTTATCTCGTTTAATTAAATTCTCTTTAATATCGTCGAGAGATACATGAATTCCGTTTTCCTCATATTCTTTTTGCCTTCGAAAAGCCCTTTGTTCAATAGATGCTGTAAGAAAAATTTTAACATCCGCATCCGGGAAAACCACAGTCCCAATATCTCTCCCTTCCATTACAACACCGCCGTTTATATCAGCCATTTTTCTTTGTTTTTCCACCAGAACTTTTCTAACACTTTCTATTTTACTTACATCACTCACTTTTGAGTTCACTTCACTCGATCGTATGTAAGGAGTAACTTTTTCCCCGTTAAAAGTAACATGAGTGTTTCCGTCAATAAAGTTAAGAACAATCACGGCATTTTCGGCAAGTTCTGTTATGGATTCCGGATCGTCTATCTTATTGTTTTTTATTGCCCAAAATGTCAATGCTCTGTACATCGCGCCTGTATCAATATATAAATAGCCCAATTTTTGAGCAACCAGCTTTGCCGAGGTACTTTTACCCGAACCTGCCGGTCCGTCAATTGCGACCACTAATTTTTTTGACATAGTTAGTTAATATAATTAATATTATTCAAAATTTCAAAACTTTCTATACCGGTCTAATTCAATTTATTTATTGGAGTTAAGCAAAATCATGAAAATTATTTCTTTCATCTTTCCGAAGTCTATCATGTCTCTTAGTAACTATTCATGAAGTATCATATATTTTAACCATTTTATGATGTTTTACTGATAAACCGGGACATTGCTAGGGGAATTATTCTAAAGAGTTCTTCCAACTTTCGGAGAGGTGAAATCTAAGTCATACGGGATCATAATCAGGCGCGCTTTTTCAGTAATTTAGGTATTTATAGGTTCGTGTTTCTCGTATGAATTTCCGAAATTAAAAAATTACAGAAGTTCCTTACCGCCCAGTTCATTAATGATTGCTTTAACAAAGGGATCGTCTTCATCTTTACCGGATTTTTTTTGCGTCTTTTGGGAATCACTTTTTTGGGGTATATTCACGCTTACCTGTGAATTGTGCAGATTCCCTTTATTAAATAAAATGGATAATCTTTTCCCGAAAAATTTGTCTGTTTTGTTATCTAAATATTCTTTTTGGTCAAGAATCACATTTTTGCTATGATCGTCACTGCAATCGACCATAAGCTTATTGCCTTCCAGCCCTACAGGTTTAATGTTTTTCATCATCGGTCCCAGAATCAATCCTTTTTCTGCACGGACTGAATCAATAAAAATTTCCCATTTTTTTATAATCGAATTAAAATTTAATTCTTCGCCCGCTAACTTCGAAGTCACATCCAGCTTATTTTCCTTTCGATGGTCTTTGCCGGATATGGTTTGCTTAACAGGTAAGTTTTATTTGATTCTTCCTTAATATTTTTAGAAGTACCTGAAATTGTAGAATAGGAAGACGAATTAGAGCTTTTATTGTCAAGATTTTCAGGGCTATTATTTTCAACAAGGTTTAACAGATTTGATATAGTATTAGATTTTTCAAGGCCTATCAAATGGCTGAGTGAAATTTCCAGTTTTAATTTTTGATTTTGAGTATATCTTAATTCCTGCTGAGTTTTATTTAAAAAATTAAGAAGTCTTAGAATATCACCTTCTGAAAATTTGTCCACGTAAGCAGCATACTTTTGTTTATAAACATCAGCGGTTTCAACCAGGTTGGTTTTTCCGGTTAAAATTACCGTCATAATATTTCTAAAATGCTCAATGAGTCCTTCCATAAAATCTATAAAATTCCATCCGTTTTCATAAATCTTGCCGGTTGCTTCAAAAACATATTTGAAGTTCTTTTCAAGTACGGCATCGGAAATTGAAAAATAAATTTCATCATCAATTAAGTTTAACATCGTTGACACAGTTTCAGAATCAATTTTGTTGCCGCAGAAAGAAACGATCTGATCGAAGAAACTCTCAGCATCCCGAAGTGCCCCGTCCGATTTTTTAGCGATAATGGTGAGAGTCCTATCGTCGATTTCAACCTTTTCTTCTTCGGCAATTTTCGAGAGCAGGTTCTTAATAGTATCTAGCTGGATTCTTCTAAAATCAAATCTTTGACATCTTGATATTATGGTAAGCGGAACTTTATGGACATCTGTGGTAGCAAAAATAAATATTGTGTGTGCGGGAGGTTCTTCCAGTGTTTTTAAGAATGCATTAAATGATTCCCTGGTTAACATATGAACTTCATCGATTATATAAATTTTGAATTTTCCCTTAGTCGGTGCATATTTGACCGATTCGCGTAAGGTTCTTATTTCATCAATTCCGCGGTTCGAAGCGCCGTCAATTTCAATTATATCTAGTGATTGATTAAACTGGATTGACTTACACATTTCACATTCGTTACATGGCTCGTAATCTACGGGATTTAAGCAATTTAATGTTTTTGCCAATATTCTTGCAGTAGTGGTTTTACCGACACCCCTTGGACCGGTAAATAAATATGCGTGTGCAATTCGGTTGTTTTCTATTGCGTTTTTAAGAGTTACCGTAATGTGCTCTTGTCCCACTACTTCACTGAATTTTTGCGGACGCCATTTCCTTGCGGTTACAATGTAAGACATCAAATCCCTTTAGTTTTTAGATTATTTCTTGTACTAAAAAATTTGCTATTTCTTTCAAATATGTTTTATCTGTTTCATCAAAAGATGATAAACCCGGGCTATCGATATCGAGAACACCGAACAGCTTATCATCTTTAATAAGCGGCACCACAATTTCCGATTCTGAATCGGAATCACAAGCAATATGTCCCGAAAATTTATTTACATCCGGAACAATTAAAACCTCTTGGTTTTGAGCTGCTGTTCCGCAGACACCTTTACCGAGGCCAATTGCGGTACACGCTATTTTTCCTTGGAACGGACCGAGATACAGTTTTTGTCCGTCAAAAAGATAAAATCCGACCCAGCTAATTTTATCGAATGTTTGTTTTAGTGCCGCCGTAAAATTTGATAAATTCGACAACAAGTTATCATTCTTATCAAGAAGTGATTTAACCTGCTTAATAAACAATTTATATTGGTCCTCCAAAGATAAATCTTTGTCAATTAATATTGACTCAGCCAACTTATTTTACCTTCCTTTTAGATTTAGTCGCACTTTTCTTTACTGTCGATTTTTTGGCAGAAGCAAGATTCGGAAATACATGAGCTATTGCATCTTCGATTTTTTCGATAGGAATGATTTTCAATCCTTTTTTAACCGGGATCTGAATTTCCTGCAGGTCAATCTCATTATCTTTGGGAATTAGTATAGTGTGGATATCATTTCGTTTTGCAGCCAGCAATTTTTCATTTAAACCGCCGATTGGCAGCACGTATCCACGCAGTGTGATTTCACCTGTCATTGCCACTTTATTTGAAGCAGGCTTGCCGCTTATAGCCGAGAGTAAAGCCATAGTCATTGTAATACCCGCAGAAGGTCCGTCTTTTGGAATAGCCCCTTCCGGCAGATGAATATGAATTTCTTTACCTTTATAAAAATTAGGATCCAGGCCCAATTTTTTCGCATTAGATCTGATGTAACTAAGTGAAGCTTGTGCAGACTCCTTCATCACATCACCCAATTGCCCGGTTAAAATTAATCTTTCAGAACCGTTCATCACCGTGGCATCGACACTTAATATTTCGCCGCCCACGCTTGTCCATGCTAATCCTGTTACAGTTCCGATTTGATTTTCTTTACTGTGTTTATGTTTCCGGAAGCGGGGTATTTTCAGGTACTCCTCTATTTTCGCTTCATCAACTTTAAAGCTCACATCCTTTTTATCTCTCTTACCGTTGCCAGTTTCTTTAAGAACAATATCACGTGCAATTTTTCGGCAAACCGACGCAAGTTCGCGTTCGAGGTTTCTTACTCCCGCTTCTCTGGTATATTCTGTAACTATTTTCTTTATGGCAAGATCCTGGATGGTTACATTTTTATCTCCGAGTCCGTGTGCCTGTAATTGCTTCGGGATTATATGTCGTTTGGCAATTTCAATTTTGTCATATTCAAGATAACCCGGCAGTTCTATAATTTCCATCCTATCCTGAAGGGGAAGAGGTATATTATATCGAATGTTTGCCGTAGTAATAAACATCACCTGCGAAAGGTCATAATCTACTTCCAGGTAATGATCACTAAAAGTATGGTTTTGTTCAGGGTCAAGAACTTCAAGCATTGCAGATGAAGGGTCTCCTCTAAAATCCATGCTCATTTTATCAATTTCATCTAGGAGCATGACCGGATTTATTGACCCTGCTTTTTTCATGGATTGTATAATTTTCCCCGGCATCGAGCCAATGTAAGTTCTTCGATGTCCGCGGATTTCAGCTTCATCTCTAATACCGCCAAGACTTATCCTAACAAAATTTCTGCCAAGTGCCCGGGCGATTGATTTTCCAAGCGAAGTTTTTCCGACTCCGGGAGGTCCAACAAAACAAAGTATCTGCCCTTTCATTTGATTTACTAAATTCAAAACTGCAATATGCTCAATGATTCTTTCCTTAGGTTTTTCCAGTCCGAAATGATCTTCATCTAAAATTTTCTTTACATGGTCTATGTCCAGTTTATCCTTTGTCCTTTTCGACCACGGCACCTCAATCAACCAATCGAGATAGTTTCTAATTACCGTCGATTCGGGTGACATTTGCGGGGTTTTTTTCAATTTGCTCAATTCTTCAAATGTTTTTTCTTCCGCATATTTGGGCATTTTCGCTTTTTTAATCTGTTCCCTGATTTTTGAAAATTCCGGAGAAGCATCATCTTCTTCGCCTAGTTCATCCTGCAGAATTTTAATTTGTTCCTGGATTATAAATTTTCGCTGGGTTTTGGAAATATTTTCCTGAACCTTATTATCAATTTCTTTTTCAATTTTAAGTATATCGATTTCGGAATTCAGAATTTTTATAACTTCATAATATTGTTCTTTAAGTAAAAATTTTTGTAAAATTTCCTGTTTTACTTCAATCGATTGGTTGATGTTTGCCGCAACATAATAGAGCTTTCTGTCCGGTTCATCAATATTATCAAACGCGGAAAGAGTCTCATTCGGGATATTCCGGCTAATCTTTACATAATCTTTAAATAATTGGGACATTTGCCGGATTAGCGCATTCATCTCATGATCATTTTCAATGGCTGGTATAATAACTTCTATTTTTCCCTCGAAGAATTCGGATTTTTCCGTAAACTTTTCAATTCTGCCCTGAAGTAGACCATCAACTAAAATTTTCATCAACCCGTTGGGGAGTTTTAGTATCTGAACTATTTTTGCAATAGTTCCTTCTTTATAAATATCTTCTGGATGGGGATCTTCAACACTTGATTTTTTTTGAGTTGCAAGAAAAATATATTTTGTATTCTCAAGAGCGTAGTTTGCTGCCCTGATCGATTGTTCTCGTCCTACAAGAACCGGGAAAATCATGTATGGAAAAATGACCACATCTCTTAAAGGAAGAATGGGAAGAATTCCCGGCAAATTATCTACAATAGAATTATCATCGCTGTGTTTAACTTCTATTTCACCTAGCTGCTCCAAATTTTACTCCTTAAGTTATTGCATATCTTATTTTATTTGTGAAATATACCAAAATAAGCTCCTGCTTTCAAGGAACATAAAGGGTAAGAAATTTGATGCTGTAGATTAAAACAGCTATTTTTAATAGTTGAATAAACTAAAGTTATCATTGTTGAATAATAATTTAGATCACTACGGGATTAAAAAATGATTGAAGATTTAATAGAAATAGCCAAAGGCGCAGGCAATATTATAAATGAAGGATTTGGGTCTGATTTCAAAATTGAATATAAATCAAATGAATCAAATCTGGTAACCGAAATAGACAAAGCCTCCGAGAAGTTTATAACTGATTTTATTAAGACAAAATATCCCGGTCATGGAATCTTAGCCGAAGAAGGGGGAAAATTAAATGATAGCTCGGATTTCCTCTGGGTGGTGGATCCCTTGGACGGGACGACAAATTTTGCGCATGGATTGCCCATTTTTTCAGTTTCCATAGGTTTACAGAAACACGGTAAAACCATCGCCGGGGTTGTATATGATGTTATGCAGAAAATCATTTATAGTGCCGAATTAGGAAGTGGAGCGCATGCTAATTCCGAAAAAATTCAGGTTAATCAGAATGATAACCTGGCACATAGCGTTTTAGTTACAGGTTTTCCGTACAACATTTCGGAAAATCCGGAAAACGCAATTGAAAAATTCGGTGCTTTTTTGTTGAAATCTAGGGCGGTACGAAGACTAGGTTCTGCTGCTATTGATTTTTGTTATGTTGCCAGAGGAGTTTTCGACGGATTTTGGGAGGTACATTTACATCCATGGGATATGTGTGCCGGTAAACTAATTGTTGAAGAGGCAGGCGGTTTGGTTACCGATTTTGACGGAAATGAAATGGATATTTTCTCTAAAAAAGTTCTTGCATCAAATAAATCGATTCATAAAAAGATGCTGGAAATTTTGAATAACAATTGAATAACTTTTTAGAGATTAATACTTTGTCTGGCTTAAACCGTTGCAGAATCAGCAAAGTTACTAAGGTTTGTTTTGAAGAATGTCTTGGGCTGCGATAATAGAATAAATTCAATTACTGATTAAAATTTAATTCCCCAAAAGTATTCTTTTTTCGCACCGGGATAGGGTAGGGCTAACGAAATAATAATATTGTTCATTTTGTGCGGGTTCATTTAATGAATGATGCACATTATCGTCCCACACCTCGATACATTTCTTCGATTAGTTCACCATATCTTTCCTCAACAAATTTTCTCCTGACTTTCATGCTTGGAGTGATTTCACCCGATTCAAGGCTGAAAGGTTTATCGAGTAGGACAAATTTTCTAACTTTTTCAAAATTAGCTAATTTCTTTTGAACTTTCGACATTTCTTTTTCAATCAGTTTATATATTTCGTCATTTTTTGCTAATTCTTGAGTATTAGTATATTTAATTTTATGCGAATCGGCGTACTCCTGTGCTGCTTCAAAATCTGGTACAATGAGTGCGGTCAAAAACATCCTTTTATCACCGATCAGAATAAATTGATCAATAAATTTACTTGTTAAAAACATAGTTTCTATATGTGTGGGAGCTATATATTTCCCACCCGAAGTTTTAAACAGATGTTTTTTCCGATCGGTTATTATTAAAAATCCTTTGGAATCAAAAACACCAATGTCACCCGTGTGGAGCCAGCCTTCTTTTAATGTTTCGTCGGTTTCTTTTTTATTTTTAAAGTAACCATGCATAATGTTAGGACCGCGAGCTAATATTTCACCATCATTTGCCAATTTTACTTCAACACCTGTCAGAGGTTTACCTACAGTGCCGAATTTATAATCATCAGCTCGATTGGCTGTAATTACGGGAGAGGCTTCGGTTAAACCGTAACCTTCCAAAATTATTATTCCTACTGCTTCAAAAAATTCGCCCATACTGCGGGAAAGAGGAGCGCCGCCCGAAATAAAAAATCTTAACTTGCCTCCCATCCGTTCTTGCAATTTTTTAAATACAAGTTTTTCCGCTATTTTAAATTTTATGGTTAAACCAAATGAAGGTGTACCGTATTTTTTAGCATCGGCGTATTTTTTACCTATCTCAACGGAGTTGTAAAAAATTTTTTGTTTGGAAAATGATTGACTTTCAACATTCCGCAAAATCTTCGAATAAATCCGTTCAAATAATCTCGGTACAGTTGTAATAATAGTCGGCTTAACTTCGAGCATATTTTTAGCTATAGCCTCTATGCTTTCGGCATAATAAATTGTTCCGCCCGATGAAAAAGCAGTGTAGTAACCGCCCATTCTTTCAAATATATGACAAAGCGGCAGAAATGATAGGAATATGTCGTCTTTATCTAGCGGATAAGTTTCCAAGACTGCGTTAACGTTCGAAATTATATTTTTATGACTGAGCATAACACCTTTAGGTTCGCCTGTGGTACCTGAAGTGTAAATAATTGTACAAAGATCGTTCTCTTTTACTTTATGTCTGCTCTCTTTAAAATAAGCCGGATGTTTCTTTTTGAATATTTTTCCCAGTTCCCGGACTGCATCAAAATTATATAAATTTTTAATATGTTCTTCCCGTTCAAGAACGTTCAGTGTTACAATAAAATTTAAATGCTTACATTTATTCTTTATCTTGAGAACCTTATTCAATTGAAAATTATTCGATACAATTACAGCTTTCGATTCTGAATTGTTAAGTATAAACTCTATTGAATCGGCAGTTAGAGAAGGATAAATCGGCACATCGATTGCCCCAAGCCCGAGAATTGCCATATCGGA
>CAVVVS010000078.1:0-7760 GCA_963751355.1 uncultured Ignavibacteriales bacterium | reverse complement strand
TAGCAGCTCGTTATAGGCTATTTTAAGACGAACATCAATGACAACAAGACTTTTCTTCATATTGATACTATTTGCAACTATAACCAGTTGTACCAATACAGGACAGAACAAAGTGTTTTCCGGCATCGACAGTACGACTAAAAGTAGAAAAAGTTTAACAAATAACCCAAATGACAAATCAGAAATAATCGAAATTAATTGCGACTCAATTTACAAGAACAAAAAAATTAAGCTAAAACTAATTTCGCTTGACACAACAAAGGAAAGTGATCCTGGATACAAGTTTATTTTTCTTGTCATCTTACTTCAAAACGAACAATATTCTGAAATCTTTCGGGACACAATTGAAAGCACTTTTCAGGAGGTTAAGTTTGTTGACTTTAATAATGATAATGTGAAAGATATCCTTATTCAAAACATCTCTGACGTAAGTAGCAATTTGACATACAATTTATATATCGTTGACAAAAACACAGACTTAATAAGAAAAATTAAAGGATTTGAAGAAATTAAAAATCCAAACTATCTTCCTAAATATGATCTTATTGACAATATGGTTATGTCAGGACGAAATTGGACAAGCTTTTACAAAATAATAGGCGACTCTATTAAGGACTTTAATATCGTAATCTATGATGGGGAAGACGAAAACGGAAAAGTTACTTATGAAACAGACTACAATAAAGCAATAAATAAAATATTGACGAATGAGAAAAACAGCCTATAACAGCACCTACCCGCAATTGCTTAGTTTTTCGAAACTAAAAACATAAATCGTAAGCTAAAAATTAACAATTTAAAGTAACTTAGTCTTAACATCGCCACAACTGCGGGTAGCTGCGATGCGTTGGCAACAATTGAAACAAACATACTACATAAAATGAAAAAACTGATTTTAGGATTAATGACTGCATTGACAGTTAACATTTCATTCGGACAACAAACCGAAAAACTTGATTATTGCAATTGCCAAGACAAAATTGACCAAATTACTCCTGACTTAAATGGACAATTTGAACGTAAATGCAATGGAGTATTGATTGAAAAGGGTGAATTCGTCAATGGGGAAAAAAATGGTGAATGGATAACCTATAGTCGAAAAGGCAAATTGATTCGTAAATTGAATTTCGACAATGGATTTTTAAATGGTAAAGTTGAATTGTTTTATGTTAATGGCAAACCAAAAGTAACTGGACAATTCGAGAATGGTAAAAAAATTGGTCAATGGACTTATTACACATTGAAAGGAAAAATTCTAGCTGAAGGCAGCTATGATTCCAATAAGCCAATTGACACATGGACAATAAATGATAAAAAGGGCAAAAAACCAGTAGTTCAGTATGATTTTACCTCAAATAAATACTTGATTAATAATCCGACTCCTTCACACAAAGATGGAGATGTTATTCAAAATGATAATACAGAAGAATGGTATATCCTTAAATCACCTGATAAAAAATATTCATCAAATCCTGAACCATTAGGCGGATATGATTTTGCAAATTATATGTTTATTGAACTAGTCGAAGTACCTGAAGTGTTTTGGGATACTTATGTTTACAATAAATATAAAGTAGATTTCAAAATTTCAGAAGAGACAGGAACAACTTTTAAAAGTCAACAAATAAATGGAGATACATCAGGAGATAATTTTGAACTTACATTCTTGACAATTACAAATCCAACTTCAAAAATTAAACGAATTAAACATAGTGACTTGGAGACAAAATTGTTAAATTATAAGATTAATGAGGCGGTTAGTTTAATGCCTCCATGGATTCCAAATTCTGACAATTCAGATATAAGCCTTATTATTCATTATGTAATAAATGAAAATATGCATAGACAGTAAAAATCAACTGTGCCAACAGCCGGTCATAAAACATTGCGCGGATAGTGGTAAATTTGAACAACATAACATTTAATCAACGGCAGCAACGGCCTGATAAGGAAGTGCTTCGAAATGCGCAACGTTTCATACCGGCAAAACGTTGGCAACAAGGCCGAAAAACCTGCAGTAAAACAATAATATCTCATAAATATTAAATAAACATCATTCTTATTTAAGTTATTTGCTATTTTCTTAAATAAGGGCTACATTTGTTTAAAATCTACTATGAAAATTTTTAAATCAGGCCAAAACGTAAGTCAGGGATACTATAAAAGCTTTCAACCTGACACTTATAAACCGGCAATCGCAATTGAAAATATGGAGATTTTAGACTTGCTAAGTCAGGCAGACAGAGAATTGGGAAGACTGGATATGTACTCAAAGTACATTCCTAATATTGAGTTATTTATTAGTATGCACGTTCTAAAGGAAGCCACACAAAGCAGTAAAATAGAAGGAACACAAACCAATGTGGATGAAGCCCTTTTAAACAAGGAAGATTTACCCCCAGATAAAAGAGATGATTGGGAAGAAGTTCAGAACTACATAAAAGCAATGGAATGGGCAATTAATCATCTCAAGGAATTACCATTTTCATCAAGGCTGATACGTGGAGCACATAAATTATTACTTCAAGGTGTAAGGGGAGAGATAAAACAACCTGGTGAGTTTAGAAGTAGTCAGAATTGGATTGGAGGAGCATCTATTAATGATGCTGTCTTTATCCCACCTGTCCATAATTCTGTTCCCGAATTAATGAGTGATATTGAAAAGTTTCTTCATAATGAAGAACTTCATATACCAGAATTATTGAAAATTGGATTGGTCCATTATCAATTTGAAACAATTCATCCCTTCCTTGATGGAAATGGAAGAGTTGGAAGGCTTTTAATCCCGCTATATTTAGTTAGCAAAGGAATTTTGCAAAGACCTGTTTTGTATTTATCAGACTTCTTTGAGAAGAATAGAAAATTATATTATGATAATTTAACAGTAGTTAGAGAAAAGAATGATTTAGAACAGTGGTATAAATTTTTTCTTGTTGGAATAATCGAAACTGCAAAAAATGGAATAAACACTTTTGATAATATTTTGCACTTGCAAAAGCAGACAGATACAGATATTCAAAAATTAGGAAGCAGGGCGGCCAAAGCCAAAAAAATTGTAGACTATTTATATAATCGGCCAATAATCGCAGCTGATAAGGTTAGTGAAATTGCTTCTATTTCGATGCCATCATCCTACAAATTGATCTCTGATCTGGAAAAACTAAATATCCTAAAAGAAATGACAGGAGGGCAAAGAGGTAGAATGTACGCTTTTGATAATTATATAAAACTATTCAGATAATGCCCGGTTGCCAACAAATTAGGAATTAAGGCACAGTTGAGCCCAAAAAAGAGGTAGATTGTTGATTAACCATCTACCTCTTTTTTGTTGTAGTGTGGATCAAAATGCAGGCTCAATTGTGTTTTAATTTGTGTTGGGCTTAACCGCTGTCGATCAAAGCTATACACTAAGGGGATTAAACGATTTTATACTGTCCCTGCCGTTGTGTTTCTTTTGCCGTTTTGCACGGTTTTCCTGTTCTGGTGTTGAAAGCCGGTTATTAAGTTTGATTTCCTCCAGCTACCGGACATATTTTTCCAGTGAGGGTTAAGGATGAAACGGAAGGGGTAGTAACTATCCCTGACAGGGTTTCGAAAACCTGTCAGGGTTGATCATTATTCATCATGTGCATCACACAAATCATTCAAAATCACAGTTCAGACATTCTGCCGATAAATTCCCCTTTATCTACCCGACTGAAATATGTTCGCAGGTATGGTTCTTTCACAAAAAACCAAAGGCACAGAATTAATCCGGACGATCCGGGTTGCGCTAATTATGCAACCAAAACGGGAATTTTCGATGGTGAGCAACATGTACAGTATTTACTTGGCCGGTTTTGAAAGACCTGTTCAGTTCTAACGCTAAAATACCATGCAACGTTACATTCAACAATGGATTGAAGACATCCACAGACATTCTTGAAAAGTAAGAAGAACACATTTCTCCTGTAGCCGATACTTATGCCCGGGTATTAATGCCTAATCATTTTCATCTTTTAGTGAGGGTTAAGGATGAAACGGAAGTTGCCGTAAGTACGGACCTGACAGGTTTCGAAAACCTGTAAGGTCTGACACTCACTTCCCAACACCACAGCCCTTATGTGGTTCCCGAATCGTCCAAAGTACTATTTTTTTGAAGGGGCCTCCGGGAAGGAATATTCAGCAAGCAGCATACAGAATATAGTACATGCTGCAGTAAAAGCTGCCGGGATAAAAAAGAAGACGACACTTCATACCCTTCGGCATACGTAAGGCACACACAGTTTGGAAAATGGGGCAGATTTAAGGTATATTCAAAATATGACGGGACATTCAAGCAGTAAGACGACGGAGATATACACCCATATAACTCAAAGAGGCTTTGATCAAATAAAAAGTCCGATGGATAACCTGGATTTGTAAAATTATTATTATATTTATTTAACTAAACTAAAAAAGGGGCTGAACACATATGCAATATAAATGCAACAGCAACGCTTACTCCTCAAATTTGAGGAGTAAACACAATGGGGTGTGTTTAGCCACTCGTTAGCAGTTATAATATGAAGCACTCCATCATAATATCAGGCATATGTATAATACTCTCTTCGTGTGCATCGATATTGAACCAATCAAATGCCTTTATAAACATAAAAACAACAGAACCTGCTTTGATTATTGCTAGTAACGATACTGTTGAAACTAAAAAGAACAAAGCACTGCTAGCTGTAAAAAGAAGTGACCAGCCTTTAACGATTAGAACAGTCGCAGACAGTCTTGAAGGTCAAATTATTGTTAATGCGCAAAACTCTGTTGCATATAAATACAATATTTTCACATTAGGAATTGGAGCATTAATTGATAAAAATAATCCAAAGAGATATGAGTATCCTTGGACAATTAAAATTGATCCAACAGATACTATAACAAGAGTTTACGATAATTTCAATACTCCTTATAAGGGAAGTATATATTTAGACATAAATTTCCCATATGTAAATAATTTTTTATTAAATCCAGCCAATGAGGAAAGTAAATACTCTACTGGATTTTTAGGGTCTTCTATAGGCCTAGATTATTATTATAGCAGTTACAAGTATCTTAATTTTTCACTTAGCGCAACAATGGATTTTCTACTTCCCTTTCCGGTTCCAATTGATTACGACGGCGGTGAGCATGAATTTTTTAACTCAATTCATTTCAGCGTATCTGACAATCAGAGGATCAACAGATTTTCTATTGGTTACGGTCTATGCTATGTTAAAAACAGTTGGCTTTATAGAGATTACGGAAACTATGATCCAAATTATCAAATACAAGAAATTGACAGAAGTCATATTGCAATAGGATTTGTTTTTCCTGCATATTTTCAAGTAGGTAAGACATTTAATATTGGATTGATTTAGCAAGACCAACATTTTATAGATTAAATGTCCCAGAAGATTAAATATGAACATTTAGTAAGTATTGATTTCGCTTGGAAAATTAGAGTCAAGCGCTAATTACAACTGCTAATCGAGTAGGCGGCTGACGGACTAAAGTCCGCCAGTACACCTCTCACACCACTGTAGTGCGACAAGAAGTCGCTTAATATAACTGTTTAACACCCACCTACGGGTGGATGATTAAACCTTGTGTTCCATCACAAGTAGCCTACGGGCACGTGCATATCGGGAACCGGAACGAAGTGTAGCTCATGACCGGAGGGAATAAACTGATTTGTGCGAAGCTGCCCGGACAATATAGCCCACAAAGCGATCCTGTGAGGGAAAGTTGTTGTACCATCGTCAAGTACATGGGAGTTAGGCTCAACCGGTATGGTTAACAAAGGTGAACTGCTGATAAATGTCGTGATGTGAAAATAGCGAAAGACGATGACACGCTATGACCAAAAGGTAAAGGGTATAGTTAGCAGGCTTTGCGGTTCCTGTTACATGGATTACGATTCCCCCGGCAAAGAGGCAGAACCTAACCCGGTTCGTTATATAAGCGGAACTTGGTAAGCCCGTATAGTTTCCCTGTGACTTCACAGGGATAGGCTCTCCGTAAGGACAGCACAACACCATACGGGTAAAGGAATGACAGAGAAAGCTAAGGCCGGTGTGTAATGCACCGGATATGCCCACTTCTGTTACGGTGCTCTATTACGAGAAATTTACAGTAAGACTTCCTATGAGGAAAACGCAAATGAATCCCGAAATATCGGGATGTGCATCTTCAACAACATGGACAAACTGGCCATCCATTTACTGGGCTAAGGTAATACATGGTGTTAAGTCACTGCAAGCACGTATCGTAAAGGCCGTCAAAGCAAAACATTTCCACAAAGCCAAATCTCTTCTGCACCTGCTTACTCATTCATTCTATGGGAAGCTTTTGGCTATTCTCAAAGTAACTTCAAACAAGGGCAGTAAAACCTGCGGTGTGGATAAGGTACTATGGAATACCCCGTCAAAGAAGTGGAAGGCTATTGAACAAATCAACGTAAAAGGGTATAATGCACAACCGCTCAAACGAAAGTCCATCCCCAAGAAAAACGGGAAGTTCCGTCATCTTGGCATCCCTACTTTAAGGGACCGGGCGATTCAAGCACTCTATAAACTCGCCCTGGAGCCAATAGCAGAGACACGGGCAGACCCAAATTCCTATGGGTTCAGACCAAAACGATCATGTGCCGATGCTATCGTGCAATGTCATAATGTACTGTGCAAACGTAATTCAGCGGAATGGATACTGGAGGCAGACATTAAAGGATGCTTCGATAATATCTCTCACGAGTGGATCTTGCAACATATACCTTTAAACAAAAAGGTTTTGACGCAATGGCTCAAAGCCGGTTATTTGGAAAAGAATCGCTGGTTTCCCACAGAAAGCGGAACACCTCAAGGAGGAATCATTTCGCCAATCATTGCCAATATGGTGCTGGATGGGTTAGAGAAGGTTATCAATCTTCACGCTCATCATAAACCTAACAGTAACCCATACAAAATAAACTTCGTCCGCTATGCTGACGATTTCGTGGTTACATCAGGCAACAGGGAATATCTCGAACACGAGATTAAGCCGCTCGTCAGCAAATTCCTCGCAGACAGAGGGCTGGAACTCTCACAAGAGAAAACCAGGGTTACTCACATCCAGCAGGGCTTTGACTTTCTGGGATTTAATATTCGAAAATACAATGACAAATGCCTCACCAAACCAAAAAAGGATGCGGTAAAAAGCATTTACTCTAGTATTAGCGAATGCGTGAATGCCCATAAAGCTGTAACTCAAAAGGAACTCATCCGAATGATAAATCCCAAAATCATAGGATGGGCCAACTTTTACAGTCACTCCTGTGCCAAACAAACCTTTGCCCTACTTGATAATAAAATGTTCAAACTACTGTGGAAATGGGCTAAACGAAGACATACCAAAAAAGGTCACCGATGGATTAAGGTTAAATACTTTAAAAACATAGGTAAGCGAAAATGGATGTTCTCAACATCTGACAACAAGAAAACGCTCATACTACCTCTATTCGAAGCCACCAAAATTGTCAGGCATACGAAAATAAAATGTTGGGCAAATCCTTATGATAAGGAATGGGCTGACTATTTTATACAAAGAGATAGATTAAGACGGGGCATAAAGGCTCATGTCAGGAACGTTGCTTAGCCATTGTATACTTCGACCGGACTGCCAACGCAGTTTTTAGAGTGCTTGAGCCGTGTGAGGCGAAAGTCTCACGCACGGTTCTTAGAGGGGAAAGGGAGAGTAATCTCCCTGACCTACTCGAC
>CAVVVS010000077.1:0-66279 GCA_963751355.1 uncultured Ignavibacteriales bacterium | reverse complement strand
CTTACATCCACTCCTGCATCTACTATAGTTTTTGCTGCACCTTCAGATGATTTTATAACTATATTTCTTGGACGAGGTGGTGCTATATAAACATGCCCGTATGTGCCGGGTGCAACCATTACTGTATCACCTGAATTAGCTACCTGGCAAGCTGTGTCTATTCTTGTAAACGGATGTGCTTGGGTGCCGTCTTCTCCCGAGGCACTTGCCGATGCATCTACATAGATAACCGATTGAGCATATGTAAAGTGGCTCATAGAAAATATTATTAGAAAAGATACTAGAAGCATAGAGAACAATTTTAGCCCCCTTTGAATTCCTATCGGAATACGATTATGTACCCCGACATCTTCCTGAATGGATCTCTCAAAAAAGTTTTCTTTCCTTTTTGAAAGATTGTAAGCAGTCTCCAATTCTTCCATGGCAGATCTCCTTTGGTTAGTTTTTGTATTATTACTTAATAAAGCTGGATACAGCTTTTAACGAAGTTTTTTCATCTTATAAAACTTGTTAGAATTCTTATATTTTAATCAGCAATATTTGATATAAGTCCGAGGTATTTATTACTCATACGGAACATCTTCTTCTATGAGTCGAATCTTTACTTTATAATAACACTTATAATAAAACCGTTTTTTTTCACCATTTATTAAGAGGAAAATATGCTGCAGATTAAACTAAATTAAATTTTTAATTAGGGTTATATGTTAACGTTAACATTTTATCATTCAAGAAATTACTCGGTTTTTTCGAGAATGATTGCCAAAGAGAATTCAGGATGATGTTAACGTTAACATTTTGTTTTATAAAAAAAGCGTTTACCTTTTTTGTATAATTTTGGTATTCGCAATCTTTTTATGTTAACGCTATCATAGTTTACGGATACTAAAGTTAATATGCAAGAAAAAAATAAAAATAATTGAACCTTTTTTAAAATTTAATTTACTCCATAAGACACGAAATGCGTGTTTTAATTCAAATTTATTACAGTTTTTCCCTTTATTTTAATCAGAATTATTTGATTTGACTACTTTAAATTATCTAGTTCAGAAGGACAAATAATTTTTTGCTATCATAATATTTCGAATGGAATTCTAAAATTAATTCTCTATATTCGCTAAAATTTATCTCCATTTTTTTTAATAAGATGTCTGGACTTAAAAAAGAGCTCACCCGTTTCGATCTTACAATGATAGCAATCGGTTCAATGATCGGTTCCGGAATATTTTTGACCCCTTCATTAATTGCGAAAGCCGTCCTTTCTCCTTACATAATAATTATTGCCTGGCTGCTCGGAGGTGTATTATCGATGTGCGGTGCACTTACTTTTGCAGAACTTGGCGCTTTAATGCCCGAAGCCGGGGGCGTTTATGTTTTTCTTGCTAAAAGTTACGGCTCATTAACCGGATTCCTCTACGGCTGGGCTTACTTCTGGGTTGTAAATACAGGCGGGATTGCTGCCCTCAGCATTGCATTTGCTACCTACCTCGGATATTTCATCGGCTTTTCTTCTTTGGGATTAAAAATTGTCGCCGTCTCGGGCATTTTTATACTCACTTTAATCAATGTATACGGAGTTAAATTCGGCGGGATTTTCAGTGACTTATTTACCGTATTAAAATTAGTCGGTATTTTCGGACTCCTGTTAACGGGCTTTTTGCTTGGGAGCAGTCATATCACGGATTTTTCCTTTTCCCTCAGTAGCAATTCTACCGGTGTTTGGTCGGGTTTTGCAGTAGCAATGGTGGGCGTATTGTGGTCATACGGAGGATGGCAGCATGCAACTTTTACAGCAGGAGAAGCAAAAAATCCTCAAAAGGATGTACCAAGGGCTATGATTATTGCGGCTGTCTCGGTAACCGCAATTTATGTATTAGTAAATCTTTCTTATATGTTTCTGTTAAATCCTCACCAAATTGCCGGCTCATCAAGTGTTGCCGCCGATGCTGTCCGCACAGTGCTTGGACCTATCGGGGGCGGCTTAATTGCACTTGCTATTTTTATTTCAACATTCGGAACGGCAGGCATTTACACCTTAACCGCGCCCCGTATCTATTTTGCAATGGCTAATGACGGCTTGTTTTTTAAAGATGTTGCGAAAGTACATCCAAAACACAAAACACCTTTTATAGCAATAATATTTCAATCTTCATGGGCAATAATCTTAATTTTATTTTGGGGAACCTTCGAAAATTTAATCTCATACGTTGTATTCACCGATTGGATATTTTTTGCGCTGGGCGCAGCAAGCATTTTCATTTTCAGGAAAAAATCGCCCGGAGCTGATCGCAAATATAAAACTCCAGGATATCCTTTTGTCCCATTATTTTTTATTCTAACAGCTGTTTGGTTTGTAATAAACACACTCATAGAGAAACCTGAACAAGCAATTGCAGGAATCATTTTACTTGGAATCGGAGTTCCGGTTTATTTATATTGGAAAAGAAAAAATACCCAAGCAAAAATTTAAAATAAGTTTCAAACTTATTTTTTTAAATAATTAATCTTTTATAAAAATCTTCTAAATGTTTCCAAAATTGAATGTTATTTACATTTATTTTTGGGGCAAAATTAAAATTACCGGCTTAATTGAAGTTAGTGTATGCAGATTTAATGAAAACTTTTTACAATTAATTTGCACAAATTATTTTTTGGAGCTATTTTTATGTTAACGTTAACATAAAACGATGCAAAATTCTTTAATTTAAACTCGGGTAATAAAGGTTAATATTTAATGGAAGAATTATTATCAAAATTAGCAGAATGTATAGAGCGCGGTAAGGTAAACCTGCAATCCCCTTTCCCTCCGGACATGAAAGGGCAGGATGGTGCAGTGGAATTGACTCAAAAAGCTCTTGATATCGGAATCATGCCAAATGAGATTTTAAATAACGGGTTGATGAAAGGAATGAAGGTAGTCGGTGAAAAGTTTAGAGATAATATAATATTTGTGCCCGACGTACTTATTTCAGCAAAAGCAATGAGCAGTGCAATGATTCTGCTGAGACCGCATTTTCAGTCCGGCAATATAAAACATAAAGAATCCATCGCCTTGGGTACCGTCACCGGGGATCTTCACGACATAGGTAAAAAGTTAGTAGGTATGGTAATTGAAGGAGGCGGATGGAATGTTATTGATCTCGGAGTGGATGTTAGCGCAGATAAATTCATAAAAGCAATTGAAGAAAATTCACTTAAGTTTATAGGTATGAGTGCCCTGCTAACCACCACAATGCAGAATATGGCGGCAATCGTGAAACGAATAAAGGAAGTGCATCCTGAAGTAAATATAATTATTGGGGGTGCGCCGATAAGCCAGGATTTTGCTGAAAAGATAGGAGCGAATGCATACTCATCCAATCCTCAGGGTGCTTTGGAATATATTAACTCTGTGTATGCTTCTTAAGACATCTTGAATAGACAATCTTAAACTTGCTCTTAATCCAAATCTTACTTGAGTTTAATATGATTAAGAATAAGATAAAGATTATTTTTGTAATATCGGTCATTAGCTAAATGATACATATTAATCCGGGAGTAAAATGTTAACCGGGAAAGATTCAGTGAAAAAAAATACCTACGAATACAATATTAGTTTAAATGAAATCTCGCTTACACCTGAAGATGTTGTTAAGGCAATGGGATATAAACCGGATCAGGCTCCAATGCCTGTTTATGAAGAGATTGATTCGATAATAGATTTTATTCCTGATTATGCCGATATCCATGCAGGATTTACTATTCTCCCCCCGGAAAATTTCAAAGCAGAAAAACGGTTTTTATCATGTTGTTCCACCAACTTTGAAACTGCTCCTATAATTACAAGAAGACTTCGAAAATCAATTACAATTGCAATTTTTACTGCGACAGCCGGACCTAAAATTACGGAATGGTCTAGCCAATTAATGACCCAGGGAGAAATGCTGAAGGGATATGTAATTGATACCATTGGTTCGGAGATAGTGGAACGAGCCGGTGATATTCTTGAAAATTACTTGCTTGAAGAAGTAAAAGATAAAAAATGGAATATTACCAACAGATACAGCCCGGGGTATTGCGGATGGTCGGTTAAAGAACAGCACAAACTTTTTTCTTTTTTACCGGAAAATTTTTGCGGGATAAAACTAACCGAAAGTGCACTGATGATACCGATAAAATCAATCAGCGGCTTTATAGGATTGGGACCGGATGTGAAAAAAGAAGATTATGAATGCTCTTTGTGTGATATAGAATTTTGTTACAAACGCAAAAAAGTAAAATAACAGCACAAGTTTATTATGTCGAAAAAAATTACGGTTATCGGTAGTTCAAATACCGATATGGTAGTTAAAACATTAAAAATCCCGAAACCGGGCGAAACAATTATCGGGGGAGAATTTTTTTCTGCCGCGGGCGGCAAGGGTGCTAACCAGGCAGTAGCCGCTGCCAGAGCGGGAGGTAGTGTAAATTTTATAACTTGTGTCGGGAATGATATGTTCGGTGAGAAAGCATTAAAAAATTTTCTCGATGAAGAAATCAATATTGACAATATTGTAAAAAACGATTCTGCTCCTTCCGGAGTTGCATTAATTTTTGTCGGATCTTCCGGTGAAAATAGTATAGCAGTAGCTCCAGGTGCTAATTATCAATTGATGCCCCAACATATTGAAAATACTAAGGCAGATATTTTAAGTTCCGAAATACTTTTAATGCAATTGGAAATACCGGTTGCAACGGTTGAGTATGCAGCAAAGATTGCGAATCAAGCAAATGTTAAAATCATTTTCAACCCGGCACCTGCTCAAAAACTAAGCGACGATTTTTTAAAAAACATTTCCGTTATTACCCCAAATGAAACAGAAACTGAAATTTTAACGGGATTAAAAATAACGAATGACAATTCAATTATAGAAGCTGCTCATTTTTTATTAGAGAAAGGGATAGACTCTGTAATTATTACATTGGGCGAAAAAGGAGCTTATGTAGCAAATCGAAATTTTTCTAATTTTATTCCTTCGTATAAAACGGAAGCGGTTGATACTACCGCTGCAGGAGACGTTTTCAACGGAGCACTTGCAGTTGGACTTTCGGAGGGAATGGATATCATAAAGGCTGTAAAATTTGCTAATGCTGCGGCTGCAATCTCAGTTAGAAAATTAGGAGCACAATCTTCCGCTCCGTTCAGAGAAGAGATTAATAATTTATTTAATACTAACACTAATTGGAAAAAGGAAGTGTTATGAAAAAGAACGGTATATTAAATCATAAATTATCTGGCATGCTTGCAAGGCTCGGACATACTGATAAACTTGTAGTATGCGATTGTGGTTTTCCCCTCCCTTTCGGTTCTGAGGTTGTCGACATTTCTCTTGTGCCCGGAATTCCTAAACTGATTGATACATTAAAAGCCCTGATTAATGAACTGGAAATAGAAGAGGTAACCGTTGCGAATGAGCTCGAAGAAAAGAGTAACTTTATTTTTTTAAAGGTAAGAGAATTATTCCCGGATTTGGAATTAAAAAAAATTCCTCACGATGATTTTAAAATACTGACTAGAGAAAGCAATAACATGATGTTTTTAAGAACTGGTGAAGCTACACCTTTTTGTAATGTAATTCTTCAATCCGGAGTTATTTTTTAAGTATAGAGATTTTAAGGAGGATAAAATGAAATTAGAAGATGTTAAAAAAATTAGAGAACGAACGGCAGAGTACTTGAAGAAAGCTAATATTATTTTAACCGCCAAAGAAAAAGAAAATTTGGAGGTTGCCGATTTCGGTTTAGATGATATAGAAACAATGGGATTGCAGCTTGTTATATATGAAAATAATGATAAATACTGCGCAAAGGAATTAGTGCTCTTTCCGCGGCAAACATGTCCCGAGCATAGACATCCTCCTATTAATAGTACAAACATTGGTAAACAAGAAACATTCAGATGCAGGTGGGGGGAAGTTTATCTTTATATACAAGGAAAACCATGTGATAATCCCAAAGCCGAAATTCCGCCAAAGTACAAGAATTACTTCACTGTGTGGAATGAAAAAATACTGAAACCGGGTGAGCAGTTTACTATTCCCCCCAACACATTACACTGGTTTCAAGCAGGCGACAACGGTGCGGTTGTTTCTGAATTTTCTTCGAAAAGTATCGATGAAAAAGATATCTGGACAGATCCGAATATAAAACGAATCCCGGTTATAGACTAAAACAGAGAGAATCAAATGTCAATGACATCAAAGCAAAGATTTTTAGCAGTTTTAAACAACGAAATTCCCGACAGGCTTCCTGTCACAACACATCATGTTATGCCCTACTTTCTAAAAAAATATATGAACGGAATTTCCAACCAGGAATTTTTTGATTACTTTGGTTTGGATCCCATCAACTGGATACAGGCTTATAAACCGGATGAAAGTAAAGGTGAATATTATGATCCCGATCATGTACCAGGATACCTTGAAGCCAGGAGAATATCATCGGACAACTGGAGAATAAAATCCGAACAAGTTCCGAGCGATACTTATGAAACCATTCGTTATAATTTTATCACTCCGAAAAAAACTCTTAACATGAGTCTGCAAAGTAATGAATACACATCCTGGGTTTCGGAAAGATTAATTAAGAACAAAACTGACATTGATATAATTGCCGAATACGCTATATCTCCGAAATGTGATGTACAAGAAATCAACAAACAGGCTGAAGCATATGGTGATAGAGGTTTAATTCGCGGCTTTATTAGTTTCTTTGATGTTTACGGACAGTCGGGCTGCTGGCAGGATGCCGCAGTGCTTTATGGAATTGAAAATTTAATAATGGCGACTTTTGAAGATCCGGAATGGGTTCACTCATTATTAAAAATTCTTTTTGAAAAGAAAAAAATTTTTATACAATCGCTTAAAGGAGCTAAATACGATATAATTGAACATGGAGGCGGCGATGCTTCTACAACAGTTATCTCACCCGCTATTTTCGAAGAGTTTGTTGCTCCTTATGATTCCGAATTAATTAATATTGCTCACGAAGCCGGACAAAAAGTTGTTTATCATACATGCGGCGGAATGATGCCGATTCTTGAAAAGCTCGCTGATATGGGGCCCGATGCAATGGAAACATTCACACCGCCAGAAATGGGTGGCGACACGAATCTGAAGGAGGCAAAAAAAAGAATCGGAGACCGGGTATGCATGATCGGCGGATTCGATCAATATCACTTCTTTAATGATTGTACGCCGGATGAAACACGAAAAGCCGTGAACAAATATTTTGAGGAAGCCGGTGAAGGAGGGGGTTTTATTCTTTCTCCTTCGGATCATTTTTTTGATGCCGATGTTGAACTGGTTAAAGCTTTTGCGGATCAGGCACGTTCTTGTGTTTACTAAGCTTTTTAGAGTAAATGATTTTTAATCTTGAGTCCTTAATCATCACATATTATATCCAAAGTGCTGCAAACACAGGTTCCTAAATTAAATATTGTATTTTATACACTTTTTTATAAATTTGTAACCAATATTATTTAAGCACCCGCACCGGAGGTATGTTTTGCGTAAACTCAAAATAAGTTTAATCCTGGTTGTATTAACCGGTATTATCGGACTCGTAAATTTCCACTGCAGTAATAAAAATTCAAAAGAGCAAACTAAGAAAAAGTATTCTGTTAAAATCGGTCTTTTAATGGAAACCTTTAACCTGGATAGATGGAAAAGGGATGAAACGTACTTTACCAATAAAGCTAACTCTTTAGATGCGGAAGTATTGAGAGCTGTTGCAGACGGCGATCAAAACCGGCAAAACGACCAGGCAAGCAACTTTATAACGCAGGGTGTAAACGGACTTGTAGTAATTCCGAAAAATCTCAAAACAGCCGCACGAATTATTAAAATCGCACACGAAAATAAAGTACCGGTTCTTGCATACGATCGCCTGATAGTAGATTGTGACTTAGATGTATATGTTACTTTCGACAATGAAAAAGTTGGTTATCTACAGGCAGAAGGAATTCTGCAAAAGGTTCCGCAAGGAAATTATATTTTGTTGGGAGGTGCTTCCTCGGATAACAATGCAAAACTTTTGAGGCAAGGTCAATTGCGAGCGATAAAAGAGTACGAACAAAAAACTGGTAAAAAGATTAATATTTTAGCAGATCCTTTCTTGGATAATTGGGATAGAGAAGAAGCACGGCGAAAAATAAGTAATCTTCTTACAAAATTTAAAGCCGAAGGAAAAAGAGTTGATGCAATTGTAGCCTCAAATGATGCAACCGCAGGCGGTGTTGTAGCCGCACTCATGGCTGAAAATCTTCAGGGAAAAGTTGCGGTATCCGGACAGGATGCCGAGTTAACTGCTTGTCAAAGAATTGCCGAAGGGACTCAAACTGTTACGGTTTATAAACCAATCAAAAAACTTGCCGAAACTTCTGCCGAAATCATTGTAAGAATGGCAAAGGGTGAAAAGCCGGAAGAAATTATAAAATCTCTTGGTTATAAAGTACAGCACATAAATAACGGTTACAAGGAAGTGCCCTCAATCTTTCTTACCCCAATTTTGGTGAATAAAGAAAACCTGATTAATACTGTTGTTATAGATGGTTGGCATAAGTTAAAAAACGTGTATGCAAATATTCCCAAAGATCAGTGGCCGGAGGTTAATCCGGATAGTACAAACCATTGAGCCATAACTAATATGAACTGGAATTATAAATGTTAGAGTCTCCCTCAAATCTTCCCCTTCTTGAAATGAAGGATATCTCTAAAGAATTCCCCGGGGTTCGAGCACTTGATAAAGTATCTTTCTCTGTTTTACCTAATGAGATACACGCACTGGTTGGAGAAAACGGTGCAGGCAAATCGACTCTTATGAAAATTCTCGGAGGCGTTTATCCGCACGGTCAATATTCAGGAAAAATATTTCAAAACGGAGAAGAATCTGTTTTTAAAAATGTTCTTGATTCGGAAAAAGCCGGTATTTCTGTAATCCACCAGGAATTGGCGTTGGTTAACTATTTATCAGCAGCCGAAAATATTTATTTGGGAGATGAGCCATCTCAGTTTGGTTTAATCGATTGGAATTTTATTTACGGCTCGTCGCAGTCACTTGTTGATAAGTATGGATTTAATATTGATGTAAAAGAAGAAGTAAGTAACCTGGGGATTGGCGAGCAGCAGCTTGTGGAAATTGCCAAAGCACTTCGAAAAAAAAGCAGCATACTCGTCCTTGATGAACCAACTGCTGCCCTTTCGGAAACGGAGACAGAACTTTTATTTTCCATAATGAAAAAGCTTCGTGACAGCGGCACTGCTATGATATACATCTCTCACAAACTGGATGAAGTTTTTCAAATTGCGGATAGAGTAACCGTATTACGCGATGGTAAAAGTATTGCGACCGATGACGTTAATAATTTAAACAAACATGATTTAATTAAATATATGGTCGGCAGAGAATTAACAGATATGTACCCCCGTATCAAATCCTCTCCCGGTAAAGTCGTTTTAGAGGTAAAAAATTTAACTGTTGAAGATCCCGTCATTAAAGGTCGATTGATTCTGGATGATGTTTCATTTTCTGCAAAAGAAGGCGAAGTACTTGGTATTTCAGGATTAATGGGAGCAGGCAGATCGGAATTGTTATTATCTATTTTTGGTGATCCGCCGGGGATGATGAAATCGGGTGAAATTTTTTTAGAGAATAAAAAGAGCAAGTTGAAGTATCCTCCGGATGCGATTAGGTCCGGTATTGCGCTTGTACCGGAAGACCGCAAAAACATGGGTCTGGTACTTGGTCTGCCTATTTTAGAAAATTTGTCAATGGTTAAACTCGATTATTTCGAAAATAAAGGTTTCATCGATACACATAAAGAATATAAGGAGTGCAAAGAAATATTCGATCAACTTTCAATTCGCGCGGTTTCCTTAAATGTACTTTCGGAAACTTTATCCGGCGGTAATCAGCAAAAGATAGTTTTGGGTAAATGGCTGTTGAACAAACCAAAAATTTTATTTCTTGATGAACCGACCAGGGGAATTGACGTCGGGGCTAAAGTTGAGATTTATCAGCTAATTAACGAATTGAAAAAACAAGGAGTATGTATCATTGCTGTTTCCAGCGAATTACCGGAAATACTGGGAATTTGTGACAGAATAATTGTACTGAGACGAGGAAAAATCAGCGGAGAATTTTCCGGGGAAGAAGCAACACAGGAAAAAATTATGGAGATTGCTACATGAAGCAAATAAATAAAGGTGTTAAAATTAATTTCCGTATGCTTTCCATGTTCATGATATTAATTGTAATGTGGATATTCTTCCGCCTGGAAGTAGGCGGTTTTTATTTCAGCGGTGAAAGCATCGCCAAACTCAGCAGGGATATGGTCAGCTGGACTATTCTTGCCGGCGGAATGACATTGATTATAATATCCGGGAATATTGACCTTTCGGTCGGCTCATTACTTGGACTGGTTGCTGCTTCATGCGCATTAATGATGAATACTGATTTCGGTCTAGGACTGCCCGGTTATATTGCTGTTCCAATTGCTCTTGCAATCGGAACGTTTCTAGGATTTTTCCAGGGAATACTTACTGCTTATTTCCGAATTCCCTCATTCATAGTTACACTTGGCGGTTTATTTATATTCCGCGGAATCACGCAGCAGGTAAGTGCATACGATCCTCGGATACCCGATAAAAGCTGGGTAACTTCTTTAGGTTTTAATTATATCTCCCCTTCCTGGGGATGGATAATTGGAATTGTTTCGTGTGCTGTTGTGGCTGTATTTATCATCAGGGGAAAAATAAAAAAGAAAAGTTTAAATCTTCCAACCGATTCCCAGCCGGTTACCTTATTAAAAATTGCTCTTCTTTCTTTGATAATTTTGGGCTTTGTCTATAAAGTCGGACAATACAGAGGAATTCCTTATCAAACATTAATAATGGTTATCGTGTTTGTTTTGCTTTTCATTGCTGCAAAGTACACAAAACTCGGAAGGCGCATTTATGCAATAGGCGGAAATACGGAAGCTGCAAGATTATCCGGAATAAAAGTAGAAAGAAACATCGTTGCATCATTTGCTATAATGGGTTTATTGGCAGGCATCGCAGGCGTTCTCTGGATGGCGCAGAATCAGGGCTCAACAAAAAATGCCGGCGAGTTTTATGAGCTTTATGCGATAGCTGCAGTTGTAATCGGCGGGACAAGTCTGATGGGCGGAAGAGGAACTATTCTAGGTACTTTTCTTGGCGGACTGGTGATGGCTACCGTAATACAGGGAATGGATTATACGAGTTTACCTAATTGGATACAATTGGTTGTTCGCGGTGCGGTTTTAGTCATTGCAGTAGGAATTGATATTGCTTCTAAAGAACCGCCTGTTTGGATGCAAAGGTTAAGGTATCGAATTATAAGAAAATGAGATTATTTTTTATTGATAAATGATTTCTTAAAATTATCTATATATCGATTTTGCTCTTTAGTAAATATCCAATCAGGCAGTTTAGCTTGCATTATATCAAGTACTTTTAATGCATCTTCTTTGTTACCTTTTTGTAAATAATATCTTGCTAAAAGCACAAATTCATTTCTATAATTATTAAATAAAGATTTCGTCACTCTATCAACATAAACATTAGGATTATTGAAATTTCTATATTGATATTTTTTTAGCAGATTGTCTTCCAATTGCACTGCTAAAATTGAATCTCCTTTAACAGGTGTTAATTTTCCGACCATCCCGGCCGTCCCAATGTAATTCGATAAACCAACCAGATTTCCCTGGTACACCGTCGATGCGAAATAAACAGGTTTCTTCCAGCCGTTATTTTCCAGAAAAGTAATTAAAGCTTTATCCTGCGGAAGTAATCCATGCTTTTTCCCGAAACTCCTTCCGTTAAATTGAACTCTTAAAGTATCCCGATATTTTTTTTGTCCAACTGAATCTTTCCCATAAATTTTAATTTCCATAGCTGAATCGAGAAGTGAGGGTCTAAATTCTTCAGGATTTAATATATCAGAATTTTCCGGAAACAGTTTGTATTTCCTTTGCAGCTGTTCGACATAAAAATTTGTATTCATTAATCCTACGTTAATTACGGCTATATCGGTACGAACATCATCAACGCTTTGAAGGCACCACAAAGGAAAAGTATCGTTATCTCCGTTTGTAAAAAGAACCGCATTTTTTTTGCAGCTAATCAAAAGGTTATATGCAAAATCATAAGGGAAATAATAGCCGTGTCTGTTACATTTCCACCAATTTGTTGAAATAAGATTTAAAGGAAGAATAGTAAATCCGAATACAATTGTAATTATGAAAGCTGTACTTCTTTTAAAATTTACTTTCTGTAATACGACTTTAATCATTATAAACAAAAAGTAAAGTCCTAATCCCACCCAGAGCATAAAAACAAAAAACGATGGGATAAACAAACGGTCAATTTCTCTTATATGATGAAATCCCTCTTGAATATTGGAATAGAAAACTAATCCGAATGAAAAGAAGAAAAAAGTGATAAAAATTAAAATCCAGAGTTTAAATCTTTTTATTAAGCTGTATACAAACCCGATTATTCCCAAAAGAAACGGAAGATATGATAGGTACAATGAACCAAATATTCCGCCCCCGTTGGTACCCAAAAAATTCCAACCGAAATAACGAAGGTACATATAATCAATCTGGTAACTCCAAAACGGAGCCCTTCGATCAAATAGTATAGAGAAGTTGGACTGCCCGAAACGTTTCATATTTATCCAAGCAAACAACTGCGAAAAATTTTGTACATCGTCCATTGAAACCGGCGGATGTAGCGGAGAGCGAATCAGTATAAATAGATTAAGCGATAAACCTGCCAAATACATGCCCGCAAGAATAATCCAAAATCTAATGCTTGTTAATTCTTTTCTTAGAGAAAAAATTAAAAGAAGTAAAACAACCGGAATAAACGGAGTATTTAAACGGTGAGCTGAAAAATCAATGCCGATTAAAAATGCTGTTAAAAAGATTAGTCTTACTTTCTCTTTTTCATTTTCAGAGAACCAGATCTTTATTGAACAGTAAACTAGAATACTCGTTATTAATAATCCTAGAACATAAACTCTAGATACGTTCGACTCAATCCAAATACTGTATAAAAAAGGGAGTGCAAGAGCAGTGAAAAATGATGAAATAACCTTTAGCGAATCAGAAGTTTTCAATTGTAAATTATCAAAAATCATCAGAAATGTGTAGTACATGAAAACAGATGCCAAGGCTGTCGAAATAATACTAACAAGTGTTATCGCCTTAATTGCAGGTAAAAAAAAGAAAAGCATTGTAAAGACTCTTCCCAGTAAAACATAAAGAATCGATCCGCCAGGAGAAGGAATACTAAAATTGAATGCGTTGGAAGCATAAGCGCCGCTGTCCCACCACCCCAATGAAGGATAAGAAGTGTAGTACAGCAGGATAAAAACAATTATGAAAAGGAACCAGGGAACTATGCGTTTGAAAGTCAATTGCCGCACCCTTTTATATGTTGGAAATTTTTTATATCCCTCTAATTAATTTATCCATTCATTTGGGAATAGGCAACAGGTTTGAAGGATTGTTATTCCAATAAAAGTATTACACTAAACAGGTAATTGGCAATATACAGTATGCAATTACAATGAGTATTTAATTGAATGATTGTATATTCTTAATCTTCAACATAGATTTACTTATCAATTCTTTTATCAACTTTATTTTTCCAGCTGAGGAATGAACTAAAATAAGAGACAAAAATTAAAATGATATATGATCTCTCAATGTTCAATCTTTTAATTTGTAATCTTTCAATTTTTTAATTTACATTACTGATACAATACTTTATTTTTTATGGTTATGTCATTTAGGCGACATTCATTTTTAAATTGATTTCTTACTTTTTTACCTGAAGTTTGTAATGTAATTTTCTTCCCACAATTTTGCCGGAGAATCTTTATGCATCTTGTAATAATCGGGAACGGGATAACAGGGATAACCTGTGCCCGCCACGTCCGAAAAAAAAGCGATATGAAAATTACCGTTATCTCTTCTGAAACAGAACACTTTTTTTCGAGAACTGCTCTAATGTATGTTTACATGGGGCACATGAAATTTGAAAACATTAAACCGTATGAAGACTGGTTCTGGCAAAAGAATAGAATTAAACTTGTACACGCATTTGTTACTTCAATAGATACCGGTTCAAAAAAAATAAATCTGGATAACAACACTTCAATTACTTACGATAAACTTGTGGTTGCAACGGGTTCACAAACAAATAAATTCGGATGGAAAGGACAGGATCTGCCGGGTGTTCAAGGTTTATATTCAAAACCGGATCTGGATTTGCTGGAGGATAATACTAAAAACATTACTCATGCAGTAATCGTGGGCGGCGGTTTAATTGGAATTGAATTGGCAGAAATGCTCCACTCGCGCAACATACATATTACATTTTTGGTCAGAGAAAATTATTATTGGAATAATATTCTGCCGCAGGAAGAAGCTGTAATTGTTAGCAGACATATACTGGAACACGGCTTCGATTTAAAATTAAATACCCAATTAAAGGAAATTCTTCCCGGAGAAAACGGCAGGGTAAAATCCGTAATTACTGAAAACGGTGAAGAAATTCCCTGTCAGTTTGTGGGACTTACACCCGGTGTTCATCCAAATATTGATCTGGTTAAAAATACAAATATAAAAATCAACCGCGGTATATTGGTTAATGAGTATCTGGAAACGAATATTCCGGATGTTTACTCTGCAGGAGATTGTGCGGAAATTATCTATCCCGAACGCGAAAGACATGCAATAGAACAACTCTGGTACACAGGAAAAATGCAGGGCGAAGTTTTAGCACAGAATATTCTCGGTAACAAAACAAAATACGAACGCGGTGTGTGGTACAACTCGGCAAAGTTTCTCGATATCGAGTATCAAACCTACGGATTTGTTAGTAACGTTCCGCGGGAAGGTGAAGAATCATTTTACTGGGAACATCCAGGCGGGAAAAAATGCATCCGGATAGTTTTTGATTCATTAAGCCGGCATGTTAAAGGATTTAATGTCTTTGGAATGAGACTGCGTCATAAAGTTTGCGAAAGATGGATTTTGCAGAAAAAGTCAATCGATTATGTAATGGAAAATTTAAGAGAGGCAAATTTCGATCCCGAATTTTATACTAAGCATGAAGTAGAAATCGTGGAAAAGTATAATAATGAAAATCCCGGGAAGAATATTGTCTTGAAGCGAAGGTCTAATTTACTGAAAATGTTTTCGTGAGTTAATGATATGAAAATTATTTGACAAGAAATAGCACACAGATGACATCGCCTTAGGCGGGCAGGCACGGATTAAACTGATTAACGCAAATTAAAAAATATTGATTTATATGAATACAATACAACTTCAACCATTTCAAGTTTATCAACATAATGATAAAATAACATTTATAAAAAAAGTGGGATTGGGAATATTTGCTGTCGGTGTACTCTTCCTTTTGATTGGTCTGACCGGTGTTTCCGGACAATTTCCCATTCTGCTTCTTCTACTAAGTTTTGGTTTAATAACCGCCGGAGCACTTACCTATTTCATTCAGCAATTAAAAGAAGCACCACCCGGAATAAAGAATGATAAATTATTTTTTAATACCCTTACTTCACGCGGCATGCCTGCCTGGTTCTTCGGAATAATAATCACAGGATTTTATATAATTTTATATTGGTTTCCCGGACTTATTCAAAACTGGATTAAAATGGTTGATCCGGTTAGTCACTTGTTGAGAAATAAACCTGCAGACAAATGGTTTTTGTACGGTTCTTTTTATACGACGGCTATTTTAATAATGGGCGTCAAAATGTTGATCAAATACAGGCACAACAAGTATCATTTAATAAGAACCTTTTCCGTAATGTTTTTTCAATTGGGTTTTGCATTTTTAATACCGGCTTTCCTGGAAAGATTAAATAAGCCCGAATATTATTTTACATATTTCTGGCCTTTGAAATATAATTATTTATTTCCGAGTCATATTAGTACTTTAACGTCCAACTTCGCAGCTCTCGGATATTTCATGGTATTTTGGGGTGCCGCAATGACGTTCATTGCCACTCCCATTCTCACTTATTTCTTCGGTAAAAGATGGTACTGCTCATGGGTCTGCGGGTGCGGAGGCTTAGCGGAAACCGCAGGTGATCCTTTCAGGCACCTTTCGAACAAATCATTAAAAGTCTGGAAGTTTGAAAGATGGTCGATTCATTCCGTTCTTGTATTCGTTATAATTACAACTGCTCTACTCTGGTTAAATTCCGCCACACACGGTACCTTACTTGGTTCTCTTTCAGCAGCTTTTGCATCGGCATACGGATTTATAATTGGTGCAGTGTTTTCCGGCATTGTGGGAGTGGGATTTTATCCGATTTTAGGAAACAGGGTTTGGTGCCGGTTCGGCTGTCCCATGGCTGCCATTTTAGGAATGCAGCAGAAATTCTTTTCCCGTTTCAGGATCACCACAAACGGCGATCAGTGTATTTCATGCGGTAATTGCTCCACATATTGTGAGATGGGAATTGATATAAAATGGTACGCACAAAGAAAACAAAATATTATTCGTTCATCATGTGTGGGCTGCGGAGTATGTGCCGCTGTTTGTCCGCGCGGTGTTTTGAAATTAGAAAATCTGCCTCGAGCAGGGAGATACAATAAAACGTAGAGACGCATCGCATGCGTCTTAATGATAGGGACTTCAGATTTGCAACGCCCATATATTTAGTTTTTTAATATATGAATTCAAGTATGTCAAGGACCACTCCATGACATCCGGTTCTATCTTATACCAAGTCCTCAACGAGTCACGAAATGGTTCGTAACTTCCATGGAATTTATTATTTTGTTTAACTAAAAGTTTTCAGATGACAGATAGTTTACCTCAATGGAATTCTATTATAAAGCGAATCATCTCGGATTCGCTCAATTCCATTCTTTCCAACCGATGTTAAAATTCTCTTTGCCCGAATGAATGTATCGTACCTGTATTGATTAAACAACGGACTGGATTTATCAAGGCTGGTTATTAAAACTCTTCCGGCATAATGCGCCGCAGAATTGATAAATTCTTCATTACCGATATACATCCCGACATGAGTAATGTGCTCTTTTGTGCTGCCGGTAGCTTTTCGTCCGAAGAACAACAGATCCCCGGGTTTCATATTATCAAATCCGTTTTGTGCATTTACCGGTTCACCTGTATTCACCTGCTGTGAAGCATCTCTTGCCAAAAGAATACCGTGGAGGAAATAAACGGTTTTTGTAAATCCGCTGCAGTCAAATGCTTTTGGTGATGTACCTCCCCACAAATAAGGAATTCCTGTAAACATTTTAGCCGTGGAAAATAATCTCTTAAAAGTAATTGTAGTATCGTTTAACCAATCGCCATAATTTCTGCATTCATCTGTTGGAACATAAGCAATTCTTCCGTCGGGATATTTAGCCTTATAAAATCTGCCTTCCTTTGATAACACATGAAAAATATCGCCTTCCACTAAATCAGAAAATATATCCGATTTTTTATCCGGTTTGGAGTAAGCAAAACCGTATACATTATTGTAAATAACTTTATTACTTTTTTTCCATTCGTTCAAATTATCTTTGGTAATTCTTGTAATGTAAGAATGTTCTATCCAGGCGATATAATTATCCGGTGTTTGAACCCGGTACCAATCGCCTTTTTTATTTCGCTCCAGAACACGAAGCGGTGTTCCCATTAAAGCTTGCGTTGCCATCTCACCGTAATCATGTGGAATAGTCCTCAAATTTGCCACGGAGTTATGAATAAAAGCATAGGTTGAATCACCAAGATCCTTTGAAGGCAGTATTTCAATATTATCAATAACTTCGATGTTTTTTTCTTTTAAATTTTTCAATAGCCAGGCTTTTGCTTTTGGTAAATTTGTTTCGCCCGATAAGTTCATTTTACCGTTATCTAATAAAGCTGTTATGTCGAACAATGCAGTTCTTTTATCGGGAGCAAATTTTTGTTTTGCTTGTGATATGTAGTTTTCTACTTCATTAACCGGAACGTTTCTGTTGGTACACCCGGCAACAAAAATCAGTAAAATTAAAATAATAAATAATTTTTTCATTTTGCATCCGCTGAATTTTACAATTAAAAAATGGAATTTAAGAATACAAATTTTCTGTCAATAAGTCATTTTTGAAAAGTGGTAATTATATATTGTGATTCCTTTAACATTTAATTCGTTTAGTAAAGTAGTTTACATCAAAAGTAGTATATTTTTTTAATTTGAATAAATTAAATCATTTTGGTCTAAGTATAAAGATATTGTGAGGTTATTATGTCAGGTGAAAAGGATAATAATTTACCCGAAGTCGAATCTCCGGATAGTAGAACCCCCAAAATTCTACCCGGTCAGAAAGCATTGGTTACAGGGGCAAACTCCGGGATTGGAAAAGGAATAGCAATTGAACTGGCAAAAGCGGGAGCGGATGTAGTTGTTAATTATGTTGTTAATCCCGACTCCGCTAATGGACTTGTTGAAGAATTAAAAAAAGAGGGAGTTAATTCGTTTGCTTACAAAGCAGACGTTAGCAGCGAAGATGAAGTTATTAAAATGTTCGAAAAAACCATTAAAGAGTTCGGGACAATTGACATTTTAATAAATAATGCCGGTTTGCAGAGAGATTCCCCATTTGAGCAAATGACATTAGAAAAATGGAACAAAGTTATTAGTGTTAATCTGACCGGACAATTTTTATGTGCTCGTGAAGCCGTAAAAGAATTTAAAAGAAGAGGAGTTAAAAAAGAGATCTCTTGTGCGGCAGGAAAAATTATCCACATTAGTTCTGTACATGAAGTTATCCCCTGGGCAGGACATGCAAACTATGCAGCATCGAAAGGCGGAGTTATGATGCTGATGAAAAGTATTGCCCAGGAAGTAGCTCCTTACAGAATTAGAGTAAACAGCATTTGTCCGGGTGCAATTAGAACCCCTATCAACACGAGTGTTTGGAGTACACAAGAAGCATACGATAAATTAATGGAATTAATCCCGTATCGCAGAATCGGTGAAGTTGATGATATTGGAAGAGCCGCCGCATGGCTCGCATCGGATCAAGCAGATTATATAAACGGAACCAGTATTTTTGTAGACGGCGGGATGACATTATATCCCGGTTTTGCAACCGGAGGTTAAACGACCAAATATCAATTCGGCGTTGATGTAAACTTATTCAAATATCAATTCATTTCTTTTGTTCGGCGGAAGGATAATAAATTTAATAAATAAAATGGAAGAGACATTCTATGGAGAACACCAAATTACTGAAAGAAGCTCAGCAATTATTGGAAAATTCAATTGTAGAGTACCAGGGTAAACCGATTGGTACTTTGGCAGCAGTTGACAAATCGACTAAAGCTTTAAATTATGACCAAATATTTATGAGGGATTTTGCTGTTTCAGCCTTTGCATTTTTGCTCAATGGGAATCATGATATCGTTAAAAATTTTCTTGATGTTACATTAACACTGCAAAGCACAGTAAGTGAAATGGATTGTTTTTTACCCGCAAAAGGATTGATGCCCGCGAGTTTCAAAGTAAGTTCCGGTCCCAAAGGGAAAAAGCTGGTTCCGGATTACGGTGAAAAAGCAATTGCCAGAGTTGCTCCGGTCGATTCTGTTTTCTGGTGGCTTTACATTTTAAGGGTATATGTTAAGAAAACAAATGATTGGGATTATGCTCATAGTGATAAATGTCAGCAGGCAATAAAATCAATACTTCAACTTTCTTTAACTAATAGATTTGATATGTTTCCCACCCTGCTCGTGCCGGACGGATCGTTTATGATTGACAGGCGAATGGGAGTTTATGGTTATCCGCTTGAAATCCAGGCTCTATTTTATACGGCATTGCTTTGCGCTAAAGAATTACTGGCTGAAAACGATGATAATAATGTTTATTTCGAAAATATAGATAGAAGGCTCGGTCATTTGGTCTATCATATAAGAAAATACTTTTGGCTGGATTTTAATAAGCTGAATGAAATTTACAGATTTAAGATAGAACAGTACAAAGAGAACGCATTGAATCAATTTAATATTTTCCCCGAGTCAATCCCCCTTTGGATTTTTAACTGGCTAGCTGATGACGACGGTTATTTTGTGGGTAATGTCGGTCCTTCGCGAATGGATTTCAGATTTTTCACCGCAGGAAATTTATTAATGATAATTAACTCACTCGCAGATAAAAAACAATCAAATGCTATTTTAAAATTAATTTTAAACCGGGAAAAAGAATTAATCGGTGAAATGCCGTTAAAATTATGTTATCCTGCATTGATGAATAGAGATTGGGAACTTATTACGGGACACGATCCCAAGAATGTACCGTGGTCATATCACAACGGCGGAAGCTGGCCGTTTTTGATGTGGTATCTGTCGGCTGCTTCCATCAAAATGAACAATACCGATCATTTATCTAAAATAATTCAACTGGCGGAAGCAAGATTATCTAGGGATAATTACCCCGAATATTATGACGGTATTCATAGTAGACTGGTTGGTAAAGAAGCTAGAAGCAGACAGACCTGGTCGATTGCCAGCTACATAATTGTAAAAACCCTTCAGAATCAACCTGAAAAAGTAAAATTATTAACCTTCAATGAGTCGCCGGAAATTCTCACCAGGGCAGAAAGTAATGGAAAAGAGCTTGATTATTAAGGTATGGAGAGTATGAAATTTATTCAACAAATTTTAGATCCATGGTAATTGAATGATAATGCAAAAAAACATATATATAATGTTATAAAGGTAAAGGTATGCGTGTTAACAAATCGAAAATCTTAATTCGTTAATTCGAAATCTGTAATCAAAAGTTTAGCGAGATTACGCGGATTTAAGATTGAAGACCAACGATTACAGATTTTAGAAGTTGGACAATGATATTATCAACTTAGAAAGACTTTAAATATCTTATGTAATATGATCCCATATACCTTTATAACCTTATACACTATCCATGTATTTTTGATTGTATCTCTTAAGACTTTCTTCAATTATTTTATAAGCATTTTCTTTTTCCAGGAATTCATTTACTTCCACATGTTTGTGTTCTAATTTTTTGTAATCCTGGAAAAATCTTTTCAGCTCCACCATGGTGTGCGGCGGGAGCTCGGAAAGAGAATTGATATAATTGACCGCCATATCATCTTTGGCAACTGCAATTATTTTTTCGTCCCTTTGATTATTATCAATCATGTGCATTACACCGATTACCTTTGATTCAATTATACATAGAGGATCAACATCAATTGAACAAATCACAAGAATATCCAGAGGATCATTATCATCGGCTAATGTTTGAGGAATAAACCCATAATTTGCAGGATAATGGACTGCCGAAAAGAGAACTCTGTCCAACCTCAACAAGCCACTATCCTTATCCAGTTCGTATTTTGCTTTAGAACCTTTCGGAATCTCAATTATTCCTTTTACGAATTTAGGTGCATTTTCTCCTACATCAACTGAATGCCAGGGATGTTTAATATTTGATATTTTCATATGATTTCATTTCTAAATTTATAATCAATTTAATTATTATAATTAGGGGGAACAATTTTTTAGTGAATGATAAAGTTAAACAAGACAGATTGGACTTTCAATCGATTTGAAGTATTGGAAATCACTAAGTGAAAGATAAAAAATTATTATCCTTTAAGAAGTAGGTGTAAAAGTCATTTCGTTCTAAAAGACCAGTACTAAATTATTCATCCTAAACCGGAGAATTACTATGAAGCATACCACCAGATATCTTATTTTCATTTCTCTAATTGTGATACTCTTTTTGCCCATTATCTTATTTCCGCAATCATCCAAATATCATGTTAAAGGGAAAATAGATATAGGTGGAGGACATAGATGGGATTATTTATCGGTGGATACTTTGAATAATAAATTATTTATATCTCACAGTAATATGGTCAATGTAGTCAATCTTTCAACCAATATTTTAATTGGTGAAATAAAGGGACTCAATCATTCTCATGGAGTTGCAACTGTTGATGAATTCGAAAAAGGATTTATTAGCAATGGGGGAAATAATACTGTTACCATTTTTAATCTTAAAACGCTAAAGAAAATTAAGGATGTTCCGGTTACCGGTAAAGGACCCGATGCTATAGTTTATGATCCTTTCTCAAAAAGGATTTTCACATTTAACGGGGGAAGCGGCAATGCCACTGCTATTGAAGCAAAAACAGGCAAAGTTGCAGGAACCATTTCTCTTGATGGACGTCCCGAATTTGCGGTATCTAATGAAAAAGGAAAAATGTTTGTTAACCTGGAAGACAAAAATGCAATAGAAGAATTCAATCCGGTAACTCTTAAAGAAATTGCAAAATGGTCTGTAACTCCCGGAACAAACCCTTCCGGTCTGGCAATAGATCGCAAGAACAATATACTTTTCTCAGGCTGCAGAAATAACATGATGGTAATCGTTGATGCAAATACGGGAAAGGTAATTACTCACCTCCCTATCGGTAAAGGTGTTGACGGCTGCTGTTTTGATCCGTCCGATAATTTAGCATTCGCCTCATGCTGGGACGGTACCTTAACGGTCATCAGCGAGGAATCACCGCAAAATTTTAGAGTTGCTTATAAAGTTGAAACTATGCAGGGTGCAAGGACAATGACGCTGAATGAAAACACCCATGATATTTACACAAGCACAATGATAAATAAAACTAATTCAAAAGGTAATAATTTCAAAATTTTTGGTGTGCTGATATTAAGTAAGAAATAAATCTTACTAGATTTAGGATTGTTACAATATTGGTTTATTAATATTTGAAGAATAATGTTACGGTTGAATATTATTGAATAATCCTGCCAACATAAGGCAAATAATATCAAAACAAATCCTTCAATGGGATGAAAACCTGAAGTTTTTAGAATATATAATACACAAACTTCCGACGAGGACGCCCGGGTGAGCATCGATCTTTATATAAAAATGTTACGAATAAAAGATATAATAAATTGTGAAAGACTGAGTCAATTCAAATATCCCTTATTTTCCTCTTTAATCATAAAATAAAGCAGCGCAAGTCTGCGTCCTCGCAGACGTCTCCTTAGTTTTAACCATGTAGTTTTAGCTGTCAAAGATTTTATAAAAATATTTTACAAATAAAATATTTATTTTAAATTAGTAAAAATTCCATATGATAAAATCATCTTAAACATGAACAAAGCTCAAACAATTTTAAAAAGCGTCTTCGGATATGATTCATTTCGGCCTTTACAAAAGGAAATAATTGAAAATGTATTAAACAAAAAGGATTCCCTGGTTGTGATGCCGACAGGCGGAGGTAAATCATTATGTTATCAAATTCCGGCTCTTATTTTTGATGGATTAACGCTAGTGATTTCTCCTTTAATTTCATTAATGAAAGATCAGGTTGAGCAGCTTCAACAAAATGGAGCGAGCGCGGCATTGTTAAACAGTTCTCTATCCCCGGAAGAATACCAGCACAACTTGGAGAGTGTAATTAAAGGTGATGCTAAGCTTCTCTACCTTGCACCGGAATCTACTGCCAGGGAAGATATTGTAGAACTATTCTCAAAAGTTCGTATCGATTGCATCACTATCGATGAAGCTCACTGCATATCCGAATGGGGACACGATTTTAGGAAAGATTACAGGCTGCTCGGCAAACTGAGACAGAAATTTCCCTCGGCTGCTTGTATCGGTCTTACCGCAACTGCAACACCCCGGGTTCAGGATGACATAATAAAAAATTTGAATATGGAATCCCCGAAGAGATTTGTAGCAAGCTTTGACCGTAAGAGTCTTTTTCTTCAAATACTTCCAAAACAAAATTCCTTTCAACAAACAGTTGGTTTCTTAAATGAGCATAAAAATCAATCCGGCATAATTTATTGTTTCTCACGAAGACAGGTTGATGATTTAAGTGAAGATCTTTCAAACCTTGGATTCTCAACCAGGCCTTATCACGCCGGACTTTCGGACCAGGAAAGAAACGACAACCAGGATTTATTCATTAAGGATAAGGTTGACATTATTGTTGCAACAATCGCGTTCGGAATGGGAATAAATAAATCAAATGTACGTTTTGTACTACATCACGATTTACCTAAAAATATTGAATCATATTATCAGGAAATCGGAAGAGCAGGCAGAGATGGTTTGAGAGCCGATTGCCTTCTTCTATTTAGTTATTCTGATATCTCAAAAATAAATTACTTCATCGCTCAGAAAGAAGATGAAGTTGAAAGAACATCAGCTATTGTACACCTGGATGCAATGGTAAAATATGCTGAATCAGAATTATGCCGGCGTATACCGCTGATTAATTATTTCGGAGAAAAGTTCCACACCGATAACTGTGGAATGTGCGATAACTGCACAACAGAAAATGAAGATAAAATTGATATTACAATTCCTGCACAAAAATTTTTATCCACCGTTAAAAGAACCGGTGAAATATTCGGTGCTAATTATATCATCGATATTCTACTGGGAAGTAATTCCGATAGAATTTTTTCAAACGGTCATCAAAATCTTTCGGTTTATGACGTTGGAAAAGAGTTCAATAAAAAACAATGGCAGATGCTTTCAAGGCAGTTAGTAAGCAAAGAACTTTTGTTCCGTGATATTGAGTTCGGCAGTTTAAAACTTAAACCGAAGGCAATAGATGTTTTGTTGCATAATACAAAAGTCTTCGGGATTGTAGAAGAACATAAAGCCTCGACTGTGAAAGCCAAACATCAGGATCTATCTTATGATCATGAATTATTCGATATTCTGCGCGCAAAGAGAAAAGAAATTGCCGATGCTAAAAGTATTCCGGCTTACATTGTTTTTTCCGATAGAACATTAACTGAAATGGCTGCAAAATACCCGACTGATAAATTAAGCTTTTTAAACATCAGCGGCGTTGGACATGCAAAATATCAAACTTACGGAGAGAAATTCATCGATATAATAAGGAAATATTGCACAACGAAAAGTATTCACAGAATAAGCTCCAACAAAGGTAGTACAAGAAAGAATGACGGAACAAAGCGCCGTTATGTAATTGTAAGTGAATCATTCAATAATGGAAATTCTATCACTAAATTAGCCGAGGAGTATAAAGTAACAAAGGGTACGATAATAGGTCACATCGCAAGATATGCGAATGAAGGATTTAGCATTAGACTTGACGGTTTATATGAAAATATTTCACTGCCGAAAGAGCAATGGGATAAAGTATTCAAAGAGCTTGATGAAGAAGGCACAATGAAACTTAGTCCGATATACGAAAAATTAAACCAAGAAGTTTCTTATGATGATCTTCACATTTTAAGAATACTTTATACTCACAAATAAAAACATGCTTCACTTCAAATATTTAACCATCCAATTGATCCATCTCTTAAAAATATCCGTCGTCCTAACAATATCATGCGGGAAATGTGTATCTGCAGGATAAACATAAAATTCTGTATGAACTCCGTTATCGCGCAGGGCATGATACATCTCGTAGCTGTTAACAATAGGAACATTAGGATCACCGGCATCACCCATAATTAAAGTGGGCGCTTTAACATTTTGAGCGAAAATAATCGGTGACTGCTCTCGCCATATTTTCCAGTACTTTTTTACCCAGGGTGAACCGCCGAAGAAGTAAAGATCATCAGTTTGATAATAAGCAATAGTATAATCCATAACCCAATCATTAAGCGCTGCCCCTTCAACCGCAGCTTTCCACTTATTTGGGTAATATCCGTTAAGCCACGAAGTCATATAACCGCCATATGACCATCCCGATATACCAATTCTGTTTGTATCAATTACTCCAAGATCTTCTATCTTTTTCAGACCTGCCATAACATCTTTTCCCGGTCCTTCACCGGTATTTCTGAAGATTGCATGTTGATATTTATCGCCGAGATTTATACTGCCCCTGTAATTAGGCTGGAAGACAAAGAAACCCTGTGCAGCTAACAATTGAGGAAGTGGAGAAAAGTGCACAGTAGAAGCTCCTTCCGGTCCTCCGTGAATAACTAAAACCAGCGGATATTTTTCTCCTTGCTTGTAGTCAACAGGATAATTCAGCACACCGTCTTCATAAAATCCATCAGGACCATTCCATGAAATACTTTCGGTTTTACTTAATTTGAGACTATCCACGAACTCATTATAATTTGTGAGTCGTTTTGGTTTGCCGTTTAGCGAGGACAATACATACAATTCAGATGGATAAGTTGGAGTAGTTCCGGTAAATGCAATTATACCGCTTTTCGAAATACTAATACTCCCGTTGCCGGGGTTTACATTTTCAAGGTCAATCAGCACAGAATGGCCGTCAACCATCTGATGCCAGATTACAGTCTTTGTTCCTTTTTCACCGGTCAGCAACATAGATTTACCATCAGGCAGCCATGTGTAGCTATTTATATTGCGCGCAAGGTTATCGGTTATGTCTGTTATCTTCCCGTTCATTTTAACATACACTGCATTGCCGTTATTCTGATCTCCATTTCGCGGACGCATAAACGCAAGGATAGTGCTTTCAGGTGCGTAATCAGGTCTTCCCGATCCTTCGTCGCTAATCACCGTTTTAACCTTTCCATTGTTAGTATCAACTTCAACTATTGTAGAATGCCATGAGTTGCCTTCCCAAACATCGGGAAAGCGCTGAAATGTAATTGCACTGCCGTTAGGATTCCAGGCTAACGGTGAAATTGTTTCTTGATCCGTACAAATACTGTTAGTACCTTTCGTAAGCTTTTTAGCTTTACCGCCTTCAGAAGATACAATCCACAAATGCCAGGGCTGCACGGCAGCACGAACCATATAATTATTATCGGTCACTTTAAATGCATCTTCGTGATGCTTTATGGCTTTAGGATTTGGCACGGTATCCTGTGCAACAAAAGCTATTTTCTTTCCGTCCGGACTCCACGAATATTCTTTTACACCTGTCTTCGAATCCGTAATCTTCACAGCATCTCCGCCGTTCAAAGGCATCACATAAATTTGTGTTTTTTTAGAATCGGTATCTTTTGAAATGAATGCTAGTCTATTGCCATTGGGTGACCATCGTAATTCGGAAATACCTTCTCTCTTATAAGTTAAGCTTCGCTTCGTTGCGTCTTTAGTGTTTACGAGATCGATTTCCTGCGTGCTTTTGTCTTTTTTCCAATCGGGACGTGAAACAATAACAGCGATATGATTTCCATCCGGGCTGATGCGGGGGCTTGAAAGCCTAACTAAGCTGCGCAAATCTTTTAAATGAAAAGTTCGTCTTTGTGTCTGGGAATAAATTGAGCCGGTAGTTAAAATTAGAGAGAGTATTAAAAATTTTTTTATTGATTTCATGGTTCTTCTCAAAAGTAATTAATCGAATAAAATAATAACACTCATTCAACCTATACATTCTCAATAATTAAAGCAAGATGCAGAAGATATAGTAATTCCGAAGGTTGATTAAAAGATTCAATTTTATTATCTATTGCATAATTTTGAATTTAAAAACTTTTAATCGAAAAATCATTTCAACGAATTCTTCAAGGAGATAAGGATGGAATACCGTAAATTAGGGCGAACCGGCTGGAAAGTATCGGCAGTCAGTTTCGGAAGCTGGGCAATTGGGGGAAGCTGGGGAAATGTTTCAGATAAGGAATCGATGGATGCGCTTCATGCAGCGCTTGACCACGGTGTTAATTTTTTCGATACCGCTGATGTTTACGGCGATGGGAGAAGCGAACGCCTTTTAGCTAAACTGCGCAAAGAACGAAAAGAAAATTTTTATATTGCTACTAAAGCAGGCAGAAGACTTGATCCACACACAGCAGAAGGCTACAATCGCGAAAACATCACAACATTCGTGGAAAGAAGTCTTAAAAATTTAGAAACAGAAGCAATCGATTTGCTACAGCTTCACTGTCCGCCGACGGAAGTGTATTATATGCCGGAAACATTCGGTGTCCTGGATGATCTTGTAAAACAGGGTAAGCTTCTTAACTATGGTGTAAGCGTACAAAAGGTAGAAGAAGCATTAAAAGCAATCGAATTTCCTAATGTGAAAACAGTTCAAATCATATTTAACATATTCCGGCAGCGACCAAAAGAATTATTCTTTAAAAGAAGCAGCCCGCAAAGATATCGGTATACTTGCAAGAGTGCCGCTTTCTTCGGGAATGCTCACAGGAAAATTTACTTCGCAATCAACTTTTACAGATGATGATCACCGGAAATTTAACCGGCATGGTGAAGCCTTTGATAAAGGTGAGACATTTTCGGGAGTTGATTATCAAACCGGACTCGAAGCTGTCGAAGGACTTAAAAAACTTGTACCGGAAGGAATGACATTGGCTCAATTTGCATTGCGCTGGATATTGATGTTTCCGGAAGTTACATGTGCAATCCCCGGAGGCAAGCGCTCATCTCAAGTGGAAGAAAACATTAAATCTGCAGAATTGCCTCCGCTCAGCGAGGGAACAATGAATGCAGTTGAAAAATTATACTTGGGAAAAATACGCAAGCTTGTTCATCATTACTGGTAAAAATATGATTGGAATTCTCTTTCTACAAAAATGTTTAGTAAAGAGATTGTGTATATAAAGAACTACAATCAGAATAATGAAATCATAAGAAATTTAAGGTTTATTAATCAGGCTTTGCTTCATCTATATCATTCAGTTATACGAACTCCCATATTCCTCTGAAGACGATAAAATTAACTACGCTTCTCTTTTCTTTAGAGTATGAAGGATCGCAAAAAAAGGAATCACTTTCTAACGTCCTTTTCATTCTACGGCGGTGTAATTATCAGACCAAAAGACATTGTAAAGAACGATGTCGGTGAAGAAAATGTTAAAGATGGGGATACCGTTAAGATTGTAATCTCACTAATATTAAAACCAAAATTTAACCCGCCTTCGAAAGAACCTGAACCGCCGTCCAAGACATCTCCGTTTTTTACATTTATCATCGCCAAACTACCCTCTATTTGAGGCAGTATGCTCATGGTTTTATCTTTAAAAATAGTTGCTGCGAGCGAAATACCAAAGCCTAATCCGAAAGATCCATCAGAGCCCACAAACAATACAGAGAAAGACGGATAGATTCTTTTCTTAAGATTCATATGATAAAAAGTGAATCCGATGCCATAACCATTAATCTTTGTTTTTTCCGACTGACCGATTGCATAACTCACAAAAAACTCCTGCTGCCCGAGTGAAGCATCGAATGTATGTGTTTGCATTTCAAACTGACTCAAAACTGAGTAGCTGTAATTATAACCAAAACCTCCTGTAAGAGGATGGAATATAGCTTGTGAAAAAATATTTGGTGAGACAAGAATGCAAATAAATAAAACAATTTTTACAGAATTACGATTCATAAATGCCCCTGGACTTTGAATGGTTACAAAGATAAATAGTTTTGTTTGAGAGAATCACTTCAGAACATTTGTCAAGTGAAAAGTTGGACAATAATTTTAAAGATACATTCAATTTCGATCTGAGTTTTTTCAATAATGCAACAAATTATTTTTGTACTCATAAACGGCGGAAGCCATTAATATTATTTTAATATTCTAAGTGATTATATAAAAAAATTGTCGATAGGTATAAAGTAGATTTTCATTCCCGAATTATCGTAGCAATGTTAAAATTATATAATTTAAACGATTATAGCAAGTTAAACTCAAAGTTACCTGGATGGATTATATTGCTTTAACGAATTAATACTCTCACCACAAAAACGGGATTATCCGTTTGGTACCAATTTTATACTCGGCATATTCCGGATATTTTTCTGCTACCAAATGCTCTTCAGCGAAAATTCGAATTATTAATCCGGCTGTTACTGCTAAACCAATCAGTACATTTATTAATGAAATATGAGAAAGTATGCCTGCCCAAATAAAATATAATACGGCTGCGTATATGGGATGACGGAGGTAATGGTAGGGACCGGATGTCATCAATTTACCTTCTGTAGGATTTGCAGACACATAAAAACTGCGGCGACCAAAAGTAAATCTTGCCCAAATCATAAGCAGAACTGCAAGGATTTGAGCTAATATTCCGGCAGTTCCATTCGCAATAATTGATCTTCTGATGACAAGAACTACCAGTGACAAAACTGCGATAATATATCCTACCTTTGATGAAGACTTAAGATTCACACAAAATCCTTTGATGGTAATTTAGTTTACATCTTCACTTCTCGAAAACCAGTTTCATTAACCTTGTATCTTTCATCAAGGGTTCTTTTTCTAGGCTTGAATACCCATCTATAAACATAAACCCGATTTCTTCAAGCATATTTTTTATTTCGTGGGCGGAATATAATCTCCATGAACCTTTTTTAGTAACAACTCCGTCTTCCTCATATCTTTTAATAACAAAATTGTTCCTGCTGGTTAAAATATCAAACTCCCGTTTCTCAACCACCCGTATACCTTGAATAACCGTTTCCTGAATTTCTTTATAATTTTTCAATATCCAATCCCTGTTTAATATTTCAATCAGCAATCTTCCTCCCGGTTTCAAGGAATTAAAAATTTTCTTTAAAATTAATTTTTCTTCGCTGTCGCTAAAATATCCGAAACTGTTATACATAATTATAACCGCATCGTATCCTTCGCCAAAGTTTATATAACGGACATCACCTTGAACGAATTTTGGAATAGTTCCTGTTCCTTTGCTTAATTTCTTTCCTAAATTCAAATAGTCCGGATTTAATTCAATCCCGGTTACCAGGTGTCCCCTTTTTGAAAGCTCTATAGAATGCCTTCCGGTTCCGCAAAACAGATCCAGCACTTTAGCACCTTCCTTTAATTCAAGTACATCACAAATGAAGTCAACATCTTTCCGTGTCTCTTCACCGGAGATGCCACCGAAGCCGTTGCTCATCCTAAAATCATCATACAGGTCTTTAAACCATTCCATAATTTATGCTGTTATTTGCTTAATTTTTGAGTGTCCAACAATATTTCGTTTAAGATGATGTGCAACTGACGATTAAATAATTATTACAAAAAATTATAAACGAAACTTAAAATAATTTTTCGCGGATATTCATATTTAAAAACTAACAAACGGTGTTTCCCATGTTTCTTTATTACCTGCGATACCATGCCTTAAATTAAGTATCTCAAGTTTCTTAGGAACTACTTTAATAAGAAGATAGTTTTGTTTTTGATCCTTGTAAAGCTTCGCCCATTCATCTTTCCATAGACTATCTTTTATCTTTGGATCATCAACTAGACCGGCAGTACCAATGATTGACACATAGCCTTCTCCTTTATTGCCCGTATAATAAAGAGTTACATTTGGATTATTTCGGATTTCCTTTACTTTTCTGCTATTGCGATTTGTACCAAACCAAACGATCATGTTTTCATCCGGCTGAAATGGATCCATTGTTCTTGCATGAGGATACCCGGAACTATCGATAGTGATCAATGCACAAAATCTTACATTATGAATATACTGCCGGGCAACAGATAATAGCGTGTCACGTTCTGCGGTTGATGATTTTACTTCTTGTGCATAGCTAATTCCGTTAGTCGGCAATATTGGAACAAGAGTCAAAAATAAATACAAAGCAATAAAAATTTTGTTTATTGGATTCATGATTACCCCTATTTTTATAATTTTATTTCGGAAATTGAAAAATGAATTAATTTTATTTATTAACAGAATGACTAATCTAAAAATTTAGGTGGTATTCTAGTAATTAATATCATTGCCATTTCTAAATAATAAATATATAACTTAGTGCAATTTTTATTTGGCTTATCTCACCCCCTAAATTCGCCGAGCTCGAAAGTGCGGTTGGTTGAGCCGGTTATTATGTTTACGTTCGTATTTCAAATTCATCCCACAAATTTCCATAAGATTTTAATTCAGGTATTGCACAGACTATAGTTAAAAAACTTGATTCTAAATGTCTCTTTAATCTTGTCATACCAGTATAAGCAAGAAACATAGATTTAATGTCATACTTGTGACCCAAATAAATAACAATGGCTCTACTTTCCCAACCTTTAAAACTATGAAGAGTAGTAGCTTTGATTTTTGCATCACCCATATAAAAACCTATTTTTCTTCTTCTAGTATCTTGGCTATCATCACCAAAAGTGTGCAATACATTCACATTATATTTTTCTAATTTTTCTGAAACCTTTTTCCCAAATGTTAAACTGTTTGTCAAAAAAGTAATATCGGGTATCGATAATAAAATAGGATCAGCCGATTGTGCCATTTTTAGAATTTCTTCTTTGCAAATTTCTTCAGACAATTCTTTTGTTGTTTGAATCCACTTAAGTTTGCAAGGGTATAGTTCCAATTCAATTTGTGGTGCTAATGGCAAATCAATAGAATCTTTAGGAAGAAATTTTTCTGCAAAATCCCTTGCTAGTAATATTAATTTAGGAGGCATTCTATAACTTATTTTCAATTCAGCAAAACCACCACGAAATCCAGCCCCATCCATTGCTTGATCCGTCCAGGATTTTGCTGTTCCATAAATATCTTGTGTTGAATCGGCTACAAGTAACTTTTCACCATCAGTTTTACAAAGTTTTCGAAGAATTGCCCACCAATGAGGTAAAAAGTCTTGTCCCTCATCTACAAGGATAGCGTCATATTTATTCAAAAAATTGTTAGGATGATTAGATAATATTCTGTCAACTAATACAGGCAATTCATTTGTCAAGGTATTATTTGTAAAATTATCACTTGAAAAACTAGGGTCAAGAAATACATCTTCTAAATCAAAATTGTTTTTCCAAAGTTCTTTATATTCTTTTTCAAAACCACTTTCCAAGCAAATTCTTTTACATAAGAAATGAAAATTTAACCAAGTTATATCCTCACGAGTGTTTGCACTACCGTGTGGGTAGCGAACTGCTATGTCCATTAAATAATGTAGCAAAGTAATATTGAAGGTTACAACAAGCACCTTTTTACCTTCTGAAATTAGTTGAGATGCTCTAGCTCCTAGTACTAGTGATTTTCCGGAGCCAGCAGGTCCTTTAATTCGTCTGAAACCAGATTTAGTTCTTGCATCATTTCCAACTACATATTTCCTTTGTTCTTTATCTAAATCATTTTCAACCGATATCCTTTGTGTTGCTGCAAAATCAGGTTCAATGAGCCAATTTCTTAAATCTTTTGCCAGATTAATGTTCATATATTTAGAGGATGAATATGTAGAAGCAGAAAAAACCGATTTAATATTATTTCCATCAAAAGTTTGTTGACCTATCAAAGGATAATAATTTTCAAATTTATCCATTTTTCTGTAGGCTCGAGAAAGATTAAAAAGTCCTTTTAACTTCTTTTCATCAGCAAACGGAAAAATTACACCCGCTGTTATTACTGCATATCCAGCCTTGTTATCAATCCTTGGACAATATAAATCGAATATTTCTTGTTTGTATCTGAATATTTTTTCAATAGGATTTTCTTTCTGTAATGAGAAGTGTTTCCCATTTTTTGATGCCCAGAGTTCTGGAGCAGTATCATCTTTTTCTTTGATATAATAGTTAAGAGAGTTTAAATCCCAGTCTTTTATTTCATATACTGCAATACCAATTTTAGGGTTCAATAATACTAAGTCAGGACGTAATCCGTTTAGATGGGGCTGGATATATATTTCCCAAGAATCAGGTAAGTGTTTATGAAAAAATTTAATGACAGCCTTTTCACCAGGTTCTAACTTAGTTCTCAGATTTTCTAATTCTTCATATGGTGGAGAAAATAATCTTTTCATATTCTGTTACCTTTTAGTAAACATAACATAGTATTAAGTTCTCAATTACCTTTAAAATCATTCCTTATATAGAAGAAATATTTCTCAAACAAGAAAAATTCTAAATTGCTTCAGCACTAAACTCAGCTGTCGGGAATTTTGGGCTTAAAGCATAATTAGAAATATCGACATGCAAAAATCATATAGGCGTACCCCAATTATACAAAACATTTATAAAACTATATTTTTTAATTGATTATAGCAAATAAAAAGTGAGAATTTTTAAAGCATATATTAACTCTTTAAAAATGCCGGTATGTAAAAATTCTATCAATTCTGAAACAATTCTTATAATTATTTTTGTTATAAATTAACCGCCGCCCGGAAAGTAAAAGTTTTTCTGCAGAGTTTTTAAAACTCATCTATTATTATGCACGTCACTCCAGTAAATAAAATGCTTGCTTTAATAAAAAAAATTCAATAATATCGAACAATTATTATTCATTCTACACAATTGTAAAATTTATCAACTAATTTTCCGGGGGCTACATATGAAGCATTCGTTTTTTTACCGCTATAGAAAAATTTTAATCTCATCTTTTTTGATAGCCGTTTTTACTATTATATGGGTAAGCTGCGGCAATCCAACAAAAAGCAATAATCCGGTTAGTTCCGAGCAGCAGGCTGTATTGTCGATGAATAATCCTCAAATTAAAGCTTTAGTACCTGTACAGAAGAAGTATACACCGGAATTAATGCAGAAACAGGGTGTAATAGGTACTGCAATCGGCTTAGATGAAAACGGTAAACCGGCAATTCTGGTTTTAACCAAAACCGATATTTTAGCACAAGCATTAGCTAAAGGTCAGCCTGCACCAATCCCGACTCAACTCGAAAATGTGCCCGTAAAAGTTTATGTATCGGGTGAAATAAAACCGATGCAGCTCGCTAAAGGAAAACCGGGCGGCGGCGGCGGTAAAGGCGGCGGCGGAAATACAGGTCCTGCAGTAAGCCACACCGCAATTCAAACTCCGCCGATTCAATTAGGAACATCGGGTGGATGGGAATATGATGCTGCAAACGGTTATTGCTGCAGCGGAACTCTAGGTTCTTTAATTACCGATGGAACAAATGATTATATTTTAAGTAATTTTCATGTTTTATACGGCGACATTGTACCCGGCGGAAATAATAAAGTAGCAACTGCGGGTGATCCTGTCATTCAGCCGGGTTTAGTAGATATAAATTGTGATCCGACGAATGCACAAGAGGTTGGTAATTTAATTGCCGGTGGCGGAAGTCTTACAAACGCAAGTACAAGAAGTTCTGTAAATGTTGATGCCGGTATTGCTCAGATTATACCGGGTATGGTTGATGCTTCCGGTTCGATATTGGAGATAGGTACAATTTCCAAATCCACCGCAGCTGCTTATATAAACCAACCGGTTAAAAAAAGCGGAAGAACAACCGGATTAAGCACCAGCAAGGTAATTGGATTGAATGCTACCGTAAGTGTTTCCTACGAAGACGAGTGCGGTGGTTCAACTGCTTTTACTCAAACTTATACCGGTCAAATTGTAGTGGGTAATAAAGGAAGTAAATTCTTAAATTCCGGTGATTCAGGTTCTTTGATGGTTGAAAATGTCAGTTCAAATCCTAAAGCAGTTGGTTTGCTTTTCGCAGGCAGCAAAACCGCTGCAATTGCTAATCCTATTAATGATGTTTTGAATTATTATTCCAGCCACCTGGGCGGAACTTTTACAATGGTCGGTAAATAGATAATAAGATTTATCATTTTATATAACCCGCTTCGGATAGAGGCGGGTTGTGTTTATTTTAGAATTTGTTAAAAACTTTATGGGGAAAAATTATTTTATACTGTTCAAAAAGCTAAAAAGTATCCTATTAATATTTTTCATATTATTTCTCCCTCTAAATACTTGGCAGTGCAGTTCAACAAAAAATAATAACGAAAAAAATCCAATGACCAAACCTTCAATAAAAGAAGTTATTGAAAAACACTCAAATGAAATAATGTCAATAGCCGGTGTTGTGGGTATTTACCAGGGCGAGACAGACGACGGGAAACCATGCATTAAAGTAATGGTTGAAAAAAAATCAAAGGCACTGGAGAAAAAAATTCCCAAAACACTGGAAGGCTACCCGGTTTTAATTGATGTGACCGGTAAAATAAAACCGATGAATTAGAGAGGGGAAAATATCATTATATATTCATTTCCGGAAACATTGCCCCTCTTTTTTCATACAAATTTTTGGCGCTGTCTATAGCTGCTTCAAGGCACACGAGCCGATGGTTATGCATTTGATACTATTTCAATAAAATTAATTTTTTAGTCTCAACAAAATTTCCAGCTTGCATTCTGTAGAAATATATCCCACTTGAAAGAAATGATGCATTAAATTTTACTTTATAATCTCCTTCTTTTTTTACTTCATTTACCAATGCGGCAACCTTCTTTCCTAAGAAGTCGTATACTTCTATGCTAACAAAACTTGTTTTGGGAATTGAATATTCAATTGTAGTCGTTGGATTAAACGGATTAGGATAATTTTGTCGCAAGTAATAGCGATATTGTTTAATGTTTCTTGAATCTATATTTGTAATATCTCTTATAAGTGTAATTTTCTTAGTATAATTTTCATAGGAAAAATTACCTACGAAAGAGTTTGAATACAATATTTTTGTTAGCCCAATGTTTTTTACAAAAGTATAAGGGACTGATTGTAAATTATAAACAATACTGTCTGCAACAGTATCAGAATATCTATATACTTTACCAGAAAAATTGAATACAAGCATATAAGCATATAAACCATGTAATCCAGAAGTATATTCATACAATGGATATTCTGCACTATCTATTTTTTTATAAGTAACTGTATCCCTCACACCTAAAGAATCTAGATGCCACTGAAATGAAAATAAATCGCGAATTTCACGGATAGTCCATACTACTGTGGTATCATTTAGAAGAGTTGAATCTATAAATTTATAAGCTACTTCTCCGCTATCTTTACTAAAATCATCATGACTTTCTGCTGGATAAAGAGGGCTCTTATATGATGCATACTCTACAAAATATGAATAATGTACTTCATTGCCGACTGATAATGGGAAAAAATCTTTTTTTTGTGAGTAAATAGTAGAAAAAGTCGATAAAGATATAAATATTGAAATTAATATAATATGAGTTCTTTTACTCACTAATATTCTTTCTTTGCTAATGCCTAACATAGTATTAAGTTCTCAATTACCTTTAAGATCATTACTTATATAGAGGAAATATTCCTCAAACGAGAAAAATTCTAAATTGCTTCAGCACTAAACTCAGCTGTCGGGAATTTTGAGATGTATTAGTAATCAATTAAAATTGTTATCATACAAATTTGGGCATGAAGCATAATTAGAAATATCGACATGCAAAAATCATATAGGCGTACCCCAATTATACAAAACATTTATAAAACTATATTTTTTAATTGATTATAGCAAATAAAAAATGGGAAATTCTTTAAATAAGGAAAGTTTTTGGGGTAAGATAAAAAGCGGAGTAATCATGATTATGATTCAAATTCACGTGTTAATTTTTTTGTGCGACTAATTCTATCATTGCATGCTCCTGCACCGGACTGTTACCGTGCCGGTGTTTCGAACCTAGTCCTTCCCAATGGTAGAGGATACGATGATTCTTAAAAAATGTGACTATTTCATTCTGCATTAAAAATGTTCTGCAATCACCCTCATCATCACTAAATGAATTTTTCCCCGTTTTATTCCATTCTTTGCTGTATTTTTTAAACGTGGCGTCTTTTGTTGAAAAAGACGTTACAAAAATTAAACTGTCTTTTTTTGTCCATTCGTTAACTTTATTTACAAGTAAATCAATGGACTTCCAATCCAATATCTGTATTAAACCATAAATAAAAATTGCGGAATAGGGCAGCTGCTGTGGGGTAAAATCATCGAAGCTAGCTTGATAAGCCGCAATATTATATTTTTTTCCTTTTGATATTTTCGAGATTGTTTTTACCGCAATACTTGAAGGATCAATGGCGTCGACAGAGAATCCTTCTGCGGCAAGATATACTGCATTGCGTCCCTGCCCGGCTCCAATATCCAAAACCGGTTTTGTTTTATCAATTTTATTTACAAACCTTACCAACGTCCTTTCAGGTCCGGTGCCGAATACATGTTTTACTTCGGTATAAGTTTTATCGTATGTCATGACTGCCCAAATTTTTTATTAGTGCTGTTTCTCTCCGGAAGTCTTCATGTAATATTTATTTACCATTCGGAATTTCATTTTTAATTTACTAAAGGATTTCGTATGCGCAAGTCTGCGTCCCCGCAGATGTCCCTAATCAACATATCTGTATTTGAGAAAATGCAATTATTCCCTCATGTCTACAACGGTTTATCAAACTCCAAAAACTCTACCGGAACACCGTTTTCCAAAATCATAGCAACACGAACTCCTTTTGACGGCGAACTTATTTCCCCTATTAATTTTTTACCTTCAATCGCCGTTTCGAGATTATCTACTTCAAATGCTACATGCGGAATTCTTTTTATTATTTCCGCCACCGGGCTATCAGGTTCAAATCGCATCCATTCAATTCCGTATTCGCTTGTATCAAATCCCGAGACATAAAATTTGTAACCGTCCAAATATTTTTCGTTTGGTTTTCGCTCTTCGGTAGGAATTCCTATATGATGATAACGCATTCCTTTTTTTGTTACTGCAAATGGTAGTTCATTATCTTTTCTTTTCACATGGTTTTTTTCGTCATTCATTTATCATATTCTCTTTTTATTTTTCATTATTCTCCGACTAATAGGATTAATTTAACATTGGTAAGTTTGCGAACAAGGTAAAGTAAATATTCCTGCGGATAAATTAATGGCGGTATGTAAAAAATTATTACAAAATAAAATAAATTTATTCTCATGTTCTAATCTTTAATTTAGTGTGCGAATATTATATTATAAATTTCAAACTCTTACAGAATCCTTACACCTGTCAATCAACCCTCCCTAACGAATATTCTTCTGTAAAAATTCTTAATTCTATCATTTAATCTTTCAAACAAAACATAAAGGATAGGTATTATAATTAAAGTTAAAACCGTTGTTGCCGAAAGTCCGCCGATAACCGCACGTGCTAACGGGGACCATGTTTCGGATCCGGAACCGAGCTCAATTGCAAGAGGAACCATTGCGAGTATTGTAGTTAAGGCGGTCATTAATACGGGACGGAGCCGTGCTTTACTTCCTTGTTCCACAGCTTCGTAAAGACCTAATCCGCGAGCCCGCAGTTGATTTATAAAATCTACTAGAACTATTCCGTTATTGACCGCAATACCAACCATCATTACTAATCCGATCAAAGCCATAACGCTTAATGATGTTCCGGTTATAAGTAAGAAAAAGAAGACACCTATTATAGAAAGAGGGACAGTGAACATAATTATCAACGGATCAACAAGGGATTCAAATTGAGAAGCCATTATCATGTATACCAGCAGAATTGCCGCGATAAATGCGAGCGTAAGATAAAAGAATGCTTCCTGCTGATCTTCAGCCGTGCCCCCGATAATAACCTGGTATTCAGAAGGAATCGGAGTTTCATCAATAATGCTATTAATTTTATCAACTGCTGCGGAAAGATCTATACCCGATAATCCGCATCCTACAGAAATAAACCGGCTCTGATTTTCCCTGAAAATTGTAGGAGACGATTCTTCTTCTTCAATCCGGGCGATATCATTTAACCGGACCATCTGGCCTGCCGGCAAGGCTATTTGCATCTGGCTTAATGCTTCCTTTTGATTTCGATATTCTTTGGCAAATTGCACCCGCACATCATATTCATCTTCTTTTTCACGATATTGTGAAACCACCTGTCCCTGTATTGCAGTTGAAATATTTGCCGCGACTTGAAGCGTGGACAGCTTAAGATCATTCATTACATCCTTATTTAAGTGAATTTGAAGTTCGGGCGTAGTTGCTTTTACATTCATCGAGATGTCGACTAAACCGGGAATTTTTTCCATTTTTTCTTTTAATTGATTTGCGATTGATTTGGCACCATCGATATCAAATCCGACTACTTTTACCTCGATGTCTTTTTCATTGGTGAAAGATCCCCCTTCCTGGAAGAAATAAGTAATACCGGCAATATTATCCAGTCGCTGCCGAAGTAAATTTTGTATTTCAAATTGCGACCGTTTTCTTTGTTCGATCGGTTTTAACCGCAAAAATACTTCAATGGTGCTGGCATTAGTACCAAACGCACCGATCCCCTCCCTGTTACCGAAAAATATAGAAACCGATTCTAATTCTTCTTTCTTGATGACATCTTTAAAAATGTCCTCCAGTTCATAAGCATATACTCTTGTCCTTTCAATAGGATTACCAGCGGGTGATTCAATTACAAGATTTATAAAACCCTGATCAGTTTTGGGCAGAAACTCCCCGCCCAAAAACGATGCAACAAACAACGATGCGACAAATAAAAGAAAGACGGTAATCAATACAACTTTTTTATGGAATAATGACCAATGCAGAATTTTTGAATAACGGGCGGAAAATTTATCCAGTCCATCTCCCACTTTCATTTTTAAGTTATTAAACCAGCCTGTTTTTTTAGGTTTATTTCCGGTTCCACCAATATTTTGATTTTTTGTTACTTTTAGAATATGAGAAGATATTAATGGAACGAGCGTTAAAGCAATAAGTAAAGAAACAACCAGGCTGAAAGTTATAGTCAAAACCATATCCTTAAACAATTGTCCCGTAATATCGGGAACAAAGAGAACCGGGAGAAAAACGCTGATTGTCGTAAGCGTCGAAGCAGTAATTGCCATTCCAACCTCGGACGCGCCCTTATCGGCTGCATCCAGTTTACCTTCACCCAATTCCCTGTGCCGATAGATATTTTCCAGCACTACTATTGAATTGTCCACAAGCATGCCCACTGCAAGGGCGAGACCTGCCATTGAAATAATATTTAATGTTAAATCTGCTGCATATAAAGCTGCGAATGTTGCAACTACCGCAACAGGGATTGATATCCCGACAATAAAACTTCCGCGCCAATTCCTGAGAAAAAAATAGATAACAAGGAATGCCATTACAAAAGCGATTAATGCGGTGTTGCGAAGATTATTAATAGACCTAAGAATAAAATCCGATTGATCCCATAGTAAACCAAGTTTAGTTCCTTCCGGCAATCTATCCATGATGGACGGAAAAGTTTTTTTTACATTGCGGCTGGTCAAGACAGTATTTGCATCGGATTGTTTGAAAATCATCAAGGTAATACCCTCTCCGTAATCTGCTCTGACTTCCGAAGTAGATTCCTTGTAACCGTCTATTACATCGGCAACGTCTTTTACGTAAACAGGCTGCAATCCTTTCATTGTAACAATGGTATTTTTAATTTGCTCAAGAGAGTGATATTCGCTGAAGATCCGGAGGTTATAATTTTTAATACCGGTTTCTATTGTTCCTCCAGGTTGAATACCGCCCCCTGATTGTACAGCCCGGTTAACATCTGCCGGGGACAATCCGTACGAGGCAAGTAATACCGGGTTTAAGTTTACGTTTATTTGTCTCTGCAAACCCCCTTGTGTTTGAACAGATGCCACACCTTCCACTCTTTCGAGCAATGGTTCAATAGTTTTTTCAGATAGCCTGCGTAATTCTGCGGGACCTAAATACTGGGAGCTTAAAGTCAAAAATATTATCGGCTGCAGAGAAGGATCGAAAATGAAAGTCAAAGGTTCGTTCGCGTCCGGTGGTAAATAATCTCTAATAAAATCTATATTTTTTCTGATATCGGCATCGGCTTGTTCCATATCCGTACCGTATTTAAACTCAAGTGTAATTATAGAAGCGCCCTGAAATGATTGAGAATTTACCTTTTCTATATTCTTCACCGAAGATACCGCTTCTTCCATAGGACGTGTTATGAGATTCTCTATGTCCTCGGGACCTACTCCGGTGTAACTTGTAATTATTCCTGCATAAGGGAATTGAATATCCGGGAAAAAATCTATCTTCAATTGTGAAACAGAAAAGAAACTAAATCCGAGAATGATACTATAAATCATCAGCAGCGTTATTTGCCGCCTTAGAGAAAATTTTGTTAATATCATACTTGCCCCCTTATTCCCTCTTACTCAACTATCTTAACTTTTTGACCTTCGCGGACAACATTTTGACCGATAACGATGACCGTGTCTGATTTTTTTAATCCATTCTTTATCTCAATTCTGCCGTCGCTGTTTATCCCGGTTTTAACTTCTTTTAATTTTGCAGTTCCGTTTTCAACAGCAAACACAAAATGTTTCTTAACTGTCTTTTGAATTCCCGTCTTTTTGTCCACTACAATTTCGGTTTGCTGCATCAATGCATTTTCCGGTAAAACCATCACTCCTTTTTTAGTCGATGTTTCAATTAAAAACTCACCGAAAATTCCTGATCTAATATTTTTATCCGGATTAGTTATTTGAACTTCAATTTCAAGAAGATTAGAAACCCGGTTTATCGCATGATTTATGTTTACGACTTTTCCTTTATATTTTTTCCCATTAATGGACGGGAAATTAATTTCTACCGGCTGTCCGACAGAGATAAACGAGACGTCTTTACTGGAAACCTGCAATTTAGATTTCATATCATTCGGGCTTACCACCTGCACCACAGGTTGTCCTGCCGGTATCATTTGGTTCTGTTCAAAAAACACAGCGCCTACTACACCCGCAAACGGGGCTTTTATAAAACTATTTTGGAAATTTTCATTTGCTTGTTCCAGCTGCAGTTCTGCCTGTTCCAGGCCTGCTTCTGCAGTTTCTTTTTGTGTTTTAATTTGATCGTACTGCTGGGGACTTACGGCTTTCTGTTTAAAAAGTTCATTCATTCTTTCATAATCCTGACTAATTAGTTCGTATTGAGCTTTTGCCGTTTTTACGGCTGCTTTAGCTAATTCAACCGACTGCTTGAAAACAGTATTATATTGAACGGCAAGTACCTCTCCGCTACTTACATACTGCCCCGGTTTAACGTTAATCTTATCCAGCTTTTCACTTATTTTACTATAAACTACAACATCGTTTTCGCCTGTTACACTTCCGGTCAATTTAATATAGCTCGATATATTATCCGGCTGAACTTTATAAATATTAACAGGGATTAATTTTTCTTCCTTTACTTCTTCATTCTTTGTACATGCGGAAAAAAACAATAAAGTTATTATTAATAATGCTGGTAAATTTTTACTCATTTCCTCCCCCGAAAATCTTATTTCCAAATTTTATTCATCAGCCCTATTGAATAGAGAAGTTGCAACTGACTTATATTATAATTAAAAATTCCCATCAGATAATCCGATTTGCTTTTGGTGTAAAGAAGTTGCGCATTCAATACATCAAGCTGTGTACTCATTCCATTGTTATACATTAATGTAGAAATCCTCATACTTTCTTTTGACTGTTCCATTGCCTGCTGCAGGCTGTTCAAACTTTTTATTACCTCTTTGTAAGTATAATATTTGTCTTCCACATCCAGTGAAGCTCCGTCTTTAGCCTGTACAAGCGCCAATTCCATTTGATCCGTTTTTATTTTAGCAAGTTGATAATCCACTATTTTTCTTCCGCCTTCAAAAATCGGCCAGTAAATGGAAAGCGCTATAGATTTTGATCTTATATAATCATTCCACGAAACATTTGACCTATCCATTTGCGCTTGATGAATTACATCTGCAGATACGGTGATTACAGGAGAAAATTGAGCGAGTGCAATTTTTTCACCTTCGTCCGTAGCATCAAGTTTGTGTGAAAGTGATTTTAAATCATTTCTTTTTTCAAAAGCTAATTTTTTTAAAGACTCTAATTTGTATGATGAATAGTCACCCAAAAAATTTCTTGAAGTTAATGAATCGGTAACAACTAATGAATCTTGTAAAGGAATAGTTAATATCGTTTTTAATCTTTGATATGATAACAACCGATTGGAGCCGGCTGCTGCCAATTGGGGTAAGGTTGAGTAATACTGTGCTTTTGCCCGCTTAAGATCAAGCTCGGTTGCCGTTCCTGCCTTATAATGTTTTTCAACCTGCTCTAAATTTCCCCTTGCTACCGAAACCGCTTCATCTGCTGTTTTCATTAATTCGTCTGTCAGCATTATGGCGTAATAAGACTGCAATGCGTTTAAAACGGTCTTTGATTCCTGCCCTTTCAATTCTTCACTCAAAGATTTTTTTAAGCTACTTTGTGCACTTAAATTAAACCACCTCATTCCCCCCACGAAAATGGGTAAACTTAAATTAAGAGAATGTTGAAATGAATAATTTGTACCGACAACAAACTGCTGCCCCATAAAAATAAAAACGGGCAGTTCAAGATTTCTTACTGCTACACCCTGGTAGCTTAAAGTAGGCAGAAATGAAGTAATTGATTTCCATTTTTCGAGATTCTGTGAATTATATTCAAGGAGTTTGGATTTTAAAGCAAGATTATCTTTTAAAGAAATGTCCACAACATTTTCCCAGCTTAAATAGATAATTTTTTTATCCCTCTGTGCCGGAATGCTACTTGTGAAAAGACATATTAAAATTATAATTAGATTTTTTTTGAACATTTCAATCCCCATTTATCATACTTTATAGTTAAGCTATTTATAAGGTACGTTATAAAAATGTTCTTTCGGTATTTTCACCGAAAATAAAAATTATTACTGCTAACATTAAAAATCATTCTCATCTTTTTTACTACAGAACTACTATTAAAATTTCAGTACAGCTGATTCAATTCCGTTGTTTAAGATAGAGATTAAATTGTTATAGAAAATAATTTCGAAACGGATGGTAAGTTTTTAACGGATGATTCCGAAATTATATTTTTTTGAAGGCATAAATTTCCCCTGATTTTTCTGATTTTCCAATAAGTCCTGAGAACGATTAAATATACCTATTCGTAAATTATTACCATTAAGCAAGTATATTTAATATTTTTTATTAAAAGCTGCTCTTATAAATTTACGGAAATAATTTGTAATTGGGTACTTTTAAGTCCAATACATAATTTTGGCAAAAAACCGTACATGTTATAGAATTAACAACTAATCATAAAAAATAGTTCTAAAAATATTTTAATTACAAATAAATCCACACAAATTCAATATTTTATTCGCCGCCGATTTTTATTGGTCATCTACTATAAATATTTAATTTTAACAGATCCAACATTTGGCTTTTAATTTTCATTTTAGAGTAGTCAAAATTCTTCACTGTTAATTCTTTAAGATATTTCTCCCCATTCCTTTTTTAGAACAGCGTAAACTAAATCATCAACCCATTTCCCGTTTATCATGAGACTTTCCTCAAAGTGAGCTTCTTTACGGAATCCCAATCTTTCAACCAATTTAATAGAACTTAAATTTCGCGGGTCAATTGACGCTATAATTCTGTGCTTATTTAAATCATTAAACAAATAAGTAATTATCCGTTTCAACGCTTCAGTCGCAAATCCTTTTCCTTGAAAAAATTTGTTTAATGTACATCCGATTTCAACTTGTTTATTTTCAATATCTAAAAAATGAATTCCAATGTCCCCAATCAATTTATTGTTTTCATTAAGGATAATAACAAACTGAAACCATGTATCAGGGATGTTAATATTTGATGATACTTTCCCGATGAATTCAGTTACATCGCTTAAGGTCTTCGGAATCCAGCCTTGAAATTTATTTGTCATTGAATCCGAACGATACTCAAAAATATCTTTGGCATTACGAATTCTGATCGGTTGTAATGATAATCTTTCGGTTTTTAGTTCAATTATTTTTGTCATGACGTTTTTTGTTATTGCACCCAACAATAATATTTGAAAAATAAGAAACTCTGCTGCATTTTACTATCAGTTTACACTAATGTTGATGCGGACAGCAGCCTTTGAATTTACTACGGTTTTGCCTATTATTTTTACAAGCAAAATTGCATGTTCATGCTATTTTCTTCCATACGGTTTTTGCGGTAGCACAAACCTTATTACTGCTTTTAACCTTTATGGTATGAATAAAAGAATTATCATTATCGTCCTCATTGGTCAGGGACAAGATTGTGTCCCCATATTGTGCTTCTGCAATAAAACGTCCGTTGATAGAATGCAAGTAATAATTATTAACTATATCTTCAGGAATTGACTCGATTACCCATTGTAAATATCTAATATTGTTCACATGTTTATTCATGTCTGTATCGAATCGTTTTATATTAAATTCATGCATATAATTTGCAGAGTCAATTGCCTCTATCTTTTTTGTAATATCAATACGAATACTTTCTTCATTACAGGACGACCATTTCTCTCTTATTTCATCATATATTCGAATTGGTCTCCTTCTGTTAATATCGAAGAAAACCCATAAGCCTTTAGCCTTGCCAATTATATTGTCGTGTTCATCATAAATTAAGTTTTCCCTAAATCCTTTAATAGCAGAATAACCCGACAGCCATGTTCTAATAATAATCTTTTCTTTATAAACGGGATAGCGGTCCATTTGCAAAACTCCGGATCGCAATATCCATCCGGCATTTTGTTTTTCAAGATCATACAAACTATTATTTATCGAATAGCAGTGATCTGCTGCGGTTTCTTCCAGTAAAGTTAAGATTGTGGTCGGTGAAGCTTCTCCGGATTTATTCATCTCGAAATATCTTAACTCAAATTGTTTATCGAAATAATTTTCCAATTTTCTCTTTTCAACTATTGTTTCAATGTTCAATTAACTAATTGAATCTCCCCGCTCGAAGAAATCATCTACCGAATCCTTTAATCTTTATTTTCTTTTTTAATTATCTTTTGAAAACAGACACTTCTTTCTATGCCTTTATATTGTCCATAGTTTGGAATGATTTTATACTCGTTTTTTTTATAAAGAGCAATTGCTTCGGGTTGATTTTCACCGGTTTCTAATATACACTGATTAAAATTCAGCTCTCTTGTCCAATTTTCCAATTCAAATAAAATATTCGTAGCAATACCTTTCCCCCGGGATTCCGGCAGTACGAATACTCTCTTTATCTCCATAGTATTTTTATTATATTTTTTTATTGCCCCGCATCCAACCGGTTTTTTATTTTCATATGCTACTAAAACATTTTTTATTTTATCAATCTTGTTGAACTGAGCGAAAAACGCATGCTCATCTCCGTCTCTCCTCTGTAATTCTTTGTCAAGATAATTTACTAGTTTTACAAAATCTTTATTTTTAGAATTGGTTTTTATCAGTTTAATCATATTTTATTTCGGTTTTGAAAGTGTCACCATTCAGCGGGACGAAAGGAATGACAATATGTATTACTTTCCATTTTGTGTGTAAAAATAGTTAATAAATAAACGGGACAAGTTTTTTTGTATTATCCCGGTATTCTTCAAATTGTTGTTTGTATTTTTCAGCCAAGTATTTGTCCAGTTTGGGAATATTGTAAAATGCAAAGAAGAAAAACAGGAGCAATGGAATAATGCCTGCATACCAATTTCTTGTTATAACGGCATAAGCTAATACCCAAATAATATCACCGAAAAAATTAATATGCATCGAATATTTAAAAAGCCCGGCGGTATATAACTGCCCTTTATGTTCGGGGTTTTTCTTCCATTTGTCACGCATTAATTCGGATCCGGTATTCAATAATGAGCCGCAGATGAACAGAATAATCGCGACAATATCTATAAAATCAATGCTCTTTTGTGTCTTATACCCGAGTAATGCAAACCCTATATAATAGACTGCAAATGCAAACGGAACACTAAACGCTTCTTCCCATGGAATATGTCTCTTAATTAGATAAAATATGGTAATACTTATCCGGAAAAACACTACTAAATTAAGAACAAATAAAATAATATGCCTTACATGATTTCCCTGCACATGATTTTGTGAAGTAAATATTTTGTTATATACATCCGAAAATAGGATCATGTAACTAATCCATAAGATTAATATTTCAAGACTAATAAGAAGAATCTTCTGGGGTAAACTTTTATCTTTTTTGTTATACAAATCCATGTTATTAATTTTATTTCATCTATTTAATTCGATTATTTGATTAATAACTCAAGTCACTCGTGAAAAGAGAAATGATTTACTTTTGTCCCTCTAACCCGGCTTAGGTGTTGAAGAATCTCAAGGTTTATGATTCGAACAATTTTGAAAATTTTCCCTCCCTGGGCAGGTCAACATGACAAATGATATTAATTTGCATAAATAAAATTAGTGAAAATTTCCCGACTTGTCGAGACTTGCTGTGGAATTCGGAACTTATTTGGGTTTAAAGCCTTAGATGGTTAATTTAAAATTAGGTTAAATTAATGTTTTTAATTATTCCGTTAACTCATGTAAAACAATATCTAATGTTAAAACTATCTTACTTAAGCAATTATAGATTATATATTACTACTGATTCTTACAATAATAAAAGAAATGGTTAATTCCGGACAGGCAAAACGACAATTTATTTCGGTTATTATTTTGGCAAATATTCTATTTTCATCCGCAGTATTTTTTCAACTAACTTTTAATATTCTTCAATTAGGTGATTTAAGAATTTTTACCTTTTACATAATATTCGTGCATCATTTAGGATGAATGATCGTTTAAATAATTATTTGAATCAATTAGCTTGCATAATATAATTTGAATCATCATAATAAATTACATATATTAATAATTGTATTTCCTTAAGGGGGTAATGAATAAATCAAAAAAGATATCCATACTAATTGTCGAAGATAACCGGCTTTTACGAGATGGCATATCGGCAATGATTGCGGAACAACATGATCTAAAAGCAGTGGCTGCTTTTGGTGATTGTATAAAAGCACAGGAATACATCCGTAAATTTGAACCACATATTGTACTTCTTGATCTCGGCCTACGCAATCAAAATAGTTTACAACTTGTAAAAGTAATAAAAAAAGATTTTCATAACACAAAAATTATAGTGATGGATCTTGTCCCTATACAGGAAGATGTATTGATGTTTGTAAAAGCCGGGGTTTCCGGCTTCATCCTCAAAGATGCAACTGTAGATGATTTTCTTCGAACAATTAGATCTGTTGCAGGCGGAGCTAAGGTGCTGCCGCCAAATTTAACGGAATCACTTTTTTCCCAGATAGTTATTCAGGCATTAAATGATTCAAATACTTCAAAGATAATTGGATCCGTAAGGATGACAAAACGGGAACGACAAGTGATAGACTTAGTTTCCGATGGTTTAACTAATAAAGAAATTGCACAAAAGCTGCATTTATCAACATTCACAATAAAAAGTCATATCCATAACATACTTGAAAAACTTGCGCTTCACACGAGGGTACAGATTGCTAAATATGCTCATTCTTCTAAAGATTTTAATGGTACTACTCACTCTTTTTCATCAAACATAGAGCAAGAGGATTAATCCCTTTTTCATCCCTTTGTACTATTGATCAATCATTTACTTTCCATTATTATTAACATTAATCACCTAAATTAAAAACCATAAGTATGCAGCCAGTTTGCATATCTCTGTAAAAAAAATTAGACCGGCTAATAAAACAAATTAATTATTAATAAACATAAGGGGTTACTAAAATGAAAAATCACATATTCTCATTAGTTCTTTCAATGTCATTACTTTTCTTCTTTGCGAGTACATTATCTTTTGCACAGGATAGACCAACGCGTTTTTCGGAACAACATAATTCTGAAACTTTAAAGAAGAATTTGAAAAATACAGAAAAAATGCTTTTACAACATTTACAGGATGGTTCTACAAACGTAAAATTATCATCAGTGCAAACACTCTGGGAACTTGAGCAGATTTTCCCCGACAACTCATTTAGTACATTTGTTAAACCTTTGATGGACATCGTAAAAAATGAAAAATTAGGTGTCCAATTACGCATAACTGCAGCCATTGCACTGGATGAACTTCATTCAGATATTGGTGATCATGCAATTTATGAAGCGGCTAATAATTCAACTAATGAATCCGTAAGAAATGTTTGTATCGCAATATCTTTTGAAAAAGATAAAATGGCTAAAAAGATTCAATCGAAATAACTATTATATTTATCTACTCGGTCATGTTGAGTAATGACCGGCATAATTTAGTTTCGCGGCACAGGCAACTATTCTGTGCTGCGATGTTATCGAGATAATAGAATAATATTATAAACATTGCTGCGTAACATGACACATCCAATAAAAGGATTAGTCCCTTTTTCATCCCTTTGCCCTATTTACTTACTTTCCCTTTCTCCGTAATATATTAATACTTAATAACCAAAAAGAGGCTCTAATATGTACCAGATAAATAATAAAGGGAATTGGCTTGCTCTTAAAGAAAAAATTAGACTTGCATATCCAACAATAACGGCAGACGATTTAAAATTAAACAACGGCGATGAACGCGACCTATTGACGAAGTTACAGGAAAAATTATCAAAAACTAAAACAGAAGTTATTACAATGATTGATAAACTGGAATAGATCCGTCTTCATTATAAACAGGAAATAATTATTTGAAAGTTTATGCAGATCCCTACGAAATTCCCTCAAAATTAATTTGAATTTTATATAGCCATAAAAAATGACAGGCAGAAAAATGAAATATTTAATATTATTCTTAGCATTAATGTCTATACCATTAATTGCACAGGTCAAAAGCAATAATGACAAAACAGAAATAAATGCTCAGACTAAAGAATGGATGACTAAAATATCGTCAGATTCCGAATTGCGGAGTATGATGATGGCAATGTTGTTGGATAAAACAACCGGCAACAAAATAGAAATGACTAAGCTCGGAAGATCAATAATGGATAATCCTGAGATGAATTCCATAGTTTCGAGTATGGTAGATCAAAAAACAAGTATAAACGATGTGACTCCAAAAGCCCTCAGCATGATGGGTGACAGTACAAAACCAATGAAGATGTCGGGCTACAAAATGAATCACAAAAAATAATCTAGAAGGTCTAATAACATATTTAACAGAAAACATGGAACAGACAGAGCGGTAAAATGCAATTAACTTCTTTATACTGAAATTCTTAGAAAAATGTTGGATATTTTTTTGATATCGAGAAAGCTGCGGCGGCATGGACGTATACCTGCTTAAATTGTAATAGAAATTGCATAAAAACAAAACTCTATTCTTTCATTCAGTTCCGGTTTCACCGAGTTATAAATTAATAATTTTAAACGAAAAATATTAAATTCGGTACAACATATGGCGCTATTATCGCAATAATCAAACCAATCTATACAAAGGATTTGGAAAATGGTGCAGCAAAAATTATCATCCTTTAGGATTAATCCCTTTTTCATCCGTTTGAACCATTTATATCGAATGAGATTTTTATATCTTATTGACAATTAAAGCTGACTGATAACAGCAGCATAGTTCAACGGACAATATCCGTTCAAATAATCTATATTGATAACCAATGTTTTGCAAAAATCTTGTTGAATCTTGTACTCATGAAAAGTGATTTTGATTACCCATGGGCATACCTTCGGCAATATTCAGGATTACAAAAAGTAATTTATAACACTTGGTGTAAAAGTCGTTAATATATAGATGAGTAAAAATAGGGTTTTACATGAGTCGCAAACTTCAGGTAGGAATAATAGACCTTGTTTCAAAAAAGCCTAACAAAAAATTATTTGCGCGCATAATGAATGCGAACTTTGCAAGTATAATGCCGCAAGTTGTAGGAGTGTGGTGTGAAGAAGAGGGTCATAACGTCACCTATATTTGTTATACAGGCAAAGAGGATCTAATAAAAGAACTGCCGCAGAATGCCGATTTAATTTTTATATGTGCGTTTACCGAAGCAGCACAAACAGCTTATGCTTTAAGTAATCTCCTTCGGTCTCACGGTGCGGTTACTGTGTTGGGAGGACCTCATGCACGCTGCTACCCGGAGGATTCGGTAAAATATTTCGATTATGTTGCAGGGTTTACGGATAAAAATATTATTCATGAAATTTTGCACGATTGTTCACCCCACCGACCCACGGGTCTGCATCTTACGGCTCAAAACCACCCTTTATCAATTCCCGGGGTTAAGGAGAGATGGAAATTTATTGAACCGACACTCAAAAAGGCTCCGCTAATAAAAATGGTCCCTATGCTCGGCAGTTTAGGATGCCCTTACACCTGCAGTTTCTGTATTGACTCAACTGTAGCGTATCAGCCGCTTGACTTTGATGTTTTGAAGGAAGACTTATCGTTTCTGCTTACAAAGTTCAAACGCCCTCTTGTAGGATGGCATGACCCGAACTTTGGAATCCGGTTTAACGAATACATGGATGCAATAGAGGAGGTTGTACCCATGAATAGCATAGATTTTATCGCAGAAAGTAGTTTATCCTTGCTGTCCGAACCTCATGTAAAACGGCTTAAACGAAATGGGTTCGGCGCCATGCTGCCGGGCATTGAATCGTGGTATGATCTCGGGAACAAATCAAAAACGGGAAGTACGACCGGGATGGATAAGGTTAAACAGATCGCGGAACAGGTTAACATGATCTTACGATATATTCCGTATGTTCAAACTAATTTTGTTTTGGGACTCGACGCCGACAAAGGCGAAGAGCCGTTTGAACTTACTAAAAAATTCGTAGATATGACCCCCGGGGCATTTCCCGGCTATTCATTATTATCCGCATTCGGAAGGGCAGCGCCGCTAAACCTCGAGTATCAAGAATCAAACCGGGTACTTCCGTTCCCGTTTCATTTCCTGGATAATAATCATGCTATGAATGTGAAACCGAAAAATTATTCGTGGCAGGAGTTTTATGCTCATACTATCAGCTTAGGTGAACATACTTTTTCATGGGCCGCAATTATGAAACGGTTGATTGCAACAAAAGCATTCATTCCTAGATGGATGAATGTTGTGCGCGCAATATCCGAGGAAGGTTTCGGCAGAGTTGCATATAATAAAAAAATACTTTCACAGCTTAATTCAGATACAAAATTCCGGGACTATTTTGAACAGCAAACGACCGAACTTCCTCAATTCTATAAAGACATTATTCAAAATGAACTGGGACCGCTGTGGGATTGGCTTCCTGAAGGGGCAATATTCCATGATCAGAATGCTTATCTAAAAACAATAGCCGAACGAATTGCTGTTTAGGAAAATATTTATAACGACTTAAAGAGTTAATTAATGAATATCCTTTTAGTATACCCTGTTTACCCCGACACCTTTTGGAGCTTTAAACATGCGCTCAAATTTGTTTCAAAAAAAGCAAGTTTTCCGCCGTTGGGATTATTAACAATTGCATCTATACTGCCTTCCGGTTTTAACAAAAAGCTTATTGATTTAAATACAACCGAACTGAAAGATGATGATATCTTATGGGCTGATTATGTTTTTATCAGTGCCATGTCCGTTCAAAGTCAATCGGCAAATGAGGTGATACGAAGATGTAATGAACTAAATACAAAAATTGTAGCAGGCGGACCGCATTTTACCAGCCTCAGTGAAAACTATGATAATGTTGATTATTTGGTACTAAAAGAAGCCGAAATAACTCTCCCACAATTTATTAATGATTTGAATGCCGGAAAGCCGGAACATATTTATACTACGGATCAATGGGCTGATATTGCCGCTACCCCGCTGCCCAGCTGGGATCTAATTTCAATGAATGATTATTCGTCAATGAATATTCAATACTCAAGAGGCTGTCCCTATGACTGTGATTTTTGCGATATAACCGTTCTTTACGGAAGAAAACCACGAACCAAAACCAAAGAGCAGGTCATCGCCGAGTTGGATCAATTGTATTTTAGCGGGTGGAAAGGTCCTGTCTTTTTTGTAGATGATAATTTTATCGGGAATAAATCGAAGCTGAAAAAGGAAATTCTACCGGCAATTGCAGAATGGATGGAAAAAAGGAAAAGTCCTTTTTACTTGAACACCGAGGCTTCAATTAATCTTGCCGATGATGAAGAGCTTATGCGGCTGATGGTTAAAGCCGGGTTTGAAGCTGTATTCATCGGAATCGAATCACCTAATGAAGAAAGTTTACTTGAATGTAACAAAACACAAAACAGAAATCGCGATTTACTCTTAAGCATAAAGAAGATTCAGCAATTCGGATTGGAAGTTCAGGGAGGATTTATTGTTGGGTTTGACAATGATCCGGCTTCGATATTTGAAAAGCTTACAGCATTTATTCAGAAAAGCGGAATAGTTACCGCAATGGTAGGACTGTTAAATGCCCCGGCAGGGACCAAGCTTCATAAACGATTGGAGAAGGAAGGAAGACTGCTTAACGATTTTACAGGCAACAATACTGATTTTTCCATTAATTTTATTCCAAAAATGAACTCGGAACTATTGATGGAAGGGTACAAAAAAATACTGGATACTATATATTCACCCAAATATTATTATGAACGCGTTACTAGTTTTCTAAAAGACTTTGACCCTAAGAAAAAGAAAATATTCCATATAAATTCTAGTTATATACAAGCGTTAATGAAATCAATTTTAAAATTAGGTATCGTCGGAAAGGAAAGACTTTATTACTGGAAACTCTTCTTCTGGTCTTTATTCATAAAGCCTAAACTCTTTTCACTCGCTATTATGTTCTCTATCTATGGTTATCATTTCCGGAAGGTTTCAAACAACATTAATTAAATATTTATACTAGAATCTATGCGAAATAAATATTTTACTTAATTGTCATTTCTATCGAAGGGAGAAATTTCACAATTCTAAAAAATTTGCATCATAGGCGCGCAGATCTCAGTCGATGAGTTCTTCGAGATGATAAATAAACTATTTTGCAGAAAAGCTAATAATCTCGAGATAGGAAGCATCGTTTTTTTATTCCAATTGAGCATTAGACCATTTTTCATCCTTTTGATAGATTGATTACCAATTCCAATTAGTTGCATCTTAAATTGCAATTAATAATGCACATTAATTTTAAATGGGGGTTAGAATGATATTTATTTTATCACTGTTAATTGCCGTAATTGCCATATTAGTATGGATGGGTACAAAAAAGAAAATAAATCAAAACAATATAGCATTTCATACGGCTGGTAAAGTTAGCATTTTTGTTGCGGGTTTTTTCGGAATTATTGCGTTGCTTCAGTGTTTCACACAGGTTCCCGCCGGTCATGTCGGTGTTGTAGATTTTTTTGGTATTGTATCGGATAAGCCCCTACCTTCGGGAATCAATATCGTTAATCCGCTTGCAAGAGTAATAAAATATTCAATCCAGACTAAAGAACATAAAGAAACTATGCAGGTTCTTTCCCGTGAAGGTCTCACAATCGGTTTGGAAGTAAGTGCGCTTTACAGGCTCAACCCGGATTCCGCAGCTCGCGTCTATAAAACGGTTGCCGGGGGTGATTATGAAACCATCATTCTCATTCCCCAGTTTCGTTCCATCAGCCGCTCAGTAACAGCAAGTTTCCAGGCAAGTGCTTTGTATTCAACCGAAAGGGAACAGCTCGGCTCGGCTATTCAGGAAGAACTGGCTAAAACTGTTGCTCCCCGGGGCGTTACTATTGAGAATACACCCATACGGAATGTGGCTTTGCCGGTACAACTAACTGAGGCAATTGAGCAAAAGCAACGAGCTGATCAGGAAAGCCAAAGGATGGAATTCATCCTCACTAAAGAAAAACAAGAGGCTGACCGGAAACGAATTGAAGCAAAGGGTATTGCCGATTTTCAGACGATTGTTGCTGCAGGCATCAGCGAACAATTACTTCGCTGGAAAGGGATTGAAGCAACCTTGAAAATTGCGGAGTCAAACAATGCGAAGGTTATAATTATTGGGAGCGGGAAAGACGGGCTGCCTATTATTTTGGATACCAAATGAAATGCGGTTTTCAAATCTTTTTTAATAAAGATTTTATAAAAAAGTAACTGCAATCATATTATTGTTTTTTTGTCAAAATATTCTTGAAATTTGACTGCATGAAGCCGCATGCATTCATTCTTTTATTTTGCCATTGGCTGCGCCTCGCTGAGATTGATTAAACGGCTTTCCGCCTCTCCCGGGTTAGTCCGTTTTTGTTCTAATTACTTAAATCTTAAAATAAATTCGGAAAGTGTTTCATTCATTTAAAATTGGCGAATAAACAAAATTGTGACTAGGGATTGATTATTTATTCGTCCAAAAGAGCTAGATCCTTTTTCATTCTATTGCCCGATTGAAATTTTGTATATCATTCTATAGATTTTTTTTATGAAAAAAATTAAATTGCTTTTAATCGAAGATAACCGGCTGCTCCGCGACGGAATTATTGCGATGCTTAAAAAGCAGAAAGATATAAAAGTAATTTCGTTATCCGGAAATAGTGCGGACACCATTCTAAAAATACAGAAATTAATGCCGGATATTATTCTTCTGGATTTGGGATTACGCAACCAAAATAGTTTTACCGTGATAGAAGTCGTAAAAAAGGATTTTCCCTATGCAAAGGTAATTGTGATGGATCTTGCACCCGTGCAGAAAGATATAAATCAATTTGTCAAAGCCGGTGCATCCGGTTTTATTTTAAAAGATGCATCACCCGATGAATTTCTTATCACAATACATGAAGTTTCCGAAGGTAAAAGTGTACTTCCGAATAATTTTTCCGAATCGCTATTTTCAAAAATAGTTGAGCATGCACTTAAAGGCGGTAGAGTTAAGTTGAAAGAAGCTACTCGTATGACGAAACGGGAGCGGGAGATTATCGGATTAATAGGCAATGGACTAAGTAACAAAGAGATTGCACAAACTCTGTCCATTTCAACTTTTACGGTTAAGAGCCATATTCATAATATAATGGAAAAGCTTCTATTGCATACACGTTTGGAAGTTGCAAACTATTCTTACTCAAACGAAACTCTGAAAAAGATTGCTAAAGATATTTCAATAGCAGATTGAAAATTTTAAGTGAACTTAATGGTCGATTTATGAAATGGATCTGCGGAGTTGTTTAATTTCCTGTTCAGGTAAGTGTATTTAATAATTCATCAAATGAGGTAATAAAATGAGCAAAAGTCATGATACTAAAAAGGGTTCTAAAAAAGAACCGGCAAAAACCATGAAAGAAAAAAAGGAAGCTAAAAGAGAAAAGAAATATGGGAAAAAAGACCAGGGGATCCTCAATCAATAATTATCGCAGCCTTTTACGCAATGTATAATACCATCAATCTTATTTTATTTTATGATTCAAAATATTCTTGGATCATGATTGCGTAAAACCGCATGCATTCATGGTGCGACATTGTCGCATGGGCGAAGTCTCGTCCATCAATCTTTTATTAAATATTTTTTCCACAGAAAGGGATACATAAGGCACAAAATTTTTTCGTTAAAGACAAGTAGTTATAGATCTATAGGATTAACTACTTTTTCATCCTTTTGACCGATTGATTTACCTTGCTTCTTCATGTAGCTTATTATGTGAACGAAAAAAGTGATTGTATTGCTGGCAAAATCATTATTGGAAAACGACATAGTGATTTAGGAATGCTCAAATCAACATAGGAATAAATAGAAATTAATAAAAGGGATTTTACTAATGAATAAGAATCTTATTTTTTGTATGGTATTGGTTATAATGGCTGTATTTGCGAAACCAAGTGCGGCGCAGGATCACGGATTTGGGCTTGGTCTTATTTTAGGAGAACCGACAGGGTTGAGTGCAAAACTCTGGACATCAAAGATAAATGCATTTGATTTCGGGCTTGGCTTGTCCGTTGGTGGAGATCGTATCCATTACGAAGGTCACTACGATAGGCAAAACCGAGTCCATTTTCACATGGATTATCTCTGGCACTCATTCGATGCCATAAATGCAACAGAAAGATTTCCTCTCTATTATGGAATAGGCGGAAGGTTTAACAGCGGCGGAGGTTATGATGCTTCAATAGGTATAAGAGGTGTTTTTGGCATAGCATGGTTTCCGCATTCAACACCGATAGATGTATTCGTCGAGTTAGTGCCGGTATTTCAGCTTACTCCGCTTACAGGGTTAGGGCTTGATGCCGGTCTGGGTATAAGATATTTCTTTCAATAAAAAGATATAATCGTATTTAATTATAAAAAAAAGGAGATCTAAATGAAACTATTTACATTGATTTGGATAATACTTTTGGGGTTTACTCAATTTAATATGGCGCAAGATGAGGTTCAAATTCCAAAGCAAAATTCTATGTCAAATGTATTCGGCCTTACAGCTGAAGGTGGAATAACATTCGGACTTACCGATTATTCAAATACCAAAATTAAATACACCGGTAAAGCATCCCTGGAATACTATCTTCCCTCCACCGGTTCCGGAAATATTGGGTTAAGAATATTCGGACAGACGGGATTTATTGCAGGCAAAGGCAATCCAGCTACTGTTATGAATCCAACAAATGAATTTTCAACAAAATTTGATATTTGGGGCGGCGGTATTTTTTATGCTCTTTCGTTAGATGATAATATATATCCCTGGATAGGTGTAGGACTTTCCAATGTTTGGTTTGATCCAAAAGACGCTGACGGAAATCAGTTGCCGAATAATGTTGCCGGAAATTATACCAAATATTCGATGGGTTTTAATGGCGATGTAGGCGTACGATTCATTATATCAAAAAACATGAGTATTAATGTTAATGGTGGAATAATAATGGGGAAAACAGATTATTGGGATGATATTAAGTCCGGTTCCAATAATGATATGCTGTACTCTATTACTGCGGGTATATCTTATTACTTCGGCAGGGATAAGGATTCCGACGGTGACGGTATTCCAGATTCCAAAGATGACTGCCCAAATACTCCTACAGGAGTTAAAGTAGATAATAACGGATGTCCGCTTGATTCCGACGGTGACGGTGTTCCGGATTATCTGGATAAATGCCTTAATACACCAGCAGGGGTAAAAGTAGATGCCAACGGATGTCCGCTTGATTCCGATGGTGACGGTGTCCCGGATTATCTCGATAAATGCTCTAAAACGGCTGCAGGGGTAAAGGTAGATGCCAACGGATGTCCGCTTGATTCCGATGGTGATGGTGTTCCGGACTATCTGGATAAATGTCCTAATACACCAACCGGAACCCAGGTAGATGCCGAAGGATGTCCTATCAAGAAGGATACTGTTGTAATCACAAAACCTGTTGAAATAAAGTCGTTAGTACTTAGCGGCGATACGAATTTTGAATTTAATAAGTCAGCCCTGCTGCCCAGTGCTTATACCGCTCTTGATAATCTCATTAGTACTATGAAGTCACATCCTGACTACAAATGGGAAATCGCCGGTTATACAGATAGCAAAGGTTCGAAAAGATATAATATGAATCTTTCACGGGAAAGAGCTCAATCAGTTGTAGACTACCTTACACGCAAAGGCGTTGAAAGAAGTAGTTTAAAAATAGTAGCATATGGTGAAGAAAATCCAATCGCTACAAACGCAACATCTGAAGGAAGAGCTATGAACAGAAGAGTGGAGATAAATTTAATCTCAAAAGGTAAGTAATTCTTTTATCGTTATAAATCTCATTTGTAGAAGCGGCACTAAACGTGCCGCTTCTATTAGTTATTAATCATGTTAAAGGAAATAAAAAGTTATATAACTCATTTTTCATAAAGCGATAAAAACTACTTGTCATGTAATTCCGAATTTTTCCAACAGTATTGTGAATGTAAAAAAAGAAAATTAAGTATTGTTTCTAAATTGTAGTTCTATCTTTTTACGTAGACTATGTTCCTGCTTAAATTATTCCGGAAGTGTCTTTCTCAAGGGATCGACAAAAAGAGGAAAAAGGAAATTTATGAAGAAAAGACGATATTTGAACAAGTAAGAATAATGTGAGTATTTAATCTAACAAGGGAAATATTTTTTTTCTCTGTTTAATCCTCTGCTAAAATCCGGTCATTGCAAGAAAGCTATTTCCCCATAAAATGTAGTCCCTTTTTCATCCCTTTGCTCCATTGAATTAATTTAGATCTCTGGAGAGTTTTAAATTGTTTATGTGATATCCGATTTCTTATTAACTCATGTCACCTAAAATATTATGAATTTGTGTTACTTAAAATAATAAGGAAAAGAATAGATTCTCTGCAGAATAGTTTATTCGACGATTCGAAGGAGTCATCGCCTGAAATTCGTAGGCCAATGCTGCAAATCTTTTTGAATTGAAAGATTTCTCCCGTTGGTCGAAGTGACGATAGAGTAAAATATTTATTCTGCAGAGGTTCTAATAATTAAATATGCCCCGTTCAGGAAAGAAGATAGATCATGAAACTTTATAATAACTTTATCATGGCAGTGACATTATGCTGCTTAATGATACAGATCGAAAGTTGTTCTTCATCCGAACTTGTTGATGTATGGAATGATCCATCAAATCATGATTACCGCTTGAAAAAGCTACTTGTAATTGCGATAAGGAAAAATCCTGTTCAACGAAGAATTTGGGAGGATGCTTTTGCCGGCGATCTCTCAAAGCATGGTGTTGAAGCATCATCATCTTACATTTTATTTCCAAATGTATTACCTGATACTAATCAAATTATTCAAACTATTCATAATAACGATTTTGATGGAATCCTGGTTATCCGTGTACTTCATAAAGGAGCGCAAACGCATTATGTGGAGAGCTATATCAGCTCTGATGCGGAATTAAAATATAATCCCTTCAGGAATTCATATTCCACTTATTATCAGGAAGTTCAGCACCCGGCATATATTGATTCTGAAATGGTTAACCGTCATTCAATAGAGGTTTGGGTCGTACGAAATAAAGGGCGAATAATTTGGGGCGCTATAAGTAATACTCCCGCCCGGAATTCCGGGAAAGATATTCAAAAAAATATTGCCGATCTTGTAATCGATGAATTAGTACGAAATAATATTATTAAAGATAAGAAGTAAAAATGTAGCGTAAGATATTACGGGGGAAAAAAGAGGAGAATTCATGAAAACAACAACAATAGGTTTCATCATACTAATAACGGGTTTATTAATAACCTTATATACCGGATTTAATTATATAACAAAAGGGAAATTATTAAGTATAGACAATGTTCGGGTAACAAATGTTAAAGAGCATACGGCATTTGGATCGCCGTTTTTTGGCATAACAATGGTAGCAATCGGTGGAATTATTTTTCTATCCGGAAAGAGAAAAGATTTTTGACAAGATAGCTGCTGAATTGATCAGTATCAAAGATACTGATCATTAAACTTCATAGCTTAGAAGTTAAAATAAACATTAAAAGCGGATCTGCAAATCAACCATATCCAATAATAGCGTTCATTTCAAGTATACCGGATTAAGCTGAAGAATTAAAATACAGGTTGCGTAATCCGGAAAACATATTCAGTTTATAGATTAAAGAAAAAGCCAGGTAATCCTTTAATACATAAATAAAAGATTATTATCTATACCGGATCTTGTGTGATATTGATTTGCCTGTCAAAAATAATAAAGAAAGATAAGAATGAGAAAACAACGAACAGAGACTGGTGCTTTCAATTTTTTAAATCAATCTGTTCGGTACTTCAAAGAAATCGGATCCGTTACACCGGATTCCCCTGCTTGTATTAAAAGTCTAGTCAGTACTATCCCCTTCGATTCCGCAGAAATTATACTAGAATATGGTTCCGGCAGCGGGGCTGTTACCGGGGAGATTCTGAAAAGGAAGAAGCCGGATAGCACTTTAATTTGTTTTGAAAAAAACAATAACTTTTACAATTCGCTTCAGAAAAATATAGATGAAAGTAATGTTTTTGTTCTTAATAATAATGTGTTCAATTCCAGGAATGTTCTTCTAAACCGCTTCGGATTACAAACCGAGAGTGTTGATTGTATCATTTCCACTCTTCCCTGGTCTTCATTAAAATTTGAAGATCTGCTGAGGAATGAGGTTTTACCCTTGCTAAAAGAAGACGGAATCTTTATCCAGTATATGCATACCTTATCGATTTTAAAAGGCATGATTCTGCGACCGATATTGAAAAAATATTTCATCAGCATCGATTTGGAATTCGTTTTCTTCAACATTCCCCCTGCTCTTGTTTATACTTGCCGTGTGCGTACACAAACTTAAGCTATGATAGTTTTGTATACTTAAGCTCTTCTTTATACTAAATAAAATTTAAGTGTGTAGAAATTATTTTTTTATTAATCCCGCACAAATGCATTCCGGAAAAATTGAGAAGCTTAGCGCCCCAAACAAATTATCCTGTGGTGGGTTTCCCATGCTTTTCTTAAATAACTTTATGAAGATTGCATTTTGCTTAAGTTTTACCGTTGTGCTCCCCCAAAGGATGTAATCCTTTTTTCATCCCTTTGGTCGATTTCTTTGCTGCAATTTATTCGATAGCTTATATAGGATAAATTATCTCGACAACTAAAAGATAACACCAATGCAAAAAAATATTTTGCTCAAATAGTGTGATAGTTTACGAACAGCTATAGAGGAAGGACATATAATAATGCTTTATGTTTTGACTTTGGTTCAGAGAGATACAGACTATATCGTAAACGAAATGTCAATGCTACCGGATGATCAATCAATTTTGTTTCAACTCCATGAAAGGGAACAACAATGAAAGCACGAATTGTTATCGGATCTATCATTATGATGTTTATTATAGCTCTCCCGGTAAATGCGGGCGGGAAAGATAAGCTTCAAAAATACTTTAGCGATGCAGCAAACAAAGTAAAAGCAACAGAGAATGTATCCGAGAAGCGTAAAATCCTAAATGATGCATTTCAGAACATGTCCAGAGCTTTGGACGAGGTAGAAAGCTCAGGACTGATTTCGAAAGAAGATCTCGTAGGTATTGAGCATTTCAAAACCGCACTTCAAGAGAAAAAAGACGAACTTGGAGGCAAAAATGGATACGAGCGCGTGTCGGATGCACAACTGAATGCTTTTTCTAATTATGTAGTACAGGATATGGAACAGGCGTCCCAAACTATAACTATCAGTTTAGTTGCTCTACTTCTGATAATCATCCTGGTAGTACTTTTATTATAATATCTCTTTAGGAATGAACAATCTTATGCTAAACTCGCACAACCAATCCGAACGAGGCATCAGGTACTTAAAGTTCCTGGTTAGTTTTGGTTGTGCGGCATTTATTGTTTTTCTATCCTCATGCAGTGCCGATCTTACTGTTCAAAGTGAATCTCAGCATGCTAAAGATAGTGTTTTCGCTCCGCAGTACTCATTGATATTCGTCCTCCACGGAGACGGCGACTACTCCTTCCATGATACCACCGGTAAAGAATACCAGGCAGATGAGGAAGCACTTGCAAGAGCAATAAGAGTTGCACAGCAAAACCCCAGCGCCGAAGTATTCATCTTTCATCAAAAACCACTGCGACACTTCTTGTTCTTTTTTCCTCTTCGAGACGGAGAGTTTTATTATTACCGGAACGGACGGCTCATCGTGCATGAAATGTACTGGCGCGATCAGAAGCTATCAAAATTAGAACCCGAAGTTGAGTTGTATCGGCGCTACCACGGAATTAATATGCACAAAATGGTAAGAATGTTTATCTACTGCGGCCACGAAATACCCGAGTTCGGCGGTGCGGACTATGATGAATCGTATCCGGATCGGAAATTCACAGTCAGTGATCTTGCCAGCGGGTTGCACGGCTTCACCACTGATTCCTCAAAGTTTGATCTCATTATACTGTCCACTTGCTTTGGCGGTACACCTTACACTATAGGTACACTTGGATCATTTTCACGAACCATCATAGCCTCTCCCGAAAATCTTCATTTGTCTTATTTAGACATCAATTCGCTTCAGCGGCTGGACCTTAGTTTGCAGGACGGAGATGTGCATGCTTTTGCAAAAAGATTCGCACAAAAATCATTTGACCGGCTCACAAGAAATATCCAAACCACTGTTAGCGTTGTTGTGTACAATGTAAACCGCACAGAGAAATATGTAAATTCAGTTATAGGAATTTATAATAATACGTTGTCCAATTTGGAAGAACAGATACATACTTCATCGGTATCAATTGAGCACTGCGATTGCGCCGATATCCATGAATTCTTACTGCCCGGGATGAGTATTGGATTAGATGTATTTTATCGAGCGGCACATTTTGACCGATCAAAATACAAACAGAACCATTCAGGATGGGAATGCCGGAAAAAATAGGATTGCTGAGTACGGGCACAGAATTAATCCAAAAGATGTACTCTATTTTCATCCTAATGAACTATTGATTTTAAATGACTAATTGTGGAATATATATCCTCTCACAAACATATCTGATATTGAAGGAATAACATTACACACAGATATAACCGAATATTTTCCGGAAATCTATACATGCAGTTAATCCTTTTTAGAGAAAACCAGCCCCATGCTGTCAAGACTTTCAACAGAGGGTGCTTTTCTGCCCAAAGATTGGTAAAAAAATAGATTGACAAAAATGCAAATCGAATGACAGACGATGATATTCTTTGGGCAGATTTTCTTTTTACCTTTCGATGTCAATTCAAATTGAGTCAATCTAAGAAGTAATGCAGCAATACTAAAATTAGAACCCAAAGTCACATCCGACTGATATTTTATTGCTAGCTGTTTAGTCCTAAATTATGCATAAAAACGATTTATTACACGCAGATTTTACTCTCTATTTAATAGGCGAATTCTTGTATCGGCTCACCCAAACGATGTAGTCCCTTTTTCATCCCTTTGCTCGATTGATTCCAGAGTTAATCATCGATACATTAAACTAAATTCAAAAAGAAATTTTATGCTATAGCATAATATGAATTGGGAATTATAGTTACATAAAAAAAATACAAGGAGGATTCCAATGAAGCTTACGAAGATAGGGATGTTAGCCGGTTTTTTACTTTTCGCGGCGGTGATTGCAGGCTGCGGAAGCACACCGGTAGTAGTTAATAAAGAGGCGTCTACATCGGCAATTCGTGCTGCCGAGGAGGTTGGTGCAGCAAATATTCCAAGCGCGTCACTCTATTTACAACTGGCAAAAGAGGAGTTAGTAAAAGCCACGACACATGAGGCAAATGGTGAAAAAGCACAATCTGAGTCAATGCTATTACGAGCCCAGGCAGATGCCGAACTTGCTGTAGCACTCTCACATAGTGAAGTTGACAAAACAGAAGCCGCAAAAGCATTGGAGAAAGTAAAAAATCTCCAAAAAGAAAACCCGTCATCGGAAGAAAGGAAGTGACCAGTGAAAACTTTTAAATATTTTATTATAAGCGCATTTGCCTTACTACTTGTTAGCTGCGCCGCAAGTACTCCTCCAAAAGAGCTTCTCGATGCACGTCAGGCTTATCAACAAGCCAGCACAGGGCAGGCTGCACAATTAGTGCCCGCAGAGGTACACAAGGCTAAGGTGGCACTTGATATAGCTGAAAAGTCTTTCATGGATGAACCTGAATCATACCGTACGAAAGATCTATCTTACATAGCAGATCGCAAAGCCAAAACAGCTGAAGCGCTGGCTATAACAGTTGCTGAAAAAGGGATTGTCATCAAGGCAAACAAAGAATACCAGACAACCCAGACCGAGATAATGAAGAACAATTCGGAACAGCTTGCCGCAGAACAAAAAGCGCGGCTTGAAGCTGAAAATAGGGCAGCTAAGGCACAAGCAGACCTTGCAAAACTTGCAGCAGTTAAGGAAGAAGAACGCGGACTGGTAATTACACTTTCGGGCAGTGTCCTCTTTGCTTCTAGCAAATCGGAACTCTTGCCGGCGGCGCAGAATCGGCTGAATCGTGTTGCCGATGCGCTCTTAGAGACTAAAGAACGAAGATTAACCGTTGAGGGTTATACGGATTCACAGGGTTCTTCCAGTTATAACCAGGATTTATCACAGAGGCGTGCTGATGCAGTTCGGTCGTACCTTATCTCGCGCGGCTACCCGGGCAATTTGATACTAGCGCAGGGTATCGGTGAAAATAGACCGGTTGCGGACAATTCCAACGCAGAAGGTAGAGCTAACAATAGACGTGTAGAGATTGTCATCGATCGTACTGCCAAATAGCCGGCAGGTTAATAAATATTCTTTTAAACGAGGCCCGGAAATATTCCGGGTCTTTTGTACTTTAACGGAGAATAGACTTTATCATTTTTTTACATATTAATTACTTCCGAGCAATAATATTGGTTTATGAACTGATTCATTAATCTTAATCCTGATAGACTTTTCAATAGTGCCGCAGAGTAATGGAAATTCTCAGAAATATATGCAAGATATGTAGCCATCGAATTTGAATTAAATGAAAAAACGAAGTAATAAGCGAATAATTATTATTTCATTAGGATTCCGAAAAAAATGTTAAAAGTTAAATTAATATTCCTGTTATTTTTCTGTATATCATGCACATGGCTTGCACAAGCTCAGCAAAAATTTCCTACACTCATTCGATCATCGATTGAGGATGAAATTGTT
>CAVVVS010000076.1:0-14443 GCA_963751355.1 uncultured Ignavibacteriales bacterium | reverse complement strand
TCCCTGGATTACCTTGACGTGGGGTTGGCAAGAGGCTTTCATCTTTACCGGTTTGTTAGGAGTGATTTGGATTGTGCTCTGGATATGGATTTATGAAATTCCGTCGAAGCACAAAAAAGTTACCAAAGAAGAGCTCGCTTATATTAATAGTGATCAGGAAGAAAAAGAAAAATCAATAAAAATACCCTGGTTAAGACTACTCAAATACAAACAAACATGGGCATTTATTATAGGTAAGTTTTTAACCGATCCAATCTGGTGGTTTTATTTATACTGGCTGCCTAAATTTTTGTACGATAGATACGGTTTAGATCTTGCACATTTAGGACCGCCTTTAATCGCAATCTATATGATGACAAGTGTCGGCAGTATAGGCGGCGGATGGCTTTCAGGTTACTTTATCAAAAAAGGATGGAGCGTTAACAAAGGAAGAAAAATGGTAATGCTTATTTGCGCCATTTTAATCGTTCCTATTATCTTTGCCTCGGTTGTTACCGAATGGTGGGCAGTTTTATTGATTGGCGTTGCGGCAGCTTCACATCAAGGCTGGTCAGCAAATATCTTTACAACAGCATCGGATATGTTTCCTAAAAAAGCAGTTGCCTCTGTTGTCGGTCTCGGCGGTATGGCCGGTTCTATCGGCGGAATGCTTATTGCTACAGCTGCCGGTTTTATCCTTCAACTAACCGGAAGCTATTTGATATTATTTATCATATGCGGATTTGCATATCTATTAGCATTATTAATAATGCATTTAATTGTTCCGAATTTGGAACCGGCTGATATTAACGTCTAATTGATTAGAAGATTCTAGATAGTAGTCACAAAAAGTAAGACATCTATTTGAAGCAGCACAAAAAAGAATAATTTTGTGCTGCAGTTTATATATAATTATTGTTTTGATGAATAGAAAATGAATAGAAAAATACAAGAAAAGGAGTTAAATAATGGAAGTAAGATATTCCCCGGATCCTTTTGGATACAAAAGAATGTCGACTGAAGAGTTAAGAAAAACTTTTCTAATTGAGAATATATTTACCACCGGTCAGATTGATATGACTTATTCCGATATTGATAGATCAATCACTGGTTCTGCAGTGCCTACTAAAGAAGCACTTAAATTAGAAAGCAGTAAAAAAGAAATGGCTGCAGAATATTTTACAGAACGTCGTGAGATCGGTGTTATAAATATTGGTGAAAAAGGTTCTATCACTGTCGACGGAAAAAAATATGAGATGGAACATAAAGATGCATTGTATATTGGTCGCGGTTCTAAGGAAATAATATTTAATAGTAATGACAGTGAAAATCCGGCTGTGTTTTATTTCTCAAGTTTTCCGGCTCACACTGAATATCCGACTACGCATGCAAAATTCAGCGATGCAGATCCTACAAAACTTGGGAGCCTTAAGGATGCTAATCAAAGAACAATTTATAAATATATTCATCCCAAGGGAATAAAAAGCTGCCAGCTGGTAATGGGTTTAACCGAACTTGAAGAGGGAAGCACTTGGAATACAATGCCGGTACATACTCATCAGAGAAGATCAGAAGTATATATGTACTTTAACCTGGATGAAAATGCACGCCTTTTCCATTTGATGGGAGAACCTTCAGAAACAAGGCATATTGTTCTAAAAAATAGACAAGCAGTGCTTTCACCGAGCTATTCAATTCACTCAGGTGCCGGTACACAAAATTACTCATTTATATGGTCAATGGGAGGTGAAAACCAGGATTTTGATGATATGGACTGGGTAGATATGTCTGAATTAAGATAATTTGTTGGGTAAAGCAGGTATAAAGGTATAATAGATGTATGGAATAATATATACCTTTATGCCATGTCATTATAATTTTGGTGCATATATTTTTATAAATAAAATTAGAAGTAGATGATTTTAGATAAATTCAAACTTGATGGAAAATCAGCTCTTGTTACTGGTTGTAAAAGAGGAATTGGTAAGTCAATGGCAATTGCGCTGGCTGAAGCAGGTGCCGATATTATAGGTGTAAGTGCTACCTTGGAAGAGAAAGGCAGCCAAGTTGAAAAAGAAATCACAAAATTAGGCCGAAAATTTAAGGGCTATTCAGCTGACTTTTCTAAAAGAGAGGCGTTAGCTTCTTTTATTCAAAAGGTAAAAAGTGATTTTAATGAAATTGATATACTTATAAATAATGCCGGAACAATAATGCGTAAGCCGGCTGCAGAGCATCCTGATGATTATTGGGATAAAGTGATCGAAGTTAATTTGAATGCACAATTTATTTTGTCCCGCGAACTTGGTAAGGAAATGATTAAGAGAAATTATGGCAAAATAGTTTTTACTGCTTCACTGCTATCATTTCAAGGCGGTATAACTGTACCGGGATATTCTGCAAGTAAAGGCGGAATTGTTCAATTAACAAAAGCGCTGGCAAACGAATGGGCTAAATATAATGTGAATGTAAATGCCATCGCTCCCGGTTATATTGAAACAGACAATACATATGCATTGAGACAAGATAAAAATCGTTATCAATCAATCACAGATAGAATTCCTGCCGAACGATGGGGTAAACCTGAAGATTTAATGGGCGCAGTAGTATTCTTAAGCTCTAGAGCATCCGATTATGTCCATGGAACTGTTTTAACGGTTGACGGCGGATGGATGGGAAGATAATTATTAATATAAAAATGCATTCCAGATGCATGAGAAAGTAATTATTATTTAGCCGCTCATTGTGTATCACTTCAATAAATTAATTTAATAAGTTTGTTCATAATCTAAGATTTAGATAAACGTTTTTATGTTTGGCGACCAATGTAGTTATAAGTTAAAGAAATACTAGGATGATAAGTTGAACAGAATAAATCAGATCACACTAGCTGATATAGCAAAAGAACTTAATGTATCAAAAGTAACCGTTTCAAAAGCATTAAGGGGGCACCCCGATATATCTGCCGCAACAAGTGAATTAGTTAAGAAGACTGCGCAGAGATTGGGGTATACTCCAAATTATTTTGCCCGCAATTTATCATCTAGAAAATCCAATACAATCGGAGTTGTTGTACCCAAAATAGCCCACTTTTTTTTCGGCTCAGTAATTGAAGGTATTTACGATGCAGCATTCAAAAACAATTATGAAATTATTCTTACTGTATCGCAAGAAAATGCCGAGAGAGAAAAAAAGCATATTGAATCATTACTCTCAATGCGTGTTGACGGTTTAATTGTTTCCGTTTCTCAAGAAACAAAAGATCCTTCTATATTCGAAATGGTAAAACTAAAAGGGGTTCCGCTAACATTTATTGATAGAATTGTAGAAATACCTGATGTTAGCACTGTAACTGTTGATGACAGGGGCGGCTCTTTCGAAGCAGTTGAACACGCCATTAAATTAGGATATACTAAATTAGGACACCTTTCCGGATATCAAGATATTTATATTGGTAAAAGAAGAAACCAGGGATTTGTTGACGCGTTAAATAAATATAATATTGAAGTTAATCCTGACTGGATAATTTCAGGCGGATTCGGCGAAGAAGACGGTTACAAAGGCTTTATGAAATTGTACGAGAGCGGTAATCTTCCTGAATTTCTCTTTACCGTAACTTATCCTGTTGCTCTTGGTGTTTATGCTGCCGTTCAGGAAGTAGGTCTTAAAATACCTGATGATATAGATATTTTATGTTTTGGAAATGGTGATACTAACCGGTTCATTTCACCAGCTATTAGTTGCGTTAATCAGCCCACTGAAGAACTGGGTAAACAAGCTTTTAATTTAATTATTGAAAATATAAATAACTACGAAACTTTCAAACCAAAACATATTGAAATACCGACGAACTTACTCTTAAGAGAAACATGTATGGTTAAGAAATCAGTTGCATAAAAAACCCATAAATATTAATAAGTTATGTGACAAGCTGCGTTAACAGATTTTCCTATCTCACTTCTCAATAAATAATTTCCAAAAATCTTATTTTTTCTTGGGTTTAAATACATATTTAATATAGCAACCTTTACAGTTAACGTTAAAGTAATCCCATTTATAATTTATATCTGATAGAAGGCTCATAATCTCTATGAAATTAAAATACCTTAAAATTCATGATAACGATAATGTTGCAATTGCAGTTTCGGCTATTGATAAAGATGAAAATATATCTGTAAATGATGAAAAAATAAAAGTTTTAGAAGATGTGAAAAAAGGTCATAAGATTGCGGTTAAACCGATTAAAGAAAATGAAAATATTGTAAAATACGGCCACGTTATTGGGTATGCTACGAAACCTGTAAAGCCGGGGGAATGGATTCATTCTCACAATATGAAAACCAATCTTAGTGATGTAATAGAATATAAATATGAGCCTGTAAGTTTTAAACGAAAATCGGAAAAATCATCTCAGCCTACTTTTATGGGCTACAAAAGAAAAAACGGCAGAGTAGCAACCAGAAATGAAATTTGGATTATAAACACAGTTGGCTGTGTAAATACTTCTGCGGAAAGAATTGCTAAGATTTGTAATGAAAAATTTCAATCGGAAAACTTTGACGGAGTTTATTCTTTTGCTCATCCTTATGGCTGCAGCCAATTAGGAGACGATTTAGTAAATACACAAAAAGTATTGGGCGGGCTTGTAAAAAATCCTAATGCCGGAGCAGTACTTGTTTTGGGACTAGGCTGCGAAAACAATCAAATAAAATCGTTTTTGGATACTGCAGAAGGATATAATCCCGAAAGATTAAGATATTTTAATTCACAGGATGTTTTAGATGAAATTGAAGAAGGTGTTAAGCAAGTAGGTGAATTATTTGATATTATAAAAAATGATAAAAGGGAAGAGTGCCCAATTTCGGAACTGACTTTAGGTATGAAGTGCGGCGGATCTGACGGCTTTTCCGGTATTTCTGCAAATCCGCTGGTAGGTAGAATTACTGATAAAATTACAAATTATAACGGAATGGTTGTTCTAACCGAGGTACCGGAAATGTTCGGTGCGGAACAGCAATTAATGAATCGTGCGGAATCAGTGGATGTTTATCAAAACATAGTAAACATGATCAATGATTTTAAAAATTATTTTCTCAGTCATGATCAGCCTGTTTACGAAAATCCTTCGCCAGGCAATAAAGAAGGCGGTTTAACAACTCTCGAGGAAAAATCTTTGGGAGCTATTCAAAAAGGCGGAACTTCTCAGATCAACCAGGTTTTAGATTACGGTGAACAAATTACCGAAAGAGGATTAGCTTTGCTGAAAGCACCCGGAAACGACGGAGTTTCTTCTACCGCAATGACTGCCAGCGGCGCAACAATGCTTTTATTTACCACCGGAAGAGGAACTCCGCTCGGTTTTCCGGTACCCACTATTAAAATTTCTACAAACACTTCCATCTACGAAAGGAAACCAAACTGGATTGACTTTAATGCCGGCCAATTGCTTGACGGAACAAAGACTATGGAAGAATTAACCGATGATTTAATGAATTACATAATCGATGTTGCATCGGGAAGAATAAAAACGAACAACGAGAAAAACGGATATAAAGAAATTGCAATCTGGAAAGAGGGAGTTACCCTTTAATGTTATTTAAACATTAAACCATAATTCGGTAAATAGATTCGGGATCAATTCGGAAATAAAAATATAAAAGAAAATTATTCACAACTAAGCAGAGTCATAAAATGCAGTTAAACAGAAAATTTTTAGAAGAAAATAAAGAATCATTGAGTCATGTTGAAATAAGTGATATTAATGATTATCCCGAAAAAGTTATTCAATTTGGAGAAGGGAATTTTTTAAGATCTTTTGTTGACTGGCACTTTAATGAGCTCAATAAAAAAGGCTTGTTTAACGGTAAAATCGTAATTGTTCAGCCGTTGAAAGTTGGTATGATTGACGCACTGAACGAACAAGACGGTTTATATACTTTATTATTAAGAGGAATCCAAGACGGAAAGCAAGTTGAAAAAACAGAAGTTATTAATTCAGTCAGCCGCGGTATAAATCCATACTCCGATTGGAATGCCTTTCTGGATTGTGCTTCAAATCCGGATCTTCGTTTTATGGTTTCAAATACTACCGAAGCGGGTATTGCTTATAATAAATGTGATTTCCCTGAAACAGAATGTCCGGATTCATTTCCTGCTAAAGTGACGGCATTTTTATATTCCCGCTTCAACAAGTTCGGCGGCGTTCATGAAAAAGGTATGATTATTATTCCTTGCGAACTTATTGAAAGTAACGGCGATAATCTTAAAAAAGTCGTCCTGGAGCATGCGGCAGATTGGAATCTTAAAAAAGGATTTATCGACTGGATTGAACAAAGCAATTATTTCTTCAACACACTTGTTGACAGAATTGTACCCGGCTACCCGAAAGATGAAATTGAAGAAATTACAGAAAGAATCGGGTACGAAGATAAAATTATTTCTTCCGGTGAAATATTCCATCAATGGGTAATTGAAGGAAATGAAAAAGTAAATAATGAATTACCTTTTGTTGAAGCCGGCTTGAATGTTATATGGACAGATGATGTAAAACCATATAGAACTTTGAAAGTAAGAATTTTGAACGGTGCTCATACAACCATCACTATTCCGTCTTTCCTTGCAGGTAATGATACAGTTAGAGAAACCGTTGATAATGAATTAACCGGAAGTTTTCTAAAACAAGGTTTATTTAGTGAGATCATTCCTACCCTCGACTTTGACGAAAATAAAAAATTAAAATTTGCAAGCGCAATAATGGAGCGTTTTCAAAATCCCTTCATAAAACACTACCTACTAAGTATTAGTTTGAACTCAGTTTCAAAATACAAAGTTCGCGTACTCCCGTCATTATTAAAATATATTAAAATGAAAAATGAAGTCCCGGATGTCCTCTCTTTTTCACTCGCTGCTTTAATTGAATTTTACAAAGAAGGAGCTAAGGGAAATGTTAAAGGAAGAGATTATAAGTTAAATGATAGTCCCGATGTTATTGACTTTTTTGCCGGTTTAAAAGGTGAGAACAACAATTCGGCTGTTGTTGAGAAAGTACTGAAAAATAAGGACTTCTGGGATATGGATTTAACAAACATTAATGGATTAGAATCTAAAGTGGCTAATTATTATGAATTGATACATACACATGGTACAAAGTATACCATGGAGCTGCTAATGAATGCATAGGTTAATTAAGAATTAAAAAACAAAAAGTAGAAGGGAAAAGAATACATTACAAAATTTAGTGATTTAACATAAATCTTAAAGTGATGGCTTTACTTAAGTAAAATTATGGTTATCTGAATAAGAGTTCATTCATTCCTCAATCCCGGAGGTTGTTACCAATTAGCTTTATTATCTTGCTGCTTTCTTGATATTAGCTTTTTGAAACCTTCGGGATTGTTATAATATTATTCCAATTGATCAGTGATAATTATTCATTCATCATAGTGGATTGGAATGTTGAAGGTTTAATAAAAAATCTTCAAGATTTTAATTTACACTAAGATTCAATATTAGATATATGAGATAGTCTATTGATTGTAATATTCAATTTAATAGTAAGAATGAAGTAAAATAATTTATAAAGATATAACTAAGTTTACGATAAAGCTAAATTAGAAAAATAAATTTTAAAGGATAAAAATGTCAAAAGAAGAAACATTAAAATCACTTATAGATTGCGGAGTGGTTGCTGTTATTCGCTTAGCAGATTCATCAAAATTGATAAAAGTAGCAGAAGCAATTTATGAAGGCGGGATATCTGGAATTGAAATTACGATGACCATTCCCAATGCGATAAAAGTAATTGAAGAAGCAAGTAAATCTATCGGCGATTATATGAATATTGGAGTTGGATCGGTATTAAATTCAGAAACTGCTCAGCAGGCAATTGATGCAGGCGCTAAATATGTTGTTAGTCCAATTTTCAAAAAAGAAATTGTAGAAACAGCTAAAAAGAATGGAATACCTTCAATGCCCGGTGCATTTACTCCGACAGAAGTTCAAACTGCTTGGGAAGCCGGTGCGGATATAGTTAAAGTTTTCCCGGCAGATGTTGTTGGGATGGCATTTTTCAAAGGAGTTCTCGCACCGATGCCTCACTTAAAATTAATGCCTACAGGCGGAGTTAGTTTGACTAATGCTGGTGATTGGATTAAAGCAGGAGCTTGTGCAGTGGGTGTTGGAAGTGCACTTCTTGATAAAAAAGCAATAGAAGAAGGAAATTTTGATAAACTTACCGATAACGCTAAAATATTAATTGAAAATGTTAATTCAGTAAGATAAAGTTTTAATTTGATTTTGAATATTTATTGAAGATAAAATAATCGGAAGGGAAAAATGATATGTCACAAAAAGTAGTAACGATGGGAGAGATAATGCTAAGACTTTCAACTCCAGGTTACAGCAGATTTGTACAAGCACAACAATTTGATATTAATTATGGAGGCGGAGAAGCTAATGTTGCTGTTGCTTTATCTAATTATGGACTTGAAAGTTATTTTATTTCAAAATTGCCAAAACATGAAATAGGCCAAGCTGCAGTTAATAGTCTTAGAAGATTCGGAGTTAATGAAGATTATATTGTAAGAGGCGGCGATAGGGTAGGAATATATTTTCTCGAAACCGGCGCAAGTCAAAGAGCATCTAAAGTTGTTTATGACAGAGCTAATTCTGCAATAACCACGCTCGGGAAAGAAGAATTAGATTGGGACGAAGTATTTAAAGATGTAAAATGGTTTCATTGGACGGGAATAACACCCGCTCTCGGAAAAACTGCTCAAGAATCATTAAAAACTGCATGCGAAGCTGCCAGAAAAAATGGTGCAACAATAAGCTCTGATTTAAACTACCGAGCAAAATTATGGACTACCGAAGAAGCTCAAGCAGTAATGAATCCATTGATGGAGTATGTTGATGTATGTATTGCCAATGAAGAAGATTGTGAAAAAAGTTTGGGATTTAAAGCTGGAGAAACAGATGTTGAAAGCGCTGAAATTGATGAAAAAGGATACTTTGAACTTGCAAAAAAATTAAAAGAGAAATATAATTTCAAAGCTGTCGCAATTACCTTGCGCGAAAGTTTTTCAGCTTCACGTAACGGTTGGAGTGCGGTTTTGCATGATGATAAAGATTGCAGCGAACCTTACCGTTCAAAGAGATATGACATTCAAATTGTTGATAGGGTTGGCGGCGGAGATTCATTTGCAAGCGGCTTAATTTACGGTTTATTATCAAAAGAAAATACTAAAGATGCCTTGGAATTTGCTGTTGCAGCTTCATGTTTGAAACAAACAATTCCGGGGGATTTTAATTTAGTTACCCCTACGGAAGTCGAAAAATTAGCAAAAGGAAGCGGTTCCGGAAGAGTTGAACGCTAATCACATTTACTCACCAAGATTCATTCCTTCGTTTTATCGGGCGAGCATATGATTAAAATCTCGTCTGATGAAACTTTTTACAATTTTCAACTAAAACCATTTAAGTGAGGGTAATATTCCGCAAGTTATAATTCGACCTAATTCATACTTGTTTAATGTCTATTATTAAACTAAGAAATAAATAAATCCGCAAAATAAAATATTAATTTTTGATGCGTAGCTAATAAGCTTGGAGTTTAACCAAAATAATGTGCCATATTATTGGTTTGGTTAACTCCAAGCTTTCTTATTTTAAATTGAAATAAACTTACTGGATTTAATTAAAGAAAAGGTTATACTTATAACTTGTGAGTAAGAACGGTAACAATGATATTTTGTATATCATATAATTAAATTCATACCGTTTCATATCAAAATTATGTTGATGGCCTTCATCCTAATATTGCCGGACAAAAACAAATTGAATCTGCTGTTTGGAAGAGATTAAATAAGTTATTCAATTAATTGCTTCTATCTCCAAAAGATTATAATAAAGAATAGTTTTATAAAATATCAATTGCTTAGGTTATGAAAAAAACATTATTAAAGCTTTTTGTATTTGCCTTTTTGTTCACTGCATTTTCATTTGCAAAAGATAGTCATTATATAACGGTAGCTAAAGACGGCAGCGGTGATTTTGCATCAATAAGCGCCGCAATAAAATCGCTTCCTATGTTTGAATATCAGAGAGTAGTTATTTATATAAAAAACGGCGTATATAACGAAAAGTTTAAAATCACTCAAGATAATGTAACGCTGGAAGGTGAAAGCAGAGACAGTACTATTATTGAATACAATCAACTAAGAACCGATTGGATAAAAAACAAAGATGTAATTGGTCCTGCGGTTATTAATATTCATGCTGACGATATAATATTAAAAAATCTTACTATAAAAAATACTCAGCCAAAAGTCGGGCCGCATGCGTTTACCGTTTATGGAACCGGAACCAGAACAATAATAATCCATTGCAATATACTAAGCAATGGGGGAGATACCGTTTCACTTTGGAATTATAAGGAAGGGATGTACTATCATGCAAATTGTAATTTCAGGGGAAGTGTTGATTATGTCTGTCCGCGCGGCTGGTGTTTTATAAAGAATTCACATTTTTATGAATTAAAACAAACTGCTTCTATCTGGCATGCAGGCGGATATAAGCAAAATCAGAAATTTGTGTTGCGAAATTGTACTTTCGACGGTGTTAAAGGATTTCAGCTCGGCCGTCATCATTATGATGCACAATTCTATTTGCTGAATTGTAAGTTTTCTAAAAACCTTGCAGACACTCCCATTTACAGAGTAACTAATCCGAAGGATCCTGAAAAAAACAGACCTGCAAACTGGGGGGAGAGAGATTACTTTTACAAGTGTACAAGAAATGATGGTAATTATAGCTGGTTTGAAAATAATTTGAGTACTGCACCGGGAGATCCTTCACCTTCGGATATAACACCGGCATGGACTTTTGACGGAAAGTGGAATCCCGTAAAAACCGAAGGTCCTAAGATTGTGAAATATGAATTCCATAAAAATTATGTTTTGTTACATTTTAATGAAGTTCTGACGGTAATTGGTAAACCGGTCCTGAAATCTAATACACGAAAAACATTTACATATAATTCCGGTGCAGGATCTGATACTATTCGGTTAGATGTTAGCGAACCAATTTCAAACATTGATTTGTACGGTCTTCATATAACAAATAATGGAAAAATCATCGGAACTATCGCTACGGTTAAAGAACGTGCTGCCAATTTCTCATTCAAATTTTAAATAGCTATGAATTATTAATCTACAATATGAATTCATTTCTACAGATAATCTTAATTTTTGTCTTTGCTTTCATACAAAAAACTATTTTATGCAATCGACTAAGGAAAAGTCTGTTTATTGTAAATTCTTATCATTTAATCTTCATAATTTGCAAAATCTTGAGCTATATCAACGAAACTGATCAAACAATTTCTAGTATTTGAATTTAATTTATTTTTACTTAAATAATAGGGTAGATAGGAGAAATATCTTAAGAAATTAAGGTAATGCTGCGGTTTTACCTAAATAATGGGAAATAAATGGATGCAATTAATAGATATCAAAGTTTAGTAAATCTTTTAACAGATTATATTTATACAGTAAAAATTCAAAATGCTAAAGCAGTAAAAACAATTCATGGACCAGGTTGTGTATCCGTTACCGGATATTCCTCAGAAGATTATAGCAAAGATCCCGAATTATGGTACAGAATGGTTCATAAAAAAGACAGGAAAAAAGTTTTAGAACAAGCTAGGTTGGCATTATTAGGTGAAGAAGTCGATATTGTAGAACATAGAATAATTCATCGAAACGGAACTACAAGATGGGTGAAGAACAAAGTGGTAGTTACTAAGGATTTGAATGGAAATCCGGTTGCATACGATGGTTTGATAAATGATATAACAGATTTAAAAGAAAGCAGAAACTGCTGCAGAAATTAAAAATCTCCAACTTATGCAGGCTGATAAAATGGCTTCGCTTGGAATTTTAGTATCGGGAATAGTTCATGAAATTAATAATCCGAATAATTTTATTATGCTGAATGTACAATTGTTTTCAAAAATTTGGAAAGACATTTCTCCTATTCTTGATGAATATTATGAAAACAACGGAGATTTTGCTTTGGCAGGTATGTCGTACAGTTTATCGAAAAAAAAGATTGCACAATCTTTAGAGGGAATTTTTAAAGGTTCCGAGAGGATAAAAAATATAACCAAAAGTTTAACGGAATATTCTAAAATTGATAGCGGAAAACTGGAGGAACCGGTTGATTTGAACAAAGTAGTCGAAACATCAATTCTTATAACCGACAATTTAATTAAAAAATCAACTAATCATTTCAATGTTGAATACGATACGGCTCTTCCCGTATATAAAGGTAATGAACAGCAATTAGAGCAGGTAGTTATCAATTTAATCACAAATGCCTGCCAATCTTTACAAAATAAATCTGAATCTGTAAAAATAAAAGTTTGCTATAAATCGAAGAAGAAAGAAATAATAATTAAAGTTGAAGATGAAGGCATCGGTATAAAAAAGAGCGATTTAAAGTACATCATGGATCCATTTTTCACTACTAAAAGAAATTTCGGCGGAACAGGTTTAGGGCTTTCGGTTTCTAACAGCATAATAAAAAATCACGGAGGAAATTTGGTGTTAACAAGCGAAAATGGCAAAGGAACAATTGCGAGGATTTCTCTTCCTTTAAATAAAAATGAAGATCAGGAGATTTATTAATGAAACCTATGATTAAACCGGCAAGACCAATATTAATTGTTGATGATGAAGAACATTTTTTACTTAGCGCCGAATTAGCAATTTCTTCTAATGGATTAAAAAATATTGAAACATGCCGCCGAAGCGATAAAGTAATAAACTTATTAAACAAAAAAGAATTTTCGTTGATAGTGCTCGATATAAATATGCCTGATATAACCGGAGCCACTCTGCTTCCTAAAATTAGAGCAAAATATCCCGACATACCGGTTATAATAATAACTGCTGTAAATGATGTTGAAAGTGCTGTATTCTGCATGAAGGAAGGAGCTTTTGATTATTTACTAAAGCCGGTTGATAATACAAGATTGGTTACTGCAATAAAAAGAGGACTTGAGCTATCAGAAATCCGAAATGAAAACGAAATGCTTAAGCAGTCATTTTTAAGTGAGAATCTAGAAAAACCTGAGGCATTTAGTGAAATAATTACTCATTGCGACAAAATAAAAACTATATTTAAATATATTGAAGCAATTGGGATGACAAATTTACCAGTGCTGATTACCGGTGAAACAGGTACCGGCAAGGAATTATTTGCCAAAGCAGTTCATAAAGTCAGTGGAAGAAAAGGAGAATTGATTTCAGTTAATGTAGCGGGAGTTGATGATAATCTTTTTTCAGACACTCTCTTTGGACATAAAAAAGGCGCTTTTACGGGAGCAGAAATCGAAAGAAAAGGTTTAATCGAAAAAGCTGAAAACGGTACTTTGTTTCTTGATGAAATTGGTGATTTGAGCATTGAATCACAGGTAAAACTTTTAAGACTTTTACAGGACGGTCATTATTATCCTTTAGGCTCCGATATAGCCAAACTTAGTGATGCCAGAATTATTGTTGCCACTAACCGTAATATTAAAATGATGCAGCAAAATAATCACTTTAGGCAAGATCTTTATTACAGATTAAAAACGCATCAGATAACAATTCCGCCATTAAGAGAACGCAATAATGATTTGCCGTATTTAATCGATCATTTTATTGATAAGGCAGCTGAACAATTTAACAAGAAAAGACCTTCGGTTCCGAAGGAACTATATACTTTACTTCGTAATTATTCATTTCCGGGCAATGTACGAGAATTAGAGGGAATTATATTTGATGCTTTAAGTTTGCATAAATCAGGTATTTTATCGTTAGAATCAGTTAGAAATAAAATCTCAGTTTATGATCATTCTAATAATGCGGACAATCAAGATGTAATGCCTATTGAGGAAGATAATGATCTAATTAATTTTCCCGGTAGATTTCCCACGATAAAGGAAGCAGAAGAATCACTAATAAATGAAGCATTAAAACGAGCAAACGGTAATCAAACAATTGCAGCTGATTTATTAGGATTATCTAGACGAGCTCTAAACAACAGGCTAAGAAGAGCAAATGATAAAATTAGGTAAATGTGCCGAAACTATACTTAGATAATTTATTAAAAAGCGTATCCATTTGTGGAAAATAATTATAATAGTAAAAGGATGCCACATTTTTTCCTCTTGCAACAATTTCTTCGCGTGAGCGAACAGCTGGAGAATGCTCGGGAATAGTTCCCCCAATTTCGCCAAGTGTAAAAACGTCATGCAATATTTCCATTGAATAAGAAACCGGAAATGATGCCGCACCGAAAAACTTTATCGCGTAAATTATTTTCAGTGGTAACGACTTCGGGAAAATATTTTCAATTTCGTATTTTTATGCAGTAATTCGTTTAATCCGCCCGTGTGATAATAATGAAAGTAACCGATGCG
>CAVVVS010000075.1:0-3601 GCA_963751355.1 uncultured Ignavibacteriales bacterium | reverse complement strand
CCCCACCAACGATACATCAGAATGATAATTGCCGAGCTTGCAAGGATTGCATCACATTTAGTCGCTATAGGTGCGCTAGCCATGGATGTTGGGGCGTTAACGGTATTTTTATGGACGCTTCGTGAAAGAGAGAAAATACTCGACATCTGGGATATTTTATGCGGTGCCCGTTTCACTAATAGTTTTACCCGTATCGGCGGCGTGGCAAACGATATTCAGCCGGAAGCTCTGGCTAAAGTAAAATGGTTTATTGAACAATTTGAAGAAAATCTGGATGAGTGCGAAAGATTGCTGAACACTAATCGTATTTTTATTGATAGGCTCGAAGGTGTCGGAGTTATTTCCGGTGAGGATGCGTTGGATATCGGATTGACCGGACCCAGTCTAAGAGGCAGCGGTGTTGAATTCGACCTTCGAAGGATTACTCCCTATCTATTTTATAATGAGATGGATTTTAAGGTAATTACTTATCCGGAAGGGGATTCCTTAGCGCGTTATTTCGTAAGAGCAGACGAAGCTAGAGAGAGTATAAAAATTATTAGACAAGCTGTTGATAAGATGCCGCAGGGTGATATTCTGTTAAATTCTCCCAAAAAAGTTTTACCTAAAAAAACCGAAATTTATTCAAGGATGGAAGAATTAATTCACGACTTTATGATTGTTAATTTTGGTATAAATCCTCCTGTGGGTGATGTATATCATGCTATAGAAAACCCAAAAGGTGAGCTCGGTTTTTATTTGGTCAGCAATGGTGAAGGACACCCTTGGAAATGTAAAATTCGCTCACCCTCGTTTGTAAATCTACAATCTTTACCGCAATTGGTTAAAGGGCACATGATTTCGGATGTGGTTGCAATAATCGGAAGTCTTGATCCTGTGATGGGTGAAGCGGATAAATAATAACTTAAAATTAACACTAAGCGTAAAAAATGGAATTCAAATTCACTGAAGAGAACATAAAAAAGATAGATGACGTATTAAAAAAATATCCGGTAAAAAAAGCCGCAGTTATGCCGGTTTTATATATTGCCCAGGAACAGAACGGGTGGATATCAAATGAAGTGATGAAAGAAGTTTCTCAAATTTTGGAGATAACCCCCGAAGAAGTCTTGGGTGTAGTTACTTTCTATACGATGTATTTTCAAAAACCTATGGGAAAGCATCATATCCAGGTTTGTACGAATGTTTCGTGCATGCTGCGCGGAGGATATGAATTATTTGATAAAGTGAAAGAAAGACTCGGCATTAACAACGGTCAGGTTACGGAGGATATGCAGTTTTCTCTTGAAGAAGTCGAGTGCATGGGCTCCTGCGGAACCGCACCGATGATTGCGGTGAACGAAGATTATTATGAAAATTTAGATGTTCAAAAAGTAGAAGAAATTTTAGAATCGTTAAAGAATAAGAATTAAATGGAAAAAATTGTCCTTCCCGATATAAAAGATATTCATCTAATTGATGTTTACATAAATAATGCCGGATATACAGCCGTTAAAAAAGCATATTCCCAATCGACCGATGAGGTAATAGGCCAGGTTAAAAAATCAGGTTTGCGCGGGCGGGGCGGCGCTGCATTTGCCACCGGTTTAAAATGGAGCTTCATGCCAAAGAGCACCGATAAACCGAAGTACCTGTGTGTTAACGGCGACGAAAGCGAGCCCGGCTCATTCAAAGACAGGCAAATATTTGAATACAATCCTCACCAATTAATTGAAGGTATATTAATCACCTGTTATGCGATACAGGCAAAAACGGCTTATGTGTATATAAGAGGCGAATATCACAAATGGATTAAGCTTCTGCAGAAAGCTTTGGATGATGCTTATGCCAAAGGTTTTGTGGGCGAAAAAATGAAGGAAACGTTTGGAACGGATTTTAGCTGTGAAATATTTATTCACAAGGGAGCCGGTGCATATATTTGTGGTGAAGAATCTTCCTTAATGAATTCAATCGAAGGTAAACGTGGTTATCCGAGAGTAAAGCCCCCTTTCCCGGCGCAGAACGGTTTATGGGGATGTCCTACTACCATTAATAATATTGAAACTATTACAAACATTCCTCCTATTATTAATAAAGGCTGGGAGTGGTTTTCAAAGATAGGTGAGCCGAAGCATCCGGGCACCATTTTATTCGGAGTAAGCGGGCACGTTAATAAACCTGGTGTTTATGAATTACCTTCGGGTACTTTGTTAACTGATATTATTTATAAATATGCAGGCGGTGTTCCTGGTGATAAGAAGATTTTATGCGTAATCCCGGGAGGCTCATCGATGCCTCCGTTGAGAGGAGATCAACTAGAAGGTGTTAAGATGGATGCTGAGTCGCTGAAGCAAGCAGGTTCGGCAATCGGAACAGGCGGCATTATGGTGATGGATGAAGATACCGATCTTGTAAAAGTTCTTGCAAGGATTACAAAATTCTACTATCATGAAAGCTGCGGACAATGTACACCCTGCCGAGAAGGAACAGGCTGGATGCTGAAAATATTAAATAGAATTGTACGCGGTGAAGGTTCCTTGCATGATGTAGATTTGTTAGTTACCGTTGCAAGCAACATTGAAGGCAATACCATTTGTGCACTCGGTGAAGCAGCCGCATGGCCGGTTAGATTTATGGTTACCCGCTTTAGAGATTATTTTGAAAAGAGCGTCAGCCAACACGTTGATTTGCCGGTAATGAATAAAGTTCATTCAATGAGGCACACGGCTAATCCGATCAAAGGAATCGAAATTTAACCTTAAAAAATTAACATAAAAAACCCGGTTTCAATGTGATTCCGGGTTTTTTATTTTTAAATGATTCGATACTCACCACCCAAAGATTTTCCAAAGCTATCGATGGGAAATTTATATCCCTTGGTTAAGATAATAGAATTTTAAGTGGCTGCGGCAGTTCTCTGTCTCATTTCGTGGTCGAGTAAAAACAGCCCGTTTTTACTGTCGCCGATTAATTTAATTTTATCCAATATTTTTAGTGCCGTTGCCTCTTCTTCTACCTGCTCGCTTATGAACCACTGTAGATAATTATTGGTTGCGTGGTCTTTTTCGGCAATTGCAAGATCAACGAGTTCATAAATCGATTTTGTAACAGCCTGCTCGTGGTTAAACGTATCTTCAAAAACGTCCTGAACGGATTTCCAGCCGCCTTTTGGCGGATCTATTTTCAAGAATTCAACTTTGCCGTTGACTTGAAGAATATAGCTGTAAAATTTCATTCCGTGGGAATATTCTTCCTGTGATTGAACCTTCATCCAGTTTGCGAAACCATTAAGATTTTGTGATTCAAAATAAGCCGACATCGCCAGGTATTGATAAGAAGCAAATAACTCGGCATTAAACTGTTTGTTTAAAGATTTCAAAATGTTTTCTTTTATCATACTTCTCCCTCTTTTTGTAAAATTATTATTATTAACAATGTATGAAAATGCTTTTTCCCCTGCAAGAAGAATTTATCGGTATGCAATAACAAATTATATTTTTAAAATAAATTTGATAAAAGTACATTTATAGATTATATTAATATTTAAGTCAAGCCTTATGAAAATCAAAACCGGTTTTATATGAAATTCTCCGATCAGTTTTATGCGATGGAAAAATATATT
>CAVVVS010000074.1:0-88086 GCA_963751355.1 uncultured Ignavibacteriales bacterium | reverse complement strand
AAAAATCTTTGAATTAATATGAGTACAATTAGCATGTAACCTGAACCAATTCCCTAAAAAATAAAAACGTTCATGTTCTTCCTCCTTTATAGCGAATTTTCAAAACTAGGGGTAAAATGATTAGAATGAAAGGAGAAATGATTATTTTTCCGAAAAGCATACATTTCAAAATATTCAGATTAAATAAGAACCTCAAGCCCAAATTGTACGAAGTAAGTATCTAAATTCACATGATTATCCACCGTGAAGGTATTTAAGGTTTGTATACTTTTATATGTATGTAAAACATCCGGATTAAATATCACATACTTCACTTCCGTATTTAATATTAAAATTGAAGATAGGGGTAAGTCCAAACCTCCGCGCAAATTATAACCAATTTTATATTGTATGTTATCTTTCTCCCTCAAACCGTTTCTGTCCGTTCTAAATCTGTTTCCTGTGGCTAAATTTATATCGGTTTTATAAAAACCAATACCTACTCCTGCGTATGGCTGTATCCAGCCATGTGATTCGCGGATTTGAGCACTCGCCTCAGCCCAAAAAAATGAATATGAACCGGGTGCGAGTTGTGCTCCGTTCGTCAAGGCACTTACTCCGCCAAGTCCGCCTTTAAATGACAATATTGAGGGAAGCCTGTACTCAAACGAAAAATTTACTCCATTGCCTGAACGGACATGAGAATCATTTATTACTAACGGAACTTCAAACCCTAGCTCCAAGTGTTGGGAAAATAATTTAGTTTGCGGAAGCAAAAAGATAATGAGAAACACGAAATAATATTTCTTCATGATTTACCGGAATGTCATTAAAAAGTAATTTACATTGGATAGAAAATTACTATTTTAGAAATTTAAAACAGAATTTTAATACAATATTTTTAGATGGATGTGAACCGTATCATTATAATGAAAACGGCAGAGAGCTGAATGAATTAAAAATAATATTGCGGGATCAATTTTAACGCTTTAAATTATTTTTTCAAGTGGAATTTGGAAAAGTCTTATTTTGTCATCATTTCGAATCATTTCTGCATTTAAATCATTTATTCCCTTCATCAATTTTTCAAGTGTTACTTCGCTGTCGAATGCAATCATCCGAACACAATTATATCCGGGATATGTTCTTGAGCCAAGATGAGCATCTGAATGATGTCCCTTTCCTTTTACATTTTCCCATTCGGTGTAATAATCAATATGCAATTTTTCCAGAATAATGTCTAACCTATCTTCCAGAATATCATGATATACCAAAAACACTATCTTCATATCAACACCTCTTAAGTAAAAACTTGTCTACCGGGAAAAAATTATTTAGCCATTCCTTCTTCTAATTCTTTTTTCTTTGGAGTAAACAGATTAAATACAAAACCGAAAATTCTTTTAGGTGAAAGATCATCAAGTATTGCATAAACCACCGGTACGATAAAAAGTGTTAAAAATGTAGAGGTGATTAATCCCCCGATAACTGCCTGTCCCATCGGGGATCGAAACTCTGAACCTTCGCCTAGAGCAAGAGCAACGGGAATCATTCCGAAAATCATTGCAAAAGTTGTCATCAAAATCGGTCGCAGCCTGGTGGGTCCTGCCTTTAATAATGCATCAAACCGTGATAATCCTCTTCCTCTCAAAATGTTGGTATAATCTACCAGCAATATTCCGTTTTTAGTTACCAATCCCATCAGCATTATTATACCGATTAAAGAAATTACGGAAAGAGAACTTCCAAAAATTAGTAAAAATAAAACGGCTCCTATTATCGACATTGGCAAGGCTAACATTATCGAGAACGGATGAACAAAACTATCAAATTGAGCTGCCAAAACGATATAGACAAACACAATAGCCAAAGCAAGGGAAATTAAAATATTTATAAAAGATTCAGCCTGCATTTCACCTTCACCAACAACATTGACTGAGTATCCGGGTTCAATATTTAGTTTCTCTACTTCACTCATTACCTTTGCAAGTGCATCACCTAAGAGTATGCCCGAGAGATCAGCATCAACGCGTATTTCTTTTTGCCGCGCATAACGGTTTATTTGGGATGGACCAACACCTTGGCTGATTTGTGCAACATCGCTAATCGGAATTAGAATCGCTCCGCCTGTGGCAGTTTTTTTATTACTTTTGGCAGAAAGCAAGGATATTGTATTTATGTTATTCCTATCTTCCTGTTTTAGTCTCACTCGAACATCATACTGCTCATCTCCTTCCTGATATTGTGTCGCCACAGCACCATCAACCATTGCTCTAACCGACGACGCAATAACATAAGGATTAACTCCAAGATCCGAGGCTTTTTCCCGATCAATATTTAAATTTACTTCAGGCTTCGACGTCTCAAGACTATTTTCTACATCAACTACACCGGGAGTGGCTTTTACAATATTTTCAACTTTCTCCGCCAATATTTTTAGTTTATTCAGGTCGTCTCCTCGGACACTTATTGCTAAAGGCTTACTTTCACCTCCGGGTCCGCCTTGCACTGTATAGCTGAGTGTTGCGCCGGGCAAGTATTTTAATTCGTTTCTCAATTCATCCATCATTTGCTTATCACTAATCTTACGTTCGGCTTTTTTAACTAATTTGACCAGTACGGTGGCTCTAGTAACAGGATCGTTGCTGGCGCCGATTGTTGTAAGAATTGTCGTTACCTCAGGGCGTTTTGAAACTATACTTCCTATTTGGGCACATATTGCTTTTGTCTGCTCTAATGAACTGCCGGGCGCTGCTTTTACCCGAATGTTAAATTCATTTTTATCACTATCCGGAAAAAATTGAGAGCCGAGAAGTCCCATTAAAATAAAACTGAAAATAAATACGACAATAGAGCCGAATACAACCGTTTTACGGTGCTTTAATGACCAGCTTAACCCGGTCTTATATTTTACGCTGAGAATTGAAAAGAAGTGGTTGAAATAAAATAGTATTTTCTTAAGGAAATTTCCTTTCTTCGTAAGAGCTTCGTCTTCCTTCTTCAGCCATCTGGAAGAGAGCATGGGAGTTAATGTAAAAGCAACGAACAATGAAACAAGAACCGCAACCGAAACAGTTATTCCGAACTGATAGAAAAATCTCCCGACAATACCGGGCATAAATGCAACGGGAACGAATACTGCAACGATTGTAAAAGTTGTCGCCATTACTGCCAATCCGATTTCTTCAGATGCTGATTTCGCGGCTTCCATAGGTGTTTCACCCTGATCCATATGCCTGTAGATATTCTCTATAACAACAATAGCATCATCAATTAATAAACCTACTGCAAGTGATAACGCAAGCAGCGACATCATGTTTAAGGTAAAATTAAGAGCATACATAACGATAAAACTTGCAATAATGGAAGAAGGAAGTGCAAGAGCGCTTATTACAGTAGCTCTGAAGTTTGCTAAAAATAAATAAATCACAATTACAGCAAGCAATCCGCCATATAGTATATCGAATAAAACGTCATTCACAGAATCCTCTATAAAAACACTATTGTCCTGAGCAATGTAAACTTGAATATCCGTAGGGAGAGTTTTTTCTAATTTTGCTATTTGTTTTTTTACTTCTTCTGCAACTTTAACTGTATTACTGCCCGACTGCTTAATAATATTAAGACCTACCGCAGTTTTACCATTTACTTGGGTAAAACTTGTCTGCTCTTTTATCCCGTCAACAACCTTAGCTACATCGGAAAGGTAAACCGTTTTTCCTTTAGGAGTAGCTACAATAACTTTTTCGAAATCCGAAATACTCTTAAATTTTCCTCTTGTTCTAAGAAGTAATTGTCTTGAACCTTCAATTAAATTTCCGCCGGGAATTTCTACATTAGCCGCTCCGACACTTTGAATTACATCTTGAATAGATAAATTGTATGCTTGTAATCTTGAGGCATCAACTTGTATTTCAATTTCTCTTTCAGCACCTCCCACAAGATCAACGGAACCTACACCGGGGATATTTTCCAGTCTCTTTTTTATTTCATTTTTTGTGAAAGTCGTTATTTCTTTGGGTAAGCGGTTGCCTGAAACCGTTAACGACATGATAGGTAAACTTGCCGGATCATATCTTTGAATTACCGGTTCTTCCAATTCTTTAGGTAAATCTGCTCTGATCGCCGCTATCTTTTCTCGTACATCCTGGGCTGCAGTTTTTCCGTCGATCTCAAGTTTAAAAGCTATAATAACAATTGAAACTCCCTCCTGCGATCTCGATTGAATATAGTCAACACCTTCAACAGGATTAACAGCTTCTTCTAACTTTTTTGTTACTTCAGTCTCTATCTGTTCCGGTCCGGCGCCGGGTAATATAGCCGTAACCACAACAAAAGGAATATCAACATTCGGATAAAGGTCTACATTCAGTTTTAAGTAAGAGAATAATCCAAGTACTATCAGCGCCATTATCATCATCGTGGCAAAGACAGGACGCTTAATTGATACATCGGCTAGTTTCATATGTTTACCTGATTTTTCTCATTTAATTTTTTGATGAATAATAAGAACATTACATATCTGAAACATATACAACTGTCCCGTTTTTTAGATTATTCATTCCGAGCGTCACTACGGTTTCGCCTTCTTTAAGTCCGTTTATTATTTCCGTATTAGTACCGTTGGTTATCCCGACTTGGATATTTTTGAAATATGCTCTGCCATTGTTAACAACGAAAACACTGGCGGTGTTATTTATGTTTGTTATTGCAGCACTTGGAACAAGCAGCACATTTTGCTTATTCATTAAAATTACTCTTACCCTGCAGAACATTCCGGGTTTGAACCAATTGCCTTCGGCATTACGGAAAGAGGCTTTTATTTCAAAGCTGCGCGAAACAACTTCAGCTGACTTGGAAATTTGGAATATTCGTCCTTTCCGAACTAATTCCGGTTTAAGCTCAGAATAAATTTCGGCAGGCTGCCCGATTGCAAATTTCTGAATATCGCTTTCACCCGCATCAAATAATATTTTCATATTATTAATACTGGCAATCGTAGAAAGCACAATACCGGGTTGTGCTAAATCTCCGATATTTACATTAACCGAAGTAACTATGCCGCTGATCGGTGCAACTAATTCAACAGTTGCTTTTGCAGCTTCAAAATTCGCTTTCGAAATATCATACGCGGTTTGAGTACCGTCGAGCATCTGCTGTGAAATTGCCCCCGCTTCATATAGTGCTTTCATCCTGTTAAGATCTTTTTCAGCATTCTTAAAACCTGCTTGTGCTTGAAAATATTGTGAGGAAGCACCTGATTTGTCAAGTACCAATAGAATTTCACCGCTGTTTACATGCTGACCTACACGGGCATTTATTTTCACAATACGTTCGGGAATTTTAGAAACTATATTTGCCTGCTCTTCGCCTTCAAGAGATCCGGTAAAAACTTTTTCCAATTTAATATCTTTTAATTCTACTCTGGCTACTTTTACCGGGATAGTATCGAGTTCGGTCACATTTTTTACTGTTTTGGTTTTACCTTCCTGCTTACCGCAGTTAATATTAAACACAACAACCACAGAAATAAATAAGGTAAACAATAATGATTTATTATATACTTTATTTTTCATTTTTATTATTTATCCTTATAAAATTTATACACTAATTTTTTGTACTCTAAAAAATGTCATACATAGCATTTCATCATTTTATCCATCGCAATAATTGAATATCAAGATCACACATATTAGAACCTATATTATTTCAGCCGGCATCAATGAAACATACACTATGTGAAAGATAGATGATTTGCTTTATAAAGACTTTCTTCCGGTTTTGTTTACATAGTTTTTATATTTTTAATATCATTCGCTTACGGCATATTCCCAATCGGATTTAGCAATTAAATAATCATAGATAGCCTGGGAATAATTTGTCCTTGCAAATGTTAATGCGGCTTGAGTATCTATTATTTCCAGTTGAGTTCCCACACCGCTTTTATATCTTGTTTCGGCAATATTCATAGCTTTTTCAGCTTGCTGTAAACTTTTCCCCTGTGCAGCTATTCTCTTTTTTGCCTCCCCCATCTTCATACGGGCTTGCTGTACCTGGACCTTCAAACCTTCCGTAATCTTTTGCTTGTTTAACTCGACTTTTTCTTTATCGATAACAGCCTGTTCAATACGTGCATTTCGACTGAAACCATCGAACAATGTGTAAGTGAGTTGTAAACCAACCATAAAAGTCTGTACCCACTTGTAATCTTTTATCCGAAAATCGTTGGATTGAGTTTGATATTGATACTGCCCGAAAAGCGAAAGTGTTGGGAAATAATCCGCTCTTTCAATTGAAATATTTTTATCCAGTAACGATGCTTGAATAGACAACTGCCGTACAATAGCATTTTTCTTTACTGCCGACTGGCTTAATTCCTCAAGGATTTCGCGTGAAACCTCCTCAAAAATAAATTTACCTTTGACTTCTATGGGCTGGTTAATATCTATAGCTAAAATATTTTTTAATGAAGATTTTGTCAATTTTAAATTATTTTCCGATTGGATCAGCATCGGCTGCGAATTAGCCAATTGTACCTCTGAACGAAGCAGATCATACTCCGAGGCAACACCTTGTTTATATAATTTTTCAACATTTTCATAATTTGCTTTTGCAGCCTCATAACTTTTTTCACTAACTTTAACTAATTCCTCCATAAGAAGAATACTGTAAAATGTTTTTTTCACATTTAAAATTATCTGCTGCTTTGCAGCTTCGCTTCCGATTTCGGAAAACTGTGAATATTCCGAAGCAATTTTTATAGCAGTATTAACTTTTTTGCTAAAGATGACCTGCGATAATGTTAAACTTCCTATATAACTATTTTGCGATCCTAGTTCGAATGTTTGGGTTTGAGATGACGGATTAAAGGGGGTGTTTGGAGGAATAAAAAGGACAGGAAGTTTAATATTTCTGACATACTGACCACTAAAATCTAATCTTGGAAAAGCATTAGCATATGCTTCATTAATTTGCTCATGAGATTTTTTAATTTCCTCATTTGCTATTCGAATATCCCAGTTATTTTCGAGTGCTTTTGAAATAGCATCATCAAGAGTTAGATATAGCGTATCTCTTGATTGTTGTGCGAAAGTGTTTTCGCCAAAGCACAATAAAACAAGCACAATCAGGAAATGCCCTATAGAGGTAAACTTCATCAACTCCCCTTTTCAACTGATGAAAATATAAAAAATTAATTATCGAAAAACCAATTAAATGACTAATGGATAATTTCAGTTACAGCGATTCAAAAGTTTTAATTATTTAAATATCCGTTTATTGCTTTTGCCGCTTTTCTGCCTGCACCCATTGCCAAAATAACAGTAGCTCCACCGCTTACAATATCCCCGCCTGCAAATACTCCTTCTTTACTTGTTCTCATTGTCTCTTCATCAACTAGTATATTCCCCCATTTGTTATATTTTAGATCTGGAGTTGTTCTTTGAATAATAGGATTCGAACCGTTACCGATTGCGATTACAGTCATATCGATATCCAAAATGTATTCCGAACCTTGAATAGGAACGGGTCTCCTTCTACCGGAAGCATCGGGTTCTCCAAGTTCCATCTTTTGAAGTTTAACAGCTTTCAACCAGCCTTCTTTATCGCCGATAAATTCTACGGGATTTGAAAGAAATACAAATTCTATCCCTTCTTCCTTCGCATGGTGAATTTCTTCTTTACGTGCAGGCATTTCAACATCGGATCTTCTGTAAATAATATAAGCATTTTTCGCACCCAGTCGTTTAGCAGTTCTAACGGCATCCATGGCGGTATTGCCGCCGCCGAAAACAGCAACATTCTTCCCGCTGCAGTGAAACACCGGTGTATCGTAATCCGGGAATTTATAAGCCTTCATTAAATTTACTCTTGTGAGAAATTCGTTAGCGGAATAGACACCATTTAAATTTTCACCCGGTATATTTAAAAAATAAGGGAGTCCGGCACCAACAGCAATAAAAATTGAATCGTATCCTTCATTGAGCAATTCATCAATCGTATCTGTAAACCCTATAACTGCATTTGTTTTGAACTCTACACCTAAATTTTCAAGTGCTTCAACTTCGGCTTTTACAATTTCTTTAGGAAGTCGAAATTCCGGGATACCGTAAATTAGCACGCCTCCAAGTTCATGGAGTGCCTCAAAAACTGTTACATCATGCCCCATCTGTATTAAATCGCCGGCACAGCTTAATCCCGCCGGACCACTGCCGATAATACCGATTTTTTTACCTGTTTTAGGTTTTATTTCCGGAGTTCTAATCCCAACAGTATTCCTTTCAAAGTCGGCAACAAATCGTTCCAATCTACCGATAGCTACCGGCTCATTCTTTTTACCTACTACACAACTCGCTTCACATTGTTCTTCCTGCGGACATACCCGCCCGCAAACTGCGGGTAATATATTATCTTCTTTTATCTTTGCCGCTGCACCTAAGTAATCACCTTCGGAAATAAGTGATACAAAGTCACTAATTTTTACACCTACCGGACATCCGGCAACACAGGTAGGCTTTGGACATTGGATGCATCTTAACGCCTCCATCTTAGCCAATTCTTCGGTAAATCCTAAATTTACTTCAGAAAAATTAGATCTTCTTTTTTCGCTATCCTGTTCAGGCATCGCTTGACGAATAATTTTCATTCTTTCTTTATTTGAAAGTTTCGGCATTTACAAACTCCGGACTACATATTAATATTTCAGTTTATACTTTTTCTTTTAATAATGCTTCTTCACTCTTACATAGATAATTTTGTAATGTTTTTTCTTCATCCGCTTTGTATGTTCTATTTCTTCTAGCAAGAGTTTCAAAGTCAACTTTATGAGCATCAAATTCAGGACCATCCACACAGACAAAGACGGTTTTATTATCTACAATTGCACGACACCCCCCGCACATTCCAGTACCGTCAACCATAATCGGGTTGAGACTCACTACGGTTTTTATTTTATGCTTCCGTGTAACTTCGGCTACTGCTTTCATCATCGGGATAGGACCGATTGCAAGAACAAAATCGATTTTTCGCTTTCCATTTATTAAATCATTCAATTTTTCGGTCACAAATCCGTGATATCCATAGCTTCCGTCATCGGTTGTAACATATACTTCATCGCAAACCGAATGCATTTCATTCTCAAGAATTACATATTCTTTGGATCTTCCCCCAACAATAGAAATGGTATAGTTACCGGCATTTTTTAACGCGACGGCAGTGGGATAGGCAATTGCAGTTCCAACTCCGCCTCCTATACTTACGGCAACCCCAAAATTTTCTATATGAGAGGATTTACCTAAAGGACCGACAACATCGCGAATATAATCTCCTTCTTCCATTTCATTTAATGAAGTCGTTGTCTTACCTATTCCTTGAACAATTATGGTGATGGTTCCTTTCTCAATATCCGAATCTGCTATGGTAAGAGGAATTCGTTCCCCGTTGTCGCTGATACGAATAATTACAAATTGCCCTGCTTTTCTCTTTGAAGCAATTTTGGGTGCTTCTATTTCGAACCTTTTAACATTTGGAGCCAGAAATTTAGCTGATACTATTTTGTACATTTTTTCATTACCGTTTTATTTTTCTTTATGATTTGCTTCCACCACTGCTATAGCCGTCATGTTGATAATATCCTCAACTGTCGCACCTCTTTGAAGAATGTGAATCGGCTTTTTCATTCCCATTAAAATGGGACCTATAACACTTGACTCGCCTATTCTTGCCATAAGTTTATAGGCTATATTACCTGAATTAAGATCAGGGAATATTAATACATTCGCCCTTCCCTTCAATGCACTAAAGGGGAAGTCTTTTTCGATAATTTGCGGAACAACAGCGGTATCGGCTTGCATTTCACCTTCAACTATAAGATCGGGACGAATATTTTTTACTATTTCAACAGCTTTTTTAACTTTTAACGACTGCGGATATTTAGCACTGCCGAAATTGCTGAAAGAAAGCATTGCAACCTTAGGAACTATATCAAACCTCTGGACAGTATCGGCTGTTGAAATAGCAATTTCAGCCAGTTCTTCAGGGGTTGGATCAACATTAACCGTTGTGTCTGCAAAAAAGTAAACATCCTTTTTAGTAACAACTATATAAAGACCGGATACAATTTTTAATCCTTCTTTCACCCCTACACACTGTAAAGCCGGCTTAATTGTATTTGGATAGTGTGTAGTTAAACCGCTGATTAATGCATCGGCATCTCCCTCCTTTACCATCATAGAACCAAAGTAAATTGAATCTTTCATCAATTGCTTTGCTTCTCTTAGAGTTGCACCTTTTCTTTTTCTGTTCTCGTAAAATTTTTCGGAATAAGCTTTATATTTATCCGATGAAACCGGATCAACAATTTCAAATTTATCCGAATTGTATCCCAGTTCATCTACAATTTTATTAATTATATTTTTATCACCCAAAAGAATAGGTTTGGCAATATTATCATTAAACACGGAGTGAGCTGCCCGGATAATTTTCTCTTCTTCTCCTTCAGGATAAACTACTTTACGTGGATTTTTTTGAGCTTTATGAATCATCACCCTAATTACTTCCTTGGAAAAGCCGAGTCTTTCTTTTAATTCTTCTATATATACTTCCCAATTTTCAATATTAACCCTTGCTACTCCGGTTTCGGTAGCTGCTTTTGCAACTGCGGGTGCAACATGCCAAAGAACCCGGGGATCAAAAGGTTTTGGGATAATATATTCTTTACCGAATGTAAAATCAGCTCCAGCGTAAGCGTTTAAGACTAACTCGGGAACTTTCTCCCTTGCCAATTCAGCTAATGCCTTTACGGCAGCCATTTTCATTTCGAGATTAATAGTAGTTGCACGAACATCTAATGCACCGCGAAATATAAACGGGAATCCCAATACATTATTAACCTGGTTAGGATAATCGCTTCTGCCGGTAGCCATAATAATATCATCTCTGACTGAAGTTGCATCTTCGTACGTTATTTCCGGGTCTGGGTTTGCCATTGCAAATACAATCGGATTTGGTCCCATACTTTTTATCATATCTTTAGTAACTATACCGCCGACAGACAGACCGATAAATACATCGGCACCCTTAATTCCTTCAGCTAAAGTTGAACACTCACTTTCACTCACAAAATCCATTTTATATTTATTTAAGTCTGTTCTTTTTTTATTTAAGCACCCTTTTGAATCGTACATGGTAATGTTTTCTTTTTTCACGCCGGCGGCAATGTAAAGCTTACAACATGAAATGGAGGCAGCTCCGGCACCGTTAACTACAATCTTAATCTCCGATAATTTCTTCCCCGCAATTTTAGCAGCGTTTATTAACGCAGCACAAGAAATAATCGCAGTTCCGTGCTGATCATCATGAAAGACGGGGATATTCATTGTCTCTCTTAATGTTTCTTCAATTTCAAAGCATTCAGGCGCCTTAATATCCTCTAAGTTGATACCGCCGAAAGTCGGTTCCAAAAGTTGAACAGCCTTTATTATTTCCTGTGAATCATTACTCTTTAATTCAATATCAAAAACGTCAATATCCGCAAACCGTTTGAATAAAACACCTTTACCTTCCATAACAGGCTTTCCGGCTGAAGGACCAATATTACCCAATCCCAAAACAGCTGTTCCATTCGATACAACCGCTACTAAATTACCCTTTGCCGTATATTTATAAACATCATCTTCATTTTTTGCTATTTCCAAACAAGGAACTGCTACACCCGGTGTGTATGCTAATGAAAGATCTCTAGAGGTCAGACATGGTTTTGTAGCAACCACTTCAATTTTACCGCGTCTCCCCTGACTGTGATATTCTAATGCTTCCTCTTTTGTTAACTTCATTATTTTCTCCTATAGAGATTTTACTCTCTTTGTTTGAGTTTAATTAACTTGTTTCGTTAATTGTTTTTTATTGGCAATTAAGGATATTAAACGAGTATGATTTTTTTTTATAAGTTACAATAATTTGTCGAACAAAAAGCAATACTCCCCTATAATCACTCACAAAAAGATTATGCTATTCTACCCAATGATATTCTTTAAAATATCATCTTTACCATTTAATAAACAATTCTTAGTATAACCATAAAACGTGCCACCAACTGAAACAAATTAATTGGTTTAGAAGGTTAAAAACTCAACTTTTATCATAATTTAAAAAATATTTTACGTTTTATTTCCCAATTATGATAAATGTTTTTTAGTCTTTAGAAATAATATGTTAACTGAAATGTTTAAAAGACATGAACTCACATTAATTAAGAATAATTGTTTGTTTAGTAATATTTAATATTTGGTATGAAGGCAGAGTAAATTGAAAGCGAATGTAGTGTTATTTAGATTTATTTCGGAGTGACAAAATATGTGATTTTCAATTTTAAGCTTATCGTTTGTTATTAATAAGTATTCCCAAATAAATTTATAAAGTATCAAGATACGACAAAACCTAAAGAATTCAATCTATCTGAATTCTTCGGGTTAATGGCATAAAAAGCCGTAATATAAATTACGGCTATGAATAAAAGATGATAATAAATTAAATATTAACTAGTCATCCGCAATAATTTCAACTTTGCTAGAAATAGTATAGATACTTGATCTTAAAAACTCCAGCCCTATCAGCTACATGCAGCCTATTCGGTAAAAGTACTCCGGAATTATTATATTGGTCGCTTCTATCTCTTAACTCATTGATTGCGAAATAAATCCAGCTTTTGGGCAAGAAGTTATATGAAAACAGAAATCCGCCAACAACTCTTTGAACCTGCCGGGATGATCTGTCGAATACATTATCTAAGTACAACCTCATATTTAAATTGTTAAAAGGAGTAAAAGAAAAATATGGGCGGGCATTATAAGTTATATCCTCAATTTTACCAGCAGGATTACCTTCCACATACATATTGTACGATGTACCGAGTGTTAATATATTTGTTGCATTCCAATCAATACTTAAACCTGTCCACGAATAAAATGCTAAATAATCTCTGTTAAAATTATATGTTTTTTGGTAACCACCATATAAATTTGCATTCCATTTTGGCGAAATATTGTACCACGAACTTAAATCTATTTCATAAGAAGGATATTTTATCCCATTATCCTTTGATTTTCCGAAAGAATAGGTTATCTCATATCCCCAATTATCCCTAAACTGCATATTAAAACCGAGGATACCCGAACGGTCTGTATAGTTTTCTACATTTTTATAATTGAGGGAAAAACCACCATAAAGTAATATTTGCCTAATATATCCTTCTTTTGGTAACCAAATTGGTCCTGTGATTGAAGTTAATTCGGCAGTACCAATCCATGGAACATATCCGATTTGTTCGATATCAAAATTCTTGCCGATGTATTTGCCTCTTGCAAATGTAATCCAATCCTGTCCGAATTTTGTAAAACCAAGAGATGCAGCATAATCACCTTGTGAATTTTTAATGGAGCGTGCAAACTGGTATGCCAGCTGCCAATCGGATTGCCTAAGTGCACCGTCTAAATCCAATACTCCGTATGTATTGTCTTTTGTATGTTTGCCAACCCATAATAATCCTAACGTAGAATTTCCGAATATTTGTTTCTTCAACCTAACAGATTCGAAAAAGGCTTTAGGCTCCGTCTTTATTTCACCGTTATCCATATAATTTTTTGCACCGGTTGTTGCAATAAAACTTCCGTATTCCCAATCATTAATTCTACCAAAAGCTTTAGCTCCAACGATCAGCGGAACTTCGGAACCGTCGGGCAATTTTTTCCCGATACGCCTGGAATAAAACAATTCGAGCGGAGAGTAAAACCCTGTATTCTGCTGTTTTCCCGATGCATTAAATACTTCATTACCTTCCGTAAAGAAAGGTCTTCGCTCAGAGAAATATGATTCATATCGTGAGATATTAAACTCGTAGGGGTCTGCTTCAATTTGAGCAAAATCCGGATTTACAGTTAATTGGAATTTCAACTTTGTTGATGGGTTGTACATTAAATCCAAACCGGCAGTCGGTTTCACATTATATTTGTTGTCATGCAAATAGGTGGCTTTAGTTAGACCAACAGGATAAACTTCTAAATTTAATCCTTTCACATTGGGATGGAAGTTTTCAAATTCCAACTTGCCGAATTTAGAAATCCTCTGTCCTTCATTTTGTTCATACTTGCACCAATACAGATCTTCCGAAAGCGCCGGAATCCATCTATCAAAATCCAACCCCCAATGATTTAATTTTTCATCGTATTGAATTGACTTATAAGGTATTTTCATTTCAACCACAAATCCCCAATCATAAATTTTTGCCGCAGAAAACCAAATACCGTCCCACGAATAATCCCTGTTTCGTGCATCGTCCAAAAGCCTGCAGTCATTTTTAACACCTGAAGCTGAAACAGCAAATTTATATGCAGTATTTTGATCATCAAACGTATCCAGCATTATCGAAACTATATCACCCCCTCTTTGATCAAGCATACCCGTATTCTCTTGAATATCCGATCTTTTTTCGTAACAGACCATCAAACAATATAATGCATCATTCGTAGTTAGAACTTTAGCGACTGTCCGCCAGGCTGGTTTTGCCCCGAAATAGGGTGAAAGTTGAAAAAAATTAGTTGCCGAGTCGGCTGTACTCCATACTGGATCAATTTTACCATCTATTTTTATGGCAATATTTGTTGTATGAAGTGATAATATTTTGTGCGCATTTGAACCTCCCCATGTTAATTGAGCAGCAATAAAAATTGAGAGTATGAGTTTTTTCATGCAGATATTCTTCCATATTTATTAACATGTTTTACCAATATGACTGAATTTCACATTAAAAAGTTACTATTATTAAAGGTATTTTTTTTCAGATAATGATAATCGGTTGATATGTGATTTGAGTGGTGTTTATTTAGAGTTTACTACGTTTTCCCCGGTAAATCTTTTTGGATATCTAGACGTAAATCATTTTTGTGGAAACAAAGTTAGAATTTTAAAACTATTTTTTAAGATCATTCAGGCTCACCTCTGATATATATGATCCGAAATTATTATTTTTGTAAAATTCAAATAAGTTATATTATCATTTATAGCCTAATAGTATTAATTAATGAAAAGAATTTTAATCGTACGTACCGATAGAGTCGGGGATGTAGTAATGATAACCGGCATGCTACGTGAACTTAGGAAATCCTTCCCTGATGCTTATATAGGAACGCTCACGCAACAAAATACCAGCCATATTATTACCAATAATCCAAATGTTAATGTAATTATAAAAGATGATTTGAGTAAAGATTCTTATTGGAAAGTTATCAAAGAGATAAGAAGACATAAATTCACTCACGGATTATTAGTGATGCCGACCGAACGTGCAGCTTACCAAATGTTTCTTGCAGGTATAAAAAACAGAATCGGAGTCGGGCACAAGCTTTATGAAATTATAACTTTTATGAAGAGTGTTTCGAGAAATAATTATACACCGCTCAGGCATGAAGCTGACTATGATATGGATTTAGCGAGAAAACTCGGCGTTGTATCAAATAACATTCTTCCCGAAATTTTCGTCACAAAGGAAGAAAAGTCTGCTATAAAAAAAGTTCTTTCCGGCAAAGGTTTAAATGAAAAGGATTATAAAATAATCGTTCATACCGGTTCGGGAGGTTCATCACCTAATTGGAGCGAAGGGAAATACCTTTCCTTAATCAAAAATATTCTTACTGAATTTAATAAACCGAATTATAAAATAATTTTAACAGCCCGAGAAATGAGTGACAATTTTGTTGCAAATTTAAAAGGTTTAAATTCAAACAGAATTGTGATCGTTACGGGATTGTTAAAAAATCTAAGGTCGCTAATAAATATTATTTCCGTATCCGATGTATTGATTTCTTCTTCGACAGGGCCCGTGCATCTTGCTGCAGGATTAAAGATAAAAGCAATCGGTATGTATTGCAACAGGGCGATGAATTGTGCAAAACATTGGGGAATTTTAAATAAGGGTTCATTAAATTTACAAATTAGTGATGAATACTGCAGATCTCACTGCAGTGCCGATCAGAATACATGTGTATTTGAAGATGGTATATCTATTGAACAGGTAATTGAAAGTTTAAAACTTTTGGTTAAAAATAAGCAGACAATATAACCCATTCTCAAAAAGGGACTTCATCATTTTGTAAAATCTTTAAACAATGATTCAAAATCTTCGAACATTTCTTTACTCAAAATAAAGGCGATATGTCTGCAAAATTATTTAAGATTACCACGGCATTTGTGTTAGTGTCTCTCATTTTGAGAGCTGATATTTTGTAAATATTCCTGTTGAGGATTCCAAATAATCAGCTTATTCCTCCTTTAAGTTATGTTTTTTCATTGAATTTTCTTTCAACTGTTTCTATTTCCAGCTCAACTTGCTCGTAAGAGTCACATAATCCTTGAAAAAATAAATTACTTCAGAAATTGAGACCGTTAAAAGACGATATTTGTGTTTGTTGATGTTGAGGTGAGAATGAGAGCAATTAAAAATTTCAAGTTTGCACCAATCAGGAGTTTTATTTTTTTAGGCGTTACAATGTTCAGCGTTTGAATATCTACTTTTACATTAAAGATTTTAACATCAATCCTCTGGGATCCGAATCTATAATTAAAATTAAGAAGATTGTCTTTCTCAGCTGATTTCTTCATAAGTTCCAAAGAGTATTTGTTGTAGGTTACTTATTTTTTCATTATCTGATGGGATTTATCACCTGATTGTTTGATTGAAATATAAAAAAGCGGCATCATTGAATTACTGATGCCGCCGGATATAGGAGTGGAGGAGACTATTTTAATTTATTTTCTAATTCTTCGCTCAGGTTTTCTTTCATTCCGGTTTCCCGAATTATCTTTTCTTTCCCCTCTTGCCGGAGGAGAATAACTTCTGCCGCTTTCTTTTCTTATTTCATTCCTTTGCGGCGGGTTTTTTCTATTATTGTATTGGGGTCGCTGTTCCCTGGGCGTTGCTCTTTCTATCGATTTTGGTCTCTCAACCTTCGGCTGAGGAGTTTGTCTTGGCATAGTTTCACGTCTCACGCTGCTTCCGTTTGTTCTTTCCGGACTATCTCTCATACTATTAACATCCGGTCGTGCATTCTCTATTCTATTTGTCTGGTTTCTCAAATCACCGGCATTATTTCTATTCACATCACTTTGCGGAGTTCTGTTAATTCCGGTAATATCAATCGACGATCTTCTTTCACCTCTTTTAATAACCACGTTCCCCCTATCACTTCCGGTAAATTGGTCACGAGATGGTTTGTATGCCCGGACAACATCACTTCTACGATTCGTGTCATTATTTCTGAGAAAATCACGTGAATCCCTAGCAATTTCAATTCGTCTCTCAACTATTTGCTGACCGCTTCTTTGGCGAATATAATCGATGTTCACTCCCCTATTTATTATTCTACCACCGGAGTAACCGTAATTTGTTCGATATTTTGTTCTTGAGAAAATCCGAGACTTATATTGCGAACCAACATAGTATTTATAAACATGTGGAGCACAGAAATTCCTATAAGTTACAAAATGCCAATGGTGATATGGTGTAAAATAATTTATACTAAAATGAATTCCGATATTTATTGAATATTTAGCATAAGGCGGAAGAGGTGCCCAGCCAATGTAATCGTTATCATACCGCCATTGAACCCATGCCGGCGCCCATTGATAATCAGGAATCCATATCCATCCATAATAATTATCATAATACCATCTTCCGTAATGGAAGACTATATATCCATAAGGCTCGTATGAATCCCAGTACCAGCCATCAGCAGTCCAGATCCATTGTCCCTGTGTATAAGGTATCCAGCCGGATCTTACATTGAATGGCTGCCAAACAGTGAGACCATCGTTCAATTCAATCCAGTTTCCATAAGGAGCTAAAGCGGTATAAAATCCTCCAAAATCTGTCCATATATTTGGTGTTGGTACCGCCGAAGTTTTTAAGGAAAAGCTGAATATTAAAACTGTTGCAAAAAATAAAATCTTTTTCATGATACACCTCATTGAGTTTACACTATATAGTTGTCAAGCATCGTGCCATCAAAATATCGATAAAAATTGAAATATTTTTAATAGTGTTAGAATTAACTGTACATTATTGTCTACAGTAGGTTTTTTAATTGTACAAAAATAATCGGGGTTTAGACCGCAGTTTGCTTCACTTTATTAAATTTTTTACGGCAATTCAAATAATAGTAAATGTAATTACATCAACTTGTTACGGATAGGAAAGCATACTAAATGTTAATCTTGTTATACAAATTTAAACTCAGCGTGATATTTTTCTTTCCTTCCACACAAAATTCCCGAAAATACCAGAAATACCGGCAATTATGATATAGGGGATGTGAAATAATTCTGTCAGCCAAAATCCAGAGAGGACTTCATTCGAGAAAAGTATTTTTGAACCTTTCAGCATTATTTTTCGCTCCAGTATTACCTTGGACATTAAGCTTATTGTAAATGATAATATAAATATATGGTTATTAAATACGGCGAGAATAAATTGTATGAATAATCCTAAATAAAATAAAAATATAAATACTAATTTTAGGATAAGTAGTTTATCCGCATAGAAAAGTCCCTTACTTGCCCATCTTTTTCTTTGCTGATAAAACTCTTTCAAAGATTTATTGGGTGCGGTTTTAACTACTGCCTCCCGGTTTATACAGAACCGGATTTGGTAATTTGTTTCTTTTGCAATTTTCTGCATTAAAAGTTCATCGTCTCCGGATGATAGATTGAGCTGATCTTTAAAACCGCCGACCATTTCATAAATATTTTTTCGGTATGCTATATTAGCAGCATTACAAATCGTCGGTCTGTTGTTTCCAATTAACCCGGCACCGGCTAACACCAATCCTGAAAATTCAATTTTTTGTATTTTACTAAATAATTTATCATCATTCATAAATTCCACCGGTCCCGAAACGAAAGCGGTATTTTTATCAAAGTAACTTAATAAGTTTAACAACCAATCTTTATTTTGAATACAATCTGCGTCCGTTGTTACAATTATTTCTCCTTTTGAATTTTCTATACCGTACCTGATTGCTCGTTTCTTATGCGCATTTGGTGAATACCTTTCGGGAACAGACAATACCTTCACATTTTCTGATTTTCCGGATAAATTTATCTTGCTAAAAGAATCGTCTTCCGAAAAATCATCAACATAAATAACTTCAAATTTGTCTTTAGGGTAGCTTTGTGTTTCCAAACATTGCAGACTCTTTAATATATTTTCAGATTCATTCCGGAAAGGGATTATTATCGAAACATATTCATCGGAGAGACTGTTTAGGGGTGATACTTTTAGTTTATTTAATCCCTTTAAGATCCCGGTCAGAAAAAATATATAATAAACCATCAATAATAAAAAGAGGGTAATTATAAAAATATTAAATATCATTTTTCTTGGTAAGTAATAACAATCCAATAAAAGACGGGAATAGCAGATTTATTAAATAGAGAAAAATAGAAGCATTAAAACCTATGACGGCGGTGCTGCCAATCCTGTTGAAGATAAATACCGAGACTCCTTCTCTGATACCTAATTCACCTAATGAAACGGAAGGTATGATAGTTTTTATGAACATAACAATATTTGCCGCCCAAATATATTTTAATATTTCATAACTTCCCGAGAAAGCAATTGCTAATATCGCAAATTGAATTATATAGCAAGAATGATTAAGAAAAGAAAAGACAAACATTTTTGCAGTATAGTTTCTCTCTAAATTTTTCAACACTCTTAAATTTTTAAGCCATTTTTCCAGACGGTTATGCGAACGAAGTTTATTAAATAAGATATTATTCCACGTTGCCGGATTTATTAATAATACCGTAAGAAGATAAAATGATACAAATAGCACAATAAACAGCGACACGGTGAGATAAACGTTAACTTCATAATAAAGTTGCAAAAACAAAATACTGGAAATTGAGCCCCAGAATATGACCATCATCAGGAGAAAAAACTTATCAACAAATGTTGCTACCGCAACTTCCAATACCGGTTTCTCTTTGAATACAATTGCTCTGCCGAAATAATCACCAATCCTCGCAGGTGTAAAAGCACCACCGGATATTCCGTAAAACAGGGAATAGAATGTCTTTTTTTTATTATCGACTTTTAATATTGTTTTTGTTGTCAAATGCCATTTAGTGTATTGCAGGAATAGATTCAAAAATACTAAAACAAATGCAGTAACGATTAAATAAACATTAGCTGTTTTTGCTTTCGAAATAACCTCGCTAAAATTTATTCTTAAAACAACAAAGGTTAAAAGTCCAACCGCAATAACTAGCTTAATAATATTAGCAATAACGCTTTTTTTTAAGCGAGTAGATTTATCCAATGATGTGACAGATTTATTTAGTTTATCCATACTCATCTATCAGGTATTTTTTTGATTCTTTAGTATTACTATCCTTAACAAAATGTATTATTCAAATTATGTATGTCAAAGAATTTCATTAAATAAAATCAAAAGTAAAACCTATACCGAACCTTGAAATCCTGGTTTGAAAATATTGGTTAAAAATATCCCCGCCGTTATAATATGAAAAATAAAACGAAAAACCTTTACCGTCCCAATTTCCAAGTTTAATACCTGCAACATAATGTTGATTTAAAATATATTTAGGAATCCCTTTCAGATCTACATTTACGGCGAAAAAGATATTTTCATTTCTATTTAAGAAATTCCCGAAGAAATTTTTTATTGCAAATTCGAATCCCGATTTATATGAGAATCTTTTCAATAATTTAGTTTTCGTATCCATACCTGTTGACAAACTCATACCACCGTAATAACGAAAAGCATATTTATAAAAGCCTAATTCTCTTGCCAGCAGTATGTCAGCATAGTTATTTCCGAACGCGGTAGGTTTAATGTTATTAATCCATTTATTAGTGACAGAGTTCCAATGTCCATCGACTAAGTGAGAACTGTTATGAATATACCTAAATCGTCCGATCCATCTACCGTTGTTTACTTCCCGGGAGTATATAATATTTCCCCCGAAAAATCCGTCAATCGCATCAATCTGCAACCTGTATTGCAGATAATCGGTAACGTAGGCATAAGCCATAAACTCGGCACCGATTGTAATATTTTCCTGATTTGATAAATTAAATTCAAGCAAATCAAAAGAATTTCCGATATCAACCTTCATATTACGATTTGCCGTATAATACAACAATCCCATTCTTGCTTCATCAATACCGGCCCTAAGCGGCATAAAATTTAACCCGGGAGGTAAAAACACAAATTTTGTTTTCTTTAAATTTTGAGGAAATGATATTGAACTATTGACAGCCACAAGTAAAAATAAAATGATTAGGGTTCTTCGCATATTTTAATAATAATTTATCTTGAGAAAGATGAAAAATAGTCAAATATCTTTCATTAAAAAAGTTTATATATAATAATTCGTGGGGCTCTTCAAAGATTTATTAAATCTAGAGGTGATTTCTTAATTTTATACTATACAATTTTATTGATATCTAATTTCACTTTTTCGGATACTATTCTAGCATATTTGTCTTAGAACATTGACACAACATCATTGTTACCAGTAAGTTGTTAAGCAAATTACTTTTTGTTACTTTTCGAATATAGAATTCCACAATTGAAGGATAATAGATGTATATTAATTTTAGCGATATACCGGGAAATCATAATTTATTTTTGGACTATTTATATGAATTTGAAAATGTAAAAGAATTTTTCCCGTCTAATTTTAGAAATAAAGAATTGTTTCCACAAAAATTTAAGAAAATTGCAGAAAATTCCTCCGCTAAAAGGGATGAATTGTTCTCTATAATATCCAATCAATACAGTAATTATTCACCTTCTGAAACGACTAAAAATAATATAGAATTATTAAAACATAATAACACTCTTGCGGTTGTGACAGGTCAACAACTGGGAATATTAGGCGGACCCTTGTACACAATTTATAAAATCATCACTGCTATTAAATTATGTAAATATTTATCAGAACAACACGATAATTTCAATTTTGTTCCGGTTTTTTGGCTGGAAGGTGATGATCACGATTTCAATGAAGTACGGACGATTAATATTATTAACAAAGACAACGAACTTGCAAATATTTCTTACGGAAATGAAGTTCAGGAGGACGAAAACTCAGGGAGTGTGGGTTTATTAAAAATTGATCAATCTATAAATGAATTCTTTTCAAATTTGAAAGGAAATCTGCGTGAAACAGAATTCACCGACAGCCTAGTAGATAAACTCAAAAATATGTATCGAGAAGGCAGTTCTTTAAAAGAAGCATTTAAAGAATTCATTTTTAGTCTTTTTGACAATTACGGTTTAGTTTTGTTCGACCCTCAGGATATAAAAGTAAAAGAATTGTTAAAACCGGTCTTCAAAAAAGAAATAACCGATTTTCGACAGCACACTTCCAGGCTGGTAAATGTGAGTGCGACACTTGAAGAAAAATACCATGCACAGGTAAAAGTAAAACCGATTAATTTATTTTATCGTACCGAAGAAGGACGTTTTTCAATTGAACCTATAGATAATGAATTCGGGTTAAAACGCAAACGGAAGAAATTTACTTATGATGAATTGATGGAGTTGATTGAAAAAGAACCGGGTAATTTTAGTCCCAATGTATTACTCCGGCCGATATGCCAGGATTCTATTTTACCAACAGCTTTTTATATTGGCGGTCCGAGTGAAATTTCCTATTTTGCTCAAGTATTTCCTTTGTATGATTTTTACAAAATCGAATCACCTTTGTTATATCCCAGATCCTCTGCAACCCTGGTTGAGAAAAATATCTATTCCATAATTGATAAATACGGATTAAATGTTGGTGAGATATTCGTTAATCAAGAAAAAGTTAAACAAAAAGTAGTAGAGAGCATCTCTAAAACCGCACTGGAGCAAATATTCAACGATACTTCTCATAAAATTGAAATAGCATTTGACGAGTTGAAAGAAAAATTATTTGATTTCGATAAAACAATCAGCGAGGCTAGTTCAAAATATAAAGGAAAGGTTTTTCATTATACTAACGAGTTAAAACAGAAAGCATTTGAGGCACAGAAAAGGAAACACGAAACTACTTTACGACAAATAGATAAGGTTATTCAAAGTTTATACCCGTCTAACAACCTACAGGAAAGAGAAATTAATTTCATTTATTTCTCAAATAAATACGGACAGGACATTCTAAAGCATATATATGAAGAATTAAAAGTAAATAAATTTGAACATCAAATAATTAATTTTTGATTATTAAAAATAGCAGAAACTGTAAAAAGCCTTAGAAGTTCTTTTTAACAGGCGCTTGGATGGTGATAAATGCTCTTTGGATTTCGGAAGTATGTATGGTTGGGTTATAAAATTCTAATTACTTTCAGAACTTTCATATCCCTTGAGGAAGACATCCTGTACCCAAATTTCACATATACACAGCCATTGAAAATTCAGAATGGAATTACATGAACTGAGCAGCTCACTATAAAAGCTGAATCAGAAAACTCTTCAAACTGGTTCAAACGTATCAAATAACAGTTTCTTCGTTTTCTGAATTGAAGAAGTGTAATTTCCCTGTATCCATTACTAAGCTTCTCGAAGCGCCTGCTGCAGGCATTTCACGCGCCGGAATTCTCGCGACAAATTGAGTTTCATCGATAGGGAAATATAAAATAATTTCATTACCCATCGGCTCTACCACATCCAGTTTAACTTCTATTTTTGCAATTCCGGATATGGATGCATTTGTACCGGAGTCATAAATATCTTCCGGTCTGACTCCCAGCCAGATTTTTTTATTTATATACGATTTAAGCGCATTATCGTATTTACCATCTAATTTAACGGATAAGCTTCCTCCATTACTCTTAAAGTAATTTCCATTATCAGTTACGATTTTGCCGTCAATAAAATTCATTGAGGGACTACCGATAAAGCCTGCCACAAACTTGTTAGCTGGATGATTGTACAGATTAAGCGGAGTATCAGTTTGATTAACTAACCCGTCTTTTAATATCACAATTTTATCGCCCATGGTCATCGCTTCTGTTTGATCATGAGTAACATAAATCATTGTAGCTTGAAGCTGATGATGAAGCTTAGAAATTTCAGTTCTCATTTGTACGCGCAATTTTGCATCAAGGTTACTCAGCGGTTCATCAAACAAAAAAACTTTCGGCTTCCTTACAATGGCTCTTCCCACTGCTACTCTTTGTCTTTGCCCGCCAGATAGAGCCTTGGGTTTTCTATCTAAATAAGGTTCCAGACCCAAAATTTTCGCTGCATCATTGACTCTTTTTTTAATTTCATCTTTGCTGAATTTCCTCAGCTTCAAGCCAAACGCCATATTTTCATATACGGTCATATGCGGATAAAGAGCATAGTTCTGAAAAACCATTGCAATATCTCTATCCTTAGGTGATACATCATTTACTTTTTTCCCGTCAATAAAAAGTTCGCCCTCGGTTATTTCTTCAAGACCCGCAATCATCCTTAGCGTGGTTGATTTACCGCAGCCTGAAGGACCGACAAGAACAACAAATTCTTTGTCTTTGATCTCGACGTTTACATCCTTTACAGCAAAGTTTCCCCCTTCGTAAACTTTGGATACATTTTTAAGAACGACTTCTGCCATATGGTTACCTTACGATATTTTTTAACTGACTTACAAAATTAGGATTTGAGATATTAACACACTCAAAGTTATTAACTTTTCCCCCTTCTTTCAACAATAAAGATAATATTCCGAAAGACATTGCAATCCGGTGGTCATTAAAACATTCGAAAACCGGAAATAAATTCTCTATTTCTCCATTAACCGAGAAACCGTCCGGATATTCCTCTACATATAGTCCAAGTTTTTTGAAATTATGACAAATAGCAGAAATCCGGTCGGTCTCTTTTCCCCTTAACTCTGTTGCATTTTTAACAGTAAATTTTCCTTCCGCAAATAAACCGGCAATAGACAAAACCGGAATTTCATCTATTATATTCGGGATAATATTTTCGGGAATTTCAATATTATTAAGTGTGCTGCTCTTAATTATTAAATCTCCGAAAGACTCTCCTGCCATTTCTTTTTCATTTTCTATTTCTATTTTGCCGCCCATTTTCTTTAAGATTTCCAAAATACCCGTCCTCGTACTATTTAATGAAATATCTTTAATACGAAGGATTGAATCGGGTAAAAGCATGGTTAAAACTATGAAGAAAGAAGCGGTAGATATGTCCGAAGGGATAAAATATACTTTTGGTTGAGGATAATTTTCTTCCGACACATATGATATTTTTAGTGAATTTCTAACGGCCGTTTTCAATCCAAGCATTCTTTCGGTATGATCTCGCGAAGGATACTTTTCAACGACAGAAGTTATTCTCGGCGAATGCAGTCCCGCTAAAAGGACGGCACTTTTAACTTGAGCACTGGCTACTGGAAGTACATAGTCAATGCCGATAATTTCATCCGCCGGTGAAAAATGTAATGGAAGAGTGAAAGATTCGGATGCCGATATTTTACCGCCCATCGCGGTTAAGGGGGTTATTATTCTTTTCATAGGTCGTATTGATAACGATGCATCCCCAATAATTGTAGATTCAAAATTTTGTGCAGTTAATATTCCGCTGAGCAGCCTTGTAGTTGTACCTGAATTGCCTGCATCCAGAGGCTGCAAAGGTTTTCTTAAACCCCTAAATCCTTTCCCGGTTACTTTAACAAAATTTTCATCCCCGGTTATTTCAACGCCCAAATTACGAAAACAATTTTGGGTTGATTTTACATCTTCACCGTTTGATAAATTATAAATTTTAGATTCACCTTTTGCCATAGATGCAAACATTACGGCTCTGTGCGAAATTGATTTATCCCCGGGTAATTGGAGTTCACCTTCTACTTTTGTAACCTTGTTAAATACTTTTAGCATAATTTATAAGCTTATTTCTCCAGCCATTTGGCTATTTTTTCTTCCAATTCTGTTTCCGAATATTCACTTTTATTATAAAGGCCCTGCAGAATTCTTTGTCTCATTGCTTCATAAAGAATTACCGCCGCTGCAACCGATACATTCAGACTCTGAACCATCCCGTTCATCGGGATAAAAAATTTTTCGTCGGCTAATTCTGCAGCTTCACCGGAAACACCCCGGTGTTCATTGCCTAGCACAACCGCACATTTTTCAGTTAGCTTGAGGTCGTACAAATTTTTTGCTTTCGAGGTAATTGCGGAAGCATATATCTTGAAGCCCTGTCCCCTAAGATAATCATAACAATCTTGAATCGATTTATATTTTCCTTTTTCCACCCATTTAAATGCAGAAGCAGATGTTTTTTTCGCAATCTTAGGGAATGCATCGACATTATAAACCAAAGATATATTCGGGACACCCACAGCATCACAAGTCCTGAAAATCGCACTCACATTGTGAGGATCATGAATATTTTCCAATACAACATGAAGTGATTTTTGACGGGTTTTTACTACCGAAATAATTTTGTTTTTTCTTCGCTCGGTTTTATATGTTGCCACTAATAATTTTTATTGAATACTAATTTATAAATGGTTTTGTTTTTATTCCTGCGAGCTTTATCGACTTTAAATTTATTTGAATCGGTTTTCAGATAAAAAGAAGCCAGATCTAAAATTTTTTCTATAACCGTATCTTCATCGTGAGCCCAGCATTCACATCCGTGTATACTCGGAATCTCCGCAGTAAATCCGTCATCCGATTTTTGAATTACAATATCTAAAACCATATCAAAATTAAAAAATCTAAGTATAGCAAACGGGATAAACAAATAATTTGGATTTCACAAACTTTCAACTGTTAAATTTAATGGATGCGTATAACTATTGTTACAAATAAGTCTATTTAACGTTGCCGATTCATACTACCAAACATTCGTATATTACTCTAATTATTCAAACTACATCTTACAAACTAATATCATATTTAGGATTAAATTCCGAATTACAAAATACTATACTAATAATTTGATTCGCTTTTTTCTCCCAAAACTATTTTAACACTTGCACTGGCGCCTATTCTGTCTGCGCCACTAGCAATCATTTTATCGGCGTCTTCTCTAGACCTGATTCCTCCGGATGCTTTCACACCGACAGTACTTCCAACAACGTATTTCATCAAAGCAACATCGCCTGCAGTTGCTCCGCCTTTTGAAAAGCCGGTAGATGTTTTAACGAAATCCGCTCCGGCATCTTTACAAATGACACATGCTTTAACTTTTTCAGTATCCGATAAGAGAGCGGTTTCCAGAATAACTTTACAAATAACTCTCTTTCTCTTTGCAGCTAAAACTACCTGGTTCACATCCTTAAAAACATAATCATAATTACCATGTTTCAACTGACCTATATTAATAACCATATCAACTTCCTGGGCACCGTTTTCTATCGCCTGTTCTGCTTCGAATCTTTTCACTTCGGTAGTACTGGCTCCTAAAGGAAATCCAATCACGGTGCAGACTTTTACTTCCGTATCCATTAATAATTCAGAGCAGAGACTGACATAGCCAGGGTTAATACAGACCGACGCAAAAGAATATTCTTTTGCTTCCTGACATAAATCTTTTATATCCGCGGGAGTAGCATCGGGTTTTAGAAGTGTGTGGTCAATTTTTCTTGCTAAATTTCTATCCACTAGTATATCGCCGATACCGGGTCCTGCCGAAATTCTTTCCGCCCCGTGCACAACAATATTATTAACCGCTTTTGGCTGGGTAACAACATTTGTTTCCCATCCTTTGCAGGATTCATCCTTGCAGTAAAACTCCTGCATAATTTTTTCGAGCGTTTCCTGTGTAATATTTTTACTTTGAACATCGCTACTCATTTTATTCCCCGTATTTTAAATATGCATTATAAGTATTTTTTAACAGCATTGCGATAGTCATCGGTCCAACTCCTCCCGGAACCGGAGTAATATGAGAAGCTTTTTGGGATACTTCATCAAAATTAACATCACCGACAACACGGTAGCCTTTTGCTCTTGATGAATCTTCAACACGATTTATTCCGACATCTATCACAACCACTCCTTCTTTTACCATTTCTGCGGTTACAAAATTTGCACGTCCGATAGCCGCAATTAAAATGTCGGCAGTTCGTGTGTAGTCTGACAGATTCTTAGCAGCAGAGTGACAAACCGTTACAATCGAGTTAGCACCTTCTTTTTTCTGAAGCATAATATTTGCAATAGGTTTTCCGACAATATTGCTTCTTCCCAAAACTACAAGATGTTTGCCTTTTGTTTCAATATTATAACGAAGGAGTAATTCTTGAATGCCTGCCGGTGTGCATGATGCAAATGCTTCTTTGCCTATAACAAGATTACCCATATTTAAGGGATGAAAGCCATCCACATCTTTTTTAGGTGAAATAGCTTCAATAATTTTATCTTCATTAATATGATCCGGCAGCGGAAGCTGGACAAGTATACCGTGATAATCTTTATTTTTGTTATATTTATCAATCAAGTCGAGCAGTTCCTGCTCTGAAATATCCGCACTTAAATTTAAGGTTTCCGATCGCATACCTATCTCTTTACAAGCTTTTCCTTTGCTGCGCACATAAATTTCCGAAGCCGGATTATTTCCGACAAGCATTACCACTAAGCCGGGAATATTCTTCCCCTGCTCGTTCAACTTTGCTATATCTTGTTTTAATTCGGCTCTTATTTCCGCCGCAATTTTTTTCCCGTCAATTATTTCCATAATTTAATTTATTCACCATCACTTTCTAATTTACTAATAATACTATTCTCCCGGAAAAATTCTATACAAGAGATTAAACAAAAAATTTAACTTCAAACATTCTTAATTAGTGCTGATTTAATTTAATACCTGATTGAAAGTTAAAAAGTCTCTAAATAATAATCACGTCACTAGCCTTTATGAATCAAACTAATTTAAGATAAATTATCTTAGAAAAATTGATATAATCAGCAACTAACTTTTAATTGTCCTAACAAAGGATCAACACTACTTATCAAATCTGTTTTTCAGCACTTTTTTCTTCGGGCTAAACCGGTATGGGAGTTTTATACTTCTCAAGCAGATAACTACTTAGTTTTTTATTGTTTCTTATTTCCTTTTCAAAAGGATTGGAATTTTGCCAGCCCTTCAATCCATGCTCGCGAAATTGTTCTAATCTCCTTAGACTTATTTCACAATATATAGGATCGAAATCACTTATGAAACATCTTCGCCCGGTTCTTTCGGCAGCCAACAAAGTAGTACCGGAGTGAGAGAAAAAGTCGATCACTATTTCATGTTCATTGCTGCTTGCCGATAAAATCCTCTCAATCGCCTTTAAGGGTTTCTGAGCATAGCAGCCGTTTACGTTTTCTTCCATCCTGTAAAAAACCTGCTGAATATCAACCCAAACATTACCCGCCCGGATAAAATCGGATTTACTTCTTTCGGTATTTTCGGTTTCCAAGCCGTTAACAACTTTATAATAGCCCTTCAGTATTTTGGGGATATCGGTATACTCAGCATTAATATTAAAATTTGCGTTTCCCTTGGTATAATAAAGTAATTCCTGCCGCACAGACATCCAATTTTTCTGCGTTCCATACCCTCTTTGATTCCGCATAGTAATAAAACTGCGAGAATCAAATTTCGTATCTCTCATCATTATTATAAAATCGGCTAAAGGCTGAAAATGATTATTTTGATCGGCACCCAGCCAAATATAGAAAGCCGAATTTTCATCAAGAACCCTGTAAGTATTTTCTACCCATGTGCGGCACCAATCAATAAATTTCTTAATTTCTCTCTCTTCGAAGGCAACAAAATTGTAAGGCGGATCATGAACGGCCAGCACTGCTTTTTCTTCCCCCATCAAGTTATCTACGGAAGTTTCATCGGCAGCGTCAATGCATGCAATTTTATGATTTCCCGAGGGATCTACCCAAACTTCACCGTCAGTGAATCTTGAATACGGCAATAACATTTCACTTAATTCATCATCTGAATCAATCCTCGGTAATGGAAAATTCTGCATAAAATGTTTTAAGATTTTTTAATAAAATCCGGGAAAAGGATGCGTTCAATCTCTAATGTTTTACCGCTCTCGGTATCAATTTTAAAAAACATTCCGCACAAATGAACATCATCTACAGCTGTTTCGTATTTTTGAGGAGTTTGAAATAAAAACCTGTTTAATGCTGCTTGAGTTTTCATACCGATTACCGAGTCATACGGACCCGTCATTCCCACATCGGTTATATAGCCTGTGCCTTTCGGCAATATCTGTTCGTCGGATGTTTGAACGTGAGTATGTGTTCCCACTACCGCACTCACTTTACCGTCGAGATAACTTCCCATAGCTATTTTTTCGGCTGTAGCTTCAGCATGAAAATCGACAAATATCATTTTAGCTTCATTGCTAACTTTATTGACTATCCAATCGCTTGTTCTGAAAGGATCGTCAATAGCAGCCATAAAAGTTCTGCCCTGTAAATTAATTACCGCAATTTTCCCTTTCTTCGTTTCGGCTATATGATAACCGTTGCCGTAGGTTCCTTTTGGATAATTTAAAGGACGAAGTGCACGCGGTTCCTTTTTAAGATAATCCTGCGATTGGTGTTTATCCCAGGTATGATTTCCGCCTGTAATAACATGTACGCCCAGATCGAAAAGTATTTTTCCTTCTTTTTCCGTACATCCCTTACCGCCTGAAGAATTTTCACCGTTAACAATTACAAAATCGGCTTTATATTTCTGAATCAAACCCGGCAGCCAGCTTTGAACGAAATCCATGCCCGGTTTACCAATTATATCGCCGACAAATAGTAGATTTAATGAGATCATATGCTTCCTAAAATTAAGCGATAAATATATCTAAAAATGAACAGAATTGAAAGAATATGCAGCGTTATGATAAATAAACTTGATTCACATTACGCGTAGAACAGCTATTCTATAACTTAAAAATATATTCTGCTCCGTAAATCTGTTTAACTCTAATAGTTTATTTAATAAATCATTTTGCAATAGCATGTCCTTTTATTTAAAAAATAATATTCTCATTTGCTTTGATTGTAAAATTATTTCATAATAGATTTACGGCATGAGTAAAAATAATATTGCAAAAATTCCGATCGAAAAAGCGGAATACTGCATTGTCGATGTTGAAACTACGGGATTATCTCCACGAACAAACAACGTAATTGAAATCGGGTTAGTAAAAGTTTCAAATTTAAAAGTTACCAATACATACCATTCGCTCATAAACCCGGGCAGGGATATTCCTTACTACATCACGCAGTTAACCGGTATTACCAACGAGGATGTTTACGACGCTCCTTTTTTCGAAGACATTGTCAATGAAATTGAAGAGTTTATTGGCGAGGATATTTTAACTGCTCATAACTTTTCTTTTGACAGCAGTTTTTTAAGGAAGGAATTTCATTACTGCGGTAAGGAAAAACCATATGACTTAAACCTTTGTACCCTAAAATTAGCGAGAAGACTTTATCCCAATCTTAGCAGCAAATCACTTCACTCAGTGTCAAAGCATCTCCGGTTAACAAACAAGAGTGAACACAGAGCATTGGGAGATGCCGAAATTACTGCCCGCGTTTTAATAAAGATGATAAAGGAAGTAAGGAAGAATCAGGGAATCGACACAGTTGATGAGTTGATAAAATTGCAGTCCGTACCTAAGTCGCAAATCAATCAGGTAAAAATTAAAAAGGCGCTTGCAAATGATATCGTCGAACTGCCTGTGGCTCCCGGCATTTACTATTTTTTAAATTCTAAGAATGAAATTATTTATATCGGCAAGGCTAAATCATTAAGAAGCAGGATAAAATCTTATTTTTCACAAACTGCTCCAAAAAAAGCTAAAAGAATAATTAAACAGGCATCTAGATTAAAAATTGAAATCACTAATTCCGAACTAACCGCACTTTTAACAGAAGCCGAATCTATCAAGCTTATAAATCCAAGGCACAATTCCCAATTAAAAAAATACGGCAATAAATATTTTTTAAGAATCGTTCGTACACATAAATACCCAACAATTGAAATTGCAAATTACTTCGATTTTGATGGAAATGATTATTTCGGATTGTTTATTTCCAGAAAGAAAGCTGATGCTGTTTTTGAGATAATAAATAAAGCTTTTGTGCTTCGTGAATGTACCGATAAAGATTTTGACAAAGGTAAAAAATGTTTCCTTGCGGATATTGAACGATGCACTGCTCCTTGTGTAAATAAACTTGATTCGTCCTACCGGGAAGAATTGGAAAAAGCATATGAATTTTTGTACGGTAAAAACCAGGTTGTATTGAATCGGTTAATAAATAAGATGAAAGAACACTCGGAAAAACAGAGATACGAAAAAGCAGCGGAAGTAAAATCATTAATAGATTTAATTTTATCGCAGACACATAAGTCTTCCCTGCTTGCAGAACCTGTTAATCTTGCAAATGTACTCTTTGAAATAAATGAAGGGTATGATAAGGATTATGTATTAATGTTAACCGGTAAAATATACGTAAAGAAGTATGCATTATCCGAAAAAGATTTTTTTGAAGATGCATTGAACGATTATTTTGACGGCACTATCAATGTTAACCAAAATCCGGATGATGAAGACCTCGAAAAAATGAAAATTACCTTGAACTGGGTTATTAAAAATCGCAATAAAATTCAGGTGTACTACCTTAAAGATTTCACTTCAAAAGAGGATTTGTTTCGGAACCTCTCGATGCACAATTATCAAAACAGCACACCCCAGGAAACTACATTCGATTTGAACAGATTTATGAATGAAGAAATGACCGTCCCCGATAAAGAGTAAGTTTTACAATAAAACTGCTTAAGAAAACTTATTCCGATACCTTAAGTTTATACTAATTCATCTTATTATGATTGAATTCATTTGCATACTATTGTTAAAAAATTTTTTAGTTGTTCTGTATATTTATACATTTTTTTATTGATTTTATGAAATAAGATGTTTATAATGTGATTTCTTTAATTATATAAAAATAAATTTTTAGAACAGGATTTTATGCAGTTTGCTAAACGTTTGGATAGGCTTCCACCTTATTTGTTTGCAGAATTAAATTCTATAAAACTTGAGAAAAGAAAGAAGGGAATCGATATTATTGACCTAGGAATGGGAAACCCGGATGGTTCCACGCCTGATTTTATTATAAATAAATTGAAACAAACTATTGATGATCCTAAAACACACCGGTATTCAAGATCAAAGGGAATTCCCGGAATTTTGAAAGCAATATCGAGAAAATATAAGAGGGATTTTGATGTAGATCTAAATCCCGAAACAGAGGCAGTAGCAACAATAGGAAGTAAAGAGGGGCTAGCACATCTTTGCCTTGCTGTACTGGATGAAGGCGATGTTGTCCTGGTTCCAAATCCATCATATCCTATTCATATTTACGGAGTGACTGTAGCAGGAGCGAATGTAATATCTATACCTCTTACGGCAGAAAAAGATTTTATACCCGATATATCTTTAATTACCAGAGATATGTGGCCAAGACCGAAAATGCTAATTTTAAATTTTCCATCCAATCCTACCACTGCGGTTGTCGATCTTGATTATCTCAAAGAGATAATTGCATTTGCAAAAAAATCCGAGATGATTGTTGTTCATGATATGGCTTACAGCGATATAGTTTTTGACGGAACAAAAGTACCTTCTATTTTACAGGTACCGGGTGCTAAAGACATAGCAGTTGAGTTTTTCACTATGTCAAAAAGTTACAATATGGCAGGATGGAGAGTCGGGTTTTGTGTCGGCAACCCGGAGTTATGCAAAGCACTCGCAAAGTTAAAAAGTTTTTTCGATTACGGAATGTTCACTCCGTTACAGGTTGCGGCTATAGCTGCACTTGATTCGCCGCCGGAAGTAACTTCACAAATTGCGCAGATATATAAAAGCCGGAGAGATGTTCTAGTAGAAGGATTAAATAGTATCGGTTGGAACGTTAAAAAACCGAGAGCGAGTATGTTCGTCTGGGCACCTATCCCGGATAAATTCAAAGATATGGGTTCAATTCAATTTTCTAAGTTGTTAATAGATAAAGCAGAAGTTGTTACCTCGCCGGGAGCAGCGTTCGGGCAATACGGTGAAGGATATTTAAGAATTTCGATGGTGGAAAACGAGCAGCGGATTAAGCAGGCAATTAGAAATATTAAAAAATTAATGGATAACTAATTTGAAGACTGCTCATGAAAAATTCATCAGTTAATAATTTCGATAAAATATTATCCGATAATATTTCAGGCTCATCCGAATTAGTTTTAAAATTAAATAACTATGTTAAACAAAATGCAGATGATAAAGATGAGTTGGTTAAAATAATAGAAACCGCAAAACAAAATTTTTCATCCTTCGAAATAATTCAGTCATACATAAAAAGCTTACAACGCATTGTTAATGAAAAAGATTCAAAAGCAATAATTGATTTCACCATTTCTTTCGAAAATATGCAGGTAAATAAATACATTAGATTATATGAAAATGCAAAATCTTATTTGAAGAGATACAATTATGTTTTAACACTATCCAATAGTAAAACTATCACCGATGTATTTAAACTTTGGAAAAATGATAATCCAAAACTAAGGGTTGTCGTCTCAGAATCACGTCCAAAAAATGAGGGAAGAATTCTAGCAAAAAAACTAATTAAGAACGATATAAAAGTCGATTTTATAACGGAAGCGCTATTGGAAAATTTTGTTCCTAAAATTGATGCGGTAATAATAAGCGCCGACAAAGTTTTGAAGAATGGAAATATCGTTAATAAAATAGGAAGTAAATTAACTGCGATATTATGCAAACATTATAAAAGACCTTTCATAATTCTTGGCACAAAAGATAAATTTAGCAGTAACTCATATTTTAACCCTAAAAATGAAAATCCGGATGAAGTTTGGAAATTTAGTAATCAAAGCTTAAAAATTTACAACCGGTATTTTGAAGTAGTGGAAGGCAATTTAATAACTAAAATATTTACCGACTAGTCTTCCCTCCCTTTTGAAAGTAAGGCTTCAATACCCTAAATTTAATGACAACTTTTTAGGGAATATTATGAAAACTTTCAAAACCATACTTCTAATTTTAATTTTATTTGTCACCTCGGTCTATTCACAAAACAAATCTCTTGACCTTAAAGACATTATTTTAAATGCCCGTTCTTATTATCCTAAAACATTAAGACAATTGAACTGGCGACCCGGCACAAAATCCTTCGCTTATATTGAAAATAATAAACTAGTTAATTCATACATAGATTCCGGCAAGCAAGATACTTTAGTTAGTTTATCCGAAATTAATGCTGCCCTCAAATTAAACCAGGAGCTTAAACATTTTCCTATAATAGATTGGTTGAATAAAAATACATTTCGGTTTCAAAGCGGGAATACTCTCTGGAAGTTTGATATTCCGAGTAAATCGGTAAAGGCTTTAAATAAGATAAAAAAAGATGCTGAAAATTTAGATTACACACCTGACAATAAAATTGCTTACACAATTAAAAATAATTTATTCGTTGCAGTTAACGGTAAAAGCTATCAAGTTACACAAAGTAAAAATAAAGGGATAGTGAACGGACAGATTGTAAGCCGTAATGAATTCGGAATCACTAAAGGAACCTTTTGGTCACCCAAGGGTGATTACCTCGCATTTTACCGGAAAGATGAATCGAAGGTAACTCATTATCCTTTGGTAGATATTTCAAAAAGACCGGCTAAGGTGGTTGAGATAAAATACCCGATGGCTGGAATGACGAGCCAACATGTTACTATAGGAATATATAATTTAAAAACAGCAAGCACTACATGGCTGAAATCCGATGGTGCATGGGATCAGTACTTGACGAGTGTGGTTTGGAGTCCGGATGAAAAATATGTTTATGTGTCGCATCTAAATAGGGATCAAAATCATTTAAGATTGGTAAAATATGATATATCGACGGGAGAAGCGGTTAAAACACTTTTCGAAGAAAAAGATGATAAGTACATTCAACCAATGCACGGAATAATTTTCGTAAAAAATCACCCTGATGAATTTATTTGGTTTTCAAAACGCGACGGATGGAACCATCTTTACTTATATAATACCGGCGGGAAATTAATTAAAAAATTGACCGACGGTGATTGGAGCGTAACGGATTTTGAAGGTTTTGACGGAGAAGGTGATAATATTTTTATAACTGCGACGAAAGAAAGTCCGTTAGAAAGACAATTTTATGAGATAAATTTAAACTCTGGTAAAATGAACAAACTCACAAACGAGCACGGAGTTCACCGGGTTATTAAAGATGAAAACGGTGATTATTTTCTTGATGAATTCAGCAGCACTACAATTCCTGCTAAAATTGTGCTGTTGAATCAAAACGGGAAAGAGATAAAATCCGTTCTTACTTCGGAAGATCCCTTAAAGGGTTATAATCTGGGAAAGACAAAATTGTTTAAGCTCAAGAGTGAAGACGGGTTTGATTTATACTGTAGAATGATACTTCCTTCAAATTTTGACTCCACAAAAAAATATCCTGTCCTTGTGTATGTTTACGGTGGTCCGGGAATTCAATTAATTACCGACAGATGGTTAGCGGGAGCCAGTGTGTGGTTAAATTATATGGCGGAACAGGGATATGTTGTTTTTACTCTTGATAACCGCGGTTCAGCTAACAGAGGATTAAAATTTGAGCAAGTTACATTCCGTAACCTGGGAACTCATGAAATTGAAGATCAAAAACTTGGAGTAAATTATCTTAAATCACTCCCCTATGTTGATTCTACAAGGATGGGTGTGTTCGGCTGGAGTTTCGGCGGATTTATGACAACATCTCTTATGGTTAGAACGCCTGGACTATTTGAAGTAGGTATAGCAGGAGGTGCCGTGATTGATTGGAGCTATTATGAGATAATGTACACCGAAAGGTATATGGATACTCCCCAGGCAAATCCGGAGGGTTATAAGAAATCTGACCTGTTAAATTACGTAGGTAACCTCAAGGGAAAATTGTTAATGGTTCACGGTACAATGGATAATGTTGTTCTCTGGCAGCATTCATTAATGTTTGCAAAGAAAGCCGCTGTTTTGGGAATTCCGCTTGACTATTATCCTTATCCAGGCTGGCAGCATCATGTGGGAACACCGGATTCTTATCAATTATATTTAAAGATTACTAATTATTTTAAAACTAATTTGTAAAACCCGGCGAATTGACAATTAAAGGTAAGAGGCTGTCTCAAAAGTAATATTTTTCCATAAAATAGAACACAGATGATACTGATTTTCGCGGATATTTTGATTTAATATTGCTTTTATATCAGCCTCTTTTTTTATTCGAATGAGACCGGATGTTTACTTTTATGATTAAATCGTAATGTTAATAGGATTGCTGAAGTGGTAAGTCCCAGCAGCAAACCGATCCAGACTCCTATCACCTGTAAATTTAAAATAAATCCGAACAGGTAAGCAATAGGTAAACCGACTATCCAATAGGCAACAAAAGTAATTAATGTGGGTATTTTCACATCGGTTAAGCCCCTCAAAACTCCGATTCCAACTGCTTGAGTTCCATCCGATATCTGAAAAATGGAAGCGATAATTAATAAGGAAGATGCAATTGATATAACAGCTGGATCATCTATATAAAGTGAGGGTAAAAATCTTCGGAAAATTACAAATATTATCCCAGCACCAGCCATTAAGGAGGCACCCATTAAGATTGCCGTAAAACCGGATCGCCTGATTTCTTTAACATCGTTCTTCCCTACTGCATTTCCTACTCTGATTGCACCGGCAGTTGAAATACCCAATGTTGCCATATATGAAATAGATGCCAGACTTATTGCAATCTGATGCGCGGCCAATTGTTTTGTGCCAAGCCACCCAATCATAATAACTGCGAATGAAAAAGCTCCGACCTCAAAAACATATTGAACTGCACTTGGAAAACCCAATGCAAGAATTCTTTTGATAATCCGGATGCTGAATCCTTTGAACTTTATTAATACGTTATATTCACTAAAATGTTTCGATTTAATTACGTAAAACATTAATACTGTCCCCATAAACAAGCGTGAAAAGAACGTTGCCCATCCGGCTCCATCTAAGCCCAGAGCAGGGAATCCCAATTTACCGTAAATCAAAATCCAGTTTACGCCGGCATTAATAAAATTAGCTAGTATGGTGACTATCATTCCGGGACGTGTTACAGATAACCCCTCGATAAATTGTTTATACGTCTGAAACAACATTATTGGCAGCATTGATAAGCCTAAAATTTTAGTATAAGAAATTGCTTGAGCAACAACTGCAGCTGGTTGATTTAAATACTTAAGGAAATCAGCGCAAACATAAGTTGCCGCAAATAGTAGCATGCCTAGCAGTAAATTTATCCAGATTGATTGGTTAAAAATCATATTGCACTCGGAATGCTTCTCTGCTCCAACGGCAATTGCAACAAGGGGAGTTACAGCAAACGATATTCCAAGACCAATAATAAGAATCAAAATGAACAAACTATTAGCAACCGAAGCCGCAGCCAGTGGAATTGCACCCAAACCGCCGACCATCATGCTGTCCACAACGCCCATCATAATAAACCCCAACTGACCGATCATAACAGGATATGCCAATTGAGCGGTTTGTACAAGATGATGCTTAACAGTATACATTTTGTAAATATTCCACAGATTATTACTTTTATTAATAAAAGAGGGAATTAATACAATAAGATAATCTTAAAAATTTTAATTTGAAATTGGTGATGGTTTGATAAATTATAATACATCATTCCCGTCAAACAACGGAAACAACTCAAATATTAACTTTAGGACTGAATACACCTAATCAGACAAATAATTTTTTGGAGTAGGTTTATGATTTGTGACATATTGTGGATTTATACCTTTTGCATTAATTGAAGTAAAAGGTAAATTCAAATTTGATGTGATACTATCAATTTGTTTAATAGTCAATCTTCGGTCGTATCGACGAGATTGTTCCGGAGTTAGATTTGATGCAATTATTCCTGTTGTTCCCTTATCATCATTATGACTAATGGACAGAGCAATCAATAACATACCTCCGAATAAAAAAATTATAGTAAGTACAATAAATGAAGTTTTCATGTTTCCCTCTATTCCTAATAATATTATTAGGCAAATTCTATTTAATCCCCTCCGCATATAAGGAATTAAAAGCGTCAAAAATCAATATCAACACTATGCACTAATTAAATAAATAAATCATAAATAACAATGTTTATTCGATAAACGGTAGTTATTTGCCGTCAAAATGCAGATAACACTTAGATATTAGCAAACTCCGTAAAATATCTGTTAAATATTTCTGTAATTACAATTAATAAAACGTGCGTCTTAATAACTATTAAGACTTGGCTATAATTTAAAACCTTTAATTGAGTATATCCACTACTTTTTTTGATAAGTTAGATTAATGCAGAAGTTCGGATTTGTTTATGATAGGAAGCTAGAAAAAGCAGTGGTTTATTCTCTAAAAAGTAATTTGAATAAATAGGTCTTAATTTTTCGATCATGTTTCCACAAAATAAATCTTATAACATTTTCCCGGATATGAAAAAACTTTAAAATAAAAAGCCCCTAAAATTATAATAACTTAAGGGGTAGCAGCGGAGAGAGAGAGATTCGAACTCTCGGAGCCGCAATGCGGCTCAACGGTTTTCGAGACCGCCCCGTTCAACCACTCCGGCATCTCTCCGTGAACAATATTTAATAATTAAACAGGTTGTAAAAATAACAATTCTATCTGTTTATCAAAAATCCGGCAGACAAATTTATGCAATTGCAGGAAATAAATTTTTAACTTTATTTTTTGGTCGTAATATTTTGTTAAAGAAACGGTAAATTTTTATATTTACGCTTCTAAATTCGGAAAGGTGCAGGAGTGGTTTAACTGGCACGCCTGGAAAGCGTGTGTACCTTCACGGGTACCGAGGGTTCGAATCCCTCCCTTTCCGCTTAGTTACAAAATTGATTAATCCAGTTATCATGTTATTTATTCTGTCTTTCTAAAAGTTCCGCTGTGTTTGTTAAGACAATTTCCCCATAAAAATTCCGATAGTTTTAATACGGAAGTACTATCATCTATTCTTTCCGGCATCTGCGAAATTTTCATAATGTTATTTCCCATAGAAAAGCCGAAGTGTTGCGGATTGGATTCTCCTACAGGAAAGAATGTAAGTGTATCACCGTTTACCTTGTATGTTCCGGTGTAGAGAGTATCTTTGTTATAGTCAGTCCAAACGGAATCTCCGTTTATAATAATAATTTTATGCGGCGGGAGAATTTTAACACTAAACTCATTTTCAAAGAAAATGATTGTCGATGTTTTTTCAATGCTGCCCGTATATTCGGAATTTTCCGATAGGTTTATCGAATTCGAACTAACCCAGTTAAATGTTTCCGTCCATTTACCGGCAAGCTGCTCCACGTAATTTGTATTCAAAAGATTTTCATCATCTTGACACCCCAAGAAATAAAATAACGAAATGAAGGACAAGGCATAAACAATCTTAAATAATTTAGTCAATACTCTTTTCCCCATTTTGATGAAAAACTAATTTAATATTACCGTGATGAAAAACTGTGAATATTTTTATTCCTCATCTTCATTTTTAACAGAGATACCGAAAATATGGACATCAAAATCTTTTAATGCTTCTCTTGCTTGCTCAATCTGGTTTTCCGCCACATAAAATATTGCAGGCTGAATCAAAGGATCTATTCTGGAAAAATTTTCATTATTGACATAATAATCTATCTGCCCATTTTCTAAAACAGATTTGATCAATGCAATATCTCCCTGATTCATGGTGGAAAGCAGCCGCGTATACTTATCAGGATTAAATACTGTGGGAGGATCGGATGTATAATCGATAAATGATTCACATTCGGGACAATGAACTTTACGCGATATTCTTTCTTTATCTGATAATTTAAATTCCGCCGAACAATTCGGGCATTTTACTTCTTCCGGTAACATTCCCGGTTTGGATTCACCTCTCAAAAGTTTTTGACATTCGGGATTATTACAATAATAATATTCATTGCCTGCCGTTAAACAATCTTCACAATAATGTTTACCGCAGCCATGACAAATTGAATAGGCTTTTCTGTCGGGATGATTAACACACTGTTCCATAATTTCCACCTCTTTATTAGTTCAGTTTGAATATTTTGGGTGATCTATCCCAGTTTCTTCAATAACGTGCAATCTTAAAATGAAAAGGATTGATTTTCATATCTTCAAAGCTATTCATTTCATTTTTATAGAGAGACAGAATTCAATATGGTAAAATATAAGAAAGTTTTAAATAACTAGTATAAAAATTTTGGGAAAGTTTTGAGCCTTTGAAGCAATCATAATATTTTCGAATGATTAAAAATGAATTATGTAATTCCGAGATTGCAAATTTTGTTATTTCATTAAAATCATCTTCTTATAAATTGTGCTGTTTGAAATGCTGAGTTTGTAAAAATATACTCCGCTTGATAAATCCTTTGCATAAAAAATTATTTTATGAGTGCCCTGAGTTTGGTACTTCTTGTCGACTAAAGTGCTGACCAATCTTCCCTGTAAATCATAAACTTTAAGTGTTACCGGTTCTTTACGCGATAGTTTATATTCAATTATAGTCGAAGGATTGAAAGGGTTCGGGAAGTTTTGTGTGAGTTCAATTTTATCCGGTAAATTATTAATTTTATTAACATCTGTTATCGTAGATTTATCATAATATAAAAACGCGACCCATTTTGCATCAATTAGATTACTGTAATGCCCCGAAGAATCCACGATTCCCTCACCCGGTGTATACAAATAAATTCCCACACGATACGGGTATGCCGAAAATTTATTTACAACGTCCAATGAGTCCATTACGTTCCACGCAGAGTCTGCTTTTATTTTATAAATAGTACTGTCAAGTCCTGAGATGTTGTTGTAAAAGTATTCGATAGATTCAGGAGGATTAGTTTTTATTTGTGCAATGGGAAAAGAATCTGCGGACAAAAATGTATTGGGATAATTTATTTTCCCTAATGCCTGCCATTCGATACCTGCTGTAAAAAGCGTATCCGAAGTTTTTGTATAAGAAAAGGTGATGCTTCCGAAATCTACCGGTTCAACAAAATGAACTTTTAATGGTAACTTGTCAAGATTGCCGTCATATGGAGCGTAAGTGGAAAGATTACCTTTCTCTATATTATATGTTGAGTAATTTGAAATGAGAACTGCAAAATTCATTTGATTTTTTTGGATATGCCAGGTCTCTTGAGCAGACAGAAAAGTATTAAAAATTACTAAAGCGAATATGAACAAATATAATTTCATTTAATTTTGCTCCAATAAAATTTAAGCAATTACCATGTAGCTTATTTAAATGTAAATAAAATAATAGTTTATATCAACTTTAAACTTATTTTATCAACTCTTTATATAAAGAATTTTAAATGTGGAATGCTAGCATAATAATTATTATACATTCATTTATATCTGAGGCAGCAGTAAGAATTGCAAAAATGCTATGGGTTCAAGTAACTTTTTTTCAGATATGGTTCAACCCAGTCAACGTTAGGCATCATTAAAGGTGCGGCTGTAATTTTTCCCCCGAAGCCGAGATATCTGAATCCGAATGTGTTTAGGTGAGTAACGGGAATTGACCTCAAAACTTTGGTGTTTATATCAATTCCATATTTTAGTGCAAGGTGGAGTGTATAATTGGTAATTGATTTTTTTGCTTTTTTATACTGAAGTTCACTTCTTAAATCATCTTTCACCTTATTGAATGGTTGAGCTTGTTCCTTTTTGGATTTCCGTTTCCCGATTAATTCAAAAATAGAGTATCCGCCGGGCACTTTTAAAGGACCATAGATATCTCCTACTTTTAGTGTAGCCGCGATTTTCCCGATTTCTCCGTGCATCCCGACCGGGAAATACCCGAATTTTCCGCTGTCCTTTTTTGCCCATGTTCGTTGTGTATACGCAAAAGCTAATTTTTTTATACTTTCACCCGCTTTTATTTCCTTCATAATCTTTTCAATTATTTTAGGATTATCGTTGAGCACCTCAACAATATTTACCTCCTCGGGATACAATTCATCTTTATTATATCTTTTGTAAAAATCGAATACTTCTTTATCACTAACTTTTGCAGAATCCAGAAATTTATTACGCAGCAATTGAGCTAAATAATTCTGCTTCCACATCAGGATATCATGCCGGACAGACGGAAGTTTATCTAATCCTTCCTCAATACCTTTCCTCGCAAGTAATTCGTGTTCAATATTTGTACGGTTTTTGGCACTCAGCAGCTTCATTATAGCAGTTAGACTTGTCTCCTTTGTACTAAATCCGTCAAAGACAAGGTCATTTAAAAAGTCTTTTAATGATTTTGGATTCTTATCAAATTGAATATATGGCATGCTCAAGCTATCTGCACCGAATTCATGTTCTATCTTCAGTTCATCCCGGGCTTGAAGAAATACGGGATCGGATTCTTTTACTTTATCATCTATTCGTTTGCGGGTTAGTTCATCCGATATTTTCCGCGCAAGACTCCGGAAAAGTACGGCATTGGTTTCAACTTTTTTATGGTTAAAAAATTTTTCAAAATAGTTTCGATAAATTTTTACTTCTTTTCTATATGACATTATTTTTTTAACCGCTTGTGTTACATCTTCATTACCGGTATTCATTTTGCGAGGCAGTTTATTTGTTAATCTGAAAATATACCATCCGTCGGGTGTTGATAAAGGTTTGGAATAATTTCCAACCTTCAAAGCGTACAATGTATCTTCAATCGACTCGTCCATTTGACCATAAATAATTTCTTCGGGCTGTATCTGTTCCTTTGCTTCAGGTCTTACGGAAAGTAAACTATCAAAGGGGATTCCCTGTTTAAGCAGTTCATAAAGTTTATCAATGTTATCTCTGCTATCTGCAAATAAATAATTAACTTCCAGTTGCAAATTATACCTTGCATATCCCTGTATTAATTCCTTATCGGAAATCTTTATTTTGTCTTTTACTTCTCGTTTATATAATTCATCCCGGACAAACATTTTTTCAAACTTATCAGATACATATTTCATGATAGAAAGAGTATCATATCCCATTTCCTGGGCTTGTTGTGCCCATAACTTTTCGGCAATTAAAGAGTAAAGGAATTCCAGTTTGAGCGACTCAGTCATTCTTTTTATTTGTTTTCTGAAAAGCGGGGTAAATTCATATCGCAAAAGAAATTCTTTACCGTCGATTTCGATGTTGCCGGCTTTTGCAACGATCTTGCCTTGAAGATCATTCAAAAATTTTAAATCCTGCATTTGAGAATAACATTGCTCATAAGGGATAATTAATAAAAGTAAAAGGGAAATAAGGAGGTGATAATGTTTCATCGTTTTCTAAAAACTAAATCTTAAAATAAATCTAACCCACCATTATAACTTTAAATGATAAGTAATGAGCTATTTCCAAACTAACCGGGATAACAGGAAATTCGAGTCGGCAAATTTTATTTCAAAAGGCACATTTTTTTTGCTTGTACAAAGTTCCCGGTACTTATTTGATAAAAATATATTCCGCTATTTAAATATTCACCGGAGAAATTAATCTTATTTTTGCCCTGCGAACAGTAGAATGATTTATGATAAATTCTTCTGCCAAGGATATCATATACCGACAACGTTACATTACCGGCTCTTTTAGTAAAAAACGGAATTACCGTATCAGGGTTAAACGGATTTGGATAATTCTGACCTAAATCATAATTCCTAATTTTTTGAACATTGCCGGACTCTATTCCGGTAGTTGTATCATTCAAACGAATGACAATCATATCCCAGTATTTCAAGCAAGGAAGTGTAAATGAAACAGTAGTTGTATCCTGCTCAAAGCTCAACTTAATGGGTGAACCACCGTTAGTGTCGGGAGAGGCAAACCACACTTCGGAAACTGTGGAAGGGACACTAACTTTTAACGGTATACCTGAAATTACTTTAGGTTCGGGCTGCGATCCGTTATCATCTCTCCAGTTAAGTGATGTAGCATCGGTTAAATTAATAAGGTGAATTACAACATCATTCTTTCTTAATTTAGCAAACTTCCAAACTGTGCCAAGCTGCTGATATGAAGATAGTGCCACCGGACCGTTAGTTTTTATATCGGTATAAACAACTTTTAAACTATCGCGGAGAAGGTTCTCATAAGCGACTGAGAAATCATAATAAGATTTTAATGATTCTTTTAACTCATCACTCATTTTCAAATTATTATTTGGAAAATATTCCTTACAGAGCATATGTTCGCCGAGTTCGAGATGAGCTCCGCCGCCGGCAAAAATTACCGCATCGGTCATCATTACTCCGGGTGTGCTGAAAGTCCCCGGGTTGTCGGCAAGTTTATAGTCCATGTATGCAGCAAGTATAGTGCTGAGTTTACCGTTCGAATAATTTGTATTATGGTTTATAATATTTAATAAATCGGCGTAAGTATTATTCGGCTGCCAAACTTCGGAATAAAGAAAATCGACCGGCGCTTTCGATATTTGATCTTGCCCGTACTGGTTTACTGCGTTCATAACCAATGGAACCCGTAACGAATCCTTTGCCGCTTTTAACAGTGGAAGAAATCCATTCTTTACAATCACACTATTACCATTATAATCATACACCTGCCCTGGATCTCCGACTTGATCAACATGCCAGCCGTCAAACGGAAGAGCTTTGAAAACTTTAGATTCCTGATAAATGATGTAATTCTGCCATTGTGTATTCCCGGGATTCATGAAGTAAAGATCCGATGCCCATCCGGCAGGAAGACTGTACATATACCGGTTTTGATGATATCTGTCCTTGTATAATCCCCAGCTGTCTTGTACGCCGTCTAAATAAGAATTGCTGTAGGCACCGTATAAAAGATTATAAGCCATCGTTTTCATATTGTGCCGATGAGCCTCTTTTATATATCCCAGAACGGTAGACAAATAAATTGTTCTATTAGCAATATCAGGCCAGGTTGCAGCTACGTTCCCGGGCTCACCTTTTAAGGGCATGTTATGCTTGTACTGCCAATCGTAGAATTGTAATCCGTTAATATGATAACGGTTCAAGCGTGAGACTACGGCTTTCATACTATCCCGGGTTAAGTATGGATAATTTGAAATGAACCCGTACCGTGGGAAATAACTCCAGTCGGATGATACATCGACTGCAATATTCTTTTTATCCAATATTTGACTACCATCCGTTAGAAATGCTTCAACCATATATCCGGTAAAATCGTGATCCGGTGTTTTCCATTTCCATGTAATTCCGTTTACTTGATTCACCGTTAAAGTCCGTTGTCCAACAGTGTCTGCCAAGTGGAGATAGATAATCCGGATTTGTTTATTGGATAATGAAGTATTAAAATTTAAAGTAAAACTAACAGTGTCAGAAGGTGAGTACAAGGAAAGGTCTGTCTGAATGTCTTTTATATATACACTTGATTGAGTTTTTAGATTTGTATTAACAATACTGTTTCCAAAACTTTGAAGTGAGAAAATTATAAATAGTATTGATAGAAATAATATATTTTTCAAGATGATTTCTGTATTATATTTATTTTCAAAATTGTTTTATTCAATTTAACTCTATCAATCTAATACTATCAAGCAGTGCAGTATTAATTTCATAATTCATATTATTATCCGAAGGTTTAAATACCAGCGTAAATGTGTGTTTCCCCTTTTTCAAACTTTTTAGTATTGAATTAGTATAACCCCAATCAGTCCAGTTGTCATCTCCTCTTTGTGGGAGAACTATAGCACCCGCCGTTTGCCCGTCTATTAACAAGGTTCTTATTGCACATTTATTATCCGTATTAATCGGACCGTTGCCGTTAGCATATCTAAAATCGATACTATATTTGCCTGAGTTTATTATATCGACATCAAATTTAACCTGCTGTTCCGGGTACTTATTTTTATCCAGCAAAATGTATCCATTTCCCGTGTATCCTGAATATTTATTTTGTGCACTAGCATATTTACCATCTGCTTTCATGGTGAGGATACCATCTTTATAAACAACGCTGACAGGCTCACTCAAAAAAGATTGCAGCCCGTTTTTATCTACCGCCATTACTTGATAATCTGAATATCCATCTGAATTTTTAACTTTAAAAGAGTTGTATTTAATCTGAGCGACTTTCTTTCCGTTCCGGTATATTACATATTTAACTGCATTGTTAATTGATTTCCAGATTAAAATGTGGTCCGTCACTTTTACCGCAGGTGTTTCGGGAGCAAAAGAATCTTTAGCCGAATTAATTGAGGAGCCGGAAGTCATTTTATTATTCATCAAGATAATAATATCATGATTCCCATTTAATTCAGCCGGAATCTCAAACTTTGTAATTTTCTTCCCGTCAAGTGTCATAGATTCTATTTTATCGCCATACCCCTTAACGCTAATCGAAAGCACTGAGTTTCTGTACTTAAAACCATTCAAAGTTCTTTCACCTTTGTAGGCTTCGGGTATGAAAGGATTGAAGGAGAGGCTGTTCGGATTCAGTGTTATTCCGAATATTACACGGTAAATTAATGCGAGATTACCGGCTACGCTCCATAACTGCCTGTCTGAATTTATTTCCGTTCCCAAATAATCGCCGGTACTTGCAACCATGTTTTCCTTATTAGTAACAAAAAGAGCCGCTGCTCTATATACTGATGCAAGTGCACTTTCTACAGATTTTGCATTGCCAGTTTTTGCCGATGCCCATGCCCAATAAGATTCAACAAAAGGCCAAACCGCATTATTGTGATAAGGCGGAATATTTGGGATTTGCGGATAGATACATGTCACGCCGTACGAAGTCACCGGAGTATTCTTTATTACATCCGCTCCTCTTTCATTTCCTGCTACTCCGGATAAAACACTTAAAGCTTCACCGAGTGCTTCGGATTTCGGGGAAAGAGAATAATAATTCCTTCCGTATAGATACTGACCGTAATATCCATTATTCTTCAGCCATAATAATTTATTCATACCTGCTTTTACTTTTCCGGCAACAATTGAATATTTTTCCGAAGGTTCACCAAGAATTTTAGCCATATTTGCAAGGATTTTTAATGCTTGATAATGAACCGCATTTGTCCCTAAATTCTTCGAAGAATAAATATCTTTAGGATCCATCCATCTTGGGTATGTTTGTTCCCTCCAATCTAGGAACGAAGATTCGCCGCTAAACAAGCCGGTAGATTCATCAAATACGGTATTGAGATCATCATCAACAGAATTTTTAATAATATTATAGCTTTCTTTCAGCCAATCTTTATCACCGGTTGATAAATAAACTTCCCATGCTGCAAGCGACCAAACAAGTCTATCGGAAGAGACCGGCCAGGCTCCGCCCGTTCCCGTATCCTGAATTATTCTGTCATTTTTAACTTTTGCCATTAAACTTGTTTTGGCAGCATCCGGATTCACCATAGCAAGGGAGAGAAAAATGCTGTAGCTGATATCCCTGGTCCACACACCTGTCCATTTTGCTCCAGCCATAAACGCACCATCGTGACGAATATTTAGGAGCATTTCCTCTAAAGAATGATTATAAAGTGCATCAATTAATTTATCCGGTGAATGATAGGAAGGATAGGAGGAAATATCTTTACTTAATTTCCAACTCAGCCATTTATGTTTTCTCGCTCCGGGGTATTGGACTTTGTCGAAATGTATATTTAACTCGTAAATTCCGTCACCATTTTTATCAATCAGTTTGAACTTTGGTTCATTCATCAGAGAACTGAAATCCCAGGTAAGTGGTGAAGTACTTCCTGCAATATAAACTCCTTTGAAATCTTTTTTATATATTTTCTCCCCGTTATAAGTTTGAAAATATCCTTTGGTATTCATATCATTAAGAACATGTCTCATATCCAAGCGAATCAATAGATCGGTATTTTTTTTAAGCTTACCGCTCTTCTTAAAATTTGCAGTATCCGATTTGTTAGTTTCACCAAATACATATAAGGGAGATATGCATTTACCGTTACCGGATTTTATCAATAAATGATGATCCTGTCCCGGCATTCTTTCATTATCTATCCCGTTTATGCTGAATTTAAATGTAATTACATCAGGTGTGAATACTTTAAAATCACTTTTGTATGATGAACTGATTTCATCCCGCGATTTTGCGAAGGCTTCGTATTTCCCCTGGATTACTTTATCCGAAGTTATCGTAAAATCATTTGACTTATATAATACTCTTTGAGCAAACAAAGGTAAATTCATGATCATCATTATGAGTGTAAAAGTGATAATTTTCATCTTATTCCTTTAAAAATAAAGATATCAGCAATAGTATAAAATTCGGATATTTTTCTGTACTATATTCATAAAAAACGGAACAGCCACCAAATGATTTTTATAGTAACATGAATTTAAAGCGTAATTTACTTCTATTATTGTAAATGTAAGTTTTATTTAGAATGATCCTCGATAATAAGGTATTGCATTTGAACAGTAAATAAATTACTCAATTAAAAATTGGCGCTAATTTGACAAAGATTTGTTTTCATTCCAGATTTTTTAGTAAATCTTTATGGTTTAAATCTTAACTGCATTTATTTCAAGACAATATTATTAGGACAGCATAAAGAGTGATTTTACCGGTTAAAAAATAGATTAAATAAGTGATTGTTCATAACGAAAAGTGTAAAATAAACCATTCTAATTTTATTCGCAGGTAATTATAAAATCTTCAATTTAAAAAAGCATGCGAGAGTCCGCGTCCCGATATTATAAGTAATCTTGAGTGATTGACAAGCTGCGGTGGATACGCTGTGGTGAGCAATAAGAATTTTATTTATAGTGGTAATAGAGTAATAACTTTAATCTGCAATATTAAAAATAAATATCATTAATCTATGATTCACTAGGATTACTGTAATCTCCATTTTTCTTAATGGTATTTAAAGTCTCCAAAATGCGGGATAAAGCGAAACAAATTAACAAAATAATTAATCCCTGGAATACAATTCCTAAAGGAACCGTAATAAGAAGGATATAATTTACATGAGCCTTCGAGAAAAATATAATTGACAACATGAATGAGAAAATCACGTATAAAAATCCGGCAGCCTTTAATACATCTAACATATCAACCTCCTTTGCCGATTACTTATTGGTGCAACTTCAAAAACTATCGGCATACTTCTAACTTTTTAATTATTCTTGGAAAAATATTTTACTTTTGTTTTAGCATAAATAAGGGATATTATCAATAAGACTACCCCGAGCAGAAGGAATGAAATTATTTTATACGTGGCTTCCAGCCTGCTGATTCCGAATACGAATATATAGCCTATAGTCAGTAACAATGTTGCCAGCGCCATCCAGCGGTATTTTTTACTTTTCAATACAACACTTAATAAATAATAAAGCAAGGCTACTATAACCCAAGATACACTCACCCATCCTTCGGGCAAAGAATGATATAGCGCGTACGGAATTATGAACAGTCCCATTATCAGGTAACCGTTCCGCATTAACTCGGTTTTTAATTCGAGACGCTCTTTCTTCCAGTTTAAAATTCTGGCACTGAGCAATGCAACTATTCCGTAACTTATACTTACAGAATTTAATTTACCGTTTAGAACTACATACAGGATAAAAACCAGCAGATAGATAAAGAAATTTGCAATTGTAATAAATTTTGACTTAAACCATAATGCTGTTGAAACAACTAGTAAACTTTGCCAGCACAACCAGATAAAGAAATCAGGTGAAGGGAATTGATTAATAATAGCAGCACTTAAAGCCAGGTATCCGAACATCGCAAATAAAAATGTGGAATATTTGCTTTTGATTCTTATCCAAAACAAAATAGCAAAAGATAAAAATATGACTGAGGCGAAAATATTAAGAATGGTAAATGATGGACCGGATTCCCCAACAGTAATGGCTAAAAATAATCCGTAACTTAAAGAAAGTATTATGCTGGTGTTAAAAATTTCAAGAAATTCTTCATTCTTATTCTGCCTGTTTATTACATAGCCTAAAGTAAAAACAATCATATAACCCAGAAGGAAAATAGAATTTATCTGCGGAACATAATTGAAGCGGACAGCGTTACCTAATAGAGGATTATTAATAAACCACAGCAAATGAGCGGAATATGTTAAAAGGACACCGTATAAAAGGAGGACATCCCATTTATAGTGCAGCTTTAAATAAAGAAATGCAATTGATAATAATAATAACACAGAAAATATAAAATATGCATTGCCGTTTAATAATGCGGTAATATATCCCTCAGTCAAACTGAGTGCAGTTAAATATGACGAATTAGATTTCAACCCAATATAAATCGATAACCCGGTGATAATCATTAATAATAATGTCTCAAAAGTTAAATTGGATATTACCTGCTGGCTAGTAAAAAAATGAAGACGCATCGTAGAAAAATAAAGAAGTGCGATTCCTCCGCCTTTCAAGTATCCGCTGATGTAGCCGAATTGACTTAAAAATTTCTTCGCTGTAATCATGAGTGATACGGCAAAAATGTATCCAAAAAAACTCGGCAGAAACGGAGGCAGATTATGGTAAGGAAATGTTAACAAGAAAATGAGACCAACCATGAAGACTAATATTCCCAGTTTAGCAAACCAAAACTGACCTATTTTAAATTCAAGTAAATCATCTGATTTTGAATCACGGGTATGCAAAATATGCGGTTCTACTTCTTTGTTCTCTTCTTCTTGAGATGTTATATGAAGATAGGATTCAATTTTCGCAATCCTATCCTCCTGTTTCCTCAAATGCGATAATAACTCATCAAAACTATTTTGTTCAGAGGGCACATCCATAGTTCACCTCTAATACTTATTAAGATTAATGAATATCCTATATCTCAATAAAACCCGGTTCGGATTTATTCATAATATTTCCATTTATAAGTCCGCTCTAAATAGGTACAAATGTCATTCTGAAGGAGTGAAGCGACTGAAGAATTTCACATATTATAATGAGCTGAGATTTTTTACTGCGTTCAGAATGACGTGCCTGAGCTTTTTAGAGTGCACTCATTTATTATTCATTCTTTTCAATTTTTTTGATATAAAAGAATAATCCCACACCAAGCAAACTTATTATAAAAACAGAGACAGCTAATCCAATCCTCCTGAAATAATAATCATGAATAGCCTTTTTAGCTTCCATAATTACTTGTGCGGTGACGGTTAATCCTTTTTTATCTACTACATTTTCAAATTTTTTCAGATTGAACGAATGCACTGCTGTAGCCGCTTCTATTGAAGCTTGATGTGCATCTCTTAACTTAAATCCTGCGTCGGAAACTTCCATGCCTTTTTGCTCGGCATCATTTATTAATTTTTTAGCTAACTGTATTGAAGTTGCCAAACTATCCATTAATCTCCTCATTGATCCGGCAGCCGTATAACCTTTATCACCGGGTACATCTTTGTGGCATTTTAAACAGACCGCACCATCGGTAATCCCTAGTAATTTATTCGTGGCTTTTACTATGTCGTGATTACCATGGCATGTTTCGCACTCGGGATAATTTTTTTTATCAAACGCTTCTTTATGAGGACTTGCTGAAAATAATTCTGCATTCAGAGCATGGCAATTTCCGCATACATTGGAAATTGATTCAACTCCGGGAGGAATCGCTCCGTGATTACCGTGACAATTATTGCAGGCAGGTGCGCCAAGATCATTCTTTTTAAGTAATGCTACCCCGTGTACACTCTTTGAATAATTAGCATATTGATCCGTCGGTATTTTATATTCCTTCATATATTCTTTATTGCTATGGCAGTTTGAACATGTGGAGGGTATCTTAGTCGGATACACCGAAGCGAGCACATCTTTAACATTCTTTATACCGTGACTTCCATGACAGCTAACGCACTCGGCTGTCTTCGGATCACCTTTTGCATTAAGTTTCCCGTGAACGCTTGTTAAATATTTTTGATACTGATCCACCGGCAGAGCGGGATTATATTTTTTCATGTATGATGCATTGCTGTGGCACTTTGAGCAAAGCTTTGGAACATTTAAGGCATAAACCGGGGATTTAGGATCCGTCACCGCTCTTATTCCATGAGCACCGTGACAGGTTGTACATTGCGCAACCCTTTCTCCGCCGGTAGTTGATGCTTGTCCGTGTACACTCGCTTCTAAAAGCTTTAGTTGATTTGTCGGAATATCCGCATTGTAGCTTTTCATTACCTTAGGATCAGCATGACATTTGGCGCATGTTTCCGCTATATCATTTCCTTTAGGTACACCTTTATATCCTGTACTTTTAGACATAGCAGCATCCATATCATCGGAATTGCTGTCACCTCCATGACACGCGGCGCAGGTTAAACCGGCTTTCCGGTGAATATCGTTTTGAAAAAGGTCTGCATTTTCATCGCCTACCGATTGATGACATACAAAACACTGGTCCGTCTTGTTCTTGAATGTTTGAGTAATTGGTGCAGCGCAGACAGTTCCCGCAGCAAATAGTATCGCAATAAATATTTTAGTCATGTTGCCCAACCGACTATTGTTAAAATTATAATAAACATTATAGCAAATAAACCGATGTAATTCATTTTTCTGTTTTTTAATCCTTTAGAACTTTTTTTATCCCAAAAGGGAACAAGAATCCACAACACGGCGGCGGCGGAAAAAAGTAATACACCTAAAACATCGCCGTCTAAAAAAATTATCTTAGCAGGAATATACTTGAGACTTTGATACATAAATAAGAAGTACCACTCGGGTTTTATTCCTGCCGGTGCAGGTGCAAACGGGTTTGCTTTTATACCCAATTCAGCCGGGAAAAATACTGCAAGTATTGCCAGGATATTCAGTACAATTAACCAAAAAAGAAGATCCCGCAATAAAAAATTCGGGAAAAAAGGCATAGTTTTTTTAGGGGCAGCTTTTGATTTCTCAAACTCCATCGGTTCACTCATACCCTGCCTTTGAACTAACAATAAGTGGATCGCTAATAAGATGGTGAAAATCCCTGGGAAAAGTGCTACATGAAATCCGAAAAACCTGGACAGCGTTGCACCCGAAACATCGCTGCCTCCCCTCAAAAACATTTCAACGGGTTCACCGACTACAGGTATCACTCCTGCAATTTGAGTACCTACTTTAGTGGCAAAAAATGCTAATTTATTCCATGGTAACAGGTAACCACTAAAGCCAAACAACAGTGTAAGCAGCAGCAGCGCCGCCCCGGTTAACCATGTGAACTCTCTCGGTTTACGGTAAGATTTTTCGAAATAAACGCTGAACATATGTATGAAGACGGCAAGAATAAACAGATTAGCCGACCATGCATGAACCGATCGTATTAACCATCCAAATTGAACTTTGGACATAATAAACTGAATGCTTTCGAATGCTTGATCGGCACTGCCTTTATAATAAAAAAGTAAAAGGATACCTGTTACAACTTGAATTAAAAATAGGAATAATGATACACCGCCAAAGTAATACCACACGGATCGGCTGTGAACAGGTACGTACTTCTTTCCCATAAAATTAACAAAATCATCAAGGGAAAGCCTCTCATTAAACCAGTTGTATAAGTTTTTTAAACTATTTTTCATACTGTATATTCTTTTATGATTATGTTTTTTTGGATATTAATAATTTCCCTTTTTGTATATTCACATTATATTCTTTCAAAGGTCTCGGCGGCGGACCGGAAATATTTTTCCCGCTCAGATTGTATTTACCGTTATGACATGCGCACCAAATAACTTCCCAATCTTTTCTGAATTGAACCGTACAGGAAAGATGCGTGCATACAGCAGAGAACGCTTTAAATTCACCTGAAGGCTTCCTTATTAAAATTACGGGTTCATTTCCGAACCTGATTATCTTCCCGCTGTTTTTTGCAAAGTCGCTCACTTTGCCTGCATCAACACTGGATACCTCAACTTCGCTTTGCTTGGGAGGGATCAAGTATGAAATTACGGGATAAACCACCGAAGCAAGAAAACCTGTAAAACCGATCGACAAGAGATATTTTAAAAATGATCTTCGTGATTTTTTTTGGTTGGTTTGGAGGGAACTATTATTTGTAACAATTTCTTCCGGTTTATTATTTTGATCATTTTTCATGTTTTATGACTTGTAGTTTTTTGTATATATGTTTTTTAATTTTTCAGACTCTCAAATTGCGTTTAATAGCTGCCGAAATAATTTCACATAATAAAGTATCATCAATCGGACTTAGTAAAAGGTAAAATATATTTTCATCTAATATTTTAGCACCTATATTTCTCTCTTCCTGTTCCACAATTATTATCACAGGCAGTTTGGGTCGACTCTTATTGATTAATTTTATTCTATGTAAAAACTCTTCATCATTGACGTTACATTCAACAATAGCAGCACAATATTCACGCTTCTGTATTTCAAACAGAAATGTATTAAAATCGTTTGCTGTTATTAGTTTTACACCCGTTTCATTCCCCGCCTGGATGCATGTCGATATTATTGAAATGTTATTACTGCAGAGAATTACCGAAACTCCGTTCATTCTAGTCCCCGTTGTTGGCGGTTAATATGCTAATTCCATACCATGATTTATACATTACACAAAAAGTGAGAAAACTCTATTTTTTATAGGTTTTTCAAATCAATTGATTCTTTGATTGGTTAAACTGTGAAATGATTTAGCCCGGTAAAGGAATGGATTAGTGAGAAATATATTTCACACATCTCTTCAATATTGAGATAAATAGTTTATTTATATTGGATAGCCGGGATTTTGAAAGAGGTGATAAGTGAGACAACCATTTCTCACTATGCTATTTTAATTACGCCAGTCATTCGCATCCAGCATATGCTGCTTTAATAGTCTGTGAATATTTCTTCTTGTCATACCGGCTTCTACAGACATTTTAGTAACATTGCCTTTGTATTTTTCAAGGAGATGAAGAAGATATTTCTTTTCAAGATCGTCAATTACCTTTTGCTTTGCATCCGAAAATTTCACTTTTTCGAATGATACCGCATCAGTAGTACCGGTTATCATTTCGGAAGGTAACTCAGAACGTGTTATAACTTCCCCTTTAGTTAAAGTGAATGCCCTTTCAACAACATTTTCCAGTTCCCTTATATTTCCGTGCCATTCGAAATTTTCGAAAATATCCATCACATCATTTGTAAAGCCGTTAACTTTATTTGAAGCGGTTTTATTTGCCCTCGCTAAAAAGTGTTCCGCTAACAACCTAATGTCTCCTTTACGTTCACGCAAAGGAGGAAGATGGATATTAATAACATTTAACCTATAGTACAAATCTTCACGTAAATTTCCCGAAGCCACTGCTTTTTTCATATCCTGGTTTGTAGCTGAAATTAATCTTACATCCACTTGTATTAATTCGTTCCCTCCGACGTGCCGGAGTTGTTTATCCTGGAGTGTCCTTAACAATTTAGCCTGCAAATTTTGCTTAAGTTCGCATACTTCATCTAAGAAAAACGTGCCTCCGTTAGCATACTCCAGAAGTCCGAGTTTTTTTTTGGCTGCACCTGTGTAAGCCCCCTTTTCATAACCGAAGAGTTCGGATTCAAATAAATTTTCAGGGAAAGCGCTGCAATTGACGGGGACAAAGGGTTTCAGTTTCCTCTTGCTGTGAGCATGAATGCTGCGGGCGATTAATTCTTTTCCGGTTCCGCTTTCACCCGTGATTAAAATGTTTACATCAGAATTTGAAACATCTTCAATCATTTCGAATATCTTTCTCATGCAGACACTTTTTCCGATTATGTTATCAAATTTATATTTTTCTTCAAGCTGCTCTATTAAATTATCCCGTTCTTTGAAAAGTTTTCTTTGTCTTAACGCTTTTTCAATAACAAGATTTACATGCTGAGTATCGAAAGGCTTTTCTATAAAATCGAAAGCACCGGCTTTCATTGCGGTTACCGCACGGTCTATTGTACCGAAGGCGGAGAATATTACTACGGGTATATTCGGATAATATTTTTGAGCCGCGGCTAATATTTCCATTCCGTCAATTCCGGGCATAAATAAATCGCATAATATGATATCATAATCCTCGGCACCGAACATTTGAATTGCTTTTTTTCCGTCCGATATTGTGACTGCGGTATGGCCGTGAGCTTCGAGAATTTTCCTACATCCTTTAAGCATATCTTCTTCATCGTCAATCACCAAAATTTTTGCGGAATTGTTCATATCTCAACACTCTCCCTCGTTATTTAATGGCAGTGCTATCTCAAACGCCGTAAATTTACCCGGTACGCTTTGAACCGTTATTTTACCTTTGTGCCTGTTTATAATTGCCCTGGAAATTGAAAGACCTAACCCGGTACCTTCGTTAGCCGATTTAGTTGTAAAGAACGGCTCAAATATTAATTCTAAATTACCGGGAGAAATTCCTATTCCGTTATCTGTGATTTTTATTCGAACAAATTTTCCGGTATTGTTACCCGACGTACCCAATTCATTATCTTTTAAGAATACATCAATTTTTATTTGACCGTTTGTATCAAGTGCATCTATTGCATTGTTCAATAAATTAATTATTACCTGTTCTAATTGTCCGCGGTCTACACAAATATCGGTTATTCCCGGTTTATAATTTTTTATAATTTTTGCTCTTTTTGTGCGCAGTCTATGAGCAAGCAGGTACAAACATTCCTCTATTAAATTAGAAATAGAAACAGGCTGAGGGTTGAAAGGCATCCTTTGTGAATAACCGAGCAGGCTCCGGGTATATGTTCCGGCTCTTTTAGTTTGGGATTTAATCATAGTCAAATCTTCACGGTATTTTTCCGGGTAATCCTTCTGCATCAGTAGAGCATCCGTGTATGAAGAAATTACACCGAGCGGCGTATTGATTTCATGAGCAACCGTATCCACCAATTCACCTACCGAAGCCAGTTTAGCAGCCTGGTTAAGTTGATCCTGAAAATGCTGCCGCTGTTCGAGCATGCGATTGGATTCTTCGGCTCTTATTCTTTTTGCGTTAATATAATAGAGTAAAAATCCGAATGAAAATATAACAAGCAGAATTACAATACCGAGCCCGAAAAACAAATTGAATCTGCCGCGAAGGCTCTCCGTAACTTGCGGTAAAAGAGTTGATATTGCCAGTATCCAGCGTTCGTTACTTAATTGAAGCGGTGTTGAAGCCATTATTTTTGGAGGTTCTTCACCAATCACATACTCCCCCGTTGAATCCTGACCGCTAAGCATTTTCTTCTGCAAAGTAAAAGATTTGTGGCACGATAAGCAGGTCGCATTTTTCTGGAAAATACTATTCAGCAGCATTTCCCGGTGACGGGGATGGTAAATTAATCTTCCCCTGCCGTCCATAACCCAAGCGAAATCTCCCTCACTCAATTTCAATGGCGCGATGAATTGTTTCATCAACAAATCGAAATTAACAAGATACCCGATTAATCCGGATATGTCCGAATTATCTTTTTCATAGCCGGGTTTATCATGACCTTTACGAATAGGTATCAGCATCACAAAAGAAAATTTTTGAGTAGAACTTTTATCCGTACCGGGCTCAACTTTTGAATACCAGCAGCTTTCTTTCGAAAATATTTTTTTTGATGATTTTGATACGTTTCGTATTTCCGGGAATACCCATCCCGGAATTTCCCTCCCCTTCGAATAAATTATTCGGGCATTTTTATTAACAACAAAAATTGTCCTGACGATTTTCTCGGAATAATGCATGAAAATATTATCCGTATTTAACCGTATAGATTTTTCGTTGAAGTTTTGAACTTTCGGGTAATACGAAAGAAGGTACATGTCTTCTACAAGATTCTTTAAATAGAACTTGATGCCGGTTGTGGCAGCCTTAGCCATTTCAACCTGCTGCATTTCATGATCCTTTTTCGCATCATTCAGGGTATCATCGTACATTTTGATAACAGTAAGAAGAAAAAGTGTAGCGACTAGTGCCGTCCCCGTAAGGATGAGAAATTTTATGGCTTTATTTCTATTCATTTAAACCATAAATAATAATTGTCGTATGTTAATTATTTTAAATTAATAATACAACTATAATTGTTGTTATCTTTTTTTAATTTTTGTCCAAATTTTTTATAATTGTTGTGGAAGTAAAAAAAATATAAAGGAGAATGCTATAGATACCTTAGGTTATGATCCGGGAGCATTGGGGACCGGACAGCGAAAAAGATATTACGAAATTTGGCAGATAGTGAAAAACGGCGGGGAATTGGAAGGTGAGGACAAGATTATAGGCGAACTCATGGAGCAGCATCCCGAATATGTTGAGCATTGGGAATCAACCGACTTTGATTATGAATATTCCCCGGAAAATGATGAAGTTAATCCTTTTCTGCACATTCAATTTGATCTGATTGTTATTAACCAAATCAACATGAATGATCCGAAGGAAACAAAATTTACTTACAACTATCTTCGCGCCCGCGGGGACAGTCATTTGGAAGCGATTCATAAAATTGCTTTTTATGCAGCCGATCAGATTTTTAACATAATGAAAAATGGTGTAGAATTTAATGAAAAAATTTATGTGCGAAATTTAAAAAAATTGAAACGGGATAATTAACTTTTCTGTGTTATAGTTAAAAATTTAATCTTTTCTTATTTAGAACCTTTAAGTCTAATTTATTGGCTGATAAGTACGGTTTAAAATTAACTTTACAATACTCAAATCATTTCTTAATAATTAACTTATTTGTACTAATCTATTTTTTTACTTAAGAAAGTTTTAGTATAATGAAGATAATAATTTTGGACCTATAATTTAATAACCAAGCAGGCAATTTATGGAATACATTCAATCACTATTTAATCTAAAAAATAAAGTAGCGGTAATTACCGGCGGAAGCGGTGTTTTAGGCAGTACAATGGCAAAAGGATTATTGAACGCAGGTGCCAAAGTAGTATTACTAGCCCGAAATGAAGAAAATTTGAATCAAAAAGTTGAATCGCTTAGTAAATTTGGTAACGACATATTCTCTTTCAAATGTGATGTTACCAAACAAAAAAGCGTTGCAAAAGTAAATGAAGAAATATTAAAAAAGTTTAATAAGATTGATATTCTGATAAATGCCGCAGGGGGAAACATGCCGGGTGCAACCGTAGGAGTTGATCAAAACATATTTAATCTTGATTTCGACGAATTCAAGAAAGTTACGGATTTGAATTTAAACGGAACGGTATTGCCTTCCCTAATATTCGGAAAATCAATGTCGGAAAGAAAGAGCGGATCAATAATAAACATTTCCTCGATGGCTTCAGACAGAGTTGTTACCAGGGTAGTCGGTTATTCGGCGGCTAAAGCAGCGGTTGACAACTTCACAAAATGGATGGCTGTTGAAATGGCCCTGAAATTCGGTGAGGGAATCAGGGTAAACGCAATTGCTCCCGGATTTCTACTAACCGAACAGAACCGGACACTTTTAACAAATAAAGACGGTTCTTTGACCGAACGCGGGAAAGTTATTATTAATATGACGCCTTTCAAAAGATTCGGCGAGCCCGATGAACTAATCGGGGTGGTTTTGTGGCTGGCAACGGATGCATCTAAATTTGTTACCGGGACGGTTATTCCTGTTGACGGAGGATTCAGCGCGTTCAGCGGAGTTTAGTGAAATAGTCATGCTCCGGTTTTAATTTTTCACTTTGTGAACTCACTTAACATAACAAGTTTAAATAAGTGTATGATCACATGGTTTTTAACCTGTTATTTAAACATTTCTTTTTGACAGTCCGTTTTAGAACTTTGCTGTGTTAAGATTGAATGAATGATTGTGTGGATCATGATTGAAGAATTTTATAGTATCCTCGATAATATTTTTGTTTTTTACGAACACCGATTTCTGAATCAGAATTGTAATAATTAGATTGTAAATTGTATATATTCCACCAAGCGACAATTTATTAACAACATTTGCGGTAAAACTCACAATTTAGTCCTTCCTTTTTCATATACATAGTGCAAAGAATAAGTTGTAATAATGCCAAGGTAGGCTCCGGCGATAACATCGCTTAAGAAATGATAATCTGTTACAATAAGGGCAAATCCTATAAAAAATAAGATAATCGAAACTAACCTGCGATATTGAGGATAATAAAACAAAATTGCCGTACCAAGAGCTGCAAAAACAGTCATGTGGCCTGAAGGGAAACTTCCACTACCAATTTTATAGAACCAAATGAATTCGAGAGGCTTATGCCCAAGAAGCCAGGGACGGGGATCAGTTCTTCCGAACATAAATTTAAAAAAATCTTTAAGCAGGTAAGCCGCCGGTAAAGCCGTAGCTGCAAGTCGAAGGAATCGTGTTTTTTTGTCTATTTTTTTTTCATGTACCCGGTAGAAATAAATACCCCACATCAATACCGTGCATATACCTACAAATTGTGTTAACAGATCGGGGATATTTTCAGTAGCTTTACGAAATTTATGGATGGATTGGAGGAAATGCATTACTCTAATGGCAATTACAGCATCTAAATACCGGATACTTACTACAATCAGTAACAATACTATAAGAGAAAGTATAATACCTAAATAACCAAATGAATATTTTTTTATAATTTACCTTTGCTTTCTTTATAATTTAATGAAAAATCAATTAAGTAAATTTAACGAAACCTATTATCACGTACCTTCTCTCCCGTCATATCCATCGGAACACATATAGATTTATTAAGAGATAAAATTAAAAATTAAAATATTTTTATTATTCCCTGAGATATTACAGACTCAACAGAGTTAATACATTCTGATTTTGATTAATTCTGCCGAATAAAATTTTTAGCAGTTTTAATGTTAACCGGGTAGTATTTTTTAAAAGTTTCCCGAAAATAAAAAAAAAACCGCTCGAAGCGGTTTTTTAGTGGGGGCTGAAGGATTCGAACCTACGACCCCCTGCTTGTAAGGCAGGTGCTCTGAACCAACTGAGCTAAGCCCCCGGTAAATTAATTTAATAGTTTAATAACCACTAAATTTTAGAATGTCAAATATCTAACTTTTTACAGATAAAAACAAATGTTTTCCCGAAAAACTTGAGCGAGCGACGGGGTTCGAACCCGCGACATCCAGCTTGGGAAGCTGACACTCTACCAACTGAGTTACGCTCGCAATTTTGAACAAACATTCGTATTTCCTAATAATAAAATTATGTAAAAATTACTTTCTCTACAAATAATATTTTTTAGAATAGAATATCCAATTTCTCAGTATTTTCCCTAAAGTACTCGGGCGTTTAGATTTTTTATGGATAATTTCCCCCAATTGATAGGATTAAAATTAATTGGTTTAAGTTCCAATTATAATATTTGTTCAAATAACCGGATGTTCCTAAAATTCATAGTTACGTAAGGACAAAATATAATTTATAGAATTTTAATGTTGCTGAATCTTTATGATCGTCGAGACCAATAAGGTTCGCTTGAAATAGCAGATACAATTGTTATTCCAAACGCAAGAGCAAGAATTTTAGTCGCTGAATAATCAAAGCCAATAAATCCCCAAATAAGTAATCCTACTCCTAACAAAAAAAGGATGACATTAATTAATCGCAGTAACATTCTTTCCCCGCAGTTAATTTGCCGAATATATTTTTCTCAATTTTCATATAATTTCTATATCACGGAAGCTTTCATAGTATTTAGATATGATTATAATTTTTTAGTATAAATAAATATATTAATTATGAATATTCTAAACAAATACAAACTTCACAAAAAAGGTTCTTTTTATCCTCCGTGTTTTTAATTAGATTTGTTATTATTTTATTAAAGGTGTTGGCATAATGAGAACAATCTATCTAAGAAAACAATACGACCATAATGTGAGAAAAATATTAGTCGACATGGCTTACCTTGTTAGCCATAATAAAATTAGATTACTGAAAGAAAAATATGAAGAGGGTTTATACTTCCCTTATACGGAGGATATTAAGAATCCAGATAAAGTAGAACAATATTTCTTAACAAGAGATAAAATCAAATCCGAGGACACTCATCATTACTTTTTCGCTTTTCCCTTTAAACACGAACAGGTTGAAAAAGTTGCAGAATAATTTTATATGCTGTAAAATATAATTATTAAAAATTCAAAGAGCCGCCCGTTTTTATAATGAGCGGCTCTTTTTATTAAAATGATTCAATTAAATAATTGAAATTTATTTTATTAAAATCATCTTTTTGATATCCATAAATTTACCGGATTGAATTCTGTAAATATAAATTCCGGTAGCAACATTAGTATTAACTTCATTTCTTCCGTTCCAAACTATTTGGTAATATCCGGCATCTTTTATTTCGTCTACGAGAGTTTTAACCCTCTCGCCCAAAGAATTGTAAATAGTCAATACTACCCTTCCTGCAGCCGGAAGCTGATACTTAATGGTTGTTGTGGGATTAAAAGGATTCGGATAGTTTTGAGCTAATTTAAATTCATTCGGCAGAACGGATACAACTTCAACGACAGGCGAATAAGAGAAACTGCCGTCGAAATCGATTTGCTTTAGCCTGTAATAACTTTTACCGGATATTGCTTTTTCATCAACAAAACTATATGAATGTTTTTCTGTTGAACTTCCAAAGCCGTTAACATAACCAATTTTTGAAAATGTAATTTTATCTTTGCTCCTTTGAATTTCGAAACCTGAATTGTTCTTTTCGGTAGCTGTCTGCCAAACCAGGTTAACACTGTTCTCGATCGAATTCGCAGTGAATGAAGTTAATTCAACAGGAACTGCATTTTCCTGAATCGATAAGTTATCGATAGCCCATCCCCAGCCGGTTGCTGCACCATCGGTATATAACCTAAATCTTATCAAAATATTTTGCCCTGCGGTAAAATTATCCAGCAAATTAAAGGAATGATGGACAAACATTAATGAATCACCCGTGCCGCTAGAATTAAAAGCAGACAACCAGTTAGCATCAAGACGGGCATCATAGGCACCTGAAATCGGGATCCAATTTGTACCATCAGCCGAACCTTCAACTATCACATAATCCCAGAAATTATCATCGCCGTATACACTCCCCGGATCACCCGGTTCCACTATAGCAACATCATCATAGGAGAATGTTGCTTTTTCCGATGCAACAGTAATAGGAACTAGTAGCATGTAGGTATTATTGGTATTATTACTATAGGGATGAGGGGAATGAATTGCGTCGCTCATAAACCCGGTGACAGTTGATAAAGAGAAGCCGCTGCCGTAAAAATCATTTGATGCAGAATTGAAATTATTAATGTATGTTACTTGGGCAGCCATGAGTGCTTTTACTTGTTTAATCTGTGTTGATGATTTATACTGGTGTCCGTTCATGTAAGAAATTGCATAAACCGTGTCGGTACCGTCTGCAATGATAGGAATTTTTATTACCGAATCTTTAGCCGCAGCATTAGCTTCAATTTTGTTCGCATGATTTCCATTTATAAATATGTGCGTGCTGTCGTATGAAGATCGTAATGCAATAGGTACTAACAAATTTCCATTCGGATCCTGTCCTAAAGGATTTACTCTCGGCGATTTTGTAACTGACGGTAATGTATAACCGGATAGCCACGGTAAAGCAGCAGACCATATGCCGCGTCCATGTGTTGCAACAACAACTTGATCCCCAACAAGTTTCATTTCCCAGATAGCAACATTAGGAATACCGTTACCTGCCAATGCCCAGTTTGCACCGTTATCGGTTGATTGGAACAACCCGATTTCTGTTCCTACCCAAATTGTATCCGGATGATTCGGCATAACCAGCAGGCAATATACAGCAACATCCGGGAAACCGTTTGTGCTGCTTGTACCTGTTCCGAAACCGGATATATCTGTCCAGGTTTGTCCTAAATCTGTTGTCCGTAAAATTTTTGGAGCCTGTGAATAAGAAAATAAAACATAAGCAGTGGAATCCTGAGTTGGATGAGTTGCAAGCCCCGAAATCCGTCCCATTGTGACATCAGTGTAATTATTTGCTTTATTAAACGACAACCCGCCATCGCCGGAAACAAAAATACCGTAAGTACTATTCATATATGTCCCTGCCCAAACCATTTGAGGATTAGCTTGCGAAATTTTAATTTGGGAAAACGACCCGTTATAATGACCGGATACTGGTGTCAATGTCCATGAATCTGCAAAATTATCTGACCGCCATACACCTGACATACTGGTTGCAAATACTAAATCGGGATCAAGATTTGTTTTAGCAATTTTAGTCATAAAAGGTGATCTGCCGGAATTATTTGCATCTGTCAACCCGTTGCTAGCTGCATTCCAATTCAAACCTCTGTCGGTTGATTTATAAATTCTGTTATAGTATAAGGAACCTAAAATCATATTTTGATCATCATATTTCCAATCGACTTCATAACCATCACCGCTCAAAGCCTGATGATAAGCAGAATCTGCACCCGGATTTAAATCAGAAAACCAGGTACCGTTATCCTGCATGCCTCCTATGAATTGATCGGCAACAGGATTCTTGTCAGCACCATAGAATTGGGTAGTTTGATAAGTAGTTATTTGAGTCCAATTAACTCCCCCGTCATTAGAAATTGATGCTCCGCCGTCGTTTGCATCTAGAATTCGGAAACTGTTTGTAGCTTGATCTACCGGGATTGTAATTAAATTATGATGATCTGCATGAGAATAAGGATAACCTGCCCCGGCATACCAATTAGTGACTTGTTTGGAATTCCTGAGTTTGGCTATAATCTTAGAATAATTAATACTTATTTTTGATACCGGTAAATTATTTGGATCCCACGTAGCACCATCAGCTAATACATACCATCCGGCATAAATATTCTTGTATCTCATACCACCGGTTTGGGCAATATTGGGATCCGGATTACTTGCATCATAAGGGACAGCATTTACAAATATATATTCTCGTGGAATATTATTCGGATCATAAGGAGCTAAATCGAACTGTCCGTCATTTGCAAAGTCTCTGAATGACACCATTAATTGCCTATTATTAGTTATATCCCACACCTGGAACGGTACTGTCACATAATCCTGATATGTATACCCCCAGGAAGGACCATATAAAAATCTATGAGCTTTCTGCGTCATACCGGGTCCGAACCGTATCTCAACTGAAATATAATCATCAGGCGATAGATTTATAGGGGCACCGTGAAATTCCGTACCGGTACCTGTACTGCCGTATAACAATGAACCGCCCCAATTTATGTAACCGAGGAATGAACTAGTGTTAGTTGTAGAAGCCGAGAATGTTTTTACCGTATCTGTTCCCGGAGCCATAGATATTTTATAAATATTAACGCCTCCTACAAATAATGTGTCTTCACTATAAGGACTAACGACTATAGTATTGTCATACCATCCTTGTCCGTTCAACCAATTAGGATTGTTACCGGATACGTCATTAACTAATGTCCATGTCGATCCCGCATCCGTAGACATAAAAAGATCGGAGCCTGTCGAAGACTCAACCGCAGCATACATTCTAGAAGTATCAGTTGGAGCAACTGCGATCTCTACGCGTCCCGATGTTATTATACCGGTTGTTGTATTCCAGGTTAGTCCGCGGTCTAACGACTTAATAACACCCAAACCATTAACTGTAGCAAACAATGTGTTAAAATTTTCAGGATTAGCTACCATTTGCTGTACCCTGGCTGAACTGCTGTATACCTTATTCCAGTTTGTTCCTCCGTCGGTTGAATGAAATACACCCGATGATGAACTGGAGCCTGAATAATAAAAGCCTATGTTAGCACACGCAAAAACATTATTCGCATTCGATGGGTCAACAATTATCCTATTTACATTTTGGAAATCATAATTGTTTGCTGTAGATGCTAATTGGTTCCAGGAATTACCGTGATCCGTCGATCTAAAGATTCCATCTCCGTTAATAGCATCTACGTTGTAGAAACCTTCGCCTGTCCCGGCATATATTATATCATGATTCGAGGAAGCCATCGCCAGCACTGTAGTTGCTATATTAGGCAAAGCCGGAGTTTTATCTGTCCATGTAATTCCGGCGTCTGTAGTTTTCCATATTCCGCCGCTAACAGAACCGGCAAACCAGGTGTTACCGCTAGCATCATCAGGATCCACAATTAATCCCCTGGTACGCCCGGAAACATTTCCGGGTCCGCGTTCATTCCATGGAAGAGGAGTGCCTTGCACTTCTTTAAATGAGGAATTGTATTTCTGGAGATTAACGCCGAATCTTTTTTCAACTGCTTTATTCAATTCTACAATCTTGTAGTTTTTGGGATAATCCGGTTTTGTCTGCCCCGGTTTAGTTCTTATGCCAACTTCATATTGAACAAATTTATCCGGTTCATCAAACTTATTTTCCTCTTCGTCAAATTCTTCTTTTTTAACTTTAGTATTGGATTTTTTTAAATCTTTCTTATGATTAAGATTTACTTCAATCCCGGAAAGTTCTTCTTTTTGAGAGTTAACTGCCGCAATGGTATTATTGATTTTCTTATTTTCTTTTAACTCCTTTTTAGTTTTCTTTAAAGAAGCTCCCTCTCTGACTGAATCGTTTTTTCTGTTTGTATTTAAAAGGAATAAGGAAGCAAGAAACACAAACGAAATTATGATAATAGATAGTAACTTATATCGCATTTTACGCCCCTGTTTTATTTATGAATAATGTTGAATTAATTAGTGTACTTTTACTTAAAGAAAAATTATATAATCATTTCATGACTTTTTCAACTATCCCCATTCTCAATTATTGATCGTGTTCACCGACTAACCATAAAAGTTTCTATGATTAAAAATCAGATAGTAAATTTTTGCTTCTCAGCTCGGCAAAGTTACCGGTAATATTATAAGGCAACAGGGATATTTTAATTACATGATCATTTAACAATTTTAGTTCTATATCGGAGGTCCTATCCACATGAAAAAGTCTCTTAATATTAATAAAATTAACAATGTGCTGCGTTTGTAAGGTGGTTGGTTTATACTTTTCTTTCATAAGTATAAAGTTTCTTTCAGAATTGGATGCAAGTAGGCAGACTGCTTTGAATTCATTACCGTCTAAATTATTATGATGAAGTAATACATTAGCGGATTGAATAAACATTATTTCTGTGTTGCTGTAAGAATACAGCTTTATCCCAAATAACAAGATTATAATAATCCTTCAGTTTTTTATTGAGACATTATCAAATAAAAATTTATTTACTTGTTGCTAATAGGAATTTTCCCCATGAACAATCACGTTCTACCTAATTAACAAATTAAATTGGAAGTTGTTTCTGGAATGAGATTTATCAATAATAAATTTAATTTGAAAATAAACTAACAACTAATTTCAGAAAAGTCAATAATAATTTTTATTAAACAATAATAAAAATTATAAAAAACTTGCTTCAATATTTTTCCTGTGAGTAATGGATAAGATTTGCCTAAGTTTTTCAAATGATTGAGACTTAACTCATCGAGAGATTCCTTTTAACAGAATCTGATTTAAAATATGATTCAATTTTTAATATTCCGTTTCAAATCCAGGATGATATTTTCTATTCCCCTCATAAAAGTGAAAATATTAATTTTGAATAGATATCACTTCTATAGAAAATAAATTCATTATTTTTGTATATGTTATAATTCGAATTACCGCTTTACACGATAATCAGAATAATTTATAAAATATTTGTAATTCAGTAATCCGGATTTGGTCAAATACAACTAAAGAAATATTTAGTAAAAATATATTTGGATTAATTTTTTGTATGAACGAAGATGAACTAAAATTATTATTGAACAGATTACCCGCATCTCCAGGTATTCTGCGCAAAGAAGAATATTTCAATTCTTCGGTACTTATTCCCTTGATTAAAGTAGACGGAGAATATCATTTTTTATTTGAAAAAAGAGCAGCAAAGATAAGACAAGGAGGGGAAGTCTGTTTTCCCGGAGGTGAAATTGAACTGTCAATTGATAAAAGTTTTGAAGATACCGCAATTAGGGAAACAAGTGAAGAACTTGGCATTGATAAATCCCAAATAAAGGTTTTGGGACAACTGGATACTTTAATCGGTCCAATGGGTGTAACGGTAGATTCATTTATCGGTACAGTTGATATCGATAATATTAGTGTAATAAATCATGATAAAAACGAGGTTGAAAAATTATTTTCAATTCCGGTTTCATATTTTACAGAAAATGAACCTGAGAAATATTATGTCCACCTGGAAATACACCCTACCGAGATCGACACAAACGGTAATAAAATCGAAACACTTCCGGTAAAAGAATTGAAGCTTCCCGGACGTTATTCTAACCCGTGGAGAGGTCGAAAACATAGAGTTCTGGTTTACACGAAAACGGAAGAAGTAATTTGGGGGATTACAGCCGAGCTGATTTATGAAGTTATAAATAAAATTAAAAATCTTAAATGAAAAAGAGCCGCTTCATCGAACGGCTCTTTTTTCTGATGATATAAAGAAATCTATTTTACTTGAGTAATAACAGCTTCCTTGTTGCAGTAAAATTACCTGCAGTGATTTGATAAAAATAGACTCCGCTTGAAAGTTTGCTTGCATCGAAAGTTATCTGATAATTTCCTGCGGGTTTGTTCTGATCAATTAATGTGGCGACTTCCTTACCTAATACGTTGAATACTTTTAAAACTACATGACCCGCTGTTGGAATTTGGTAACTAATTGTAGTGGTCGGGTTGAAGGGGTTTGGATAATTTTGTTCAAGCCTGTAATTACTAACCGTATTAATATCCTGGTTTGCGGATGTAACACTTTCAGGATTTATGGTAAAGGACGCAGCACTGGAATAATCACTTACATAATCCAATGAAATATTGTTTATTTCATCCGAAGTATAATCTGCTTTATCAGCAGATATAATATAACGCCCGGGCACTAATCCCGTTATCGAGTACACACCGTAACGATCTGTAATTCCGTAGGAGTACACCGATTGATTTTCATCTGTTGCATAAACCATTGCACCGGTTACAGGGTTACCCGTATTATCTTTCACATACCCACTAACAGTTGCTGCACCGGAATCTTCAATCGACTGAATGGTAAAATTAATTCCGGAAATTAGTCCAGAAGAATCGACAACAACAGAATCCGCATCTTTACATTTTAAAGTAGTACTGCCATCGTACTTGAAGTATGTGGGAAGATAATCATCCTGCGGTAAAGCCATCAGTATATATTTTCCCGGTATCATGTTTGCAAAGGCATAATTTCCGAGAGAATCCGTAATCGTTGAATATCTTCTATGACGATCTAAAAGGTTATCTTTTCTTATTGCAAGTACTATTGATTCAACCCCGGCACTGTCATTATTTTGTATTATTCCTGTTATGCCGTTTTTATAAACGGGCTTCGGCTCCAATATAAAGTTAATATTTTTTACATCCTGGTTTATTGCAATCCTATCCGCATCCAGAAAAGTTCTCTTACCGTTATAGAACTCTGGTATGAAATTAAGTGCTCTTGCAAAAACAACCACCGTATCGCCTTCTCTTACTCTTACCGAGTAATTTCCTGCGCTGTCGGTCCCCGTGTGTATATATCTGTGACTCCGTGAGTTAGCATTTAAATTGTAAACAGTTATCCATGCTTTGAGAGAATTTCCTGCGGCATTTTTTACACTTCCGCTGAGCATAAATATTTTAGGAATGATTCGAGGTACCAGGTTAACGGATATATTTAAACTATCCCCGGATTTAATTTCAATTTTTTTCGCATGGAAAACGTTACTCACATTATCATAATATTGCGGAAAATAACCGGGAGCTATAGTATACATGATATATAATCCGGGAAATAGCCGGGCAGAATAATTTCCTGCACTATCAGTCTTTACATTTACCTTACCCCAGCCGAAAACAGGCATAAACATAACTCGGGCAGGTATAACAGCCGCTCCAGTTTTTTCATCTTTCACCGTTCCGTTTACGACAGCTTTTGTAATATTGCTGTCAACAGTCACCTCTAAAGTATCGGAAGCTTTACTTTGTCCCTGCCGGTTCAATGCTGTTACATAATAAGAGTAAGTTTGTCCTCTATGAACAAATTTATCCTTCCAAGATTCAAATGGAACATGATGGAAAATTTTCCGAAATTTTCCGCTGTCTGAAATACTCCCATTCTTCCGGTAGATATTATAAAATTCATGATATGTAAATCCCGAAGAATTACCTTGCCAGGCAAGTTTTACAAATACAAACTTGCCCCAATTAGCTTGTGAAGCACTAAGATTGACGGGGGCATCGGGTTGGGAAAAACTTACTGCACCAAGAAGAAAAAAGAGAATCAATAGTTGTGGTAATTTTACGATGTTTTTCATAGTCACCTCTTTTTAGGTTCTAAATATTAAAAAAAGCAAAAGAATTATTCTCCCATCAATAAATTATTAGACACTTTACGTAAGAAAAATGTTTAATACTCTTTTACTAGAATTTTACGATTTACTTCAATATTTTTGTATTCACAATCGTGCCAAATTAAAGGGTTGTATTATCTATAAATTTCACAACAAGTTATAAACCTATCTAAAATTTACATCTGCCTGGAATAGCGCAGAAATTGCCTGGTAATATTATTTCAGGCAGTTTTCAAGAAAAGGAATTATCTTTGAATTGTGTGAACAATACTTAGAATCAGTAAAAGACTGCGAGCCAAATTGTCTCAGTTGAAGAATCTGTATATTCGACACGATGCTCGGTGTGAGCAATTATGTTCATGTAGTCGCCTTCATTCATAATAACAGGTACAACATCCCCTTTGAATAATAACTTAGCGCTTCCTTTCAGCACTATTACCCATTCGTTTTGATTTTGATTATACCAGTAAGCAGGCGGAGAAGCCTGACCTTTAGAAATAATTCTTTCAATCCTAATTTTATCATTTTGAAAAATATTCTCTAATATTTCCGCGGGAATTTTAGAGGGTAAATCTTCATAAATATTTTTAACTTTCATCGCATACCAAAAATATTGAAAATGTTTATAACTCATGTTACGCACCTGAACTGCTGAAATTTATACAGTCTCCTATTAAAATCAAGGTATGTGCATGCGTATAAATTTGCAGGGCTGTTCCATCTGATTTTGTTGCTTATTGTCAAATAAACAGATTAAAATTTGATTCGAAATTTTTACCCTGCACAACTAACAAAAACGAATTAAAATATAAAAGAGTTAATCCCGAAACGGAAATTATTTCCATCCCGGTAATTCAATTTCCATGAAAAATCTAATTGCAGCGGAAAAAGAATTTGTCCGATACCAAACCCGATTTCAAAGAATGGATGTTTGAAAGATTTTAATGAATAAGGTGAAATTGCTTTTGTCTGATTTCCTGCATCTGAATAGGCAATATTCAGGAAAGTGTTTAATTGAAGTTCCATATCTTTTAATATAGGTATTTTCAATAATCTGAAAAGCTGATCTCCGAAATCATGTTCCAAATTTAATGTGACTACCCTGTCTCCAAGAATTTCGTTCATATTCAAAGTACGGAAAGTGTAATTTTGTGCAGTCAAATCTATATTGCCAGGCAATGAGTATAAAAGTTGATACGGCAGTTCACCTTTTGTGTACATTCCGAATATTCTAAAATTTAACTTTGCCGAATTAAACGTGTTAATTACTCCCCTGCTTCTAAATTCATAAGTTGTGAAATTAACATCGCTATTGAGATAATTTTTATCAGAAATAATTATGCTTCCACCAAAAGTAATAAATGATTTTCCTAAGGATGTTCTTCTTCTAAAAAATCCGTCTTCAATATAATCCCGGAAGTCGAAATTAAAACCTGCTTTTATAGAATTTACTTTTGTTTCAAAGACCGGTAGATTTTTTGGGAAACTTCTATTTTTGGAAAAAATTGAAAACTCGGTATTCTTGAAAGCATTTTTATCGGTTTCGGTTGAATATCCCGTATACAAACTCAGAACCGGGAATACTTCACCCGATGCCCTAAAGTTAAATCCGCCGGAATAGTAATAATCTCTAAAATCATTTTTTGCAACCAGTGCTAATATAGTTGAAGTCAACTCATTATAGTTATCAGAATTTCCAAAGAGAACATTTAACTCGTTGAATGCATTAAAAGATAACTTGTAGGTACGGTAATCGCCAAGTAGATAAGATGCATCAAAATTAGTTTTAACACGTTTATCTGCAAATCCATATGAAAATTGTAACAATGAGTTAAATCTTCGATTTACAGCTTGCTTTAGAAACATTCCGAAATCGAGAGCATTACCTTCGACTCTGTTGAAATGGTACATTCCAAGCGGTGCACTTACCGAGAAATGTTTTGATAAATTCATCCGCGTGGATAGAGGAGAAAAATCATTCCAGAATGTTCGCGGTATGCTTTCCAAACTATCAATTCTTGTATAAGCCGTTTGTTCTTCCTTTGTATTAGGAATAATCACCACATTTTTCCAATAAGTTGAATCTTTATTATCTGCTCCCGGCAAAACAGTAAGTATGGCTTTGTTAAAAAATTTATCATTGATATTGGGATTTATTTGATAGTCATATAGGATCGTATTTAATTCAAAACCTATTTTCGCAAGGTTTAAAAAATTTAATTTTACAAACAACCTGTAGTCAATGGGCATGTAAACAGAATCATTAAATTCAGAAAATTGCTGGAAGATATCCACGCTGTCAAATAATCCGCCGGTATTAGCAGCCCGGTTTAATCCCAGTTCCACTTTAATTAGATCATAAGTGCTGTCTGTAATAAACAAATCGCCAACAAAGCCGGGATCGTCAGGATCATCCGGGGACATGAATATTTTATAAACTGTTTTATTATCTATCGCGGATGTTCCGGTAAGATAAAAGTAATAATAATTCAATGAATTATTCGATAAAGGACCAGGTAAATCTTTTCCAAGAAAATTGATTTTGTTGTCATAAAAATTTTGAAGTATTCTCCCGCCGGTGAGAGTATTTATGGTCGGCGGAAAATTAGCACTTTGTTTACGAGCAATTATTACTTCTTTATAATTATCCGGCTTTTTATAATAGCCTTTACTCTCATTTTCAAGTATTCCCGTTATTTTTAAGGCAGAAGTATCTTTACCGATATTTAGGTCAACACTATTATCACGGGAAGAAAAATCTTTTTGAGTTTTAATTATTCCTTTAGTGTAAGCCTCAAATTCATAACTGTGCAGTATCTTATCACGACGTTTCTTGGTTTCAATTGCTTTTCTAATTATTCTGAGTGCCGGGTTATCTCCCGGTCTCACCATTATTTCGGGTAGAGTAATGTTTGTCTGTGATAATAAAAAATTGATATTGTTTTCCGGGCTGTTTAATACTACGGTAAGTGTGTCTGAAATATAGCCTATAAAAGAAGCAATTAACTTGTAAGTTCCCTTATCCAATTTAAGTTCATATTTCCCCTCTTTATTTGCGGCTGTACCAAGTGTTGAATTCATTACCCGTATATTGCCGTAACTTAACGGTTCGCCGGTACTTTTGTCCTCTACTTTTCCGTGAATAAAAAATTGTTGCGGATAAGTTGATATCGTACATAAGAAAACTAGAACAATTATTATTTGTTTCTGCATCGGAGTTTTCGCGTATTTATAATAACGTTGTTATTTTGTGAATGAAAGATAATTAATTTCGATTTGGTTTACTATATAGATAGTACATGTAGGCAAATGTAATATGAAGCATCTTATCAGTTTCTATTGATGCTCCATGAGGGTATTTGATGGATGTTTCCTATTTTTGATATGTATTCTTATCTTGTAATGGATTTAGATTCTACTCCAACGGATTGTACTTTTAGCATCATAATTGCAGATATTGAACACAAGAAAAAAGATCCAATCCATAAGGTAGAAGCTCCCATGTATTGTAGAACCATTGTTCCCATCCATGGTCCTATTGCAAAAGCTAGACTGAATGTCATCTGGAAGATTCCCATATACTGTCCCCGCCGTTCTTTGGGTGCAATCTCCGACATGTAAGCGGAGCTGGCAGGAAAAATTATCATTTCACCGAATGTCCAAATAACAATTGTAAAAATTAAACTGTAAATATCTTTAGCAAAAGCCATAGCACCAAACCCTATTCCGCAAAGCAATGCTCCCGTTGATAATGCTTTTCTATCCGACCAATGAGTAATCATATTATTCAGCGGAACTTCAATTAATATAATTAGTATTGTATTTACGGTGAACAATATTCCATAGGTCGATTCTGAAAAATGTAAGTTTCTTACCAGAAAAAGCGGCATAGATGCGTGGCTTTGCAAATAAACTATAGGAACCGGTAAAAGCGCAAATAAAAAATATAATAATCTTTTATCCTTTATTATTCTTAGCTCATTTGTTTCGGATCCGGCTACATCTTGGAAACCTTCATGCTCTTCAATCTCCTCAGTTTTCTGCCACTTTGAAAATACAAGAAAGAAAGCAGCTAGTATAGAGGTTGCACCGTCGACGTAAAATAGTAACGAAAAATTAACAACAGCTAAAAAGCCCCCAACTACGGGTCCGATACTCATCCCAAGATTAGCGGCAAGACGATTAAGCGCATAAGCGGACCGTCTCTGTTCGGATGAAACGACTTCGGAAATCAAAGAAAGATTTGCCGGACGAAAAGCTTCATTTATTACTGCGTAAAGAAACGTAAACAAAAGGATTAAGTAATAGTTATTAATGATAGTATAAACAAACAGGAGCAAACTTGCACCGAACAACGAAAATTTCATTATTTTTAACTCCCCGAAATAGTCGCTGAGTTTTCCTACGAAAGGTGCGGTAACCAATGCGCCGATACCGTAAAATGCTATCACCAACCCGGCGCTTGAAGCCGATTCCTTTTGTTTTTGTGTTAAGTATAAAGCAAGGAAAGGCAGAACCATTGTACCGGCTCTGTTTATCAAGGTAGTAAAAAATATTATCCACATGTTACTTGAAAGATCTTTTAATCCTTTCCAGGGATTCATGTTTGTTTTTTTGTTTTATTAAGAAATGGGTTTGATGAAAATAAGAAAATATTTAAATAAAATCTTATAACAAAGAAGGGAAATTTTTTCTGAAATTTTATTAAATACAGGATTAGGAAATTAAAAGGGTTGTATAACAGAATAATTTTATTGAAGGTGATATAAAATAGCCGCCTCTGGCAAAGCGGCTTAAAATAATGTTGTCAAAATTAATTTGTGCTTATTACATATTCTTTAGCAGAGATTGAAGATGGGACACGTAAGCTGCAGCTCCGCCTTCTCTATAACCGGTAGTAGCAACTATATAGCCCTTGCTGTCTAGCAATACAATAGTAGGAAATCCCTTCACTCCGAATCTTTCGGCTAATTGTCTATTATAATAAACCGTTGCGGGACTTTGTTGTATACTCCTAGGAAAATCAATTTTTACCAGTACTAAATTATTCTTTGCATAATTTATAAAATCATCCTGTGAGAACACTTCTTTACTCAATCTTTTGCACCAAATACACCAATCCGATCCCGTAAAGTCGACCAGTATTGAACGATTTTCCTTCTTAGCTATTTTAACCGCAGCCTCTAAATTATCATTCCATTGCAGGGCATTTTCTCTCGCGTGATTATTACATCCGGAAATAAAAATAAAAAACGTAAATGCAAATAAAACTACTGCGTTTTTTTTCAATATATACCCCTTTCTTTTTAAATCAATTTATTTTTTGCATAATTATATACCACTTCTCTGGCATTAGATTCAGAAATATTAAAAAGGATTCGTTGCCCAAACCGCAAATTCAGGGATGAATCCCCTATCGTCCATTTCCAGGACAGACACTATTGCATGTGCAATTTCTTGACCTCTGAGCCTGTTCGGAACTTCCGGCGATTCAACTCCGCCGAACGAAGTACGTACCTCACTTGGATTAAGAAGCATTACTCTCACATTATATTTTCTTAATTCAGCCTGCCAGCATTGAGTCATTCCTTTTAAAGCATGTTTGGAAGAAGAATAGACCGTTCCCCCTACATAACCTTTTGAGCCTGCTGTAGAACCGATATTAATAATATTTCCGTAATTCTTCTTTTTGAATAAATCTGCTGCTTTTTTAGCCATCATAGCCGCTCCGAAAACATTTACAGAATAAACTTTCATAAAATCATCAATACTCAATGTTGTTAAATCAGAACCGCCGCCGATACCCGCATTGTTAATCAGACAATCAAGTTTCTTAAATTTGCTAAGAAATTCTTCATAAACTCGATCAATAACTTCTGAATCAGCAACATCAGCATGAATCGGGAATGCCCCTATTTCTTCCGCAGTTTTGAGTAATCTCTCTTTTCCCCTGGCTGTAATTGCAACTTTGCCTCCCTTTTCAATTAAAAGTTTTGCAGTTGCTTTACCTATTCCGGCACTTCCACCTGTAATTAGAAATGTTGAATCTTTAATATTCATACTAACCTCCTCAAATTTTATAATAAATGAGCAATAAATTCGCCAAGGAAATAACCGGCTGCAGCTATTCCAAACCCGACAATAAACATATCAAATCCGCTTCTGAATATTCCTCGACCCGTAAAAAAGCTGCGCGCCGCGCCTACGCCAAAGTGAGCGATCATTGCAATTATAAAAGCAATCCACATTGCTGTTTCCCCTCCGAAAAAGAAAAATGGAAATATGGGAATCAAAGCTCCAATCGCAGTTGCCAGTCCTGTAATCCAGCCTTCACGGAAGGGGCTTATAACTTGCTCACCTATTCCAAGTTCTTCTTTTACTTTTTCATCCAGCGCCTGTTCGGGATTTTCCATGACATCTGCTGCAAGCGCTTTTGCATCTTCCTTATTCATACCCTTTGATTCATAAATTAGGGCCAATTCTTCCGTTTCAAGTTCGGGCATCAATCGTATTTCTTCACGTTCCATCATTATTTCATGTTCATATACTTCCTTTTCGCTTATAGCAGCCAGATAACCGGAAGACCCCATCGAAAGTGCATCAGCAATCATTCCGGATATTCCCGAGATTAAAATAATGTGAGGTGCAACGCTTGCACCGATAACTCCGGCAATTAATCCGAAGTTTGCCGTTAAGCCGTCATTAAAACCATAAACTACATTTCTTAACATCCCGCCAGACTCAGATTTGTGCCAGGGTTCTTCGCTTACTCCCTTTATATCCATTAGTTCACCTGCATGTTCGGCAGAATCTTTGGCAAGCCTGAGGGCTATATTTTTTGTGGATTCATCGGAACTGGTTTTATAAAGTCCCATGTATGATTTTACTTCATCAGCTTCTTCGTTCATCAATGCACGTGATAATACCCATGAGCCGAATTTTTTAGATGCCCAGGCCAGAATTTTTGCCTGCCTCGATGGTTTAAGCACCTTTACCCTGATACCGTTTTTAACAAGCAGATCTCCCCAGGCTTTTGTATGTTTATCTTCAACTTCAGCTAACCGTAAGTAAATCTCTTTCCTTTTTGAATCTTCTACTTGATCAGCAAGGACTCGATATAAAAAAGCCGCATCAATTTCTTCCTGAAGGTGATGCTGCCATATTAATATATTTTTTTTCTTACTCATATTTCAAGATTTCTAAATTTTGGATCGTATAAATTTTAATTTTGTTTTAATGATAAACATTACCCCGTCTGCAAAGATAAGTACAAGAATTTTTAATGAAAAACAATTAGAATAAATTAGCGAATACTTTATAATTGGAAATACAATTTAGTTGATTTTAAGGTTTATTTACAAATTCACCAAAAATCATTAATTGCATGTATTTTTATGCTGGTATAATTAGCCGATAGTTTAATTTTGAAAGTATTTCAGAAGATATGGTGCAGTAGAATAAAAATTGCCTTGAGCATATGCCTTAACTGCATATATCGGAGTTAAACTTTTTAAAAAGGTGAATAATATTTAGCGTGGTATAATTGAACGCATGTAATTAATTAAAGTTGACTACTTGATTAATAATAAATTCAATTCAGCGGCTATTAACACAAATGATTTTGATATACATAAGTGAGTCAGCTCTAAAAAGGATATAAATGCCTTCTGAAGGAGGACAACAACTGAAGAGTCTCCTATATTATAATGAGTCAGAGATTCTTCGCTTTGTTCAGAATGCCTCGTCTGAGCTTTTTAGAGCGTACTCATATATAAAATTGATGAATATTCATAGAATTCCTGACTTCCTTGAGTTTAAAATTCATAGTCGGACAATTTGAGTAATTAGTTACACTGAATCCCGATATGCAGTTATTTGTATAAAGTCAGCAACACTACTTAAATAGCATTTACCCGGAAAATTAGTTTCAATTCGTTTATATATAAACAATTTTTCTCACAATAATGCATAACATTCCCTTCATTGATTGTGAGCAATCCTAATCCAAACCTTTATTCGGTTCGCAATATTTTAGCCGGCCTTCCGCGTAAATTTTTGTAATTTTATATTTTGCCCCAGCCTTTCTGCAGAACTCTTAAAACATTACCTCCTAAAATTTTCTCTGCATCCCCGGCACCGTATTTATTGCTAAGTCTGTTTCTAAACAGATCAATTTTAGATGTATTGTACAAATCATCAGGAGGATCTGTGAAACCGTCAAAATCAGTCCCGATTGCAATGTTGTCGAAACTGCCGGTTAAGGAGTGTATATGATCAATTGTTCGGATTAGATACTCCATACCGTTTTCCGGGTTAAAATCAATAAAAGTTGGAAACGGGTCACCTTCTTCATTACCCATTAACCAGTAGGTATAAAAGATAATACCGATAACACCGTCACATTCTTGTATCTTGAGAATTTCATCATCCGTAGGATTCATTGGATGATTAAAATATTTATTTGTACCAACATGAGAAAATACAAGCGGACGTTTATTAGGACCGAGTGAATCATTTATTTCAAAAATTCTTTTCCTTGCAACAGGAGTCGAATGTGTTAAATCTACAATCATTCCTATATCAAACATATGTTGTACAACTTTTTCTCCCGCCTGCGTTAATCCGAGAGTAAGATCTTTCGGGGTTAAACATCCTAATTCCTTCCTCATTGAATCAGGGATAGCTTCAACAGGCGCCACAATATCATTCGAATAAAAGTGCCCCAATGTTATCATACAAACTCCCCGGTTGAACAATTCATCGAGATTTGCTATATAATCCGGAGCAGTGCCGTTCATGCTTCTTCCGAGGCTGTGGGCTCCTTCAATAGTATGCAAAATAATTTTATTGCCCTTGTTAAGATTAGTTTCGATACTGTCGTAATTTTTTACTACCGCAACCTTACAGCCTTTATTAGATGCTTGCTCAATTTTTTTCTCAAAATGTTCAATAATTTCAATGGTCTGCTCAAATGGCCTATCCGGTTTATCGGCTCTTTCCACTTTACGTTCCATATCCTTCCATAACAAGAATAATGTCTTACTCAACTGAGTGATATTTTTGCAGTCGTTCAGCAAATTATATTCTGTCAAATAAACTGCAGACATTATTAAATCTACTTTTCCATGCACCATCTTCGGATAGTCAACGCGCATATCCGTCGGGAAAAAATCGCGAGAGAAAGCCAAATGATCATCCTCAAAATTCGAATTGAACAACCATGTTTTCATCGAAGGATGACAATGCATGTCTATTGTCGGAGATTTTGGTGGCATATTACCCCCCTTATTTATTTATTATTATTTTTGCCGCTGATTATAATTTTTCATAATTCCCTATTTCAATTCCGTGCGGGAATAATTTTAATTGAGCCTTTTGAGTAATTAATATCTGATCTCGGTAACATATAAAAGATTACATGATACCGCTCCGGAAAAAATGAGCCTCAAATTTTATATGGATATAATTTCAGCTCCGCTGCTGATAAGGTGAATGAAACACCTATAATTTCTAATCCGGAATTTGTCTTAAAACTGAATAATTTGAATATTTATTGTGCTGAGGTTATTAAGGGATGAATAGAATTAAATTTTGAATTTCCCTTTTCAAAATTATTATTAAGATTAGAAAAATAATTTGTGAAAAGCAACAATTTTTTAAATTATTATGCGTGCAAATGCCTCACAATTATTCTAACCCATTAGTATAATAAAACAGTCGCCGACTAAAAATAAATCTAAGTTTAGAATCTGAAATATTTGATAATAAGTATAAGGCAAATCAGTCAAATTGGAGGCAAATCACAAGATTACACTTTGGACTTAAATATTTTGGGAATTGATAGTAGTTTGTCAATTAGTAATTTGTGGTGACAAAAAATCCCGACAATTATTAATGATAAAATAACAACTGCAGTTCCTTCACATGGAGTCGTACAGTTAAATTTTTTTATAAATGAACTAAAACAAAATATCGGTAAAATATGAAAACGCTTATCCGCAGGCACAGTATTTTTATTGAATTATTATTTTTATGTTTCCTTTCCGGTTCGAAAATCATTAACGCACAAAACTTCAGCAAACCTCTTTATTTAGATGGGATGATGGAATTACACGGTTTAAAGGGTTCTCATACAAATTTATCATTAAAAGTACCATTAAATAATAATCCGCTTTTTTATAAAAACCGGCTGCGGAATTTGTCTATTCAAAATAACTCGAACCCTGCCCCCCCAAACTTGACCTTATTCAGCAACTTCGGCAATAATATACTTAATAGTTTCAAGGGGAGTAATTTATATCTTCATTTGGCCGCAGTTGCATCCACTGCATTACTTGTCAATACAAATGTTGATTATCACGTAGAACATTATTTTAATCAACATGAAGCATTAGGAAACCTCGCATCGCCTATCATCCATATAGGTACACTTTTTCCGTTTATTATTAGCGGTTCTTTATATGCTTACGGTAAATTCAAACCCGATAATCAAGCATTAGGAGCATCTTTTGCGGTACTTCAGTCTAGTCTGATTGCGTTTTTATATAACTCACTTTTAAAAGCTATTACGGGAAGAGCTCATCCCGATTGGCGACATAATAACGAAATGAAAAGTTTGAGCAAAACTTTTAAATTCGGTTTTATGAGGGGCGGAATTTTTTGGGGTTGGCCATCGGGGCACACTTCATCCACAATGGCGGTGGTGGCTGCTTTAACAAATTTTTATCCTCATAAGACGTGGCTGAAGATTTTAGGATATAGTTATGTCGCATATATGATATACGGAGTTTCTTCTTTTCATCGGGGTGGAATGCATTGGTTTTCCGATGCCATTGCTGCAGCATTGATGTCTTACGCAATCGGTTCAACCGTTGGGAAATATTATCGAAGTCTCTTTACGAATGTTCCTAATACATCTTCTCCAGCTGTCATGAATGTCGGGCAAACACCAATCGGAATTAATTTTTCGTTTAACTTCTGAGCAATTGTTAAGATCAAAAATTCGGATTGAACGATGGTTTATCTGACAGCCCAAGGGATTAAATGTTCAAATTCGAATGCTTCGGTTGATCGTTTATAAACAATTTTATGCAGAGAAAAACCTTATCCATTTAATAAACCTAATAAGAATAAGAAATGCTATATAATAATGACCTTATTACCTTTTGTGCTGCAGGAACAGTTATGAGTAAGGTAATAAGGTCAGATCACTTTTATTTATAATTTTATATTTTACTAAGGTCGTATCATAATTAATAAGATTAATAAATAAGACGTAAATTACTATTAGACCTGCTCACTGTGAAAAGCTAAAAATTTATTTAGAAAAGCGGTATAAGACCAGATATTCTAGTTCAATAGCTTCAAAATTTTTCAGACTTACTTCTTCGGCTAGATTTTTTATAAAATCTTTTTTCAACCGGTGTTCTAAGGGCGGACCGAAATCTTCTGTCTTATAATACCATTCCAGCATAGCTACTTCTTTAGCTGCAGTACGGCCGGCTTCTTTTAACGCTTTCAAGTAGTCGTCAACCTCGTGAAAAACTAATCCCATAAAAGTTAAATCGAATTCGCTATCATTGAACGGTATTTCTTCGGCAGGCGCAGTTTTGAACATTCCTTGCGGAACAAATCTTTTTGCGGCTGTCACCATTTCGGGATTTGTATCCACGCCGTTAACTCTCAATCCTCTTTTTGAAAATTCTTCCGAAAATAAACCGCTGCCGGTACCGATATCCAGCACAGATTTTATATCGCTCCGCTCCAAGCATAAATCGACTACCTTTTTTATTTCAAGGCGTTTAATTCTTTCGGGTGTACGAAGACGATCAGCACCTTGGTTAAACACCCGTTCGTTTTTAGAAGAAAAGTTAATTTTTCCGCTGTTTAATTTATCTTTTTCCATTGTATACTTATTTTAGTTTAGATAATAATTATTTTATTTAGCCCTTCTATATTGAACAGGCCATTTAACATCAACATTTAATTTTTTAGCAGCATGTAATGCCCAATAAGGATCACGCAATAGCTCTCTGGCTAATACAACAAGATCAGCCTGATTGGTTTTAATAATATGTTCTGCTTGTTCCGGCGAAGTTATCATTCCAACCGCAGCGGTGAGGATACCTGTTTCTTTTCTAATCCTTTCGGCAAATTGGGTCTGGTACCCGGGTCCAACCGGAATTTTTGCATCAACCGCGTTTCCACCGCTTGAACAGTCAATTAAATCTACTCCAGCATTTTTAAGCGCCCGGGCAAGATGTATGGATTGCTCAATATCCCAGCTGTTCTCCTTCCAATCTGATGCAGAGATTCGAACAAACAGTGCTATCTTTTCAGGTACTACTTCCTTTACCTTTTTTACTATTTCCAATGCAAGGCGAATCCGATTCTCGATACTTCCGCCGTATTCATCTTTGCGATGGTTTGAAAGCGGGGATAGAAATTCATGCACAAGATAACCGTGCGCCATATGAAGCTCAATAACTTCATAACCGGCACGAATGCTTCTTTCCGCAGCCTCTTTAAATTGTTTAACTACTCTTTGAATGTCATCTTTGTTCATTTCTTTAGGAAGCGGATAATTTTCAGCAAATTTGATTTCACTCGGAGCTAAAGTCTGCCAGCCTTCTTCACTTTGTTTTACCTCACCTTTCCCTTTCCATGGGACATAAGTTGAAGCTTTCCTTCCGGCATGAGCAATTTGGATTCCGGGTACTGCATTTTGCGATTTAATAAAAGATGTGATACTTTTATAAGCTTCAACCTGTTTATCATCCCATATACCGGCATCATCCGGTGAAATTCTTCCTTCCGGAGAAACAGCAGTGGCTTCTTGTATAATTAATCCGGCGCCGCCGACTGCACGACCTCCGAGGTGAACTAAATGCCAATCCGTAGGCATTCCGTCAATGCTTGAGTACTGGCACATGGGCGATACTGCTATTCTATTCTTTAATTCAATTCCCTTAATTTTTAACGGACTAAATAACATACTCATAAATTTTTCTCTCAATCTTTATCTATCTTGAACTGTTCTTTTTAACATCCAGTACGGATATGCTCTGGGCGGAGTACTAATTTCATCTAATTTAGAAACCTCATCCGGCGTCATATCCCAATCAGTTGTTTTTAGATTATCTGTTAATTGTTCTTTATTCTTTGCACCAATTATTACAGAAGAAACGCCCGGTTTTCTTAATAAATAATTCAATGCGGCTTGAGGGATTGTTGCGTTGTGATTTCCTGCAATTCTTTCAAGTTCGTCTACGATGTCATAACCTTTCTCTTCGTCAAATTGAAGAAATTGGTCTTCCGCACTGCTTCTTCTTGTATTTTTCGGTCTTTCTTTTCCCCTCCTGTATTTCCCGGTCAAAAATCCTCCGCCTAGCGGGCTCCAAGGTAGAATTCCCAAATTTTGATCGAGGCTCAGCGGAACCAATTCATTTTCAAGATCACGGGCAACTAACGAATAATAGGCTTGCAGGGTAACAAACTTTTCCAGGTTGTATTTTTCCGAAATAGAAAGCGCTTTCATTAATTGCCAGCCTGTAAAGTTAGAGACTCCGATATACCTGACTTTTCCTGATCTCACCAGGTCATTTAATGCTCGCATAGTTTCTTCAAGCGGCGTATAAGGATCAAAACTATGAACCTGGTACAAATCGATGTAATCAGTACCCAATCTTTTTAAACTTTCGTTGCAACTTTCAATTATATGATTGCGGGATAGTCCAACATCGTTCGGTCCTTCTCCTGTTCTTCCTCTCACTTTAGTCGCAAGAATAATTTCCTTTCTTTTCTTCCCCAATGCTTTTCCAAGTATTTCTTCGGCAAGTCCTTCTGAATAAACATCAGCAGTGTCAAAAAAATTAATTCCGCCATCTATTGCCATACCTACTAATTCATCCGCATTCTTCTGATCTACTTCTCCTATTATTTTCCAGAATCCCCTCCCGCCGAATGTCATTGCACCAAAACATAGTTCGGAAACTTTTATTCCTGTGTTTCCTAGAAATCTCATTTTCATAATAGCCCTTCCTTTTCATAAAAAATTGTAATTCATTAAATAAAAAATAGTTAAATGTACGGTGAGAGTCTAAAAGCGGGTGATGTTATGTAGATTGACGCACATTTTATGGAATAATATTCTATAGGATAATGAAATTTAATGGAAGGTACACAGGGATGTAAAATTAAAAAATAAGCCTCCATTGCTTTATTTCATAATTTATTTTTAAGAGTAATGCATGAATGCATGCTTTTGAACATGCATTCATTCTAAGAAAGTCTATTTCAGTAATTTATTATGAAAAATAGAATTACGGTTTTAATTTTTCAACATTATTAAACAGTTCTTTTTGAGTATTTATTTTTTCTTCATTCCCGTAAACACAGTATGTATTCTGCGCCAGAATATCAGTCACAAGTTTTTTCATTAACCGTATATCCTTCGGCGTAGTAGATAAAATTGCATCCCGTATTGCCTGAACATCTTCCGGTGTGGTTTTTTCAAGATATCGTTCAACCGCAACGTCCCCTTTTTGAGAAGGAGTCATCGGTCGGTCGATCCTCGCAATCGTACCAATTATAAAACGGGTCATTTCCGGTTTGTCAGCATTAAACTTTTCCAGGAAACCAGGAGTTGCATCATAATTGTCCAATGTTTGTTTTAAATTAGGATCTCTATATGAAGCAAATATCACCTGCCCGGAAGGGGAAAAAGAACTGAAACCGCCGTAAGCACCTCCCAATACACGAACTCTGTTTTGTAACCAATCCCTGGAAAGTATTTGATTCAGAACCAACATCTTACCGGTCCACTTATAACCTAATTTTTTAAAATCATATCCCTTTAAAACATATTGAACTTTTGATGCGGTTTGAAATCCTTCATTTTTCTTTTCAAGATTAAACGTCCAATTCGTGTATACTGTTTTATTATCTTGTAAAGTTTTAACAAATGAATTTAATTCTTTTGCCGATACATCATAATCGTCTTCCCCGCAGGTAACCGCTGCAATAAGATTTTGCTGATTAAAAAGAAGCTTCGCAGTTTTAACCAGGTTTGCTGCTATTTCATCTGCTTTTTGATCAAAATTATCGGTCAAATTTGTTATAAAACGATAGTAATCAATACCACGCGTTAATTCGTTAAACACGCCTTCATTACTAAAATAGGAAAGAAGCCGCATACGGGTAAAGCCGTAACCATCTTGTTTTACCCTGCTGTCCAATCTTGCCTGATGACGGACAAGAATTGTTTTTAATCGTGCTATATCAGTATAACGAGTTTTATTTATGATTTCATCCAGAAGTTCAAACATTTTTCCAACTTTATTTTTCATAGCTTTCGAAGAAACTATAAATTTTGAATCGAGATTTTTATCCTGCTGGTTTTCCAAATAAGTATTTAAATAAGTGCTGAAGCCTCCGGTATGTATGTTTAACGTTTTATCAAGATCGCCGTAAGAGTAATTCTCCGTATTCAAACTTCCCAGCACCTCCGCAAGCAATGCAGAATACGGAATAAGCTCGGCAGGTAATACACGCTCATCAAAAAGGAGTTTTGTATAAACCACGTTGTTTGTAAATTCTTCATGATATAAAAGAGGGATGCCGGAAACTTTTTCATCCTTTATCGAATACCACTCGGATTTAGTATTAATATCCTTCAAACTTAACATGGGAATTGTTGCCAGTTCTTCCGGATTATCTTCCCTTTTTTGATATTCCATTAAATCCTTCGTATCATTTACCAGGGCTTCAACTTCATCACTATTGAGCGACAATTTGTAATCTTTGAGCTCCGATTCCATTTTAGCATTTATTTCTTTCTCGAGACCCGGTTTTGGTTTCAACACAATTAATAATGAGAATGGATTATTTAATAAATTATTTTTAATGATCGATTCCAGAATACCTTTTTTTATAGAATTTTTAATTTCGGCAAGCGGTTTTTCATACTCGATGCCCGAAAAAGGATCATTCTTAAAAAACCAGTTACGTAAAATCTGGAAGTTGTAAGTTAATCCTTTCTGAGAAGTATTTCCTTCACGAAGCCTGAACTCCATTCTGTTAATGGTGCCTTCTACAGCTTCCTTGTCAATTCCCTTTTCTGCAGCATCCTTAAATGTAGATTTTACTATGTTATAAAATTTTTCTTTGTCGGATGGGTTTGCATTTTGAACAACGATTTGAAAAACGTTTTGTTGTAAATCATCTAAATTGGCATGAACCTCTTTACCTACACCAGCCTTTTGTAAAGCTAATCGAAGAGGAGCAGATTCCTGGTTAACCAGTACATCTGCAATTATATTTAAACTCATTACCATAGTTTGGTCTGTGCTTTCACCCGAAACGATATCCAAACTCAGATAAGATTGGTTCTCGGTTTTGCTGCCATCGGTCATGGGGTATTCAGCAGTTACTTCTTTCATTTTTTCGAAAGGTTTTTGCAGAGGAATACTTATACTTTCCTTACTTCGCACAAATTTTGAAAGATATTCTGAATCAATAAATTGAAGTTCTTTCTCAAGATTTGCATCACCATATAAAAAGATATAACTATTAGATGGATTATAATATTTTTTGTGAAAATTTATAAAATCCTTATAAGTCAATTTTGGAATCTCGGAAGGATATCCGCCTA
>CAVVVS010000073.1:0-3739 GCA_963751355.1 uncultured Ignavibacteriales bacterium | reverse complement strand
GCATCAAGGTTTATAGCGAAGCTGGAGTTGGTACGACGTTTAACGTGTTTTTACCGGTAGTTGGAACCTTTACTGAAACCTACGAAGAACATGCGCAGGAATTGCCCACCGGATGGGAAAGCATTTTATTTGTGGACGATGAAAAATCGTTGATCGACCTTGGCCGTGATCTACTGGAAAGGCTTGGCTACCGGGTGGAAACCAGAGCAAGCGCCATCGACGCCATAGAGGCCTTCCGCTCGGATCCTCAAAAATACGATCTGATCATCAGCGACATGACCATGCCAAAGATGGCCGGCGATGAACTGGCCAGCCAAATGAGATCCATTCGCCCGGATATCCCCATCATTCTCTGCAGCGGGTTTAGCGAGGCGCTCAATACGCAAGCAATGGAAACCATAGGGGCATATGCCATTCTTAGGAAGCCCATTACTTACGCCGATCTGGCCAAAACCGTCAGGATGGTTTTGGATACCAAATGATTTGGCTAACCGACGCCAAATTAACATCCACCAAACAATGTTGTAGAACACCCGCCCATTGGTTGATTAAAGCTTTGTTTTCTTATTTTTGAAGACTGCTCACGCCGCCTTTTCCAAATCGGCGATCTCGTCCGCCGTTAGAACGCGATCGATGTCCAAGAGGATCTTGACAGCCCCATCCATGTTGGCCATGCCCAGGATGTACTGCGTGTCCACTTTGGCGCCAAATTCGGGTGCCGGCTCGATTTCCTCGGCCTTGACTGGCAGCACTTCTGTAACGGCATCCACGACGATGCCTACCTGGATGATTGTCTCCCTGCTTGATACCTCCACGACGATGATACAGGTCCGATCCGTGTACGCGTTTTCATTCATTTCGAAACGAAGCCTAAGATCGGTGACCGGGATAACCTTGCCGCGCAGGTTGATGACCCCTTTGATAAACTCCGGGGTACGCGGCACGCTGGTGATCGGCATCATGCCGATGATTTCCCTCACCTTGAGCAACGAAATGCCATAATCCTCGTCGGCCAGTTTAAACGTCAAGTATTTGCCTGCCTTGTTTTCATCCATATCGCATGTCCTTTGCAGATCGATATGCGGCCGGCGGACACTCCATTGGGGCATTAGCGTCCACCGGCCGCAGCGGGGTAGGTCATTTAAAAATTCCCAAACGCGTCATTCTCGTCGAAGGGGATGGCTTTTTCGGCAGTTGTGGCAGCTTGCCCGTCCTTGCTGGCTTTTGCGGTGGCGGCCTTCGGCGCCGGTCTGGTTGACGATCCGGATATCCGGGCTTGGGAACTGCCGCGGTCGGCGCCTTGTTCGCGACCGCCCGACACGATCGTCGCCAGATTGTCCACGATGGCTTTGAGCTGTTCGGCCTGGGCGCTCATTTCCTCCGAGGCCGAAGCCGACTCCTCGGCAGTGGCGGCGTTGTACTGGACCACCTTGTCCATCTCGGAGACGGCCTTGTTGATCTGCTCGATGCCCTGGGCCTGCTCGCTGGAGGCCGCGGCGATTTCCGCCACCAGGTCGCCCACCTTGCGGCGGCCTCGGCGATCTCGCGGAAGCGCTTTATGGGTGGTTTCCACCAGTCCGGCACCGTTTTGGATGCGGCCGGACGTATCCTCGATCAGCTTGGAGGTGTTCTTGGCGGCCTCGGCGGCCCGGATGGCCAGATTGCGGACCTCGTCGGCCACCACCGCGAACCCGGCCCCGGCCTCGCCGGCCCGGGCGGCTTCGACCGCGGCGTTCAGGGCCAGCAGATTGGTCTGGAAGGCGATCTCGTCGATGGTCTTGACGATTTTCTGGGTTTCCTCGCTGGCCTTGGAGATTTCGCCCATGGAGGCGGTCATCTCGTCCATGGCCCGGCTGGCCCGGCCCACGATGTCGTTGGCATCGCGCATCAGCTTGTCCGCCTGGCCGGCGTTGTCGGCGTTCTGGCGGGTCATGGAGGCCATTTCCTCCAGCGAGGAGGAGGTCTCCTCGATGGCGGCCGCCTGCTCCGAAGCCCCCTCGGCCAGCGACTGGCTGGCTGCAGAAACCTGGCCGGAAGCCGAGGCCACCTCGTCGGACCCGGTGTTGAGCATGGCCACGATGCGATTGATCGGCCGGCTGATGGTGCGGGCAAAAAACAGCACGCCCAGGATCGTCAAAGCCAGAAACCCGGTCCCTACCATAAGGATGACGTTGCGGATGGTGTGGGCGGCGGCCAGGAATTCATCCGCGTTCTGGGTCACGAGGACATGCCAGTCCACCACGTTCGTCTGGGCGAAGCCGCCGATCTTGGGAACATCCTTGAAGGTGTATTCAACCATGCCCGTCTTGCTGGATTTGATCGCCTTGTACAGGACGGCCAATTCCGGCACCTGGCTCAGGTCGAGTTTCAGGATAAGGTCTTTATTCGGGTGCGCCACCGTTAGACCGTCGGCACTGATGATGGCCGGATAGCCTGTCTGGCCGATCTTCATCGAGGTGATTTTCTCGACCAGGAAATTGATGTCGAGAACGGCGGCCACCGTGCCGACGATGCTTACCGGAAGGGGAATAGATGGGAACGGCCACGGGGGCCACGACACTGCCGGTCGCCTTGGACTTGACCGGATCGGAAACGGCCGCTTTTCCCGCGACAGCTTCCTGGAAATAGGACCGCGGCGACACGTCGATGCCCTTGTACTTGCCCCCGATGCCGTCGGCAAAAATGACCCCTTTGGTGTCGGTGACGAAAAGCCCCTCGTAGTCTTTGCCGATCTTTTCATGGCGGCCTGCAGCTTGCGGTCCAACACCGCAATCGGTATCGGCCGCACCGGCGACCCCTGTGGTGGCAACGGCCTCCGCCGCGTCCACCGTTGCCGGGTCGGCCGCCAATTCATCCACAAGCTTGATTTCTTCGGCCAGCACCAGGTCGACCATGTTGGCAATCGTCTGGGCGGTCAGCTCGGCGTTGCCGACGCCCATGTTGACCAAGGCCTTGGAGGACTTATCGACCGCGAAAAACCCCACGATCGTCAAGGGAATCAAAACAATTAGCATGCCGCCGACAATGAGTTTGAATTGCAGTGATCGCTTTTTCATTCAACAACTACCCTTTCTCTCCAAAGTTTTAATAATAAGAAAAAACGGAAAGCCGGATGCCCTAAAATGAGGTCTGCATTTCTTGACTGCGCTGGGTTCATTTGACGGGACCTGACCTCTGAAAACCCGTTAGAGTTGGAATATTATCCATTGAGCTTGGCAGGAATCAGCCCTATTTACCTGGCCGACCGACTTTCAGATTATCGGCAGGAACCTGTTCAAGCTTTAATCAAATCTGATAGGGAGGTTGCTCCAATAATTTCGGAGCTGAAAGGACTGAAGAGAGCGTTTTAAACGCCCAAAATAAAAGAGGTACGGTGAGCATATGAGGGGCAGAGTATCAAGGGTATCGTATCGCCAGCATTGCTGAGCATCCAGGGGATACCCTGAAACTTATAAACTTCGCATCGGATACGGGAAGCTATTTGAACGCCAACTCGATTACATTGACAAAATAGTTGGATAAGGCGATACTTTTCAAAAAGAGTTCGGACGATTGGTAACACATGCTTCTGTTACCAATGTTATCATCAATTTTTCCTATATATTCAGGTAGACCAACTACCCGAATCCCCCTGACACGGTAGAAGTCGGTGGTTCAAATCCACTCGTGCCTACCACAAAAAGAAAGCGGGCTTTCGGTAAACATCGAAAGCCCGCTTTCTTTTTGGATTCATTTTGTT
>CAVVVS010000072.1:0-124543 GCA_963751355.1 uncultured Ignavibacteriales bacterium | reverse complement strand
CAAACCTGTGTGAAAGCTTTCTTGTCTAAATTACCAGAGCATCAATTTCATATTCTTAAATAAGTTAACATTTCTCTATTCAACATATTCTGCGAAAAGACGAAGTATTTCATTCATGCTTTCAGCGAAATTAACTGCTGAAAATGAATTGTTTGATTTCCTAAAGCGTATTTTTTAGTGGGTTGCAGAAGATCGAAAATCCCAATTTGCCCGTTCGCTTAGCATATCCAGAACTTGGTTTACTTCTGCAGAAATGTTCTTTCTTTTAATGAAATCGGCATAATGTTTAATAGTTAATAGCGGCGTTGTGATGTCCTGTATTAAGAAATTTGAAAACTTTTCCAGAAATATCCATTGTTCATCGTGAATAAGTTTATCAAATCTTTCAGTTCGTTCAAAAGAAGTAATAATATGTGGAGAAAATAAATATAATACTTTCTCATCTATTTTTGTGAACTCACCATTTTTACTGTTAATAAGCTGGACAACTCCCAGTACTTCTTCCGCTTTATTAGCTAAGGGGAAGCACAGTATATCCTTCACAACTAAGTCATCAATTATTTCTAAGGAAGGGTTGAAACGGTTATCAGATACGGCATCTTTGATATTTAAGATCTCATTTTGTTCAGCAGCATAACCTGTGAGTCCCTCACCCATCGCAAGTTTTATTTGATGGGAACCATTGTCGTCTTGTACAACGGCAATTAATTCATTGGTTTCTTTCTTTATCAAAAACAATCTTACAGTTTCCACACCAATTATATATTTTAGATTATCTATAATAGATAGTCTAATTTCCTCAAAATCAATTTGAGAGTTGATATTGTTGACGGCATTTAGTGTTGATTCTAGTTTATGTATCCAAAGTTCATCATCCATATTTCCCGTCTCGGCAGGTTGATCGGAAGCCCCTTCCAAATTATAAAATTGTTCTTCTTCAGCCTCCACGGATTTCTCAGATTCCGTTTCCTCAATTTGAAACTTTTCCGGAGCATCCGGTATATTTTCAGACTCTTCCAAAATTGAATCTCGAAGTTCTTCGTCAATTGAAGATTCGCCAAAACTCCAATTAATATCGTCTTCAGTTTCCACTTCATTTATTTCATCATTCCTCTCTTCATCCGTTATTTCTTCATCATCCAATTTAGAATTATTTTCAGCATCGTAAGTATTATCATTTTCTATCGATTCCTCAATTCCAGTAGATTCTATGTCTTCCCTTTCGACGGCATTAGCCGGTTCTTCAGGTGCAAATAGATCCGAAATTGTGCTCTCTTGTTCTAAATTATCGTCCTCAGTTTCCCCGGACGATTCTTCCAGCTCCTTAATATTTTTAATTGCATCATTTTCTTGAAGTCCGGAATTACCTAAAACTTCGTCCTTAAACTTTAAGGTGGTATCCCGATTAGAAGTTTTCTCCGTTAGTAAAGTTGAAAGATCATCACCGTTGATAGATTCCCCGGTTTCCTCCTCCACCTGCGAAAGATTTAGTTGGATCAGGCTGTTGGTAGAGATGAGGTTTTTTAATCCTTTGTCGTCTATTTTATAAAAGATACAATCATTCTCCGCTACGGCTGAAGATTTTCGCGGGGTATTTTGCATTATCTCTCTTTCACCGAAGAAATCATTTTTATCTCTTCGTATGATCACGGGATTACCTGAATGGCCTAGTATTTTAAGTTTCACCAAACCTTCTACTACCAAATAAATATAGTCGCTTTTGTCACCCGCTTGAAAAATAATATCACCTTCTTTAACGCCGATAAAATTTTTCTGATTAATTTTTAATTTAAGGTTGTCTAACTTCATTCCCGTAAACAACCTGTTTTTTATTATATCACTACTATCTTTATTTTGAGACATGTTTTTATTTAATTATTTGTTAAATTATTTTTCACTTGCCTAATTATAATGAATTCTAACGAAATAGAAAACGGAATAATACAGATTTATAAAAATGATCCGAATTTAGCTAAGATAATAGATATAACCGGTCCTTGTAAACTAACTACTAAGCGGAATTATTATCACTCATTACTTCGCTCGATTATCGGACAGCAATTATCCATTATTGTAGCCGAAGTCATCTGGCAAAGATTTTTAAATTATTTTATCAAACAACCGAACCCGGAAGACATCCTTTCCACCCATGATGCTGAATTGAGAAAATTAGGCCTTTCCACTGCAAAGATAATATATATTAAAGGCTTATCTCTCAAAATTCTCAAAAAACAAATAAAGCTTGAGGGAATTAGTAAAAAAAATGATACCGAAATAATCGAGCATTTAACAAAAGTAAAAGGTATCGGCGTTTGGACTGTACATATGTTCCTAATATTCACCCTGGGCAGATTAAATATTCTACCGGTGAACGACCTCGGACTAAAAAAAGCCACAAAAATTACGTATAAGTTAAGAAAACTACCAGACGAAAAAAAGCTAATTTTAATTTCCCTAAAAAACGGATGGGAACCGTATAATTCTATAGCCAGTTGGTACTTATGGAAAAGCCTCGAAATTTAAGTATTTATATTATTTCTTACCTTTAAAAAAGATCATTCCGGTAATAAAAAATTTTTTATATTTGCCGTTTTCAAACAGTAATATTCTAAGACGGCTTTATTTATGATAATGCGCATTTTATTAAAACTTTAAAGTGGATGAGACTGTAAAATTTCATAAATTTAAACGAATCTTTAATAAAAGAATTGCATCTGATGAATGAAGAAGAATTGATAGAATCTGCTAAAATCGGTAATAAAAAAGCCATGGCAGACCTTGTTAGAAATTATGAAAAGACCGTATATAACTTCGCTTTTAAAATTTGCAGAGATCCGGAAAGAGCGGAAAATACGATGCAGGAAACATTCTTAAGCCTGGTCAAATCACTGCATCAATTCGACGGTAAATCGAAATTGTCAACCTGGTTGTACCGAATTGTCGCTAATCATTGTTTGATGGAACTACGTAAAAAGAAGCATCACTTTGTTTCGGTTGAAGATAACGACGGGCTTTATGAAAATAGTTTTGCATCGGCATGGAATACAATACCCGATAATATTGTTGAAAATAAAGAGCTGAAAAAAATTCTGGATGATGCTATCCAAAAGTTATCGCCGGAGTATAGGGTAGTCTTTTTATTACGAGATGTTGAAGGATTATCTACCGAAGAGACGGGGAAAGTTATGGATTTATCTATCCCCGCAGTAAAATCTCGATTACACAGAGCAAGAGCATTTTTAAGAAAAGAAATAAATAGGGCATTTCAATCATGAAACAAGAAACAGTATCATGTAAAGAAGTAATGAGCCATATATGTGAGAGCCTGGGCGAAGATCTTGATTCTCCCAAATGTGTTGCAATTAAGGAACATCTGGATAGTTGTCCCGATTGTAGTACTTATTTCAAAACCGTAGAGATGACTATCGATTTTTATAAAAAATATGATGTTGAACTCCCTCGTGAAGCCCATAATCATCTTATAGATTACCTTGGATTAAATGAAGATGAATAAAAATCCGTAAAAATTATTCTAATAATAATGAATAATGGGATACTAAAATATAACCTCATCTTTCTCTTTATTGCCCTTTTATCATTCAATGTTTTAACCTGCAATTCACAGCAGCCTGCTGGGGATACTTTATCCGTAGTTGAACTAAAAAAGCAAATTAAAGATAAGCATTCATTAATTGTCCTTGATGTAAGAACTAAACAGGAACTAAACGGACCTCTTGGAAGTATTCGGGGAGTAATAAATATCCCTATTCAGGATTTAGAGAAAAGAATAAATGAACTTAACAAATATAAAAATAGAGAGATTGCCGTAATCTGCAGAAGTGGAAACCGATCTGAACTTGCGACAAAAATATTAAGGGAATATGGTTTTAAGGCTAAAAACGTATTAGGCGGAATGCAAGAGTATAGGAAAGTCGAAAAACACTGATAATTATTTTACCTCAATAATAAATTGTTTTTAATCAAATCTATTTTTTACAATAAATTACATTTCTTGAAACTAGTTTACTAATATTTACGATTTGACCGGGTAAGGAACATCAGAGTAATCTATAAGTTTTAATTAACAGCCGCTCTCAGTATTTTACGTGATTTGTTAATTATGTATTTATCTCTAAAGTTAAGCAGCGGCAATTCGTTTATCTTTCGAAGTAATTTAATTTCTTCACTTTTATTTCCCATTGCCCTGTAAGTTTTTGCCAGTTCATATGTAATTACAATCGCTTTTGGTTCTAACTTCAATGCTTTGTTTAACATTTCCAGCGATTGCTCGAAGGTACCTTCGGGAACAGAGCCGAAAAATGTGTTTGCAAATAGTTTTTCAAACCAATTTAATTTTGCAGCTTCACGATAGTAGATTCCCATTATTATATACGGAAGAAAATCATCCGGATTCATTTTAATAGCTTTCTTTGCATTTACTTCAACCTTTTCAGCCAGTTTAACTTTTCCTTTCCCTCCTTCGAACATAGCCATGTTACCATAGCACAAAGCCAAGGTTGCATAAGAAGATGCACTATCAGGAAAATTTTGTTGTAGCAATATCGCTTTTTCAACACCCTGCGAAATGTACTTTTTAGCATCTGTTCTATCGTGTTGAAGATAGTATTCTTCTCCCAAATCATTGTTTGCCCTGGTTAATTTTAACAGAGCTTCATACTTTTCGGGCGCCAGCAAATATGCCTTTTGATAATACTTCAATGCATCAAGATTATCGAATTTTTCAAAATAATTATCGCCTTCCTTAAGGTAATCCACATAAGTTTGTGCAACCGATTGTATGGAAATAAATAGTATAAAAATAGTTGCAAATAATAAGTTCATTTGTTTATACCTAATTTAATTTTAAAATTTATCAGCATAAATGGATTATATCAGCGGCATTCATGCCTTTCAATTTATAAAGGTTCCCCTATGGATTAATCATTTATTGATTAATTAAAAATTAATGTGAGTTAATAAATTTGTTTCTTTTGACGCGAGTTAACGGTATCGGGAGCAGGTGTAGTTGTACCTCCGTCAAGTACATATTTCCACGAACCGTCTGTTTGTTTTTGCCATATTGTTACATAGTTTCCGTAGGTCCGATTAATATTGCCGTTATCGTCTACTTCGGTGTATTGCCAGTTACCGAAAGTATATCCCAGCTTCCCGTCCGGAGAAACTTCTGCTTTTACGGGCTCCCACTTTAGCGGCAAAGCTACCGTATCTTTATTTTGATATAATTGTTCCAATGCTTGTTTTCCCATAACCGGAAATTGTTTTTGTCTCATCAAAATTACTTCATTAGCCGCAAAATCAATGAATGCCCGCCCGGTTCCCTTTATTAAAGATTCTTTATAAAATGCTTTATCTGCGGCTATAAGCTCTTTTTTACTTTTTTCAATTAACCGTGCATTATCTGCCTCGCTGTTGCTGCTGAGCTCCTTGGTAATGAAAACGCTTGCAAGTATCACAATGACAATTACGATTAAAAATATTCCGAAGTATTTCATTGCTGTCCTGTTTGCTTAATTACAAAAATCAGCTTGTATTATCATAAACAAAATTTAAATCGAAAACAAAGTAAAATATTCATATGGAGAAATTCATACGCCCAAATTAATCGCAGAATTGAGAATAATAAAAATTCGTAATATTAATTTACAAGATAAATGTACGGTTTGGGCAGAAGGTGATAGTAAGGATTTGTACGGATGAATGACAAAAGCATACAAGTGTAATATCACTCATCCGTACGTTTTAATATATTTTTTTTCAACGTAACTATTTATTCACAAAATGTAAAAAATCCTAAGGATTTTTTACATTTCATCGGTTACACATCCTTCTGAAGCAGAAGCAACAGATTTGATGTATTTATAGAGAATCCCGTTCTTGGCTTTAAATTCAGGCTGAACCCATTTTGAACGGCGCTCGGTAAGAACATCATCGGATAATTCGACTTTGAGAATATTTTTTTCAGCATCAATTGTAATAGTATCGCCGTTTTCAACCAAAGCTAAGTTACCGCCTGTTTGTGCTTCCGGGGTAATGTGCCCGACTACAAATCCGTGGGTGCCGCCGGAAAATCTGCCGTCGGTAATTAGTGCAACGCTTTTGCCCAAACCTGCGCCCATAATTGCGGCGGTAATTTCCAGCATTTCCCTCATACCGGGTCCGCCTTTAGGACCTTCATATCTTATTACTACAACGTCACCGGGAACCACCTCATCATTTTCAATTGCTTTTAAGGTATTTTCTTCCGAATCGTAAACCTTTGCGGGACCGGAAAAGAGAGTACCTTCCTTTCCTGTTATTTTAGCGACGGCACCTTCTTCGGCAAGATTTCCATAAAGTATTTGAAGATGCCCGGTTTTTTTTATGGGATTACTTAAGGGCATTATTATCTTTTGTCCCTCTTTTAAGCCGGCAAATTCTTCAATATTTTCGCCGAGAGTTTTTCCTGTTACCGTCATGCAATTACCGTCAATCATTCCTTCTTTAAGCAATATTTTTTGAACTGCTGGTACTCCGCCTATTTCATACAAATCTTCCATAACATATTGACCGCTCGGTTTTAAGTCTGCAATATAAGGAGTGCGGTCCGAAACGTCTTGAAAATCTTTTAAAGTGAGATCTATATTTGCCGATTTTGCCATTGCAATTAGATGAAGTGCGGCATTTGTTGAACCCCCGAGTGCAATTACAACGGTAATAGCATTTATAAATGCCTGCTTAGTCATAATGTCTCTGGGTTTAATGTCTTTCTCAAGCAAAACTTTAATCATTTTTCCGGCTTCGTAACATTCCTTCGCTTTCAGTTCACTGTTTGCGGGACACGAGGAACTATACGGCAAACTCATACCTAAAGTCTCTATTGCAGATGCCATCGTGTTTGCAGTATACATTCCACCGCATGCACCTGCACCAGGACATGCGTTGTGCAGTACATTATCCAAATCCTCTTCCGAAAATTTCTTTGAGAGATATTGACCGTATGCCTCAAATGCTGATACTATATCCAATTTTTTACCGTTGAAAAATCCTGCTTTTATTGTACCGCCGTACACCATTATACTAGGTCTGTTTAAACGAGCCATAGCCATTACAGAGCCGGGCATATTTTTATCGCATCCCGGAATAGCAATAAGTGCGTCGTACCATTGAGCACCCATGACGGTTTCGATTGAGTCAGCGATAATATCTCTGGAAGGAAGAGAAAATTTCATCCCCGCCGTTCCCATTGAAATTCCGTCACTCACACCAATAGTATGAAATATCAATCCTATCAGATCGCTGTCCTTTACACCTTTCTTCACTAATTTTGCAAAGTCATTTAGGTGCATGTTGCAAGTATTACCTTCCCAGCCCATGCTGGCTATTCCCACCTGTGCTTTTTTCATATCTTCATCGGTCAAACCTATTCCGTAAAGCATTGCCTGCGAGCCGACCTGCGATCTTTGCTGTGTTAACCTTTTGCTGTATTTATTTAATTCATTTGACATCTTTTACCTCGGACTTCATGGTGTTGAAAAAATTATTCTTAATTAGTAAAAAATTAGTAACTAGAATAAATGAATATTTATTCGGAAAATTTTCAATAACTATTGTTGAACGTTAAGATTATCAATCCGCATGTTAATATTACACAAAATTACAAAATATTAAATTATTTTGATAGAAAATGATAAATTTAATTAAACAATTTTATTGATTTTTCGATATGAGGTTAATGAATAATCGAGCAATTAAGACAGCTGCTTTTATTCTTCTCATTTCATTCTTATTTTCGTTCAAAAATTTTCATTATTCTACCGAATGTTCCGAAATGACATTAAAGAATGATACTTTAAAAACAAAAGATTTTGTTCCGGGCTGGGCAAAGAAAGTTGTGTGGTATCAAATTTTTCCCGAAAGATTTTGTAACGGCGATAAAAACAACGATCCGATCCCGGAATCATTAAAGGGTTCCTATCCGCACGATAATACTTCACCATGGCAAATTCATCCATGGACATCCGATTGGTACAAACTTCAGCCGTACGAAAAGAAGAACGGCAAAGATATATGGTTTAATATTCAAAGAAGAAGATACGGCGGTGATTTGCAGGGGATTATTGATAAGCTAGATTATCTTCAAGAATTAGGTGTTAATGCTATATATCTTAACCCTGTGTTTTGGTCACCATCCAGTCATAAATACGATGCTGAAACTTATCATCACATAGATCCCTATTTCGGACCTAATCCCGAAGGAGACCAAAAAATAATTTCAAAAGAAAATCCTAACGATCCGGTTACATGGCACTGGACATCTGCAGATAAACTGATGCTTAAATTGATTAAAGATGTTCATTCAAGAGGAATGAGAATTATTTTTGACGGTGTGTTTAATCATATGGGTATTAATAGCTGGGTTTTCAGGAATGTTCTGAAAAATCAAAAAAAATCCGAATATAAAAATTGGTTTAAAATAAAATCATGGGATGATCCGCAGAAAGGAACAAAATTTAACTATCAAGGCTGGTTTGGAGTAAAGGAATTACCCGAATGGAATCAGGATGAAAACGGGATAGCTGCGGCTCCGCGAAAATACATTTTTGAAATCACAAAAAGATGGATGGCGCCGGACGGGAAAGTAACCGACGGCATTGACGGCTGGAGATTGGACGTTGCTTTTATGGTGAAACATCCCTTCTGGAAAGCATGGAGGAAGCTTGTTAAATCGATAAATCCGGAAGCATACCTCACCGCCGAGATCATAGATTCCATCAGAACCTTAAAACCTTTTCTTCAAGGAGATGAATTTGATGCCGTGATGAATTATAATTTTGCGTTTACTTGTTCTGAATATTTTATTAATAAGAAAAGCAGAATATCAACCAGACAATTTGACAGAAGGCTGAAAAAATTACGGGAGGCTTTTCCCGGGGGAGTAGAGTACGTTCAACAAAACTTATTTGATAGTCATGATTCGAACAGGATGGCTTCCCAAATTGTAAATTGTGATTTAGGGAGTTATAAAAATTGGGGAAAATATTTTGAAATGTCGAAAGGAACAAATCCTAATTACGACACGCGCAAACCGACGGAGAATGAGATAAAAATTCAAAAACTGATGGTTATATTCCAGATGACATATGTAGGAGCACCAATGATATATTACGGCGATGAAGCCGGCATGTGGGGAGCAAACGATCCGGATTGCCGCAAACCAATGATCTGGGAAGATATGAAATATCAGGATGAATCGGTTCTGCCTGATCAGTCAATGAGAAAAAATCCAGAAAAAGTGAAATTCAATAAGGAATTATTTAATCACTACCGGAAGTTAATTTTTATACGCAATAATAATATTGCATTACAAATAGGCGATTACAAAACAATTCTGATTAACGACGAAAATCAAATTTATGCATTCTCGAGAAGTTATAATGACGAAGAATTAATTGTAATTTTGAATAATGGTGGTTCCAAAAGGAAAGTAAATTTGAGCTTAAAAAAAGACTCCGAATATGAAGATGTACTGAATAATGAACTGTTTAAGTCCAATGGTAAACGTCTGTCATTTAATCTCAATGGTAAGTGGGGGAGGATACTGGTTAAAAGAAACAATTGATTTTAATAGAGTCTAGCTTCCTAATCGGTCTTTATAAAAGGAATTCAGAAGGATTTAGAAAATTGCGATTTGAATCGTAGAATTTTCGTCGAGACGCATTCGATGCGTCTCGACAAATGTAAAAATTAAATTGCCTACGGACCCATCTCCTCATTTACATGTTCTCGTTTATTGCCGCCCTTCACTTCAAATTCTTGTGTTACTTTTTTCCCATCTATTTCAATCACAACTTTATATTTACCCGGATGAAGATATGTATTCCCCGTATCTGTTTTTTTGAATTCATATTTATTATCATTCTTGATTTTTGAGTTTATGAATTCTTTGTAAAAATTAACTTTACCGGAATCGATTGTTAAATCATAATCGAAGAAATTTAATCCGTGATCACTTGATATGGAAATTGTTTTTAATTCTTTATCATCATCCGTTAAAATTGTAATTACTGCTTTACCATTCGAGCCTGTAAAATAGACAAACTGCAAGGAAGGCACATCAGGCTCACCCCATGTATAACCTTTGTTTCCCCAGTTCTTATCAAAATTAATATCTTCGACGGGAAACAGGTGAACATTTTCGGCTAAAAGTTTGGGAGTGAGTTTTTCAATATACTTTATATCCGTAACGTAAATTGATCTTCCGTGAGTGCCGACAACCAAATTTTTATCTCTCGATTGTACTGCAAGGTCATGTACAGGTACTTGCGGCATTCCCTTAAATAAGGGCATAAACATTTTACCCGCATCAAGAGAAACATAAACTCCGTGGTCGGTTCCGACATAGAGGACGTCTTTATTTATAGGATCTTCCCTTACAACATTAATTGATTCGTTAGGCAGGTTTTCACCCAATTTTTCCCATGTTTTGCCGTAATTGGTTGATCGGAAAAGATAGGGTGCAAAGTCATCCCAGCGATAACCGTTCAGCGTTACATAGACTGTTCCTGTATCATGAGAGGATGCTACAACCCTGCTTACCCATAAATTTTGAGGGAGCGATTTTGAAATTAACTGCCAGTTATTCCCTCCGTCTTTGGTAACGTACACCAATCCGTCATCGCTTCCTGTATAGATTAAACCAAATTTCAATGGTGATTCATCAATAGTGGTTAATGTTCCGTATGGAACGTTGCCCTTTTTGCCGCCTTTTGTTAAATCACCCGATATTGGCTGTAAATGTTCGCCTTTGTCTAAAGATCGATAAAGTATGTTTGAACCAATGTAAAATATATCCGGGTTATGACTAGAAAGTTTGATCGGTGTTTCCCAGTTAAATCTTAAATTAGGTGTCCCTATATCATTAACAGGTTTTACCGAAATAGAATGATGTGTTGTTTTATTTACCCTGTAGTAATAACCAAATTGAAATCCGGTGTAAACCAGGTTGTTATTTGTCGTATCTACAGCCACATCCATACCGTCACCGCCCATCAGTCTTTTAAAGGGGTACTGCCCTGTTGAGTACCAGCTATAATTGGGTGTGTAAGTATGAGGTCCGTACCATACGCCGTTATCCTGCAATCCGCCGTAAACGTTATACGGTTTTTCCATATCGACAGTAACGCTGTAAAATTGTCCGACTGCCGGAGTGTTTGCTTTGAACCACGTTTTTCCGTTGTCGTAAGTAATATTTATTCCGCCATCGTTTCCGATGATTAGATGGCCTTCTTTGTTCGGATCAATCCACAGGGCATGAAAATCTCCGTGAACATTGGAACCGCCGAAGGATTTGAATGTTTTACCGCTGTCTTCAGATTTAATTGCCGGAACCCCGAGTAAATAAATTTCTTTGTCGTTTTCTGGGTTGACTCTTACTTGTCCGAAATAATACCCGTAAGTGTAAAACATGTCATCTATGTAATCTTTATTCATCTTTTCCCACGTTTTCCCCCCGTTATCGGAACGATAAATTTGTGTCCCGATGATCGGTGTGTCGTAAAGCTGCTGTTCCGCATCCTCCAAATAATTTGCAACATCCTTTGGCGATATTTTATCCTCTTTAACCATTTTCATTATTTTTTTTGCTGTGTACTTTTTAGGGAATCCATTTTTTTTGATAAAATCATTTAAATCTTTTTCATCGATTTTAAGAAAATCATCTTTATTCATTTTACGAATTTTTTCGCGTGTTAGCTTTTGTTTTTCTTTTCCTTCTTCCTTCTTTCTGTGAAATTGATTATCAACAACAGCATAAATTACCTGCGGGTTTTTAAGATATAAAGACAATCCTATCCTTCCGACACCTTTACCGGTGGGGAATCCGCTTTCCTTCGTTGTTATTAAAGTCCACGTATCACCGCCGTTGATGCTTTTATAAATTCCGGAATTTTTACCGGCACCCGTGAAATCCCATGCAGTTCTTATTCTATACCACATTGCTGCGTAAAGAATTTTCGGATTTTGCGGATCGACTGCTAAATCTATTGCTCCGGTATTTTCATCTACATATAATGTTTTTTTCCATGTTTTTCCGCCGTCGGTAGTTTTGAAAACCCCCCTTTCCGTATTCGGTGAGTATAGGTGCCCGATCGCTGCTACCCACACGGTATTAGGATCGTCCGGATCAATTACTATTCTTCCGATGTGCTGTGTTTCAGGGAGTCCTACATGCTGCCAGGTTTTTCCTGTATCTACACTTTTATATACTCCGGTTCCGGCATAAGAAGAACGACTCGAATTGTTTTCTCCGGTACCGATCCAAATAGTTTCACCGTGTTTCCAATCCACAGCAATATCGCCTATTGTTATAGATGCTTCATTATCAAACAAAGGCTTGAATGAAATTCCGTTGTCGGTGGTTTTCCACAAACCGCCTGTTGCATATGCGACATAAAATATTGTCGGATCCTCAGGATTTACAGCTACATCAACCACGCGCCCGCTCATTATGGTAGGACCAACGGAGCGAAGTTCTACGTTTTTGAGAAGGGAAGTTTTTCTCATTTCCATTCGCTTTTGAAATGCTTGAATCCTTTTTTGTGAGGGTGTTGCCGGATATGGATTTTGAGCCTGTGCAGACATAACAGGTGCTAATAGCACAACGGCGAAAAGAAGCAATAATTTTTTCATTATGATCTCAACTTTTTGATTATTTCGGAAATAATTGATTGTGATTTATCTTTTACTTCATCAAAGATAACTTCGGATTTCTTGAGAAATTCATTTGCGGTGATTTGGTTTCTTAGTCCAGCACAATTAATAACCACATTTAAAAAGGCACCCTGAACGGCAGTTAACAGGAGGGAAGCAGCAACACCTGCGTCGGAAACGGAATTTTGATTTCCTTTCAACGCAATTAAATCGATTAATGGCATTACTTCACGGCAGGTTGCAATAACTTCGTGAGGAACCGATGCAGCCTCCAGTGTTGCAGTTTGAATAGCTTCGCTGCGTACTCTTTTTTGTTCTTCGGTTTCTTTTGGAAGTTTGAAAGCATCCATGACTTTATTAAAAGCTTCATTATCCTGTTCTGCAAGAGATAAAAATTTTTGTTTAAAATTATCCAGCTTGCTTTTAATGTCTTTAGCTTCAATTTCAAATTCCGCATATTTTTTCTTCCCGATTGTTAAGTTGCAGACCATTTGCCCGAGAGAAGAAGCAAGAACGCCGCAGAATGCAGAAATATTGCCTCCACCGGGTGTCGGTGAATTCGATGATAATTCATCTATATAACTCTGAATTGATTTTGAGGTATCCATAATAAATTTTTATCCTTTTATTTTGAGATGTTTATTTTTTATAAAATTTTACAAATAAAGAATTAGACAATCCATGAAAATCTGTTTACCCCGTGGGATAAAGTGAATTGATTTATACATATTAAATAATAATACTATCCCATGGGGTAAATCCGACCTTCCCGTCTTCGTGGGTGATATTCCGCGTTTTCTGTGTCCCATTCTTTTGACAGCATAACTATTAAAATAACTTTTGGATATCCGTTTCAAATCATATAATCAATTATCTTTTCATTTTTGCTGAATGGATTCAATGCACTCAAACCTAATTTATCAATTGCCAAATCAACCAGGGAATCTTCATCGGAATATTTGCCATTTGAATAAAACTTCCCGGCTTGCAATAAAGCTTCCAGCGGTACCAGTCCAACTATTTCACTTCCGTTAATTTCAACACCTAAGCGTGCCGCTTCTTTTTTTACTTCTTCAAACGCAACATGAACCGGAGTAATATTATAGTTGGTTAGATTCATTGAAACTTGAGTAATATGATATTTGTCCAAAAATACTCCCATTCCTTTTACCGATTTTAGTCTTCCCGGAATTCTGACTGTTTTACCGTTGTCTTTAATTATTTTGCCGTTTTCATCTCTTTTTGGATGTCCGGATTCTCTTAGTATTTCACCGATTTTCTTTGCATATTTTACTTCTTCAGAAAGTATATTTACATTGTAAGCAATCAAGAAAAACCTGGCTCCTGTAACAATAACACCAAGCTTTGGATTAAACTCATTCGTACCGTAATCAGGATTCCATTCCGCGTCTTTTAGTTTCTCAGGCAATGCCTCATATTCTCCTTTACGAATATCGGCAAGATTGCGTCTTTCGGGTTTCCGAGCTGCTGCTTCATAAAGGTAAACCGGTACATTCAATTCGTTCGAAATTCTATCTGCGTAATTTTCTGATATCTTTACACACTCTTCCATTGTTACGTTCTTTACCGGAACAAAAGGTACTACATCAATTGCTCCTTGCCTGGGATGTTCGCCTTTGTGAGTCGTCATATCAATACACTCTGCAGCAGCCTTGCTGATTGAAATTGCGCCGTTAAGTATTCCTTTCTCATTACCGGCAAGGGTCACTACTGTCCTGTTGTAATCGGCATCGGGTTCTAAGCTAAGTAATTTACAATCCTTAACATCAACTAATGAGTCCTTCATTTTTTGAAATGTATCGTCGTTCTTCCCTTCACTAAAGTTCGGTACGCATTCAATTATTTTCATTATGTATTCTCCCTTTTTTGGACAGTTGGAAATCATTATGAACTTACTAGAATATGTCAAAAATTAAATTGATTGTTAAAAATATTTCCCGGGAATCTGATTTCGTCAAATTTAATATTTCAAAGATAAAAAAAATTAAGTAGAGTTTTTACGAAATAATAAATGGAAGTGCTTTCTAGGTTTCGCGTATTGTATTTCAAATAATTACTACAAGTAAAAGTATCTGCTGAATCTCCAGTAATATTTCAGCATCATATCAGCAGTTAATCTATAAAGCTGATTAAAATATTATTGTTGAAGGTGTGTAGTAAAATTAGAACCTTCACTAGATCAAAATATTGTTTTAATAAAAAATTTTTAATACAAAAAACGGAAAGGTTAATCATGAATAATACAGTAATTGGAAGCGAGAGTAACTTCGAACAGGAAGTATTGAAATCGAATGTTCCAGTATTGGTAGATTTTTGGGCTCCCTGGTGCGGACCATGCAAGATGGTAGCTCCAGTTGTCGAAGATATTGCAAATGAATATTCGGGCCAATTAAAAGTTGTAAAATTAAATACCGATGAGAACCAGGAAATTGCTTACAAGTACGGCATCAGAAGCATTCCTACTTTGGGTATTTTTAAAAACGGACAGGTCGTTGATGCGGTTATTGGTGCAGTGCCCAAACAAATTTTGGAGAGCAAGATTAAACCGCATTTAGGAACGGTAAACTAAGCAAAAAGGCAAGTTTTTACTTGCCTTTTTTATTATAATCTGGAAAATATTTATTCGATGTTTACCCGGTTGGAGAGCTCGTTGGTATCATCGGGTTTAACCGGAAAATGTTTGCTTAAAATTTGACCGACTTGCTCAACACCGTATAAAATTCCTTTACAAAACTTTCCCTTTTGAAATGAAGTTTGCATTTCGTCTTTAATCGAATCCCAGGTGCTTTGAGGAACTTTTTCATTTATTCCGCTGTCGGCTAATATATAAAACTTTCGCCCTTCCAATAGAATAAATAACAGTATACCGGTTTTGTCTCTTGTATTTTGAATCCCAAGTTTAAAGAATTCTTTTTCTGCAAGGTCCCTGACAGAAATTCTCTTTTCCCGGAATGTAAGCTTTTCTTTTATGCTTACACAAATTTCACCGGCTGTCAGTTTTTCGGATGCTTTTATTTTATTGGAAATACGAAGAAGTTCATCGTCGCTTAAAAAATGATATATAAGTCTTTTTTCCATAATTAAATTTTTTATTTAAATACAAAGTATAAAACCGGGAGAAATATTACAAGGATAGCGATATTAAAATGGGAAAAGCGTAAAATGATTATTCATCAAATTACGCTTTTTTAGAGAAATTTATTGAGGTCTGACGGTAATGTCACCGCCGGAAGTTTTTAAAATTAAAGGATCACCGCCGTTATTTAAATCCGCTTCAAATTTTGATGAGGTTACCTTAATAATATTAGTGCTTTTGAAGGAACAGCTTATTGAACCGCCGGATGTAGTCATCTTAGCAGAAGCATTAAAATCGGAAGGGAGTCTAACCGAGATATCTCCGCCGGAAGTTGAAAGATTAATTCCCTTGTTCTCACCCGTGTAATTCAGTTTGATTTCTCCTCCTGAAGTATGGACGTCAACCTTGCCGTTTTGTCCCGATAAATCGATATCGCCTCCGGAAGAAGAAGCATCCAAGTTCCCGACAAAATTTCTACCGCTTACATCGCCGCCGGAAGTAGATGCTTTAATATCTCCCACATTATTTTTGAGATCAATATCTCCACCGGAAGTTACAATCGCCAAAGTTCCTGTAGTATTATGTACACTTACATCACCACCGGATGTACGTAAATTCACATCACCGGTCAAATCTTTTAACCTGATGTCTCCGCCGCTGCTGGAAACTTTTGCTTCGTACTTATCGGGAATTTTAATTTCAAATCTTAATTTTATCCCTCCAAAGCTGAAAAAATTCCATTTATCTTTTTTCTCGGCTATGATTGAGACACCTTCATCGCTGCTGTCGAAACTAAATTTTATTTTTTCATTTGCCCGTTCGTTGCCTAATATTTTAACATAAACCTCAGGTTTATCCCATGTGCTTATATCGACATCTCCCGATTGAGCTTTTACTACAAGCTTTTTTCCCGTAGACGTATTAAAACTTTTTTCATGAATAACATCGAGGCTTTGTAAATCTAATCCGTTCCTAGGATTACATCCTAGCGTCGTTAAGCTGCTTAATAAAAATATGCTTAAGATAAAAAAAGGCCGAATAATATTGTTCTTGAATAACATATGATGTACTCCGAATTTGTTATATTTAATTAGACTTTGTAAAGTGACAAAAGGTTACTATTCCGAATTAATTATTTACGAAAAAAATTTATTTTATATTATATTGGAAATATTTCTTGAAAGGAATCTGAAAATAAGCAATAATTCAAATTCTTATAAATATTTTTCTTTAAACCATTGCCACCGGTTGGATATTTATAATAGTTGAGTATTCACATGACTAATACCTAATATGGAATGATTTATCACAAGCTTGAAACAGAAGATGAAAAAATTCAGTGTGCCGAAATAATGTCCGGCTCGGATCCATGGAAGAAATTGGGATTTAGCTTTGCAGATTGTTTGAAATCGCTCAACGATCCTACGTCCAAGACAATTACGGTTACAGAAGGCAGCACCGTTACCGGGTTTGCCTCAATTCAAATGAATGGAACACTCACAGGATATATAAAACGAATAGCGATCCGGGAAGACATGAGAAATAAACAAATAGGCAAAAAATTATTGGAGTATGTAGAAAATAAAATATTTCAAGAAAAACCTAACGTGTTTTTATGTGTATCTTCGTTCAATGAAAGCGCTAAAAAATTCTACCTGGAATGCGGTTATGAAATTATCGGTGAACTGAAAAATTACCTGGTAAATGGATATTCCGAAATACTAATGCGCAAAACGATTTCACCCATTCTGAAATTTAAAAAACAAAAATAATGGAGCGGTTATGAAGATTGGTTATAAAATTGCGAACTTTGATGATATAGAAGATTTGGTAATATTAGTAGAAGAATTTTATGAACATGAACATATCGAATTTGAAGAGAAAAAAATTATTGCTGCACTCCAGGCTTTTTTCGGAAGATCGCAATACGGAAGAATCTGGATAATAAAGGATGAACATCAAATAATAGGCTACGTAATTTTTACATTCGTTTTTAGTTTGGAATATGGTGGCTTGAATGCATTGCTTGATGAATTTTATATAAAAGAAAAATTCAGGGGAAAAGGTATCGGCACTAATACCCTAAAATTTATTGAAAACGAATGTGTTAAAGACGGTGTGAATTCCATTCATCTTCAAGTGTTTAAGTTTAATAGGGAAGCCGAAAGATTGTATCTGCGCCATGGTTATACCGAAATTGATAGAATTTTTATGACAAAAATAATATCAGAATAATATTTCAATTAAAGATTGTGGGAACTAAAAAAAGGATTTGCAATGAGAAACAAATGTCACCATTACAAATCCTTTAAATTAAGAAACGTTTAATTCGATGAACTGAATAATAAACAATTGTTATAATACAACGTTCTTTTACTTCTCTGCATCTTTCGATCTGAAGAAATCCAACATTGCTCTTGCTTCTTTCTTTGATAAATTCTGATCCGGCATAACAATTTTATATTCATCAACAAGCTTCTTCAAAATCGGATCTTTCTTCTGCATTTCCAAAGTATTCAACAGATAATTCATTATAAATACAGGTGTGTTTTTCTTTGTTATACCGCGAAGAGGGGGTCCTACCAATCTTGAATCCATTCGATGGCATGCCATACACTTAGTGTTAAATATTTTTGTCCCCATTGTTACAAGCTTTGGATCAATTGAACCGAGCTTTACTTCTTTTACGGGACCAATACCGTTATCATCAGGGTATTTATATTTAGCTTTCTCTGTTTTTTGTGTAACTGTTGCAGAATTATTTTGCTTGGCTGGTTGTGCCGGCTGCGCTTGCTGGGATTGATTATTTACCTGCATCGCTTTCTGCTGTGTTTGTTTTACCGGTGCCGGCTGTTTTACGTCGAATTTTTTTCTATTGGTGCAAGCCATATCAATAAGTGCGAAAAATATGACAAGCGTTACTATATATCTCATTTTACCTCCTAATCCTTGGGAGTATAATTATAGCCAATCCAAAGAGTTAAATAATTTTACAAATATGAGTATTTGCTTAAAAAAATATAGATTCATTCAAAATTCAAACATCAATTTTAACTAAATAAACCCATGAAGGCAAACCTTCAATTATTCCGACTAAGTTGATGTGAGATTAGACATACAACTTTGCTTATTTTCTTTAAATTTCCTGCGGTTCCGCTCAGGATGGTTCGATTGACTGGCTCATATCTATCTTCAATTCATTAGATTAAAAATCTAATTAAAAGAAATTTTGTAAATCATTTTCTAATTTCTGATATTAAATATACTTTTAATTGCGTTTAGGAGAAATGTAAATAACCAAAAGAACTTGATGTATAGTAAAACATTAAAACAATTAAAAATCAGTCTATTATTACTATTATTAATAATTATTATCGGTACCATCGGATATATTTTAATAGAAAAATGGGATATTCTAGACTCCCTCTACATGACTGTAATCAGCATTTCTACTACTGGCTTTAAAGAAGTACATCCTCTTTCCGACGCCGGTAAACTGTTTACCATTATTATTATTGTTATGGGTATTACCACTATCGCTTACACTGGCGGAAGAGCGGTTCAGATTATTTTTGAGACCCAGATTTTTAGGAGAAGAAGAATGAGCAAAAAATTAGAAGAATTAAAGAACCATTATATAGTTTGCGGCTACGGCAGAATGGGAAGGTATATTTGCGAAGATCTGGCTATGGCTAAAGTGCAATTTGTTATTATTGAAAATAATCCTGCAAAAATAGAGAAACTGATAGAGTTAGGGTATATTTATGTTAATGGGGATTCTACAACTGATGCTACTTTGATTGAAGCGGGGATAAAAAATGCCAAAGGTTTGGTTGCAGTTCTAGCAAACGATGCGGAGAATGTATTTGCAACTCTTTCCGCAAGGGTGCTCAATCCAAATATTTTTATAGTTGCAAGGGCAGTAGAAGAGGAGACTGAATCTAAGTTAAAAAAAGCAGGAGCTGACAGAGTTGTTAAACCTTACGAAATCGGTGGAACCAGGATGGCTGCTTTGTTGTTGAGACCGGGTGTAACTGAATTTATCGATATTGTCGCACGTGACAAAAATGTGGACTTAAGCATTGAAGAAGTAACCTTATTAGAAAATGCTTTTCTTGCAGGGAAAACTTTAGCAGAGTCTCCCATAAGAAAGGAGTTGAACATAATAATTGTATCAATTCAAAAATCTAATGGGAACTTCATTTATAATCCGGTGTCTTCGACCAAACTGAATGTAAATGATAAGTTGATAGCCTTGGGGGAAGAAACCAATTTAAAAAAACTGCAGGCGTTGTGCGGAGAGTAATTTCTGATGTTTTTGTGTTTTTGCCGAACATATAAAAGATGAACCGCTTAACTGTAAATAATAAGAGCGGCTTAAATCTGCCGCTCTTATTAAATGTGTTAAACTACATTTTTTATTTTTCAACAGATCTTAAATATTCAAGAACGGAACGTGCTTGCTTTTTATTCAAGTTTTGATCCGGCATTAATATTCCGTTGAATTTTTTAACCAGTGCTTTTAACTGAGGATCCTTTTTCTGCATTTCGGCAGTATTCAATAAATAGTTCATTATGAATACCGGAGTTAGTTTTTTCGTAATATTTCTTAACGGCGGACCAACCAACTTGGAATCAAGTTTATGGCAGGCAAAACATTTGCTGTTAAAAATATTTTTACCTTCTTTAACTAATTTTTTGTCGATAGGACCAAGCTTCAGTTCCTTAATCGGTCCGAATCCGTTATCTACTTTTTCAGTAGATTTCTTAGATGAATCCTTTACGACAACCGTTTTCTGTTTATTGGATGAACCGGTATTCTTAATAGCGGCATTTGATTCAAATGCTACGAATGCTATTATAAGAACGACAATTAATCCTGTTAATAATTTCATTTTTACTCCGTTTTTCCTAATATAATAATTAAGACTTCATATTTACCTAAAATGTTCAATACTTAGTTTAATTTGAATCACATTTTCTTAAAATACTACCCATCCCATTACATATAACGTGTTATTATCGGATGCATTTCTACCCGTGCCGTCATAATTTGAACTTGCCCCGTCAAATTTATTATATGCCACATATTGGACCGCGAATTGAGTATTTAACCATGGCAAATAGTCAACCTGTGCAATCAAACCGTTGCTATTGGGAGAGCCATTATTTGTTCCGTATAAACGAGTATTCTTGTCGCCTGAGGTATTAAAATAACCTACGGAAAATGCATAACCGGCAGGCAGATTGTAACTGCAATCAAGTTTGAATGTATTTAATTTGTTGGAAGCAGCAGAGGAATTCTTTGCTGCATATGATGCATTCAAAGCTTGATTTTCATTTATATATGTTGTATGAGCAATAAGGGTTCCCGAATCGAAAGTATTTTCATACTGAGCGTCAAAAGCAACATCAGTATAGTTATCCGTCGGTTTGGTGATACCCGTTGGATAAAGTTTTGTATCCATTCCGTAGGTACCTAGTTCAATATATTGATTATCCCATTGGTGTTGAACTGCAACACGCCAATAAGGTGCAAATCCGCCGATTGTACCTTCCGAAGTACCATCCGGAGGAATTGGTCCGCCTTGAGGAGTTGAACGATAGAAACTCACTTCACCGTAAAGCAGATCGTTATAAAGTGCATATGCTCCTAGTCCCGCTACATCTCCTGCAAGGGCTCCGTCAATAAGAGTACCCGCAGAGGGGGCCGGTGCAACATCGGAACCGAAATAAGGGAAGCCCCAGGCAGAAGTTGAATTCCATACGTCTTGGATGGTTGGTCCGTTATTTAGGCTAATACCGTAAAGTAAATCGTTACCTCCGACCGTAGTATGATCCGCAAATCGAAGATCCGTGTTATCGAGTCCAAATGAACCGCTTTGGTCGTCATATGTAACTTGAATGAACGAACCAAAGTTGGGAGAAATTTCACCGGCAACAAAAAGGCTGAATTGCTGAGGGAATTCCATAACATCCGGCTGAGTACCCGGAACCGTCTTTGCCGTTTTGTTATACGATCCCTGAATCATTGCCGAAATAGGCAGCATGTTTAAGATTTTTAAATTAGTTTGATCTTCTTTATAAGTAGATTCTATGGTTTTTATACCTGTCATTGTGTAACCGTTGAGTTTGAAGAGTCTTCCGAACGGTGTTAATTCGGGAAATACGTAATGGCATGCACTGCACGGAAGATTTGTTTGACGGGCAAAACTTGGAATTGAATAAGCATTGCTGCTCATAAAGACAACTATGATCCCCATTAAAATTGAAACAACCTTAAAGTGTCTAAATCTTAAGGACATTTTATTACCTCCGAACCTGTTTAATAAATGATAAAGTTATTTTATATGAATTTTCTTTAATAACCGGCAATCCTTAAATACGCTGTTTGGTTATTAAAGAAAATATGTCAACGTCTATGACACATTTCGGCATATTATAGTTATTATGTTAAGTGGGCTAGGACAGATATATCGAAAGGTAAAACTATGTTTCGTCTAAAAAAAATAAATCTAACTCCCCTTACTTTTATGCTGAATTAATTCAATTTATATTTGGGATTAATCAAGGGTAACCGTTTTTAACAATTACCAAATAAAGGCTTGAATAACCTGAAACAATAAATTAAAATAACTCACACTCAAGTTATTACACTAATGTGTTCGGCGAATTAATTTTATCTTTTTCAATGTCTGTATTTAGTCCTTATTTATGAGCCAAGACATTTTTCTGGTGATGTAGCTACAAAATACATTCCATAAAAAATTAAATAATCCGTGAGTAAATTTAATAAATTTTTTTCAATTTCTTGCATATAAGAAACAAAAAGAATAATAATTCTCGATATCAAGAACTGTCTTAGTGAGATTGTATAAATATTAAGCATATAAGCGTGTCTAAAAAAGAAGAATTTATCATATCCTGAAATTGCAGATTTGATTAGTTTATGTGGAAGTGAACGGCTTGATACAACCAGGGGTAAAACTATAATCAAATTTTAGAAGTTTATAGTTTTACCCAAAAGAATGAAATAGTGCATCAAAACAATTTACCAAATTTTCACAAGTTTATCAGTTGGTCTTCGCATCGAGTCGCTCGGTTTAACGTTGAAAGCTTTCCAAAACGGGGGGAAATTACTCAGCGGACCGTTGACTCTATATTTTGGGGGTGAATGTGGATCTGTTTTTAATCTTACCATCTCCATTTGTTTCCTGGCCTTATTTTTCCAGACATTTGCATAAGAAAGGAAAAAACGTTGAACGGGAGTGAACCCATCGATTTTTTTACCCTCTTTAAATTCTTTCGTTTTTGTGAATGCTTCGAAAGAAATATTTATTCCGCCAAAATCTGCAATGTTCTCACCTTCGGTTAGCTTGCCGTTAACGTGCAACGTATCAACGGGTGTGTAAGCATCAAATTGTTTTACGATTTTTTCAGCCCGCTTATTAAAATTTTCCTCATCAGTCTTAGTCCACCAATCTTTCATATTACCTTGTGCATCGTATTGTCTGCCCTCATCGTCAAAACCGTGGGTCATTTCATGCCCTATCACGCAGCCCATAGCTCCATAATTTACGGCATCGTCTGCATCAGGATCAAAGAAAGGAGGCTGTAAAATTCCGGCAGGGAAGACTATTTCATTATTCGGAGGATTATAATATGCATTTACGGTTTGAGGAGACATTCCCCATTCAGTTTTATCAACGGGTTTCCCGATCTTATTTAGATTTCGTTTTGTCAGAAAAATTGAAGCATTCAAAACATTACCAAAATACGAATCTCGATTTAAGTTAAGTCCTGAGAAATCTCTCCATTTATCAGGGTAACCTATTTTAACAGTTATTGCGTCTAACTTTTTCAGTGCTTGTTTCTTTGTTGTTTCACTCATCCAATCAAGTTTTTTAATCCTCGAACCGAATACGCCTATCAAATTCATAACTATCTTCTTTGCACGGGCTTTAGCTTCGGGCGGGAAATATTCTTTTACATACAGTTGTCCTAAAAGCTCTCCAATATTCCGGTTTATAGTATTTAAAACTCTTTTCCATCTTGGCTGCATTGTTTGTACGCCATATAAAGTCTTTCCGTAAAAATTAAAATGTTCTTCTTCGAATTTTGAACTGAGATATGGTGAGGCCGATCTAATCACATCCCATTTAAGGTAAGGTTTCCATTCCTTGGAAGAGAATGTACTCACCATTTTCCCGACTTCCTTAAAAAATTCAGGCTGGCTTACATTTAAATCTCCAGGGTTTTGAACATCCATTAAGGAAAAATATTCATCCCACTTAAATCCCGGGACAGAATTTGATAATTTCTTTAGAGACATCTTGTGGTAAATTTTCTTGGGATCCCTCCTTTCAACACGGGACATTGATGCCTTCGCCAGCTGTGTTTCAATCTTTAAGATCGAATTAGCATCTTCTTGAGCTTGTTTTGCATTTTCCCCGGTTAACATGAACATCTTTTTTATATGCACAATATATTTATCTCTGATTTCTTTTGTATGCTTATCATTTTTCAAATAATAATCTTTGTCAGGCAAACCGAGTCCAGATTGATCAAGTTGTGCAATTTCCATTTTACTATTTTTCGCATCCGGTCCTGAAGAAAATGAAAATAAAGGATTTCCGTACCCCAGATGAATCAGAGCTAATTGCCTATAAAAATCTTTTTTGGTTTTAATCTTGTCAATCGCTTTTAATTCGGTTTCAATAGGCTTCATACCTTCTTTATCAATGCGAATAGTGTCCATGCCGGTATAGAAAAAATCACCTACTTTTTGTTCAATACTGCCTTCTTTTGCATTTTTATTTTTTTCTGCTGTAAGAAGTATTGTCTTAAGTTTGTCGTAATTATTATCGTTAAGTTCATAGAATGTATTCCATGCAGGATATGCAGAAGGAATTTTAGTATTTTTAATCCAGTCACCGACCGCATAATCATAAAAATCAGTTCTCGGATTTACAGACTTGTTCATATTGCTTTCTTTAATCTCTTTACCTCCATTTTTTGTTGCATAAGTCGTAAAATATAATCCCCCAAGAAAAAAAATTCCCAGAAATATAGGGAAAAACCTTTTAGTGAAATGTTCCATAAAGCACCTTTTAAGTTTGAAAAATTCTCTGTATTATTTAAATTATGACATGCATTGCCGAAGGAGATACATTAGATTTTAAACATGATAAACAGCTAGTTAGGAAAAATATATTTTTGTTCAACAAATTTATTGAAAACCAGGATGGATATTGTGAAATGTAAGAACGAATCAAAGTAAACTTTAATAAGATATTTTTTTGTTATCACAAGGGTAGAGGCGGGAAAAAATTTTTACATGATGTATTAAGAATGGAGACATTTCAAATTCTAATGTCTGTCTTAAACTTTAAAAACATATTCAAATTACTGTGAAATGATATATAAATTTCCCTTCGATATTACACAGCTTTTTGGGGAGTCATGCATTCGAAAAAAATAATATCCTTTTTTACAGCCTGCTAAATGAGTATACGGTTCAGGATAACCGGTTTATATATTTTTTATAACATTGACTGATATGAAAATTCAATTAACTTCGGTTTTACCAATCTTTCGAAATCCTTATATGACATTTTAATAAGCTCGGAATGATTGCATGCATTGAAAGCAATTTCTTCCTGTTCGGTTAAACTTTTTGATACATAAACATCTATCCCGTAAAGATTACCGAAAGGCGGCATTGCACCCACATCACAATCCGGGAATTTATCCATGAATTCATTTTCATATGCCAAACGAACGCTTTTTGCTTTCATAATCTCTTTTAACAAATCGAAATCTACTTTATTGGAAGCAGGGATGACAGCCATAGTCATTTTCCCATCGATTTTTACAATAACCGTTTTAGCCATTTCCTTTCCTCTAATGTGTGCCGAGGCCGCGATCTCTTGTGCTGTAAAAGCAGATGAATGGGTAATGGTTACATACTTGATATTATTACTGTCAAGATATTCTTTTAATTTTTGTACCGGCATAATAACCTCCAAATAAATTTATGAAGTTAAAAATAGATACTAAATAATTACTCGAACATATAATACTATTCGTACTATTAAACGGGAAATATTATAATTTTGAAACAAAATTTATTATCCTCAAACCAGTATTTTCACTTTATCTTTTATTTCTACAGTGAGATCAAGAAATTTTTTATACGGTATTGCTATTATCGTTTCGGCTTGTAGTGCACCGTTTGAAGTACTAATCAGAGAAACTTTAGCTGCAGTCTCTTCATCGGGAGCTTCATAGATATCTAGAAAATCATACGGACCCAATAATGCGTAGTGTGCTAAAAACTTTACGTCCGGACATTTTTCTTTAACCAGATCAAGCCATTGACGCCCGATCCTGGGTCGCTTATCTATTTGCTTCGATAATTCTTGAGATAGTTTTGTCATCAAAATGAAGGTTTTCATGATATCCCCCTTCTACTGCCGGCTGGTGATGTCTCCTCAACACTAACCGGTAATTTTAAAGACGTGATTTTAGTAAAACCGGCTTCCCGATTTTCACTTACAATATAAATCGAACAATTTAAATATTCAAAGTCAATTATTTCCCATTTGTAAGCATTAAGCAATTATTAATAAAAAGCAAAACTGGTTAAATAAATTATGTCAAGTATTAATAACGTTTTTTAACCGCTCATGTAAGAATACTTCCGTTGTTATAATTTCTTTTAGAAGTGATGTGAACAATTTCCAAATTGTATTTTGAATTTATAAAAAATATTGGGAATCTCCTGATATTATTAGTCTTATTCTTCTAAACTTAAAAAATAAAGGTGTAAAAAATGACTCTTAAACAATCTTTGTTGTCGCTATTATCTCTGATTCTTTTATTAACCATTACTACTTATGCATATAACGATAATCCTCCCGATAAGGACGCCGTGAAAAGTACTGTACAAAAATATGTGAACAGTGTTGATACAAAAGATGTTTCAGCCCTTCAAAATACTTTTTTTGACAAGGGTACCATTTCAATTTATAATACATTTTTGAATAAGGTTGATTCTTACTCTTTGAGCGATTTTGTTGATATGGTAAAAAGCGGGGATAAAGGAGGATGGACCAGGAACCTTGACATAAAATCTGTCGAAGTTAATAAAAATACGGCTATTGCGGACATAGATATTACAGATCCCAAGATTAAACAGGAAGGCTTTGTGACTTTAGTTAAAGATAATGGTGAATGGAAAATTACCGGTGCTGTTTTTTCTCTAGGTTCTAATAAGTAGAACAATTTATTTTATATATTATTCCGGTGCAGTTTTTATGGGGAGAAAATTGTACCGGTTTTTTAATTCTAAAAATTTATTACTGTACTCAAAATTATAATTCAAAGTATTTTTACCTCCGTTATCTGTCATTTTGATAAAACTTCTTTAAATTATTTTTAATGTAATAAGATAACCGGCATCACTGAATTGTAACCTCAGGAGTTTTATATTCCAATAAATCATAATATAATAGATCAATTTTATTACCGCTAAGTTTCTGTAACAATTCAGCGTCCATTTTAAGGCTCAATATTGAAATCTGTTTTAAAATACTTCTGCTTAGAAGTATTTAGTGAATACAAGGTCCTTATTCTTTTAAAATATTTCCATGATTTGTATGATAATTTTTAGAGGGAGATGATATTATGGCTAAAAACGTAACTCAAAAATTAATTGAATCACATCTTGTTGAAGGCAATATGAAACAAGGTGAAGAGATCGGGATAAAAATAGATCAAACATTAACTCAGGATGCTACCGGAACAATGGTGATGCTGGAGTTTGAAGCAATGGAAATACCGCGCGTAAAAACCGAGCTATCCGCACAATATGTAGATCATAATTTAATTCAAGAGGATTTTAAAAACCCTGATGATCATCTTTTCTTGAGAAGTGCCTGTAAAAAATTCGGTGTTCGGTTCAGCCGACCTGGAAACGGGGTGAGTCATCCTCTTCATATGGAAAGATTCGGAATTCCGGGCAAAACTATGCTCGGCTCAGATAGCCATACTCCTGCTGCAGGTTCGCTGGGCATATTGGCAATAGGTGCCGGCGGATTGGAAGTTGCAATGGCTATGGCTGGAGAACCGTTTTACTTTAAAATGCCGAAAGTATGGGGAGTCAAATTAACCGGTAAATTACCTGATTGGGTTAGTGCAAAAGATGTAATTCTCGAAATGCTGCGAAGACATGATGTCGACGGCGGGGTCGGTAAAATAATCGAGTATTACGGACCGGGTTTGAAGAATCTTACTGCTATGGACAGGCATGTAATTGCTAATATGGGAGCTGAACTCGGTGCAACATCCACTGTTTTTCCATCGGATGAAACGGTTGAAAAATTTATGAAAACCCAGGGAAGAGGGAAACAGTGGAAAGAATTATTAGCAGATGAGGGTGCTGAATATAATGAATATGAAGAAATAAATCTTTCTGAGTTGGAACCGTTAATTGCACTTCCAAGCAGTCCGGGAAATGTGGTACAGGTTCGTGAAGTTGCGGGAAAAGAAATTTATCAAGCTTATATCGGTTCATCGGCTAATCCCGGAATTAGAGATTTTGCAATAGCTGCTTTAATTGCGGAAGGAAAGCAGGCACACGACAGAGTTTCATTTGATATAAACCCGACTTCCCGGCAGATACTTGAAAATTTGATGAACCTCGGTTTGCTGGCCAAATTAATTCATGCTGGGGCAAGACTGCATCAGGCAGGATGCAACGGATGTATTGGTATGGGACAAGCACCGGCAACAGGAAAAATTAGTCTGCGAACCGTCCCGCGGAATTTTCCCGGTCGTTCGGGAACAAAAGAGGACTCGGTTTACTTATGTAGTCCCGAAACTGCAGCAGCTTCGGCATTAAAAGGTGTCATAACAGATCCGCGAACCCTTAATATGGATTATCCAAAATTTGAGGAGCCTGAAAAAATTCTTCTTAATACGGAGATGCTTGTAGCTCCTTCCGAAAACGGGAAAGATATAAAACTGGAGAAAGGTCCTAATATTATGCCTCTGCCGCCTTTTGATCCGCTTCCCAATGACCTTGAGGGGCTCGTATTATTGAAAGTGAAAGATGATATCTCAACCGATGAAATCATGCCAGCAGGGGCGAAAGTTTTACCTTATCGAAGCAACATTCCGGAGATCAGCAAATTTGTATTCAGTCAAATTGATGATACATATTACCAAAGAAGCATGGGAAATGATCAAAAGCCTTCATTTGTAATAGGCGGTGAAAATTACGGACAAGGATCGAGCCGTGAACATGCTGCTTTAGCCCCAAGATATCTAGGCTTAAGAGTGGTGATCGCAAAAAGCTTTGCACGAATACATTGGCAGAATTTGGTGAACTTCGGTATAGTCCCTCTGTTCTTCTCGAATAAAGAAGATTGGAATAAAGTTGAACAAAACGATGTTTTAAGAATAGATAATTTAACCAATCTGTTGAAAAAAGGTAATAAAATAAAAGTAACAAATAAATCAAAAAACTTGTCGATAAATGCAACTCATGCATTATCGAACCGGCAGGTAGAGATGGTGCTGGAAGGAAGCCTAATAAATGTCATAAAGAAAAAATCCAACAAATAAATTTGGAGGATGACATTAGTCAGCTATCTTATATGGATTTCAATTTGAACTGGTCTTCTTGTTTACGGGATTTTAGTAGGTGTGGTAATCTGACTTATCAGTTACTTGCTTAAAAGGTTAAAAATTGCAAGATTGTTCAGCATGTAACATTACATGAAAAGATTGAAGAATTTAAAGATTATTAGATTACAGATTTTTCTGAAATAATTATGATAAATATTCTTGTTTATACGATTATACTTAGAAAAAATTTAATATGAAACACTGTTATGGGTAAAATTAAAATCAATTGATTTTTTAAAGAAGAACCCGGTAGTTATATTTTTTAAACTACCGGGCTTTATTTTTTTGATTTGATAAAATTATTTCTGCGGAGGATAAGCGGGCAGCAGCGGCGGGCGCTGCGGTAAATTCATGGGATGTTCCTGTATTTCTTTCATTATATATTTAACACCCTCTTCTAACTGTGCATCTTTACCGTTCATTACATCACCGGGCATATCATCCACTTTGATATCCGGTTCAACGCCGTGATTTTCAACCACCCACTGTGATTTTAAACCGTAGATACTGAATTCCGGAACGGTTATGTAACCTCCGTCAAGAAGACCCCAAAAACCGCGGATGCCTCTTACACCGCCCCAGGTTCTCGTGCCGATTAATTTGCCTAAATTATACTTCCTGAAAAAGAACGGGAAAATATCACCGTCTGATGCTGAGTAATGATTTATCAATGCAACTTTATAGCCATGCAGTACTTCATCGGGAATCGTATTAGCAACTCCTTCACGATTTGTGCTCATTCCGATAAGAACCCTGCGCAATCGTTCGAGTACGATGGGATCGATAAATCCACCGCCGTTATAACGAACATCAACAATTAAACCCTGCTTGCGAATTTGCGGATAAAATTGTCGAATAAATTGATTCATCCCAAGTGATTCCATATCGGATAAATAGATATACCCGATTTTTCCATCCGATAGTTTATTCACCTTTTCTCTGTTTTGATCGATCCAATTTTTTAACCGCAGATTTAGTTCGTTTCTTACCGGTTTTACAGTAACATCATGTTTATTTTTTCCCTGTGCATTTTCCGCAAGTGTGAGAGTCACGGTTTTCCCGACGGTATTCACAAACAAACTGTAAGGATTAGCCGGTGCTTTTAACTGATGCCCATTTACGGCTAACAGGTAATCACCTGCTTTTGCGTCTATTCCCGGTTCGGTTAAAGGAGACCTGTAACCCGGCCGGGTATTATCTCCTTTGTAAATTTTCTTGAAATAATATCTGCCCGAACTTTTATCCAACGCGAAATCAACACCCAGATCACCTGAAGGATTATAACTTATATTATACCTATCTCCGCCGCCGACATAAGTATGAGAATTCTGCAGTTCGCCGATCATTTCACCTATCAGATAATTTAAATCTTCTCTTGAATCCATTTGTGGAAGAAGCTTTGCATATTTCTCGCCGATTGCATTCCAATCTTTTCCGTTCATTTTTTTATTTATGAAGAAATCTCGTTCTAGTCGCCAGGCAGCATGATACATTTCATTCCATTCTTGAACCGGATTTATTTCTATCTTCATTCCGGACAAATCCAGTGTATTTGATTTAGATTTAGTCTCACCCGGTTTTGAACTTGATATAATATATTTACCGCTGTGAGCATAAAGAATTTTACTTCCATCAGCACTTAAAGCATAACCGCCGATGCCGCTTACTAAAACATCATCCTTCCTTTTTTTCATTTCAAATACATGCAGGTCGCGTTTTTCACCGGGAAGAGGTCCGCCGATCATTTGCGGGGGAGAAGTAACATAATAAACCATTCCTTTTGCTGTTAATAAACCTGAAATATCATTTGCAGGAATATCTAACGGTACCGCTCTTGAGATCAATCCGTTAAGAGCAATATGAATCGGAGAAATCGCTCCCGGTTTCCACTTTCCGGAAGATTTTGATGAAGAAGAATCCTTGTTATCCAGACTACCTTCATCAGATCGCGGAGCAAAAGGTGAAGGCTCATTTTTTTGAAGTGTGGTTACATATATTCCTTCCATTTTTAAAGTGGCTATGTTGAATTCGGTTTGACTGAATGTAGGATTCTCATGTCTAGCAGAAATAAAGAACAAATATTTTCCTTCCGGGCCGAATACCGGATTATAGTCATCGTTCATTCCAGTACTTACGAGAACCGGTTTGGTATCCTTTATATTGTACAAATAAATATCACGTAAATTATTGTCACCGACTTTACTGTAGGTCAGCCATAATCCGTCAGGAGACCATTTATAATCGTGAATTTCACTTTGAGGATCCTGGTCAACTTTTACCATCTTTTTACTTTTTATATCGAGATACCAAAGTGTATGGGTGTTATCCGAAAAAGCAAGTTTAGTGCTGTTGGGCGACCAGTCAGGCTCATAGTAGTATCCTTTTTTTCTGTTAGTTAAAATGGTTTCTTTTCCCGAACCGTCCGAAGGACGGATAGCAACTTCGCTTTCGCCTGTTCGATCGGTTGTATAGGCAATCCATTTCCCGTTCGGCGACCATTGAGGATACTGTTCGCGAGCGTTCGAAGTTTGAGTAAGATCGCGGGTGTCGCCGTATTTTTCAGGAACCGTGAAAATATCCCCGCGTGCACCGAATAATGCTCTCTTTCCGTTAGGTGCCAAATCATAAGCTTTAATCAATTTATTTGCATCTACCCACCGGGATCGTGTCCGCATTCCGTCATCGGGAACAGTTACTTCAATTTTATGAATTTTTTCAGAAGGCAAATCAATAACGTAAAGTGAACCGCCGTCCTGAAATACGATCCCGTTATTACCTAAGCTCGGCCAGTCAACATCATAATTTTTAAAATGAGTAACCTGGTTGAATTGTTTAGTGTTTAAATCGTAAACCCAGATATTCATTCGTTTCGCCGGTCCGCGATCAGATGCAAAATAAATCTTATTTTTGTACCACATCGGGTAAGTATCGGTACCTTTCCAGTGAGTAATTCTTTCCGTTTTTTGCGTTGTAAAATCATAAATCCAGATGTCCTGAGCCAAACCGCCGTAATATTTTTTCCAGGTTCTAAAATTTCTGAAGATCCTGTTGTAAGCAATTTTTTTACCATCGGGACTGTAAGATGTTTCCCCACCTTTCGGGATAGGAAGCTGAGCGGGAAGTCCACCCATTGCCGGAACTTCGAAAAGCTGTCCGAACCACGAATTAAAAGTGTTTCTTCTGGAGAGAAAAACAATATTTTTGCCGTCGGGTGTCCAGGTGACAACCATATTATCCGGGCCCCACCGCAGGGCAGGATCTTTTGTTACATCCGAATGATAAGTTAATCTTTTTGCCTTTCCGCCGTCCGCAGGAATAGTATATACATCCGTGTTGCCGGCGTAATCGCCCGTAAATGCAATTGTTTTGCCGTCTGGTGAAAATCTCGGCATAAGATCGAATCCGTTGTCGGTAGTAAGGCGATCGGCCGTACCGCCGTTTCGGCTGACGCGCCATAAATTTCCGCCTGCTTCAAAAACTATTTCGTTACCGTAAAGAGCAGGGTAACGACATAAAACATTTGTAGAGGCATCCTTATTCTGTGCCTGTGCATTATTTGTACCAAAACAGCATAATGCGATAAAAGACAATAGAATAATGCCAAAATATTTAAGAGAACCCATTATTACCTCTAATAATTTAAGATGAATAAAAATTGGATTTTCCCTATCTATATAAATGGGGAATAATTCTTTGTTAAAAATTAATTAAAAATAAAAAATGCGGTTGTTGCCTAAAACAAAGTAAAATATTTCTGTGCACTTGAACTTAAATTTGCATTTTTACTTGTTTTTAAGATGGAGTGTTTAATATTTTGTTGCCAGATCAGCATTGCTATGAGTTGAATGACTGCATGGTTAGCATGACTGCATGATCTTGAAGTTTATTTTATGATTGTAAACTTAGAAGAGGCGGCTGCAAAGAGCCGCCTTTATTGGGAAATTATTATTTCAACAACATTAACTTTTTAACGGAAGTAAAGCCTTTACTGCCGTCTTCTGGTTTTATGTTTAGCTTATAAATGTACACTCCGCTGGCTAAATCAGCACCGTTGAATTCTACGGAATAATGCCCTGTATTCTTGATTCCGTTAACGAGCGTTTCCACTTTTCTACCTAATATATCGTAAACACTCAACGTAACCAATCCTTCTTTAGGCAATTGGTAACTTATACTGGTTGTCGGATTAAAAGGATTAGGATAATTTTGTTCGAGTTCAAAATTTTTAATTATCTGAGTACCTTTATAAGTAATTTCTTTTGCCGGATTCCTTTTCAATGTATTACTTAGATTTGTGAAGCTTTCAGTTAAAATATATTTTGCATTAAAATTATCACTTACATTTAATTTAAGAGCTACTTGTTTTCCTCCTATTCCACTTGTATTCACTTTATATGATTTTGCAGTAACAGATGAGATATTATTTTGATTAAATGTAATATCATTCAATTTTCCTAACTTTTTCCCGGTATTCGCATCAACCAGTTCCAATTGATATGTAATTGAAGAATTATTTTTTAATACTGTAGATGCTTTTGATGTATCGGTTACACCATATAAAATTGTGTATTTAAAACTTGAATTATCAGTTAGAATAAACGGTTTACTAACCAAATACTTATTAAGCTCCGCTAAACTGTTTACCTTTAGTGAATCAGCAGCTTCAATGAAATCATTACTCTTTCCGTTTATTTGTACATTTCTGACTCTAAAGTAAAAACCCACACTATCCTTAACCACAACGCCGCCTCTGCCAATATTTGTACTCGCTGTTGCTGAGCTTTTATTCAGATCTATACTACCAATACTTGGTGTCATTTTAAAATAATATGGGAGACCGGTATTATTAAATACCGAGGCATACATATCATTACTAGTTGCACCATTGCTAAGTTGCACATTTTGTCCCGATGTATTTAGATTATAAATAGTTGATAATGTATGGCTATCCGTAAATCTTGTGCTGTTATCGGATGATTCATTCCAGGTTACATAATAGCCTTTATTATTGTCAGCTTGTGTAACTTGTGGAGTACGTATATTACTACCAAAATACCAAAAACGTGTGTTGTTTGATGATCTGAATACTAGAATAGCATTTGATCCCGGATAATAATAACCCTTCCATACTATCCTTGCCGTTCCATCCGCAGCAGCCATGATACAAGGCATTGTGTTTATTGGATAACTGCCGCTTGAAACATTACTTACTGCTGAAAAATTCATTGGATTTTGTGAATCAACGGTTGACATACAATAATCAATAGCTGAATTTTGAACCCAGGCTATTTGATAATACATATTATTAAGATTATTGGGGCTTTTGTTCGAAGAAATTGTGGGATATAGTGAGGCTGAATTTGTAGAAGGAATTACTTGTGTATCCCACCCGTCCCAGGTTGGAGAATTAAAGAATGAAAACTGGCTTAAAGGACCGTAACGTGCGACGAGCCCGGCAGAATAAACATAGCTGTCTTTATTTTCCCAAACAACAGTTGCTCTGCCGTAATAGTCATAGGCAATAGCAGGGTTAAGATCATTTGAATAAGATTGTGTTATATCTATAAAAACATTTTTAGGGTAGCCGTTAAATATTGAGAAACCGCTTCCACATGCAATCTGTATCTCAGCAGCCCCGCCGTTCGATTCTTCCCATACTATTCCAATATCATTACCATGTGATGCTATTGAAGGAAGCTTCCCGCCGTTTGAGTCCAGCGGTTTGCCTCCGTTACACAAGATCCATGTAGAACCATTATCTGGACTTTCCTCATACCAAACATGTCCCATGCTGGTATAAACCATATACAAATTTCCGCCCGTAGTTCTTACAATCTTCCGCTGGCTGCTGTTGGCAAATGCCGAAGAATTGCCGGAAAGCTGCGTTGCTTTATAATTTGCTGTTACTGCAGACGGGTTATTTGTAAACACGACTGCTTTCTGATCATAGCCGTTTGGATTGCTGCCCATTTGCTGAAGCTGAGCATTGCTTGTATTCCAGTTTTGGAAATAGCCTGTATGATTATGCCCGTTTACAGAAATTGTTTGCGTTAAAGGTGCACGAACAGAGTAAATAGGTTGATCCGATAAAAAATTAGGATTTTGATTTAAGAACACACCTTTATAAGTATCACCACCGTAGGAAGTAGAATAGTTCGGACTAAACGGAGACGTTCTAGAGACAAAAGGCGCAGACGTTCCTTCATTCCTTTTTTGATTTCCAAAGTTTGGATCAGAATAATCTATAAACCACGGGTCTTGAAAATATATATTTCCGCTGACTACTGATCCATCAGCAGAATCTTGGATTGTTATATTGGAGTAAGTCGGGAGAAAATGAGAAGTTAAATTATTTGTCTGTTGATCTATGGTAAAGGAATGTTGGTTGGTAACGTCTGGTAACCCGTTCCAGTTATTATATTTCTGATTTGAATAGATTGCCTGCTCACCAAGGATTGTTTGAGTTGAATTTACAGGAAAAGAAAAAGTATCAGGTGGTGTATATTGACTTCCCCATGAACTTCCATTCCAATTTTTTAAATAACCAACGCGTGTACCGTTACTTAATTTTTGATCAACTACTACATTTGGGATTGATGATGAGTTTATTTCTCCAATTTGCGTAGACCATTGATTATTATTATTTGCCCACTCGCCGCATATCCAGACATACTGATTATTTGAGGGGTCAGCCGCCACACCACTGTAATCTCCCCATCTATTAACTCCGCTAAGTGGATTATAATATGAAGCCACACCTTTTTTTAGCCATTCTATTGGTTCAACACTTTGACTTCCAGTGTAAAGAATAGTCCAGGCAACTCCTGCATAATCATCTGTGCTTGATTGGTTAAATACGAATGCAATATCTCCATTGTTATCAGGCTGTAATTGAGGATAGTAATAATATTTATTTGCAGTTTCTATTTTCCCGTTAATTAACAGATTAAAGTTGTGACCAGTATCTAATTTAAAATAAACAATCATTGAGCCGTTGGATTGTGTATTCTCTGCTGTATATGCTCCATACAAATATCCATCATAACAAACTACATCTGAAATTCGGTAATCCTGCATATCAATTGTATTGCTGGAACCTTTTTGAACTGCATCAGAAATTGAAGAATAATTACCAAGACTTTTTGTAGCGACTTCAGACAAATTTGGATTCGAAAGAGGGTGTTGTATTGACCAGATGCGTACTTCACCCGGAGTCTGTGTATTCACAAAATAATAACCTGATGAATTACCAAATTTTTTCATAGGTTTAAGATGTTCGGGTTGTGTACCGTCACTGGCTGAAAAATCTATAAAATCTTTTCTATAGCTTATTGAACCCGAATATACTTCTGACTTCTTTAGAATAGTTATTTTCGGATAATAACTATTTGTACCACCTAATTTATCCGTTGTGAGATATATTGCCTGTTCATCATAACCTAATCCGGGAAAATCAATATGATATTGAGGATAACTATTATCTATTGCTGTAAGTTTATATTTGTACCAGCCGTTTGAGCTGAGGTCTGTAGGATCAGGACTTTTAGTTACAGCAAGCATATAATTAGAATTTGAATAGTCATTATTTCTTCCTGCTGCCAGGAAAATGAATCTATCACTATATTGATCATAAGTTAATTTAGGGTCGAAAATTTGGTCAGGTGGTGACTGATTTGAAAAGAAGCTGCTGAATGATTGCTCGGATACCAAATTCCCCGCTTTATCATAAACAGCGATTTCTTTATTAACTGCTTCGACCACATAGCTGGTACCTACTGCAATAACAGGGTCGGGTGGTTTTTCCCCTGTATAAGCAATACCCCCAAAGTTTGCGTTTTGAGCTTGTATGTTCTGTGTAAAAAACACTAACATTAAAAAACTAAAAATGATTTTCACGATATTTTTCATAATTTTATTTCCTTTTCGAATTGTTTAGAAATAATTACATTTACAATGCAAACAAAAAGGCGTATTTCACCCTTGTGAAATGGAACCTTACCGAATTGTTTGCTTTAAGGGCGGCAGTGCTGCCAACACTGCTGCTCATTTTTAGGTGGTGCTCTTTCCATTTTTAGCCTTCTTTCATTTTCTAGTTTCATCTTGTGCCTAGTATTATCACCGCTTGGGGGTTATTCTCCCCCACTGCAATAATTATACTATTCTTAAAATCTAAGCCATAATAATTGCCAGAAGTAAGCCTTGTTTTATTAATATAACTTTTCCACCTGATGCCGTTAAAATGAAGTAATTCTCCTACGCCACCAGTTGCAACTATATCATTTATTCCCATACCTCTTATTCTGTAGAGATAGTATTTTGTGAAATCAAAGGGACCGTTTTCCCATAATTTATCATTAAGTGATTTTTTCTGATACATTCCGCCACCGCATACATAGTACTTTCTATTTGGTATAAACCATAAGCTGCTCAATGTGCCTTCAATGGGATTAGTTGGTAAGTGTTCAATCGTATTTCCGTTTATTTCCAATAAATCCCTATTTAGACTTTCGAGTATATCGGATGCCGGAGCGAGTATTTCATATTTTTTTGTTTCACGGTTATAAACTCCATATATGTCATTTATATTCAGATTTGTTCCGCTCTCTATCTTTTGCCAGCTGCCATTGGTGTAATGAACTATTGTTCCTTTATTACCTACAAAATATAAGTTATCCATTGATGTGCCCCAGATATGATTTACACTTCCATCGTTATGGTTTAATATTCCCATGTCCCACAATTGATACAATTTCCACCCTCCGTTTCCATCGGGTAAATATGGGACCCCACTTGAAAGAATTATTTTACCATCTTGCAAAACAAATATTCCTTTCAATGGCGCAATAGTCTGAACCCCTTTATAATTAACTGCAATTTTTCTCAGTGTCCATTTTTTACCGTTCCATTTTGCAAAATTATATGGCAACGGGTCCGGCTGCCCCGTGGAATCCTTCAAATAAACTTCACCTACGGCATAAGCAAGAGTATCATTTACGATCGCACAATCGTAAAATGCGCTGCTTCCGGCATTGCCTCCAAATGTATATGTCTGCCATGTAAAATTGCTGCTTGTGGTATCAACTGTTTTTACATTTACAATTTCACTTTTTGCTGTCTCTATTCCGTTGTGTTTTTCAAATACTTGATAATTATAAGTTTTGTTTGGAGATAATGAGTCATCATAAAGAACAGTATCTGCAGCGATAATATTAAATGTATTTACCTTACTGCCGTTTCTTTTCAATTCCACTTGCGTACTGCCGGAATAATTATTTAATGTTAGCTTTAACCAGGCTTCCGTACATGAAACGTTTTCTACATTAAGCAATACATTTCTTTCCGGCTTGGGTTCGGTGGTGTTACAGGAAAAAATTCCCATTAATAAAACTATAGGAATTATTATCAACAAATTTGACTTAAAAAGGGTATAATAATTTTTCATTTCAATTTTTTTATCATTAATTAATATTGAATTAATGAATAAGCGTACGTAAAACATTTGATTATCAATTTCGGATGTTTTTGAAGTAAATCTTAGGATTTGATTTTTATATCTGCCGTACAGAGTAGGTACGAATGAGAAGTAAAATTTTTTATTTTGCCGCTTAAATTTCATCAATATTAGTCTGGCTTTCAGCAGTCAATTAAATCGATTCCAACTTAATAAAATTAGTTCAAAAAAAAATCAGTAATTTTACGTAGTCGATCTAGGAAGTCTTCCTAGTTTGATCTAGGAAGAATTCCTAGTTTTGAATCATTATGGGACATTTACTTGTAAAGGAAGGCAATTACATCAGGTTATTCTTAACCACCAAAATTTAAATTTAAGCATATGTGTTTAGGCATGTTCGAATAAATTTATCCTCTCTAATTTTTCGGCATACTGTTCGAAAATATTTTCTACTAAAGCTTGAAAACTTTCAAATGACGGGTACTCGCGGAAATAAAACAAATGACTGATGCAAGCACAATCGGATGAACCGAAGCCGTTTATAAAAAATAATCCACCCGGCATCTCTAGCATTAATTCCGCCCATTCATGTTCAAAATTTTCTTCCGATTCCGTTATCCATATTTCCTGAACTTCAGCAAATCGGCGGAGATAATCTATATGCCAGTGCGGCTTATTGGTTATGTTTAAATGATGATTCAGTCTGTCTTTTAATCCGCCGCTGCCCTGTGCGCTTCCGATATAAATGTAATAACCTCGCTGAAATCTAAAACGTCCAAAGCTGCCGATATCAATGACTTTTTCTTCATCCAAATTTAAGACTAATTGGTAGGTACCCTTACCGGAGTAATTCTGAATGTTTCTCATAATTTCCCCCTTGTTTGGAAACGATAATTCAGTTTGATCACTTTTGGTGATTTTTCTAACGGTAAATTAATATTTAAAATTTAGAATCGAAATTATTTTTTATAAATTCAGGACACTCACATATGAATGCCTATGGCGGAAATTCACTAATTTTCACCAATTGAAATATTATTAAGTTAGTTAATGCAAATTATAATTTAATATCATTCCTTAAGAAAATATTGTATAAAAATGCATTCAGCCAACATCAGCTAATTCTACTGTATCTAAATCGGAAATAATTTTTTCTATAATTTTGTTAGCATCAGCCGGATTATAGTCATTATGATATCTTTTCTTCAAACCAAATTCCGTTAAAGTGTAGTGCTGTTCAGGTTCTACACCGGCTTTGTTCAAACAATGTTTTGCGCAATGCAGAGGGCAGCCGTCAACTGCAATAATTTTTCTTCCGGATTGTGCTTTTTTAACAAGTGGTTTTACTCCGCCGCCCACTCCGACAATACACGACATTTCGGTAAGTTCCAATCTGTCCATCGTAACCGCAATATGATTTGCCAACTGTGCAATATCGCTGCATCCCGAACAGGAATAAATTAATGGTAATTCATCTTTTAAGGTTTTATCGTTTATCATTTGCATGCGTATTTTGTTTTTTTAATTAATTATGATCTAAATTTTTCGGAAATTCATATGAAATTAATGCTAATGAATCCCGGTGGTTCTCTGTGTATTCTCCGTGTACTCTGTGTTATATTTTTTTCTGCACGAAGAACCTCAGGGAATACACAGAGTTCCACAGAGAAATGTCAAATATCTTTGGATAGGTTAAAACTTTTCACCTTTAGCTTCTCTTAAGCGGCTTCCTACCGGTCTTATTCTTCCCCAAATGGAATAAAAGAATAACAAAATACCGGCAACCTGAAAAAATGAAGCAATCGAGATTAAAGGGTTCAGCCAATCTGCATATGCGAAACTTGCAGCCACCTGGAAGATGTATCTAAACGCTGTTGATAAAGTCATAACCCAGTAAGTAGCTAAAATTAAATCGGGATTATATTTTTTATCATCTTTCTGTGCCCTGGGAAAAAACCAAAGTGCAACTCCCATTATCATCATCATTACCGAACCGACCAAAATAATATGTGTATGTGCCGACAGCATTTCCGGTCTATACCCAATTTTGAAAACATGTTTCGCAAGCGACATATATAATCCGGTAAGAATTCCGATAATCAAAAAAACAATACTCGTCTTAATAAAATATCTGACCGTACTAAACATATCTTCATCCTTTAAATACTAAATCCTAGCTGCTGCTTTGCTTCATCGCTCATCATATCGGGAGTCCATCCCGGCTCCCACACTAAATCGACATTTATTTTTATTTTAGCGTCTAATGTTCTTATTGCTTTTTCAACCCACGTAACCATGCTCGAATGCATCGGGCAGCCGGGAGTTGTAAGTGTCATAGTTACATCTACTGCATCTTCACTAATTTCCAGGTTATAAATTAATCCTAATTCAACAATATTTAAACCGATCTCAGGATCTATTATTTGACTCAACGTATTCATTATCAAATCTTCGGATATCATTTTACCACCTTATTTTTAAAAATTGTAATCATGTTGTAAGCGAACAATAATGAAGACGCAAACATTAAAGTGAAAGAGATCAAAACAATAATTGAAATACTTGTTCCCAAACCAATCAACGCACCTGTAACCGCGGTAATCATTATTAGGAATTCTATATTTGCAATCTTTTCATTGAACATATCTTTTAGTAATGGTACAGGTTCTTTTCCAACTTTATCGCTGTATTTATGAAACCATACTAAAAACGGGAGTATCTTGTACAATTGTCCTACGATCAGCATGGATATAAATCCGAATATTGCCGCATAGCCGTAGACCAAAATTAAACGAAGAACAATTCCGGGATTGAAATTAACGTAAACTAACAGAGCACCGAGAACCGTAACCGCAAAAAGAAAAATGAATGCTGCAATGCTGTGTTTTATACCGATATCAAATTTTTTCCTTACTCTCAATTTTATTATTAAATAAATTTCATACAGATACGAGAGAATACCGATAATAATCATTCCGATAAATATTAAATAGAGAAAATTAAGATGCTGATAGTGCATTACAGTTGTAATTCCCAATAGTCCGGTATTAATGAATATAAAAGCTAACCAGGCTGGTTTCATAGAAAAACCATGGGACAGGGTAAACATGGGAATTAATTTATACGATATACCCATTATAACCATCAATACCCAGCCGATTAGGGCAACATCTGCATGAAGTTTTAGATATTGAATATGATTACCTTTAATGAACGGATAACCTAAATTTACCGCCATTAAAATGCCGGCAGAAATTGTAGAGAGCAGATAAAATAAAGCTGCTATTAAGTAAGCGCCTGTAATATTCCATTTTTTTACTCTAAACATTGTAACCGTAATATTAATGATAAAAAGTATCATTGCGGTGGATACGGCAATTGCGGAAATCAGCAGATGAAGCTGAGTATCAAAAGTCCAGAATGCGGTTATCATTCCGACAGCGCCTAATGTGTACAGCCAAAATTGGATTTCACCTAAAACTTCGCTGAATAATTTCACTTCAAGAACAACCGGAATTAATTGGAAAAGCGCACCGAAGATTATCATAGTTATCCAGCCGAGCGTCCCAGTATGAACAAGGGCAAGAATTTTCGGTTGAAAATAATGTCCTGCAATCGAGCTGTAGTTAATCATCAGGAGAAAATTCAAAAGTACGAAAGAAAAAATGGCAGTTACAAAATATTTAACTATCATCGAATATTTCGGCGATTTGGCGGTTGCTATTCCGGAGCTTTGCATTGTTAATCTTTACCCAAATCTTTCTTTTTTGTTATAATCACTTTGTAATAATTCTCCTCAACTTTGTTTGTTACTGCCCTGTAACCGCGTTCTTCAAGTTTTTCGTAAAGCATCATTGGCTCGCGGTGATGGAGAACGAGCAATAATGTGTTCTCATCTACATTCGGCAATATTTCCAAAATTTTCATCATCGGTTCGGGCGGAGGCAATTCTCTTACATTTAATTCGATTATATTTTCTTCGCCGTTTAACTCTAAATTATTATCTTCAAATTTTGAAATGCTATTGTTATTCCCGGAGCTATTATTTTTATAGAAAAATATCTCCCACACATTGTTATTATTTTCTGTCCAATGTTCATAACCCCGGTTACCCAAAACGGAATATAACGGAACGGGTTCAAAAGTGTTTATAAGATGAAGGACTAGATCATCACTTAAATTTTTTATGGTCGACATTATTTTCTTAAACGGATCCACCCCGGTGGAAATATCCTCACGAACATCGAGAGTGATTATTTTGTCGGGAGAAATTCCATTTAAAAATTCCGGTTTGTCATTTTTTGTTGTATTGGCTTGTATGTTATGATTATTTGACTGCATTTGAATTTCAAAAACCTCTTTCTCTCCAACGGCTTCATTTAAAGCCGTTAACAATTGATTTACAGAAACTTCCGCAACTCCTGCTGCCTGCTCAACCGATACACGACGGGCAACAGTTTTCCTTAAAAATTTGTTGTTTAACTTTTCAAAATGAGAACTTGCCTGAAGCAAAACCGCTAGAGTTTGCGGATATGCTTCAAGCATTTTCGATATTTTAGTCTCTTTTGTGATCATTGAAATGATTCTATCAATTCTTTTTAATATTAACTTTCCAGACTTCAGGACCCTGCTCTAAATATTCCCAGTCGAATTGATCTTTTCTTTCAAACGAAAGTTGATAATACAGCGGTTTGGGATCGTGATCATTAATTAATTGAAGCACTTCACCGCTGGAAAGTGAATCGAATTTAGAAAAAATAGTCGGGTGTTTTTCCCTCGGTATTATCGGTCGAACATCCAGAGTTGTTATTTTTGCGTCTGCCATTTCTATATCCTTTCTTAAATATATTTTTAATTTCGATATTAACTTAACGTGCTGATGCCGGTAAAACATTGACTTAAGTCAGGGAAAGTGATTTTTATAATGGAGGTCGATCTATTTGGCTATAATATAATATTGAGGTGTGAAGAGAGAGTTTTTAAAAAGTTGAAAAATTTAGATTAGTAATTTGTAAGATAATACATTACAACATCACCTAATTTATTCGGAAAAAATGAGAGATGTTTTATCAAACCATTTAAATAAATCAACTTGATCAAAGTTTTCCCATAATTCTTTCTTTTCCCGGAAGTACTTCCAGACAGGTAGTCCACCAACCGGTTAATATTGTTTCAATAAATTTACCGGGAAGTTTTTCTTTGCGCATTTCTTCAGCTAACTGCCGATAGTCATATTCGACAGGAATATAATCAATGTTAATTTTATTATTTACTAATTCCAAAAGAGTATATCCGATAAAAGTATTGCCGTCGTTTTCAGGTCTGCCTATTACACCAACATTAATAAAATATTTATCATTGGATAATCTTCTCTGCCAGTGAATGCCGGTGTGAGTTGCGCAGATAATATCTGCTTTATAATCTTCACAAAGTTTTTCTAAAAAGTGGGTTGGTGTTGTCGTTTTCCAGAGAAATTCGTTAGTCTGCCGGGGGGAGCCGTGACACAACAAAATTTTATAATTTCCAAGTTCAATCCTTATTTCCGAAGGCAGCATTTTCATCCATGCTTTGAATTCATTGGAAGTGTTTTTATATGTATAATCGTAGCTTAGTCTTGCATAATAGTTATCGCGTGGATCGGTGTAGCCGCATTGACAATCATCAAGATCATTACCGATCGAATTATCATAATTACCCTGCACAACCGGGATTTTAAACTTTTGAAGCTGTGGGAAGATTTTGTCCGGGTGGGGACCAAATGCACCTAAATCACCGAGACAATAAATTTCATCGGCTTTCCTTTTTTGAGCATCTTTTATTACTTCCTGAAGTGCAAGATGGTTGCTGTAAACTCCTCCGAACAATGCTATCTTTTTATGCATCTCTTCCCACCGATGTAAAATTAGAACAGATGGCTCCGAATAAATAACAGGTATAACAAGCCTGATGCTTTAATTTATAACCTTTCGATGCCTCTTGCAGATTGTCTCCTAAGTTTGCATCCGGGGAATCTATTAAAATCGGACATACATACACTCCTTTGTTTGTGGTTATTCTGCTGTTGGCACAAATCAAATTGCTGACTTCATAATCAACAAGCATCTCATCCGTTACGTATTCATATTCATCATAGCCTTTCGTCCTGGCTATCTCTTTACCGATTTTTATTGATGGGAGAATTTTAATTCTTGGCCGGTGATAGCCGTGAGATTTTAATGTTTTGATGAATCCGTTCAGTACTTTCTCGTCATCTTTGTCTTCCCATGTTTTCGTTATAGTGATGATTGGAAGAAATCCATTATCAACTAATCGCTTTACACCCGCCATAGCTTTTTTGAAAACGCCCACTCCGCGAATGGCATCGTTCATTTTTTCAGTATATCCGTCAATGCTGACTCTCATTTCGAGAGAATAAATTGAATTATCCGAAATCTCTTTTAATTTCTTGGCGTAGCCGGGTTTTATTAACATCCCGTTTGTCAGAACCGTAGCCGGTCCCAATTCAAGAGTTCTTTCGAGTATTTTGAATATTTCTTTATTCATGAACGGCTCGCCGCCGGTGAAATAATATTCTTTTACACCCATATTAACAGAGTCTTCGAGGTAGCGATTTACATCCTCGTAAGTCATAAATTCAAAATTGTGGTTTAGCGGGCTGCAGCTGATAAAGCAATGCTCACATTGAATGTTGCATAACGTTCCGCCCACCTGGAACCAGAGATAATCTAAATTATCGAGATATATTTCCGGGAATTTTTCTTGCATATTCTTTCTTTTTAAAAGAATTTAGTGTTATCCATATTATATTGATCTTAAAAAATTCGTTAACTCTACATCATTTATTCCTCAACCTTCACAGGGGATAACATATCTTTTTGATTTACCTTGTTTGTCACAAGCATCGGTACAAAATAAAAGATCAAAATTAATATTGTTGCATAAACATTTACAGCAAGTAGATTCGCATATCTTCCGTTGGTAAAGTATAAAGATTTCGGCAGTAAACCAAAAGTAAAAACGGCTCCTGCAACTACACCCGTCCACACTGCAAGATGAAATGAAATTTTTGGTGCGGGTAATTTCCAGAAAATAAAAATTGGAGCAAATCCCAGCACCATAGTTCCGCTGATTGTTGTTGCCGATAATATTGTCGGAGAAAAAAGTAGTGGAATAGTACCGGCAACAGCAGTAATAATCATTACCCATCTGCCCTTAGAAACAGTGACAAAATCCTTCTTCCCCAGGTCAACGGCAATAAGCTTTGATACCGAGGCAAAAGTTGAATCCACTGTTGAAGAAGCCGAAGTAACCATTATAAAATTCATGACGATCATAGAAAACAATCCGAGAGTTTTTGAAACTTCAACTGCGGCTTGACCGGAGAGTCCAAGCAGACAAGCGTAAATCCCGACAAAACTGAACAGCAAGATGAAAGCAAATCCTAAAACGGTTGCAATTATATAACTTTTTAAAGTAGTCTTTTCATCCGCAATAAAACCCCGGTCTGTTAATACGGGATCATGAAACGGGTAGCTGAATATTTGTATAAAAGCAACGAGCAGCAGATCAACCCCGCTTGAAAACGACCAATGACCCGTTTTTACAAACGGCGTAATTGATCCTTCTTTTGGAAGAATTATACTTAAAACAATGATAAGCAAAACGGCAAACAAAGCCATCTGCAGAACATCCGTTATTAATGAACTTCTTAATCCGCCCTTTAATGCGTATGCTAGAGTTAAAATTGTGAAGACAATTATCGCGGCAATATATTGAGGCGAACCCACGCTTCCAAAATATGTTCCGATTACTTCGGTATTCGACCAAACTTCATTTAAAAGACGGATAGCTACTATAACCGTAAAAATTCTCAAAGCAGTTATTCCAAACTTCTGTTCAAGAAATTGGTGCAGGCTTGTAACTTTTAATTTTGTTCTCAATTTGTAAATCACAATGCCGGCTGTCAAAAAAGAGAAGTAATAAGTCGCGTAAGCCAGTCCGCCGATAATTCCAAAACTTAACCCGAGGTTAGCAGCATTAGTAACCGACTTGGCGAATATCCAGGAAATAACAAGACTAAAAGTCAGCATAAGCAAACCCGGCTTTTTAGCCTCACGCGAACTGCCTTTATAAAATCCTTCTTTCGTCTTTACGATGGGAGTCATCGCTATTAGAACAGCGGAAAACACAAGTAGAACTATCCATTGCCATAGAAGTATATGCGACATTTCAACCTCATTAAAGCCTTAATTGCAGAGTGGAAAGTAAAAGTAATTCATTATGCTTGTTGGTTAAACGGAAAAGTGGCATTTTAGATCTTGAATTAGCTTTCTCGTAAACAAGGTTTACCTGGGAACTAAACATATTATGCAGCAGCCAGTTTGTACCTATTATGTAGCTGTTAAGTGTGTGAGGACCCGGTAAATTTGGCAAGACATCCCGATAAATTGCAGTCCTTGATTTTCATTCCCGTATATAAAATATCCTAATTCAAGATAAGCACCAAGAAAGAATCTTATTAATTATTTAACGGGCGGCGATTTTTGAGCACTCCTTCTGGAATAATAATTTTCTTTATTGAAAGGCGGGGTAAATAAAGAGCAAGCACAAGGAATACTTGAGAGATTGTTAATAATACTGTTTATAAGCTCTGATGCTTTTGTTTTTAACGCAAGCCAGTCTGATAAACTTTTATGATTATCAATATCGGACAACACATGAAGTAAATAAACTTCTTCATTCATTTTTGAAAGGTTACATAATAATTGAGCTAAAACCTTACCGGTATTCCATTCAATATTGTTAAAGAGTTTTTGTTCAAAATTATTTAAACCCAATAGATAAAATCCGCCGTCGGTTGAAGGTCCGACAACAGTGTTTCTGTTCTTTAGTTTTCCAAAACTTTGTACAATTAAATTTGCATCAATATCAGGACAATCGTTTCCTATTACGATAACTTGTTCATATCCCGAACTAAAGACCCTGTATAAACTGTTTGTAAATCGTTCGCCAAAATTATTACCTTCATAAAATATTGTTTTCAACTTTGGAAGTTGATTGTATAAATTATTATTAAATCTTTCCGAAGAGGTTTTACCTGTTGCAATTATAATATCGAAGCTGAGTATTTTTTTGGTATCGGATATGGTTTGAATAACTTTATTTAGAAGAGTTCTGATTAACGGTTCATTTATGTTTTTATCCGAGAAGACATTTTTTGAAAATGCCTCGCTCAACGGTGAGTTAGTAAATAGCAGCAGAGCCTTTTTATTGAGCACTATTTAAACCTTATTTCTTTTGTAAATAATTTAATTCTTGTCGATATAAAAAAGTGTAAACTGTCTTACAAATTAGATTTTTGAATAGTATTATTGGGGAGGCTATACATAAATTAAAACTATAATTATAAATCATTCTGCATAATACATGTTATGAAATTATTCATCTTATGCAAAACCTCCCATAATAAAGAACACCCTATCTCTTAAAGAAGTTGGATGTTTTAGAAATGTTACAATAAATTATTTACTGTTTTTGAAGTTCATTTATTTTTTCCATAATTCTACGGTTGTTTGGAAATTGTTCTAAAACTTTTTTATAATTTTCAAGAGCCTGCTGTTTGTCTCCTTTAGCTTCATAAGCCATGGCAAGACCGTAGAAAGCAACTCCCGATTTAGGATACATTTCGGAATTCAGCTTGCTCATTGCCAAAGCAGCATCTGGTTTATTTGCTTTAATTAAGTCTTCAGTTAACCTGGTTAAAGAGTGATCTTTAAAATCGAATTGGAAACCGCCGTAATATTTATCATATAGTTCGTGATATTTTTTTACTGCCGCATCAACACCGTCTTTATCAATAGTATAAGTAAGAACTTGCTCTAATGTGCGCGGTACTTTTTGACCGTGATGGCATGTTACGCATTGAACATGTTCCGCATCATGATCTTCAGACAAGTCGGCAATTTTTTGCATATAATTTCCATTAATATTTTCGACCATTTTCATCATCACTCTTGCTTTCTTTTTTGCCGGTTTGGTGTCTTTTGTAAAATCCAACTTATCTCCGGGAGCACTTTGATCTTTCGCATGGCAAAACCCGCAATTCACTCCCAGGCCGGAGGTAAAATTGTCCATAATTTGATGCAGTTTTTCTTTACTGATATGTTTAGGAAGGACTTTTAAATTATAAAATTTATCCGGAAACTGGGCATGCAGCGTTGTGCCGGCAAAAAATACCATACATATTGTTAATAAAAGGTAGGGTTTAATTTTTGCTAAATTAAGTCTGCTTTTTTCCATAATTCTACTCTCGACTTTTTTTTGAAATTATTATTTAAGGTGAATAAAATTTTCAATCTTCATTATCACTTTATTGTATATTAAAAATCCATTTTAAGATAAATTTCAAAAGACTCATAATATTTAATTACGCAGACCGGCTGAGTATATGATAAAATGCCGCTTTGAATAAAATGATTATTAATAGATGGAATATTGAAATAGAGCCATATCAAAATTACTAATAATTTACTCTTTTAAGCAAGTTAAGCAAATAAGTGAGTTTTATTTGACTGTTATGTTTTATCATGAAATTAAAGGTATTCATACTTATTTCCTTGCACTCTTAATATCGATTTGATCTAGGTTACATCGGGATAGAAATATTGCAATGAAACGGTTTATCCGTCCAAATGAATCTTGACTTTTTTGTCAAGAATATATAGTTTTATATTATTAAAGTTTTGATAGACTAGATTATGTATTTTAATAGAAAATATTTCACTAATAAAAATAATGCAAGTGCATGTTGTTGTTCCTGCATGTGTTGTTGTAACACAACTTCCGGGGCGGTGGAATATTATTCTGATGAGAAAAAGAAATTGAAAATATAAAAGTATATTAATAAGAAGTTTTAATAACCCGCTGCTCCAAAAAAACAGCGGGTTTTTTGTTTTAAATAATCTTAAAGGCAGTTATTATGATAGATATTATAGAAAAAAGAACGACGGAATTAAAGAGAATAAAAAATAAACATGAGAAAATAGACCTTCATAAAAATATTTATAGTGCAGAAAAGGAATATTCTCTTCTAAATAAAATCGGGAACACTCCTTTATTGAGAGTCAATAATATTACCCGTCACTTAAATCCGGATGTTGAAATTTATGCGAAAGCTGAATGGTTCAATCCCGGCGGTTCTGTTAAAGACCGTGCGGCTTTAAATATGATACTCGAAGGCGAACGGCAGGGATTACTCAAACGTGACAAAACAATTATAGATGCAACCAGCGGAAATACGGGTATTGCTTATGCATTCATTGCAGCTGCGAAGGGATATAAAGTGAAACTAGCCGTACCGGCAAACGCTAGCGAAGAAAGAAAGAAAATATTGAGAGCCTACGGTGTAGAATTAATCTTAACCGATCCTATGGAAAGCACCGATGGAGCGCAGAGAATTATTAAAGAACTTTACGAACAGGATAAAGAAAAATATTTTTATCCCGATCAGTATAATAATCCGGCAAACTGGCAGGCTCATTATAAGACAACCGCAAATGAAATCTGGGAGCAGTCGAATGGTAAGGTAACTCATTTTGTTTCCGGTTTGGGTACGACGGGTACGTTTGTCGGCGTTTCAAAACGGTTGAAAGAATTGAATCCTTTGATTAAAACAATAGCATTTCAGCCCGATTCACCTTTACACGGATTAGAAGGATTAAAGCATCTTCCCACTGCTCTTGTTCCGGGAATTTATGATGAGACTTTGGTTGATGATATGATGGAAGTTACAACAGAGGAATCTTATGATATGGTTAAGAGGCTAGCAAAAGAAGAGGGATTGTTTGTCGGAATTTCCAGCGGAGCCACACTGGCTGTTTCACTTAAATTAGCCGGACAAATAAATTCGGGTATTATAGTAACTATTTTTGCCGACAGCGGAATTAAATATTTAAGCGATAAGTTTTGGGAGGAGTAATATTAATATGATAAAAATAAACGAAGGTTTAATTAATCAAATACGCAAGCACGGTGAGCAGACTTATAACGAAGAATGCTGTGGTGCTATTCTTGGTGAAATGAACGACGGTGTTTATTCGGTTAATCAATTAATTCAGTTTGGAAATGAAAAGGATGAAAACAGGCAGCGTCGTTATTTAATAACACCTGAACAGTACCGGGATTCGGAAAAGCAAGCAAGAGAGGATAATCTTGAACTGTTAGGATTTTATCATTCTCATCCGGATCATCCTGCTAAACCTTCGCAGTTTGATACCGATCATGCATTACCGTGGTTTATTTACATAATCGTTTCGGTACAAAAAGGTAAAGCGGAAGATTTGACAGCCTGGGTTCTGCAGGAAGATAGAGAAAAATTTGAAGAGCAGGAAATACTTATGATTTAATTCATGAAATATCTTAAATGGTAAATTATTTAAAAAGCTAATGTGGAAAAATAATTTTTTTAATCGAGTTAACCACAAAGGGCGTCTGCGAGGACGCCGACTTGAGCTTATTATTTTAATAAAGCCAGTAGAAATTTTATGTAAAAAAATATTTTTAAGATTATACGTAAAACTGAAGTTACAATAAAATTAAAGCATGATTGTATGATTTAGAATAAATAAATGTAATTGAGGCTAGTTAGGTAAACGCATATAATTGCTAGGTGCTGAAAAATGCTTGATAGATTACGAACCATACAGCCATTCATACTCAAATAAGGTTGCATAATAATTTATAAAGTTAGTAAAAAATTTTTGTAAAAATAAAAACATATAAATAGAGAAAGGTAAAATCATGGCAGTAAAAGTATTGATACCCACACCGCTGCGGCAGTACACTGGAAAGAAGGATACTGTTGAAGTGGATGGCAAAACAGCAGGTGAAGTAATTAATAATTTATCAAATCAATATGAACAATTAAAAAAACATCTTTTTGACGATAAAGGTCAACTAAGAAGTTATGTAAACATTTATGTTAATGACGAAGATATCCGTTATTTAAATAAAGAAAACACTGAAGTGAATGAAGAAGATTCGATCAGTATTATTCCTTCAATTGCGGGCGGCGTTGATATTCTGGAAGAGGAGGCACCTCCCAAAGTAAGCTTGGATGAAGTAAAATTATCCAATGAGGAAATACTCCGTTACAGCCGGCATTTAATTATGCCCGAAGTCGGAATGAAAGGACAGAAAAAATTAAAGGCTGCACGTGTTTTAATGATTGGTGCAGGCGGATTGGGCTCGCCTGCCGGAATGTACCTGGCTGCTGCCGGTGTTGGTAAGCTAGGCATAGTCGATTTCGATGTTGTGGACGAAACTAATCTTCATCGCCAGCTATTGCACGGGACTAACGATGTTGGACGATCTAAACTTGAATCTGCAAAAGAAACGCTTCAAAGCATTAATCCAAATGTTAAAATAGAAACTTATGAAACGAGACTGACTTCCGAAAATGCATTCGATATAATTCAAGAATACGATATTGTTGTTGACGGAACCGATAACTTTCCGACAAGGTATCTTGTAAATGATGCATGTGTGCTTTTAGGAAAGCCTTACGTTTATGGCAGCATATTTAGATTTGACGGGCAGGTCACGGTGTTTGACTCAAAAAAAGGTCCGTGCTACCGCTGCTTATATCCGACTCCTCCGCCTCCCGGACTAGTCCCTAGCTGTGCCGAAGGAGGAGTGCTCGGTATTTTACCTGGAATAATAGGTTCACTGCAGGCGCTTGAGGCTATTAAATTAATAATTGAGGAAGGTGATTCTCTTATCGGAAAACTTGTTTTATTCGATGCGCTCAAATTCAAATTCCGCGAATTAAAATTACACAAAAATCCGGATTGCCCGATTTGCGGAAATAATCCTTCTATCCACGAGTTAATTGATTATGAAGAATTCTGCGGAATTCCTTCTGTGCAAGATGAGCAAGGTGATGCAAGCGATAATATTACGGTAAAACAATTAAAAGAAAAACTCGATCGCGGTGAAGACATCTTTATCCTTGATGTACGGGAGCCTCATGAATATGAAATAAATAATTTAAATGGTTACCTGATTCCTCTAAACGATTTGCCGGATAGAATTAATGAACTGGATTCTTCGCGCGAAATTGTTGCTCATTGTAAAATGGGCGGACGCAGTGCTAAAGCCGTGCAATTTTTAAAGCAAACCGGATTTAAAAAAGTGAAGAATCTTGCCGGCGGTGTTGATGCGTGGGCTGAGAAAATCGATAAAAGTATGCCTAGGTATTAAATAGGGATCTTTTTTCTTCAGAGTATAACCGGTTTGTATCTCTTGTGTACTAAATGGAACTCAGATGACACGAATTAAACGGATATGCACGAATTTATATTTTAACCATGTAAAACCTCTCTATTCGTGCTTGTCCGCTTTGGGGATTAGTGTTCAATTAAATTTTTTATTGAAAATCCAGATAAATCAATCTTGTATTTGCTGACTTAAACCTTGCGATCAATTAAATTATTTTACGAATCTCATTTATTTTTTAAATATTAATTCTTAGGTTTAACCATTGTAAGAAAATTCAACCGGATATTATGGTTCGGATTGCTAACCAATTATAGAGAAAGCGAGGATATTCAATGGGAGCGCTTCTACTAATGGTTTTAACTTTCGCAGGCTATATAGTAATGTATAAAATCTACGGAAGATTTATCAGCAAACGCATCTTTAAGATTAACAAAAAAGCCAAAGCCCCTTCCACAGAATTTGAAGATGGTGTAGATTATGTTCCGACTAAAAAGGGAGTCATTTTTGGACATCATTTTGCATCAATTGCCGGAACGGGTCCGATAGTAGGTCCCGCCATTGCTATTATCTGGGGCTGGCTTCCCGCAATAATCTGGGTATTCGTAGGAAGTATAATGATTGGAGCAATCCATGATTTCGGTTCTCTGATAATTTCTATGAGGAACAAAGGCAAATCTATTTCGGAGTTTACCGCGAAGTATATAAATCCCCGCACAAAGTTTTTCTTTTTCATAATAATTTTTCTTGAACTTTGGATTGTCATATCAATTTTTGGATTAGTGATTGCAGTTATTTTTAGCATGTATCCAAGTTCTGTTTTACCCGTATGGCTTCAAATACCTATTGCAATGAGTCTGGGAATTTTATTTTTTAAAAAAGGGAAGAATTTTACTCTTTGGTCGATAGTTGCTGTAATTTTAATGTACGGTACTATTGTGCTAGGTTATTATCTTCCATTGAACATGCCGTCGGTTTTGGGAATTCCGTCAACCGGAGTCTGGACTATCCTTCTTTTAATATATGCATTCTTTGCTTCCGTACTTCCGGTAACAACATTGCTTCAGCCACGTGATTATATTAATGCATACCAATTAATTATTGCTATGGCACTTTTGGTTTTAGGAATTATATTCAGTTCATTGTTCGGAGGAATGGAATTAGTTGCGCCGGCGGTTCAGGCTTCACCCGCACAGGCACCGCCTTTATGGCCTTTCTTATTTATTACAATTGCATGCGGTGCTATCTCGGGATTTCACTCACTCGTTTCTTCGGGAACATCATCTAAACAAGTTAAGAGTGAAGAAGATTCTGTCTTCGTAGGAGTTGGAAGCATGCTTACGGAAGGTGCGCTAGCCACCTTGGTAATTATTGCCGTTGCTGCAGGCATCGGTCTCGGATATACAAATTCAGCAGGACAAACTCTCATTGGTACAAGTGCATGGACTGCTCACTACGCCTCGTGGGGTGCTGCACAAGGTTTGACATCTAAAATAGCAGCATTTGTCGACGGTGCCGCAAATATGATTGCGAGTCTCGGTTTGCCCAGGGGAATTGCAATAGGAATAATGGGTGTATTTGTTGCATCATTTGCAGGCACAACTTTGGATACCGCAACAAGAATTCAAAGATATGTAGTTAGTGAAATATTTGTTGATATGAAAATAAATATTTTTAACAATAGATATTTTTCAACGGCAGTAGTTGTAATTTCCGCAATGGTTCTTGCTTTTGTAAGCGGCGCCGATGGAAAAGGTGCATTAAAATTGTGGCCATTGTTTGGTGCTGTAAACCAGACACTTGCTGCGTTGGCATTAATTGTCTCCACAGTTTATTTAAAAGCCCGCGGAGGATTAAAATGGCTGGCTGCCGGCATTCCGGGTGTTTTTATGGTTGTGATGACATTATGGGCTGCAATCATGAACCAGGTAGATTTTAATCATGAAAATAATATACTTTTGCAGATAATAAATGTTGTTATAATAATCCTGGTTTCATTAATTGTTATCGAAGGATTAATCTCATTTCTTAAAACGAACGGGGTAGGTGAAGAAGCGCTATCAGCAGAAGCTTGAAACTGGTAATCGGTTAATAATTTATAAGTAAGATAAACAAAGAATATAAATACAATCAGATTATTTTAATGCATTAGTAAATTTTTACTCGAGTATGTTGTAAACATTTATTCATAGCTTAACATATATCTATACAAATGATGCAATCATTCTGATGTCATAATTATCTGTCTATCGCTTAATGCTTATATGATTTTTGAATTGTAGAGCTATTTGATTATGAAAAACGGAATTAAAAAAATATTAAATAAGATTTCGGATAAAAGCAACCTGGTTAATGAAATAGCCCGCTCGAAGGCAATTGGTATGTCGGAACAGGAATTATCAGAAATGGAGCATACTTTTGCTATACTGGTGTTCGGGATGTTTGTTGGATTACCTTCGCCGCCGATGCAGATAACACTCGATTTATTGCCGGAGTCGGAAAAAGAACTTACAATGCTGCTGCAAAAGGTGGATACCGCACATGAACCGCTGTCCGTTTTAGCTTCTTTATTTCAGATTGATTAATGACTAAAAATAATTCCAAATATATTTTTTTTGTTGGAAAAGGGGGCGTAGGTAAGTCGACCGTTTCCGCTTTGACTGCATTAGCTTTTTCCGGGGAAAATAATGTTTTGCTGGTATCGATGGATCCGGCTCATAATCAGTCTGATATTTTTCAAAAGAAATTTTCTGAAAAACCCCGCAGTATAAGTAATAAATTATATGTTTTGGAAATTGATACAGAAAAATGGATTAAGAAATACCTGCACGAAATTGAGACTAACATTCGCCGATCTTATACATATTTAACTGCTTTCAATCTTGAGAAAAATTTTAACATCATTAAGTATTCACCGGGCATGGAAGAGTATGCACTCTTAATGGCATTCAATAATATTAGTGAGAAATTTGCGGACAAAGATTATATCATATTCGACATGCCCCCTACGGCTTTAACGATGAGATTTTTTACGCTGCCTTCCTTGTCGCTTTTGTGGAACGACCATTTAATAAAATTACGGGAAGAAATCATAAAAAAGAAAGAATTGATAACCAAGATAAAGGTGCACAAAACAGAATTTGAGTTTGACAAAATATTAAAAAAATTGCGTGAACAGAAAAAATTTTACAGCGGAATTAAAAGTACGTTTGAAAATAAACACACCACTAAAATAAATTTAGTATTGAATACGGATACGCTTTCTATTACGGAGTCCGAAAGAATATTAACAAAATTAAAAAGCCTGGATACACAGGTTGAAAAGCTGATAATTAATAAATCGACTGATGAAGAAACTGCCCGGAATGCGATTAAACATTTTAATCATATTAAGTCAATAGCACTTCCTTTGTCCAAATTTTCTTTAATTGGTATAGATGCGCTTAAGGAATTTTTGAAATCCAATCAAATTTCTGCGTAACAAACTTAGAATTACAATTAATTTCAAAAGTTATACTTCTTGAATAGTTTTACCTGCCTAAAAATATTAATGTAATACAAGTTACAACATCAAAACAAATTATTTGTTAAAGTAAACTATTATCAAGCTAATAAATAATTATAAAAGGTAATTATAAGATGAAAATTACAGCATACTCTGACAACATTTGTCCTTTTTGCTATATCGGTTCAAGAAGAATCAGAAGATTACAGAAGGAATTAAATTTTGATGTAGAATGGAAAGCTTTTGAAATTCATCCCGACACTCCCCAAAATGGCATAAGTATGGAAGCATATTTTAATAACTCAAATTTCGATGCGATGCAAAATCGTATTGAAAGTTACGGCAGTGATACGGGGATCAAATTGAACAATAAAATACTTTCGAATTCTCATCTTAGCTTAATGGCTAATGAGTATGCAAAAAGGCATAATAAGTTTTATGAATTTCATGATGCAATTTACAGAGCTTATTTCGATGATGGTGAAGATATCGGAGATATAAAGGTGATTTTAGATATTGCTGGTAGAGTGGGTTTGGATAAAGAAGGATTGAAAATTTATTTACAAGACAAGGAAGCAAGTATAAAAGTAAGTGAAAGTTCCCTGGATGCTGAGGAAATGGGAATTACCGGTGTCCCTGCTTTTATAATCGAAGATGAAATAATTGTGGGTGCGCAGCCCTACGAAACTATGAAACAAATTATACAGAAAAAATTATTGCAGAAAGGAGCTGAATAATGGCTGACGTAATAAAAAGAGAATACATAGAAAAAGCTTATTCTTATGAAAAATTCCGAAAATTAATTGATGATCTTTTAGCTGAAGGAAAAACTACAAGCGGAAATGATTCTGATATGCCGCTGGCGGAATTTACCAAATTGAATGTTCAGAGAATGAGTCGTATTGATAAGAAAGTAACGCTTAATCATGAATTGACGGAAGAGTTAAAAAATCTGCAGGATAAATGGTACTGGGTTGTTTTGGCAGAGGGATGGTGCGGGGACGTATCACAAAATCTTCCGGTGATTGCTAAAATGGCTGCCGGCTCGGATAATATTGAATTAAAAATTTTATTGCGTGATCAGAATTTGGAAATAATGGATCACTATCTTACCGATGGAGGAAGGTCAATTCCGAAACTGATATGTCTTGAACAGAATACCTTAAATGAGCTCGGTACATGGGGACCTCGTCCGCGGATTCTGCAGGAAATAATAATGGAACAGAAAAATAAAAAAGACCCTGGAATGCCGAGAAAAGATTGGGTCGATCAGATTCACGAGAAAATGCATAAGTGGTATGCCGATGATAATTCCCGGACCATACAGAATGAATTTATCGATCTAATTAAAACCTGGGAACAGGTTGAAGAATTTAATGAGTAAATAGAATTAATAGTAACTGAAATAATGTAAAATAGCTGACAGTAAGTGGAGTTAATGGGTAATAGATTATAATAGCAATTCACTTGATCGTAAGAAATAATCAAGTGAAGGGAATAATAATTACTCATAAAAAAATTATAGGAGGCATTATGAAACTAATAAATCGCATATTTAATATGGTGCTGCTGATTTTGGTCGGCTTAACATTTTCATTAAATGCTCAGACTTCAAATAAACAAATAAAAATGAAATCGTCTTCACATCTGAAGAAAGAAGCTGCTCTTGACGGTTACTGCCCGGTTGCATATCATGTGCTAAAGAAAGCTGTAAAAGGCAAACCGGATTTATCTTCAAAATATGATGGTAAGACTTATCATTTTGTAAATGCAAAAGCAAAAAAAATGTTCGATAAGGATCCCGGTAAATTTTTACCTAAATATGGCGGCTACTGTGCAACTGCTATGTCTATGGGTAAAAAATTAGAATCTAACCCAAAATTGTTTACCGAATATAAAGGTGAGACTTATCTTTTTTCCAGCAAGAAAGCAAAGGAAATGTTTGATAAAAATCCGAGTATGTTTGTGAAAAAAGCTAATGAAGAATATTCAAAACTTAAAAAATAATAAGCATTGTTTAAGTTTAATTTACAAGCTCCGCTAAAAATTAGCGGAGCTTTTTATTTAAGTGTCTCTAATCAATTCTCTGCTGGATGTATATTTTTTATTTTATTCAAAGTTGAAAATAAGCTTAAGTTATCAGTGTTATATTTATATACATACCAGCCAAGCAATAATCCGAATGATATGTGTGCAAGAATAACAGTAGCCGAAAATCCCCATCCAAAATTAACACCAAAATGTCCAACGCCGAGAGCAACCACAGCAGGACTCATCATAAAACCAATTCCGATTACAATTCCGTAGATGACGCCAGACCATTTTTTACCCCTGCCGAAAAGAATACTGTAAATAATTCCAAACGAAGCACCATTCCAGAAATGATACGACCATCCTGTAATATTTGATAAAGTATCCGGACCCGATGCAAATTGATTCAACAATAAAACTCCCAGTAATTTAGGCATATCGCCCGGCATGCCGCCAAGATGAAAACCTATTTCTCGAATTATTTCTAATCCGATTGTGCCCAATAAACCTGCTAAAAAACCGTTTTTAAGTTGCTTATTAAATTGGTGCAATCCTAAGAAATAGCTTATAAAATAAACTATTAACAGTAAAGCAATTGAAGGTATAAGAAAACTTACTGCCAGTTCACTTAAACTTGCATAACCTGCTTGAGAAATAACAAATAAATTAGGGCTAACACCTGCCGCCAGCAGGGCGATAATACTTAGTACAATTTTTTGATATTCATGTTTCATTTTTTAATTCTCACATTATTATTACTGCTTACATATTTAAATTGAAAGCGGTCAAATTATGAATTCGACCGCTTTTATTATTCGTCCTACTTTGCAAGCATTCCTGTAAGCATTGCCAATTTCCCATCAAGTTTATCAGCAATCATGTGTATTTCCTTATTTTTAAATGATGCTAATTGAGACGAAGGCTTAACATAATTCACATAAGTTTTACCGTCTTTACCTTCATAAATATTTAACCTGACCGGTACGGCAATGCCAACACCACGATCTGCACTAAATAATTTATTACCGATTTGCGGATTTCCTATGAAGAGCGATGTGGCTTTAATTGATAATCCGGTCATAGATAAGATTTTCCCCTGGTCCAAGGTTGACATAACCATCATTCCGTTTTTTGCTACGAGCTTTTTAATTTCTTTTACCGTATTATCAAATGAATGTGTAGATTGGACAGTTACAAACCCGGGCTCCTGCGCATAAACTTGATTTGATTTGGAAAATAAAGATGCAAACATTACTACAGCAAACAATAGAATAACCAAACTTAGATTAAATTTTTTCATGATTCGTACTCCTTAAATTTATTTGAAATTTATTTTTTGTTCGCTGTTAAAGTAAAAGCTTTTATTAAAGATATCTGTCGGTGAATTGACAATTCTTACTTATGATGAGTGTTCAATAATTATTATGTGAAAAGTGTTACTTAGATTAGAAATGGTGAACGATTATTTTCGAACATTCAAATTCCAATTGTATGGTAAATAAGATATAGTCCATTGTGAGCTATTTAGTTCGATGTCTTCAGCTATGTTACGCGGTAGATATTTAGCAATATATTTCAGTAAGTTTTTATCCGAACCGCCAAAATCATCACTGTACCAATCGAATATTTTCGAAAGATAAGCTTTACGTTTTTTAAGGTTAAAATAATTTTTTGTGTGATCGTTAATAAACTTTAGTGCTTGATCATTTAATTGTGTATTTAAACTGTCTGCTTCATATGCATTATTTCTTAGCGGAGGGCAACCAATTGAAGCACACACAATTGCAAAATGTATCCTGGGGTCATCAAACCTTTTTCTTAAAATTTTGTTTTCTATATCGTTCAGCGAATACTTTTTGTTATTAATGTCAATAAATTTTTTATCCCAAACCGTTGTATTAAATACATAAGAGAGTATTAACCCGTTCTTATTCAAATCTCTGATACTTTTAACCGGATAATTATCAACAACAATTTTTAAAGTAAATGCATTATAGGCATTAATCCAGAAAGCTTCTCTTTCTTCTTTTTTCAAACGCCCCGGAATAGTTCCGGATAAATGGTGTATATAGATCTTGAATTGCTTATCTTTTTTCAAATCTATATAATCAACCAATCCATTCTTTACATACCTTTTAAGAATATTAGTGTATATTTGATTGTTTTGAGCCTGGACTTTGATCCCTGACAGGGTAATAATCAAAATCACCATCAGCACTTGTGGAAAAATTTTATTCATTTCAATCACTTTTCTATTATTACTTCCGCTTCAATTTAAATTTCAGAGACAAAGAGTTTTAAATTATTGAGTAAATAGTTAAATGCTAAGTCTTGAAAGAAGAAAACTTACGTTCATCACCGGATAACTAAATATATAATGTACACACTTATTGTATTGTCAATAACTTTACAGTTACTCCGGTTTAAAACAAAATGCATTTATGTAAAAAGGCAGACAGTTTTTTGAAAATCATTTTGTCTTATTTGATATAAAATAATTCAATTAGGTGAAGCATATAATGGTTAAATATTCCGTAATAATAATTTCATATAATGAAGAAGATAATATCGCCTCTTGTATCGGAAGTATAAATAAAAATCGGGATGATATCGAAATCATACTTTCAGATGGAGGAAGTTTGGATAAAACTATTGAGAAAGCAATGCATTATAGTGTAAAAATTGTTTCCTCGGATTTCGGGAGAGGCGTGCAGTTCAACCGGGGAGCAAAGTATGCATCCGGTGAAATCTTATTGTTTCTTCATGCAGATACGCTTCTTCCGAAAAACGCTTTTAAAATTCTGGATAATTATTTTAGTTCGAAGAAAACCCAAATAGGCAGCTTCCGTTTAGCTTTTAATACAAGAGACAAGGCGCTTGGATTGTACTCAATTTTTTCGGCAATCGATTCTATATTTACTAGATTCGGAGACCAGTGCATTGTTGTAAGAAGAAATTTTTATGATCGGTTGGGAGGCTTCAAAGATTATCCGCTGTTTGAAGATGTCGATTTTTTTAGAAGAGCAAGAAGATTAACAAAAATACTCTCTTTTCCTTTTAATGTCGTCACTTCTTCAAGACGGTATAAAAGTAATGGCGTAATTAAACAACAAATTTGTAACGGCTGGTATATAATTCAATATCTTTTAGGTGTATCTCCGTTTAAGTTAGCTGATAAATATAATATGAAAAGGGATATAGTTGATCCGAAAAATCAACTTTTCTTGAAGTATATAAATAAAGTACTGCCTTATTCTGATAGATAAACATCATTAATCCTTTTTATTATATCATAACTATAAGAAAAGCCTTTTAAGTTTTTATTAAATAAAATTCACTTTATAATAAGTTGTGGAGGTAAATATCAAAACGATAAAAGTTAATTTTAAAAATACGGAAGGATATAAACTGTCAGCCAGGTTTGAACTGCCGGTGGACGGTAAACCTATAGCTTATGCAGTTTTTGCTCACTGTTTTACTTGCGGTAAAAATATATCAGCCGCAGGTAATATCAGTAATGCTTTAACAAAAAATAAAATTGCGGTTTTGAGGTTCGATTTTACAGGTCTCGGAGAAAGTGAAGGTGAATTTGCCGATACAAATTTCTCTTCTAATGTATCCGATTTATTTGCTGCTTCCGATTACCTCACAAAAAATTATGCAGCCCCCGAAATCTTAATCGGTCACTCACTTGGCGGTGCTGCTGTTTTGCTGGCTGCGGATAGAATTCCCTCATTAAAGTCTATTGTAACCATTGGTGCGCCGTTTGATCCGAATCATGTAAGAGCACTGATTAAAGACGACATTGATACCATCGAAGAAAAAGGAAAAGCAGTCGTTTCAATCGGCGGAAGACCGTTTGAAATAAAAAAACAATTTATAGATGATCTTCGGCAAAATGAACCTGCCGGAAAAATAGCGCGAATGAAAACAGCATTATTAATCCTGCATTCTCCGCAGGATAATATTGTAAGCATTGATAATGCGGCAAAAATTTATAAAGCGGCGCACCATCCTAAAAGTTTTATAACATTGGACGGTGCTGATCATTTACTTTCAAAAAAAGAAGACTCATTTTATGCTGGAGAAATTATTTCAACCTGGGTAAAAAGATATATAGATACGCCTAAAGAAAAAAAATTGACATCGGAAAAGAAAGTAGTGGTACGATTGGGAGAGCCGGGGTATACAACTGAAATTAAAGCCGGTGAACATATATTTCTTGCGGATGAACCGGAATCCGTGGGCGGAAATGATCTTGGACCTTCTCCATATGATCTGTTAACCTCGGCTTTAGGAGCATGCACGGCAATGACATTAAGAATGTATGCCGACAGGAAGAAGATCGATTTAAAGGAGATAAAAGTACATCTTCAGCATTCCAAACTTTATTCCGAAGATTGCGGTAATTGTGAAAACCCGGCGGCTAAAATAGATCATATAGATAGAATAATTGAACTTGAAGGAAATTTTAATGAAGAAATTAAAAATCGTCTTTTAGAAATAGCAGATAAATGCCCGGTTCATAAAACACTTCTTTCTGATATTAAAATTTCTACAACACTGCGGCAACCTTCATAATATTTTTTGTAGACATTGCGTTAATCAGTATCAAACAAAATAGGTATTATGCTCAATTGCACTAGTATTGAGTTGAAAAAGGATTTATTTTATATAGTGCTTGACTTTTTACCATACATACTACGATAATTATATTAAATTCTAGTGAGAAGAGAAAATATGAATACTTTTACTGCCGGTTATTTAGCAAAAAAAGAGAGCTTTAATGATGAAACAGTAGGGTACTATGAAAAAATAAAATGGCTCCATGAGCCTAATAGTAAAGGTTCCGGTTACTAAATTTATGATAAGAATGATTATGACCCGTTGACATTTATAAATAGAGCCGAATAGTTATACCAATAATACATGAAATTTTCGGACTTACAATTCAGACTTTTGTTGCTGCTGTCCGTTTCTTAAAATGCATCTGCAGTTGTTAAATATCTGTGATGTACTGTTAAGTAATGATTAATAAAATTTTGTTCAGAGGATAAGGAAAGTTAATGATGAATAATAAAATTAAAATCGAAATACAGCATTTTCACGGTTGTCCGAATTCGCCTGTTTTAATAAAAAGAGTCAAAGAGGCAATAAAAGATTTGGATAATATTGAATACGAAGAAACACTAGTTGAAACAAATGAATTCGCTGGAAAAGTAAAATTTAGAGGTTCACCGACACTTTTAATAAATGGGAAAGATTTTGAAGGACAGCCTGCTCCCCAAAACCCGGCATTAACTTGCAGATATTATCCGAACGGATTGCCTGGCATCGATGAAATTAAAAATATAATTCATAATTTAACCGAATAGTGCATCTTAACAAATTGATGAAAGTATAAATCTTACAGGACGTGAAAATGTCTTTTACCGGAATTGTAAAAGATGCGACAATTTTTAAAGCCCTACTTTTTTATATTCAATCATGATAATTATTTTTATCACTCGATTAACTATTAATTTGAAGAGGAACAAATATGAATAAGGATTTTGATTTAATTGTAATCGGTACAGGCTCTGCCGGCTCTACCGCTGCAAGTAACTGCAAAAATGCCGGCTGGAATGTAGCCGTAATGGATTCTCATCCGTTTGGAGGTACCTGTGCATTAAGAGGTTGTGATCCTAAAAAAGTTTTAATAGGCGCCTCGGAAATTATAGACAGGCAAAAAAGAATGACCGGGAAAGGTATAAAACAAGATATAAATATTAATTGGCCGGAATTAATGGCATTTAAAAAATCTTTTACAGATCATATTCCTGCAGCGAAAGAAAAAGATTATGAAAAACTAGGCATAAAATATTTTAAAGGACGGGCGAAATTCATAAATGAAAACACAATTAAAGTCGACGAAGAAAATTTATCCGGGAAATATTTTTTACTCGCAAACGGAGCAAAACCTGTAGATTTAAAAATTGAAGGCGAGCAATTTATTACATATAGTGATCAGTTTTTAGAAATGAAAGAACTGCCCGAACAAATTATATTTATCGGAGGCGGGTATATCTCTTTTGAATTTGCACATCTTGCTGCACGCGCAGGGGCAAAAGTTAAAATTATTCATCGAGGGACAAAACCGCTCCAAGGATTTGATCCCGACCTGGTAGAAGAACTACTGAAGCGAACAGGGGAAATCGGTATTGATGTTAAATTGGAAACAGAAGTTATTTTAATTAGAAAAGACAATCAAAAATTAAAAGTAATTGGGAAGGACGGAAGCGACGAAAAAATGTTTACCGCAGATATGGTTGTACATGGTGCGGGAAGAGTTCCTGATATTGATGATCTAAATTTAGAAAGTGCAAATATAAAATTTACTAAAAAGGGAATCTCCGTGAACAAATATTTACAAAGTATTTCTAATCCGACAGTATATTCGGCTGGAGATGCTGCAGAAACGGAAGGTTTGCCCCTAACACCGGTAGCGGGAATGGACTCAAGAGTTGTTGCTTCAAATTTACTGAAGGGAAATCACGAACAACCGGATTACAATGCAATACCGACAGTAGTGTTTACCATTCCAACACTTGCTTCGGTAGGTATAAATGAAAAAGAAGCAATTGCAAAAGGAATTAAATTCCGCAAAAACTTTGCACTCACTCAAAACTGGTATTCTTCTAAAAGAATTGCCGAACCTCATGCGGGACATAAAATACTCATTGAAGAAGATACAAATAAAATATTAGGTGCTCATATCTTAGGGCATAATGCGGAAGAATTGATAAACATATTTGCACTGGCGATAAAGAATAATATTACCGCAGAGGAATTAAAAAGTACAATCTATTCTTATCCAACCCGTTCGTCGGATATTGTTTATATGGTTTAATCTTTTTTATAAATTTTTATATATTAAAGTCGTTATCCAGGGTTTGAGCAATATGGTGAAGAATCGGTATCTTGCCTTCGGTAATTTTTTGAGAGTATTTTCCTTCGATTAAAATGACAAAGTATTCTATCGCTTAACCTGTGTTCAAATTGCTTTACTTTCAAAGTGAATACCTATTACCATGCTGACCTATTAGCTTCAATTATATAAATTTCATATATTTATTTAAATTCTTTCATTATAAAATAATTTTTGAATAATAAATGGCTGATAAATCAAAACTTTGGTACTTAGAAAATTTTAATCTTCTACACGGGCTTGATGACGCCAATATGAAAAGATTGAGCGAATTAACCACCATGGAAGATTTTCATAAAGACCAACCGATTTATTTTGCAAAAGAACCTTCCAATTCTATTTTTTTTCTAAAGAAGGGGAGAGTTAAACTAACGAGAAACTCACCTGATGGTAAAGAAATGATTTTGGGGATAATGAACAGGGGTGAGGTATTCGGTGAGATGGCGTACCTTGAAGAGTTGGAAAGAACAGATTATGCAATTGCTATGGATGATGCACTTATCTGTGCAATCAATAAGAATGATTTTAAGGAATTTATTGAAAATAATCCCGAACTTAATTTAAAGCTTACCAGGTTAATCGGGCTTCGGCTAAAGCGATACACCGAGAGAATTGAAGAACTGGTATTTAAAGATGCGCCCCACAGAATAATATCTTTTATTTTAAGAATAGCCGAAGATAACGGGAAACGTGTGGGGAACGAAATTTTTGTAAAACCTTTCTTAAAACACCAGGATATTGCTGAGCTTACGGCTTGTTCAAGGCAAACCGTGAATGCAGTACTCACGGATTTGAGAGAGCAGGGAATTATTAATTTTGACAGGAAAAAATTGATTATTAAAAAACAAGAAGAACTTGAAAAGAGGAGAAATTCATCAACATAAGTGTCATTATCACGACAATAATCCAGATTTTCTTTTCTTAAATTAAAACTAAAAATGAAACTTACTTTATATATGCGGGATAATTGTCCTTCATGTGAAAGGGTACAGAGCCGAGTATCTGCAATAATTAAAGATAAAAATTTTGTTGATCTCCGGATTAATAATTTAGTTCATCATCCGCGTACCGGACTAGTCATAGTTCCTGCTTTATTCATAGAAGACGAACTATATTCTTACGGTGAAATTGACGAAGGAAAATTTTTAAAAGAAATAGATTCCTACCCACGAAAAAATCATTAGCCGTGAATTTAGTTATTTTACTCTAATGTTATTATTCTAAAACCCTTCTTTTTCATAACTCTATGTAATATTTGTTTTTATTCAGCATCCCGAATAATAATCCGTTTGTTAACTTTTCAGCGAGCTATCCTTATGAAAACGTACTAATTTGCTAGAAAATAAATAATATATTAAATTAAGTTAAACGTTTAACTTTCCTGTTCTGTTGAATGAAATTTTAGAATATATTTAGCCCAATAACTTCAATTATTCTTATGAAATAAAATTTTAATACCGGATTACTTAAACCTCTATCATAAAGGAAAGCGAAATTGTGTGACTATTTTATACATAGAATTTCATTTCTTGTTGTTGCTTTAATTTTTCTTTTTGTTACCTCAAGCATTTTTCCCCAGGTTATCATAGATAAACACAAGGGAAATCACAATCAAACCAAAAAGGGAATAATGGACGGAAATTTAGCGGCAACGGTATTCTATAATTTTGGGGAAATTGCTGACTGGCAAAACGATCCTCAGCAAAGCGGCGTTTGGCCGAAAGGTACTGATCATACATATGTTGACGGAGTTGCTGTAATCGTTCAAGCTGAAGCTACTGATCCACAGGGAAACAAAATCCATCCTCTTGAAACCAACTATTATGAATCCACAAGATATGATCCCGCTACCGGCGTAACATACGGCTGGTGGGCTTTACCCGGTTATGCAAATAAGGACCAATCTAGTGTTGCCAGAAGTGATAACCCGGCAACCTGGCCTTCTACATGGCCCGATAGACCGCTGGATTGGGACGACAAATGGAACGGATTTTTTGGCAAAGGAATATTTAATGCCGACCTGGAAAGTTATTTCGTCTTTGATGATAATGAAGATAAACAGTACATGTTAGCAAATAACTTTTATCCCGATGAAGATGATTCCACCAGGGGCGGTTTGGGAATGCAGGTTAAAGCAAGAGGCTTCCAATGGTCGCAGGTCCTGGCGGAAGATGTAATATTTTGGCATTATGAAATTACAAATTTGGGTACGTCTGATTATCCCAAAACACTATTTGGGCAGTACGTTGACTGGGGAATAGGAGGTTATCAGAGCACTGCAAATAACGGAGGCGATTACGATGAAGTGCTGGATATTTCTTATGCCTGGCTAGTTGGTTCGGATGTAGGTATGCCCGGTAATTGGAGCCCAGTTGGTATGGCTGCTTATGCCTTTCTGGAAAGTCCCGGTATTTCAGATGATGATATTGATAACGATCATGATGGACTTACAGATGAAAAACGGGATAATGAAGCGAAAGTTTTTATAACCGATCCTAATAGCGATCCGTTTTTAAGAGATTTCGCACAAGATACAATAAGATTTAAGAATTTCTACGGGTATTCATGGAATCCTCACTGGGATGCGGATGAAAACGCTAATTGGAGATCTTATTCAGATTTGAATCATAACGGTAAATGGGATTCAGGAGAACCTCTGAACGATGATGTCGGTTCCGACGGAATCGGTCCGTTTGATATAGGATACACAGGTCCGGATGCTGATGGAACCGAAGCAGACGGAAAACCGGAACAAGGTGAACCTAGCTTCGGAATACTGGATAAAGACGAATCCGATCAACTGGGCTTAACCGGTTTTGCGATTTTTGCCGTGCATTATTATGAGCTTCACAATGATGAACAAAACTGGAAAGTTCTTTCAGCTTTGCCTTCACCTCATGGTCAGCAACTATTAGATGTAAACCTTGCAAATTATTTCTCGAGTTATTTGTTTCATATGAACGGACGCAAATCAAATTCTGCTCAAGCAGGTGAAACACAAAGATTTTCAATGGCACTGATCTTCGGAATTAACAAAGACGATCTGTTTAGGAGGAAAAAAACCGTACAATCAATTTATAACGCCAATTACCGTTTCGCCAAACCGCCGGAAAAACCTAAACTCACCGTTATTCCGGGAAATCACAAAGTTACACTTTATTGGGATGACCGGGCTGAACACACCTTCGATGCATTTTATCAACGATACAATTTTGAAGGATACAGAATTTACCGCTCAACCGAGCCGAATTTTTTAGAGGATAAAACAATAACCGATGCATTTGGGAAACCGCTTTTTAAAGTTCCTTTAGCACAATTCGATCTAATTGACGGTGTAAAAGGATTGCATCCCATTACTGTAAACGGTGCTTATTTTTATCTTGGCGATGATTCCGGACTGCAGCATTCATATGTGGACACAACGGTTCAAAACGGACAAACTTATTATTACGCGGTTGTTGCATACGATAAAGGATTTGTCAGAACAAATATTACCGGGCAGGTAGAAGGGATCCCACCTTCGGAAAATACCACTATTATAAAAGTTGATGTTAACGGGCAAGTTAAAACAGATGTAAATACCGCCGTTGTAACTCCTCGAGCACCAAGCGCAGGTTATATACCTCCGGAAATCAGCGAGGTTACAGCAAGCGGTCCGGGCACCGGCTCCTCATCAATAGCTATTCTTAATCCGGATTCGATAAAAAATTACCTTACTTATCGTATAGAATTTAAGGATAATACTCCTTTCCATAACAATCCCCAGCCGTTTTACAGGTTAGCTGATTATTCCACAAATCAAGTAATTATCCCGTTCACAAAATTTGAGGGAAATCATATTCAGACGAGTGTTGTTGATGGTTTTACGATTGGTTTAACAAATGATACTGCAGTTTCAATCAATTATGGTAAAACAGTATGGGAAAAAGGAAATAGTAACTATTTCGTACAAGTTGGTTTTGATAAGCGATATGCAGCAGCTTATCAATCTCAGAGGGTGGACTTTCCTGCTAATTTCAGAATTCATTTTACAGAACCGGGGATGGGAGATACATCTTATCCGGGAGATAGTTTCTCCAAACCTGAAGTATCCAACATTGTTATAGAAGATGTAACGGATAATATTCCTCACATGCAATTCATATTTAAAGATGTAAATAAAAATGGAATTTTTGAATCCGGCGACGCAGTATTTATTATTGCCGGTGATTCAATTCAAGCAAAAGTAACGAGTTTTCTTAACAGGCATGTCGGCTGGTCTGTGACTTTATCGGAGGATACTACTATTGCACCGGAAAACCAAAAGCCGCCTCAGCCCGGCGATGTTTATCAAATTATTACTACAAAACCTTTCAGAACAGGTGAATATTTTCAATTCACAACTAAAGCTTCATCCTTCGATAAAGCAAAATTACAGCCCGATATGTCCAAGATTGCAGTAGTTCCCAACCCGTATACAGGGGGGGTATCATGGGAACATTATACAACTGATGTCGGAAGAGGAGACAGACGAATTTATTTTATTCATCTTCCTGCAAATTGTACTATTAATATTTACACAATCAGCGGTTATTTAGTAAAAACAATTTATCACAACAGCGGTTTGGCAAACGGACAGGAAGCATGGAATTTGATTTCAAAAGACGGTATGGATATCGCATTTGGTGTTTATGTTTATCATGTCCAGGCGGTTGAAGGAGGTGAAAAGATAGGACGGTTTGCTATCATGAAATAAACAATAATTAATTGATGGGCCTTTTTAATATAACTTTTTAGATGGAAAATATTATCGTAAAAGTTTTATCATATGATAATAATCAGGTTTGTAAAATAAATTAAGCATCATTAACAAATTCATCAGGAACATTCTTATTTAAATTTCATCAATCAAAACAATTTATAATTATAAGTTAGTAAGGTAAGCAATGATAAAAAATGTAATTAAAAATTTGGGGATTTTATTATGCGTGGTTGCAGCGAGTGGATATTCTCAAAACAGTATCAATACTAAACTCGAAAATAATCTTAAAGTGAATTTTAACGGTAATGCTAAGGTTTCTGTGGGAAGTCGTTACGTTGGTGTAGAATTTCATCACAGTGCAATACTTCCTCAGCGTATTAGTTTTTATTATCCCGTTGCAAATAGTATTGATCTAAGCACGGATTATTGGAAGAGAGATACTACTTTTATTATGGCAGCCGGATTAAAAATAGGTAACGGGCAGAAACAATGGATCGGTTTGAAACCCTATGACTACAAATTAACGCCTTATATGGTTTCGTTTAATAATAAAGATAAAAACAAAACGATTGACGTAACTTATCAATTTTGCATGGATAAACCAGCGATGGTAATCAATTTCAAGATTACAAATAACAGTAATAAAACAGAACCTTTTGAGTTTTATACACATCTCGAAACATCACTAAAAACTTGTCACACATATGCCTTAAAAGATAAAGCATCAACCAGGTTTGAACCGGAAGGTTCAACAATTTATGCGGATTTTAACGATTTTGAAACCCAGTACGTACAAGTGTTTGCCGCAAACGCAGGCGTAAAACCGGTAAGCTTTAATTCAACCGGCACATTGAACAGTTCACGTCATCCTGATAAAGACTATTGGTATACTCATGAAGGATTACTTGAGGAAAAAACCCATTCAAAAGATTCTCCCGGTATCCCTGCTGCGGAATTTCTTTACAAGAAAAATCTTGCTCCTCACCAGACTATGACCGTTATTCAGATTATAGGTTCTTGTAAAGCCGGCGAAGAAGAAACTATCGTTAAATACCTGCTGGCAAATTATAAAAAAGAAGTTGCCGGTTATGAAAACTATGTACTGAATAAAACTTATAAAGACGGTGTATTTGAAACCGGTGATTATGCGATAGATCATTCGGCAAATTGGGCAAAAGCTATATTGGGCGCAAACCAGCATTACATCGATGGGGATATTATTCCGATGCCATGTCCGGCTGAATATAATTTTTACTTTACACACGACGTACTTTTAACGGATCTTGCCGCAGTAAATTTTGATCTTTCTAGAGTTAAGCATGATTTAACTTTTATTGCCGCACATTCGAGTAAAGACAAAGTAATTCCGCATGCTTTTTATTGGAAAGACAGCTCATTTGTAACCGAGTTTGCAGATTCGGATAATTGGAATAATTACTGGGTAGTAATTACCGCAGCCAGTTATTTGAGGCATTCCGGTGATAAACAATTTTTGGAGTTTCTTTATCCGTACCTGACAAAGAGTATTGAAAGTGCAATGAAAACGAAAATGCAGGATGATGTAATGTGGTCTTATCGACCGGACTGGTGGGACATCGGCAACAACTTCGGACCGCGCGTTTATATGACTATCCTGGCTACCAAAGCTCTTCGGGATTATAATTTTATTTCTTCAGTGCTCGGTAAAAATAAATCGAAGCTGCTGGAATATGATCAGCTCTCCGGCAGAATGGAGAAGCAGGTAACAAATAAATTTTGGAGTAATAAACAGAAATATTTAATTAATTATTTTCATGACGGGACTGTAGATCCGCATTATTACATAGGCTCGCTGCTTGCCGCGGATTATTCCATGCTGGATAAGAAACATATGAATGAATTGATCCAAACTGCTAAAGATAAACTGCTGGATAATAAAGTAGGCGTTTATACCGCATATCCAATGGATTTCCTTGAGTACAAGAAAAAATTAGGATACGGCGATGAAGTTGGTGCAAAGTACTACTACTTCAACGGGGGAATATGGCCGCAGGATAATTCCTGGTTTGCAAATGCATTAATTAAAAACGGCGAGAAAAAAGAAGCATTGCATTTTGTAAAAACAACAATGACTTTGGAAGGGATCATGAACGGACCGAACGGGCAGCCGGCAATGTATGAGGTTAGAAATGCCGATAAAGATAATCCTGCTGTTTACGGCTCCGTCGATAAGCCTCAATTCATGTGGGCTGGAGGCTGGTACCTCTACACTATTTATCATTTATTCGGAATTGCGGAGAACGACTGGAATATTAGATTTAATCCTTATCTGCCTGAAGAACAAAAAGCCATCAAATTTTCTTTAAATGCAAACGGCGATCCTCTTCTAGTAAATGTTACGGGGCAGGGGAAATATATTCAGAATATATCCTATGATAACAAAGTCGTTTCATCTGCTGTTATACCTGCTAATATCGCGAATGTTAAAAATGTTCACATAGTAATGGGACACCCTGAAATTCCATATTTGAATGAAACAAATTCATCATTGATCTCAAGTTCTTTTAATCGGAAGAATAGGATACTTCTGGTACAATTAAGTTCGTTTGAAGGTCACGCGAACCATACGGAAATTATTTCGCCTACTAAACCAAAATTATATTTAATAAATGGTGAAAAGAATAATAAAAATTGGAAAATAGAAAAGATTGATAAAGTTTATAAAATCAGTCTACAATTTATTCAGCATGAGGGCGTCGATAAAATTCAAATTCAATTTTGATTTTGTACTGCTATAATCCTCTAGTTAACAATATAAAACACAAAATAAAAACCCCGGCAAAAGAACCTGCCGGGGTTTTTGCATTTAATTTAGTTTGTGTCTAAAAAAATTATCGACGTCGCATTCCGCTGTGCTTCGATACACCGGATGTCCAAATATTGTTATCATAATTTATATCCGGTAATTGTCTGTTGGGGTCAACGATAACGGAATCAATCATGCTTGTTGAATTATATTTAAAAGTCCACTTAGCCCCACGCTGCCATACTTCGACGGGAAGTTTTTTAACACCGTCGTGCCCGTTTTTCTCTTTAACTTCCACAGTAACCGGCAGAACCATTTTCTGCAGGTTTGCAACAGTTATAAATGAACCTTTAGAGGGATCGTTATTAACATATTTAACATCAACTACAGATTGATCTAACGTCCAATCTTTAGCAAACCATTCTTTCCAGAACCAATCAAGATCTTCTCCCGATACATCATTAATAGTTCTGAAAAAATCTTTTGGTGAGGGATGTTTGTAAGCCCAGCGTTTAATATAGGTGCGGAATGCATAATCGAAGCGTTTATGTCCCAGGATAATATTACGCAGCATGTAAAGACCGAGTGCCGGTTTAAAGTACGCTTCAACCCCGAGGTATCGGGAAGAAATATCATCAGGGTAAGTTATTATCGGTTGAATATTTTTTTTGAGCATGAAAGGGACTAATAGTGGAGCCGAATCACGTCTTGTTGCGTATTCACCGTGATTAAAGTATTTAGTAGAATAGATATTTATGAAAGTATTAAATCCTTCGTCCATCCAAGCATTTTCGCGCTCATTGGAACCGACGATCATCGGGAACCATGTGTGTCCGAATTCGTGAGTAGTTACTCTCCACAATCTTCCTCTTTTAGCTTTCCATCCGCAAAATACAATACCGGGATATTCCATACCGTGAACAATTCCGGCAACATTAACCGCAACGGGATACGGATAAACAAAGTATGTCTTTGAATTGTATTCTAAAGTTCCCTTTACATATTGAGTCGATCTGCCCCATGCACTATCTCCTGCTACTTCTACTGGGTAAACAGACATTGCCAGAGTTTTTTTGTTATCGGGCAAATTTACCCTGGCAGCATCCCAAACAAATGCGTTTGAGCAAGCCCAGGAAACGTCGCGTGCGTTATGCATTTTAAAATGCCATGTTAGCATTCCTTTGTGTACGGGACGTGTTTCAGGACTATTTACCTCATCTTTATTTATTATGAATAAAGTTGAATCGCTCTTGCTTGCTTTTTCAAGTCTTTCCCTTTCAGTTCTTGTAAGAACATGATCCGGGTTTTGAAGCTTACCGGATGCTACAACTATCTGATTTGCGGGGACAGTAATCTTGAAATCAAAATTTCCATAATCCAGGTAAAACTCACCGGCACCGAGGTATGGTAAAGTATTCCAGCCTATTATGTCATCATACACTTCCATTCTGGGGTACCACTGCGCAATTTCATAAATGACACCTTTCTTTGTTTTCAACCATCCCATGCGGTCGGAACCGTACTGAGGAATTGTAAAATTATATTTGAGTTCAATATGTATTTTACCACCTTTTGCAGGCATTGGCTTTGGAAGAATTATCTGCATCCTGGTGTCGGTAACGAGATAATTTGCATTTTCAGTCATACCGTTCTGCGTTACTTTAACAGACTCTAAACTATCTCCTTTAGTAAAGCTTTGTCCTCCAAACCGGTAGCCACCTACTGGAGTTGTTGTAGAACCCCGCGAATCCTTCTTAAAAAGATTTTGATCTAATTGTAACCAAACAAAGGGCAGGCTATTGGGACTATTATTCGTATACGTGATTGCCACATCACCGTTGATCGTTTTATTTGCCGTATCAAGCGAAGCATTTATTTTATAGTCGGCTTCATTTTTCCAGTACATCGGTCCCGGTGCCCCGCTACCGCTTCTGTATGCAGTACCGGGTTGATTTAGAAAATTGGGATCGAATGTTTGGTGCGGATCGTAAACACTTTTAATTTGTGCAAAACTACTTCCTGTAATGAGGAATAGAACACAAAAAATGAATGAGGAAAAGATTTTCATTTTCATATTACTCTCTTGTTATTTTGACGGACAGTATTTTTATATAAACCCGGGGGCTTTTCGTTATTTGTAGTAATAAATATTTTCATTTGATTGCAGAGCAACAAACCTATAGCCTTAAAGGCAAAAAAGTTTAATAATTGAAAATAGGTTAAAATGAATTATCATAATAACCAATTTATTATAAACTAACTTTTAAGTAGCTAATATATAAACATTTACACGGTGAAAATGTTTTTTCAATCACACTTGCAGTCATGCTCAGAAACAATTCAAAACATGATTTGCATTATGGTTTTTTAGGATAATTTTAATCGGCAGGATTTCAAAAATTAGTATTGTGATGGTATAAAGCAAATTTATTGAATATTCACTAAAGAGAATGACTAAACTTAGCTAAATTACCTGTAGAGCGAATATTAATCGCTCTACAGACAGGAATAAAACTCACTATCAATTTGAACTAGAATTACTGCCGGATGTCCACATATTATTAGATTCATCAACATCAGGTAATTGTTGATTAGGATCGATGATTATCATATCAAGAAGGCTTGTAGAATTGTATTTAAATGTAAATTCGCCACCGCGTTCCCAAATTTCGACCGGAAGTTTTACCTTTCCGTTGTGTCCGTTTGATTCAATTACCTGTACCGTAACCGGCATAACAAGTTGATTTTTGTTTTCAATAGTAATTAAAGAGCCCTTGGATGGATCGTTATCTATATATTTAACTCCTTTTATGGCTTGATCCAGTGTCCACTTTTTAACAAACCAGCCCTTCCAGAACCAATTTAGATTTTCACCTGAAGCATCATTCATTGTGCGGAAAAAATCTTCCGGTGTTGGATGTTTAAATGCCCATCTTTTTATATAAGTTCTGAAAGCATAATCAAAACGATTATGCCCGAGCACTACATTTCTCAGCATCACAAGTCCCAGTGCGGTTTTATAATATTCCATCGGGTGAACATATTGTCCCGGAATTTGATCGGCATAAGACATAATCGGAGGAACTTTCTTACTGAGCAACAAGGGAACAATCTCTTTAGCAGGATTACCGCCTTTAGGTGCATATTCACCATCACGTTTGGGTGCATATTCACCGTTGTTAAATTTAGGAAATGATAATAGATCAATAAAAGTATTAAAGCCCTCATCCATCCATGCATTTTTACGTTCATTTGAACCAACGGTCATAGGGAACCAGTTATGTCCTATCTCATGATTTGTAATCATCCACAAGTTTTTCCTTTTTGCTCTCCAGCTGCAAAAAACAATTGCAGGGTATTCCATACCTCCAACCGGTCCGCCCACATTTACCGCTGTGGAGTAGGGGTATTCATACCAATCTTTTGAGAAAATTTCTATGCTGTGTTTTAAATATTCAGTCGATCTTCCCCATGCCGAATCCCCTGCACTCTCAACCGGGTATACTGACATAGCCAAACATTTCTTTTTACTTGGAAGATTAACTTTTGCGGCATCCCAGATGAAAGCTTTTGAACATGCCCATGAAACATCCCTGGAATTGTTTATCTTAAAGTGCCAGGTTAACCTGCCCTTTTGAACCGGACGGGTATTAGGGTTATTTATCTCTTCAGCATTACGTATCTGCACGGTTTTATCGCTGTTTCTTGCTTTATTCAAACTATCAATTTCGTCACTCGTTAAAACATCTTCAGGATTTTGCAATTGGCCTGATGCAACTACTATTTGATCCCACGGAACATTTATTGTAAAATCAAAATTGCCGTAATCGAGATAAAATTCTCCTGCACCTAAAAAAGGAAGATTATTCCAGCCTACTACGTCATCATAAACTGCCATCCTAGGATACCATTGTGCAACATCATAAATAATCCCGTTTTGGGTTTCCATCCATCCGGATCTACCCCTGCCGCTGGGAGGGAGATTGAAAGAATAATTGATTTTTATTTTAATTTGCCCGCCTTTTGAAGATAGGGAGTTATTCAATCTAATCTGCATTCGAGTATCTGTGATTATATAATTTGCTTTGGAAATATTTCCGTCTCTGTCAATTTCGACGGATTTAATATTAAAACCTCCCTCAAAGTTATTACCTTTTCCGAGCGAAGGGGAAGAAGTTAATGTGCTCCTGGAATCTTTCTTAAATCTATTTTGATCTAACTGAAGCCACAAGTAGGTTAGATTATCGGGACTGTTATTCGAATATGTAATAGTTTCTTCACCTGAAATAGTTTTAGTAGCGGTATCCAATTTTGCCGAAATCTTATAATCGGCTTGATTCAACCAGTAAGCAGGACCGGGTGCTCCGCTGGCGCTTCTGTATATTGTGCCCGGATTGCTTTCGAAATTAGGATTGAATGCTTTATGAGGGTCATAGCCGTTTTCTTTTTGTGCAAAAGAAAAACTAACAAAGAATAAAAGGAAAAAAAGTGTACCAGAAAAAATAAATGTATTTTTCATATTTACCTGCCGGTTTAGGTTTTTATTTAAATATAATTGAAATGTTATAACAATCCGCTAAATGTTGATATGCAAAATTATTGTCGGTTAACTTTTAAGTCTGTTTCATGACTATAAAAATCTGAATTAAAGAAATACAAAACAATCAATAGTGAGGGCTTACCAATTAAAATATTATTAATATTTTTACAAAGTTTAATTTTGGTTCAAATTATTGCACCTAACTTTACTGTTCCTTCGAATAATTCATATGATAACAGATAAATTTAAAAATGAATAACCGGTTTACCTATTAAAGCAAGTTATCTTTAATAGACGAGGTTATACAAAAATCATGTTCCGGGATTATGAAGGAAATTAAATTATTCTAATAAATTCTATAAATTTGAAATCACATTATTTTATTCGGAAATCTGTTATAAAATTAAATTAAAAATAAGAAAAACAGTAAATATAATTTATGACTGTGCTGAAGATCATTATACAAATTTATAAGCCTTGAATGTAAATCTTAATGAAAATAATTTTACACTGTAATTTTTAAAAGCAACTCATTAAAGCTTGTTAATGATATTACTGTTAATCCTCGCTGCTCTAACTCCCGAATTAACAGTCTTTTTTTGAGTTGCTTTTTATTTTTATCCTTGAAAAACAAATATGATTTAATTGGCTCTAATTCCGACCTCTAACTAAATTTTTTATTAATATCGGAGAATATACAAATGAAATTAACCCGCAGGGAATTTTTCGGAAAAACAATAAAAGGGGCGGTTATTATATCTATTCCTACTGTGCTTGGCAGTGTGCTCGAAAGTTGTTCAAAGAACAACCCGTTGGGTCCGGGCGGTTCCGGAGGATCATTACAGTCCATTAATGCTACCGCAAAAAGCGGTGTAATTACTTTGGATATAAATTCGTCATCGCCCATAGGGAAGGTAGGCGGGGCAGCTCTCATAAAATACCAGAGCGGAAATCTTTTAGTTGATAGACCCGGAAATTCTAGTTTTAATGCTCTTTCGGCAATCTGTACTCACCAGGGATGTTTAATTACTTCTTATGATTCAGGCAATAAAGAATTTATATGTCCTTGTCATGGTTCTAAGTTTAATTTAAGCGGTGGTGTTGACAGTGGACCTGCACAAATACCTCTTTCAAAATATCAAACTTCTTATTCTAACAGTAAGTTAACGATAAAGGTCTGACCGTAGTTTTTATTCCTCTTATTATATGAATTCTCGTGATAAACGTGCATGCATAATATTTTTGATATTTTAAATTATGGTTAAGCGATTTTTGCGATATTGCTTATTCGATGCTTTAATTCGAGTATAAGTATTTCTTTGATTTTTATTTTGTGCTTATAGATTTTCGAAAATTATAAGATAGGATTTCTTACCATGCATAATTTACACACCGAAAATTTATCTTTGAACGTTCCTGACGGAACATCGATGGCAGCTTATGCGGCATTTCCGGCTGAAGAAGGAAGGTATCCGGGAATTATTGTTTTTCAGGAAGCATTCGGTGTAAACGATCATATAAAGGACGTCACCGGTCGAATTGCCGAAAAAGGTTACGTCGCGGTTGCTCCCGAATTATATCACAGAACAGCACACGGTTTTGAAGGTGCTTACGATGATTTTGAATCTGTTCGAAAGCACATGCTGGCTATGACGGACGAAGGGCTTGAAACAGATATAAAAACAATTTTTAACTGGCTGGTAAATTATGAAAAAACTATCCCTTCACAGGTAGCCTCTATTGGATTTTGTATGGGCGGAAGAGTATCTTTTTTAGCAAATATTATTCTAGATCTGAAAGCTTCGGTTTCTTTTTACGGCGGAAGAATTGCAGAAACATTATTGGACCGTGTTGAAAATGTCTCTGCCCCAATACTTATGTTTTGGGGAGGACAGGATAAACATATTAAACCGGAACATGTCAAAACCGTTAATGATGCTCTCCTCAATCATGATAAGAATTATACGAATGTTGTCTTTTCAAAGGCTGATCACGGATTTTTCTGTGACAGGAGGAAAAGCTATAATCCTGAAGCTGCGGGACAAGCATGGGTATTAACCCAGGAGTTTCTTAATACTTATGTTGAGAAGAAATAGTTCTATTTTATCTGTTCGATATTTTAAATTTAGCATAAGTGTTTAAAAACATGTAATGCCGCTATCTTCCGGTGATAAAAGAATGACTGAGATTATTATTTATATCTCACCATACCAAAATTTTATCATATGTTCAAATTGTTGATTATATAAATTCCTTTTCATGTAAAGCTACTTTTAACCCGCGCAGTTCAATGATTTTGTAAAATTTAGTACCCGACATTCTATTTAGTTTTGCTTACTGTTTGTTGCGGTGTAGCTGTTGTTAAGGAATCTATCATTTGTACAATTTTATCGTAAGTTTCTTGATCTAATTTTCCCTTTTCTTCCGAAGCTAATTTTAATAAATCGCCTGCTGTGCTTATCTTTAATTTCTGAATATTTGCCTCGTTTTTAACTTTCATCTCTTCTGCTTTGGCATCAACCATATCTTTAGCATCACCTTGAACTAATGCGGTTAACATCGTAACTATCCTGGTCAAAATTCTATTGACCGCGTCAGCTGAGTAACCGCCGAGTAGTGCAATAATGGAAGGTGTAAATTTTGTTACACCGTTACCGGTGTTTGTTAAGCTGCCGAGATCAAGGACATTAGCCAAAATAAAACCGGCAATTATTCCGATGATAATCCTGTTATTGTAAAATGTATGATATTTCGGATCAAAGGTTCTGCTGACAAAATATTTATTACCTGTATATAATGAATAGAAGTATGCTCCGATGCCTGCAGAAAAAAATATTTGTAGTGATGACCACAATGAGTAATCCATATTCGATGGTATGATATCCGTACTTGTGGATATGATATCAGTGCTGAAATAGAAGGATAACACCCAGCCGATAAGGAATAAAATGCTCCATATCCACATATTCCTTATTAGCGGTATTGTAATATTCTCCCCGAAAATGAACCTTGCACGCGGGGTAGTATAATCTATTGTTAGCGGTGTTGCAGGAGCTACAATTTCGGAAAGCGCAGTATGGATCGTAGTCAATTTTGATGCATCGGAATCTATTGCCTCCGCGATTGTAATATCCTTCTCTTTAGAATCTCTTACTCCATTTTGTGAAAGTCCTTTTTTCACTTTCATTACTTTTATATCAATTGTTGAAAGTGAGCTGCCAACCCAATCAGGAAACTTTATTCCGTTATTAATAGCATACTCTATCATAATTTTACAATCATTGAAGAGCTTTATAGATAACGATTGGGTTTGATTTTCCGCATCGGGAAATAATTTTTTATGAATCTTTTTCCAGATGTTTGGTTCCGGTGAACCTTTAATCTCATTCATAACTTTCCCCCTTATTTAGTTTATTAAGTCAGGCAAATAAATTAAAATTTTTTTTATTCCGGCCTTTTATCCATGCTTTTTTGTCGAGCCGGATACTTATCAACAAGCTGTTTTGTGAATCTGCCCTGAAAATTTCTTTGTAGGTGCAATATCAATTTTCAAGAACTTATAATTCAGTATTGTTTTTATCATACATCATTTCGTCTAAAGAATTTTATGCACTTTAAAGAATACCAATATTCAAAATTTTTACGAAACCGGAAACTTCTCAAATAAGAATTTTATATAAACAAAACATCTGCCGAGTATGGGATTAAAGAGGAGTATAATTTCTTTAAATAAAGTAATTAATAATAAGTTAGTGAGAAATTATAAAAATTACAATAAGAATATTTCATTCTTACTTATTCTCATTGTGCTAAAAATAATTTCTTAAATGAATTCATGAAGTTATTTTATAAAAAAATTGGCAGAATTAAAATGTATCGTTTTATAGAACAAATGCTTTCAATAATGGGGCAGAAATAACATAAAATAATGTAGATTTAATGAGCGCTAACACATTAAATGGTGTCAACATTTTTATATTAATAAATGAAGTGAATATCCGTGGGACATCTTTTACATTTAAAAATATTAAATTATCAAACAACATTAAAAGAATGTTTTTCAAAATTATAGTAGTTTTGTTTGATGAAGAATTAATCTGTAAAAATACCATATCGACTATTTAAGAGGAGCCTTAATTAAAGAATTATACCATCTTGATGGAGATGGTGATTTTGTTAGGCTGAGATCGGAATTAAATTAATTGATAACATTATTTATAAAGAGTTCAAATAATAATAAAGGAGTTTACTAAATGGAACAAAGGAAATTAGGTAATCTAGGTCCTTCTGTGTCTGTATTAGGATTGGGATGCATGGGCATGTCAGAATTTTACGGCGAAAGGAACGATGAAGAATCAATTGCAACAATTCACAAAGCAATTGATCAGGGTGTGAACTTTTTAGATACTGCCGATATGTACGGCGTAGGTGACAATGAAGCGCTTGTAGGAAAAGCAATAAAAGATAGAAGAGATAAAGTAATATTAGCTACTAAATTTGGAAATGTCCGGGGTAAAGACGGCAGCTTTTTAGGTGTCAGCGGAAATCCTAAATATGTAAAGGAAGCGTGTGAAGCCAGTTTAAAGAGATTAAATGTTGATGTAATTGATCTTTATTATCAGCACAGGGTCGATCCAAACACTCCCATCGAAGATACTGTTGGAGCAATGGCGGACCTGGTGAAAGAAGGAAAAGTTAGGTATTTGGGATTATCCGAGGCTGCATCCAAAACCATAAGACGTGCACATGAAGTTCACCCGATATCAGCATTACAAACGGAATATTCACTTTGGACAAGAGATCCCGAAGGAGAGGTATTAGAGACGTGCCGCGAACTGGGAATCGGTTTTGTTGCCTACAGTCCGTTGGGCAGAGGATTTTTAACCGGTGCATTCAAAAAGAAAGAAGATTTACCGAAGAGTGATTATCGTAATAGATCACCCAGGTTTATGGACGAAAACTTTGAGCATAATTTAAATATTGTTCGGGGACTGGAAAACATAGCAAAAGAAAAAAATTGTTCATTGCCTCAATTAGCATTAGCCTGGCTGCTGGCACAAGGAAATGATATCATCCCGATTGCCGGAACAAAACATGTAAAATATCTTGAAGATAATTTAGGTGCATTAAACATTAAATTAAATGAAGATGATCTGGAGAGAATAAATGCAATTGCACCGAAAGGAGCCGCAAAAGGCGAACGTTATCCCGAGACTGCTATGAAAGCGGTTAATCATTAGTATATTGACTGACAGTATTACGAACTCACATATATAAAATACAAACAGCATGTATATCTTTTGGGGGAAGGCAATTTCGTAATATCTAAATTGGTTAATTTTGTGCATAACACGAGTTAATAAATAAAAAAATAACTATATGGAAAATATTCATTTTGTAATTTCTTTCAGGGTGCAGGATCACCAAAAGGAATTCTTTTATAAATCAATAGGTAACATCGGCAAGGTTACTTTTCTAAAAGATATTCCCGAAGAGAATAGAGCTTCAATATTAAACTCGACTGATATCCTTATTGCATGGAACCCTTTAAAAGAACTGAAAAACATTGAAAGGGAAAAATTAAAAAACATTAAATTCGTTCAACTTGTATCGGCGGGATATGATCATATAGATTTAAACCAATTCCCATCCGGCTGCATAATTGCCTGTAACAGCGGTGCGTATGCAGAACCAATGGCTGAGCATATAATAGGAATGATTCTAGCTCTCAGCAAATATTTTTTAGTCAAACATCAAATGATGGCTAAGGGTAAATTCGATCAGTTATCAGAGAATCGTACCTTGAAAGGGGCGGTCTGCGGAATAATAGGATTCGGGGGAATCGGAAAAGCTACGGCGAAATTATTAAGAGCATTTGGAACCGAAATTTATGCAATAAATTCATCAGGTAAAACTAATGAAGATGTTGGATTTACCGGTACCTTAAAAGACCTGGATCATGTTTTAAGTAAGTCGGATGTTATTATAGTCTCAATACCTTTGAACGAAGAGACAAAAAATTTAATAAGAAAACGTGAATTGGAATTAATGAAACCCAATGCAATAATTATTAATGTTGCACGGGGGGCAGTTATAAATGAAAAGGATTTGTTTTTTCATTTAAAGAGTCATCAAGAATTTCTTGCCGGTATAGACGCATGGTGGAATGAGCCGTTTGCAAACGGTAGTTTTAAATTGGAATATCCTTTTTTTGAACTTCCGAACTTTTTGGGCTCGCCTCACAATTCGGCTGTAGTTCCTGGTTCATTAGTGGAAGGTGCAAGACGCGCAATAGAAAATGTAATGAGATTTTTGGAGAGGGAAGAAGTCAGAGGGATTATCCAAAACCGGGAATAATTATTTTTACTGAAAAAAATTATTTTAAGTTAACAAACTTACATGATGTTATCTTTTATGAATGCAATACAACTGAGAATATGAATTCTGTTGAGTAATTATTTATTTTTATTATATCTTATTTTTTAGACATCGGAAAGGGTGCTAGAAGGGAGTTATTTATGGAATATACATATTTGGGCAGAACCGGAGTGAAGGTAAGCAGAATCTGTTTCGGAACTATGAATATAGGTACTTATATAACCGAAAGTAATGCTTTTAAAATGATGGACAGGGCGCTGGAACTTGGTATAAACTTTTTTGATACTGCAAATGTTTACGGCGGCGATGAAGGCACCGGTTATTCAGAGGCTGTAATAGGCAAATGGTTGGAAAAAGGTAAAAAGCGGGAACAGATTTTTTTAGCATCAAAAGTTTACGGCAAAGTTGGTGAAGGAATAAACGATACCAAACTTTCTGCATACCATATTAAAAAAGCCTGCGAAGATAGTCTTAGAAGATTAAAAACAGATCACCTGGATTTATACCAAATGCACCACGTTGACAGGGATACTCCTTGGGAAGAAATCTGGCAGGCAATGGAACAATTAGTTAGAGAAGGTAAGATATTATATGCCGGAAGTTCGAACTTTGCAGCATGGAATATTGTTGAAGCGAATTACATTGCAAAGCAGAGAAATTTTCTCGGATTAGTTTCCGAACAAAGCATATACAGTTTAAGGAACAGGCATATAGAATTAGAAGTTGTTCCGGCTTGCCAGGCGATGGGAATCGGAATAATTCCGTGGAGCCCTTTAGGAGGCGGAATATTGTGCGGAGTTCTTGATAAAGTTGAAAAAGGCTCAAGAAGAGACAGGGAAGCACTTCAAAAATCCGTTGAAAAACTTCGTCCCCAAATTGAAGCTTATGAAAAGCATTGTAAGGAAATAAATCAAAAACCTGCTGATGTTGCTCTCGCGTGGATACTTCAGCAGCCCGGAATTACTTCTCCAATAGTCGGTCCCCGAACAATGGAGCAGCTTGAAGATAACGTCAAATCAGTTGAAATAAAATTATCTGAACAGACATTGAAAAAGCTTGATGAAATTTGGCCCGGACCGGGTAATCAGGCGCCTGAAGCTTATGCATGGTAAAGAGCAAAGAAATTAAGTCCTTTGTAGTCATTAGTTTCACCGTCATTTTCTTTATTAAGATAATAACTGGCGAGAAATGACTATAAGTGACATTTTAATTACCGTAAAAGAACAATTAAATCTTCTTTTTATATCAAAATCTTTTATTTTATTGTTCAAAAAATTTCATCTTTAACCTTAATTAAATGATTGTCAATTTAAGGACGAGAAAACCAATAAATGAATACTCAACAAGATGAATTATCAATTCGGCGTAAAGAATTCCCCATCCTTGAAAAAAATACATATCTGATCTCCAACTCTCTTGGAGCAATGCCGAAAGGTGTTTATCAGAAAATGCACGATTACGCTGATATCTGGGCTGCACGCGGAGTTCAAGCATGGGAAGATGAGTGGTGGAACCTTTCGCTAAAAGTAGGGAATTTAATTGCTCCTTTAATTGGTGCCGGAGAAGATGAGATCTCAATGCATACCAACATCTCACTGCTGCAATCAATATTAATTTCTTCCCTTGATTTTAGTACGAAGAGAAACAAAGTTGTATATACGGATCTTGAATTTCCGTCCGATATGTATGCTTATGAAAAATTGGCATCGACATTCGGAGCAAAAATTAACATTGTAAAATCGGAAGATGGAATTACGACACCGACAGAGAAATTACTCGATTCGATAGATGATGAAACTTTGCTGGTGCCTATTTCTCACGTGTTATTCCGGAGCGCTTATATTAATGACGTAAAAACAATAACCGATAAAGCCCATTCCGTTGGCGCCCTTGTTATATTAGATGCATATCATTCTGTCGGTACAATAGAAGTTGATGTTAAGAAACTGGGAATAGATATTTTAATCGGAGGTGTGCTTAAGTGGCTTTGCGGCGGTCCGGGCGGAGCTTTCCTCTGGATAAAACCTGAGTTACGAAATCAACTTGAACCGAAAATTACCGGCTGGTTTGCTCACAAAAATCCTTTTGCATTCGATGAAAAAATGGACTATACAGATACTGCCTACCGCTTTTTAAACGGCACACCTTCAATTCCGGCTCTATATGCCGCACAGGAAGGTCCGAAGATTGTAAATAGGGTTGGGATAAAAATAATTAGAGAAAAATCGGTTAGACAAACATCATTAATAATCGAAAAAGCACAACAAGAAGGGTATAAAATAAATACACCTTTAGATTCGCAACTTCGCGGGGGAACCGTTTCAATTGATATGCCGGATTCATATGAGATTTCGCAGGAATTAATAAAAAGAAAAATTCTTGTTGATTACAGACCTAATGCAGGTATAAGATTAGCTCCTCATTTCTATACTACCGACGACGAAATTGTGTATACAATGAATGTTTTAAAACAATTGGTAAATAATGGAAACAAAAAACACATCTCTCGATAGAAGTCTTGGTCTAATTCATGCCACGGCATCCAATATGGCTACCATGGTAGGAATAGGACCGTTTATTACAATCCCTCTGATTGTATCCGCAATGGGCGGACCCCAAGCTATGTTGGGATGGGTAGTGGGTGCTATTATTGCAATTTCCGACGGGCAAGTTTGGGCTGAACTGAGCACTTCTTTAAGAGGTGAGGGAGGCTCCTATGTTTATCTGCGTGAAGCTTATAAAAAATATTTCGGAAAATTAATTGCGTTTTTGTTTATATGGTCATTCCTTCTCAGCGGACCTTTTGAAATTGCTTCCGGTTTTGTGGGAATGATGCATTACATATCTTTTATTTGGCCGGCATTAACCGAAACTCACATTAGAATACTTGCCTTTTCCGCCGGACTGTTGACAATAATTCTTCATTATAATAAGGTGAAATTTGTAGGAACGATAACTGTAATACTGTGGGTGATAATGTTGATTACTGTCGGAGCAACGATATTTGTAGGGCTAACACATTTTCATCCGGAGCATGCATTAGCTTTCCCAAAAGGATGGTTCTCTTTTTCCTGGGGATTTATAATGGGATTGGGAAGCGCTACTCTCATTGCTATGTACGACCTGTTAGGTTATTACAACATTTGCTACATGGAAGAAGAAGTTAAGAATCCCGGTTATGTTTTTCCAAGAGCCATTCTCTGGTCGGTTATCGGAGTAACAATCCTTTATGCAATAATGAATTTTTCCATTCTTGGAATAATGCCCTGGCAGGAAATTGCAAAATCCACTCACATTGTTTCCGATATGTTTAATGATCTTTACGGTAATACAACTGCAGTTATAATAACAATTCTTGTTGCTTTTACTGCTTACGGTTCTATTTATGCTTTGATGATGAGTTATTCCAGGTTGCCTTTTGCTGCAGCGCGGGACGGATTCTTTTTCGATTGGCTTAAAGCGGTGCATCCCCAAAAACATTTTCCTCATTATTCACTTCTGCTTGTAGGTGGTATTACTTGTATTGCAAGTCTGTTCAATTTGGATTTTATAATAGCTGCAACTTTGTCGAGCAGAATATTAATTCAATTTATCGGACAAATAATAGGTTTAACAGTTTTACGAAAAGCATCACCGGGTTTGAAAAGACCTTTTAAAATGTGGTTATATCCCATACCTTCTATTGTTGCATTTATTGGCTTTGCATTTATATTTGTCAGTTCAGGGATAGAGGCGATAAGTCTTGGTTTGGTTTGGATGATTGTCGGTATCGGATTTTTCTTATACTGGGCGAAGAACAACGATGAATGGCCGTTTAAGAAAAATAGTTTTGCGGGTTAAATTCCGGTAGCGAATTTTGACATTATAACAATAATAGCAATTTGCATCAAACCCTGTAATGCTACTACCTTAACGTATCTTTTCATTAATTTTTGGATTTTTTGTCCGTCAGGTTGTTCTTTTCTCATTTCAAAATAAATTCTCAAATTTGTAGGGAGAAGAATACCTAGCCCTTGAATGGTTAAAATTGCAACTATAACTAATGCTGCAATAAGCCACCATTTATAAGGATAAGGCATTGCAAAAAATCCCAGCCATTCTGCCATATACCAGCCAGCTGTTACTGTTACTATAGCAAGCAAAGGCATGTAAAAAAGCATCTTCGGCATCAGTCTTAAGATAAATGTTTTTCTCGTTTGAACGTTAAGTCTTCTTAGAATCGGACCAATCATGAATCCCATGAATAAGTCGGTACCCGTCCATAAAATGCCAGCAAACACATGGACAAAATTAATGTACCATAATACTTGACTAATGATTGCGCTGATCATAATGGCAAGAGGAATTAAAACCCACCATTGTTTGGAAATTTGAATTTTAGGTACAAAAGTATCGTCTGTTACAACTCCAATATCACCTATTGACAAATTTAATATCCTTGAAAATTTTGATTAATTTATATTTAGATCCGCATCTAAGATTTAGAATTGCTAATATAATACGATAAATTATTTCATGCTAATAGATTTTTCAACTTTTCTTTGCTGTATTTCTCAATAAAAAATTTTTTCATTTTGGTGAACGGGTAGTGTTCTTTATCAATTAAAAACTGCAGTCCCAATCCGTCAAAAAGAGCGGCGAAAAATCTTGCTTCGGCATGAGGGTTATGTAATCCTATTTCCCTAAAAATTTTTTCTACATTGCCTATAAATGAATTGGCAAATGCCTGCGTAATAGGGGAGGCTGTTTCAATAATTTCCGGCTGCAGTGCTACACTGAAATAAAGGCGCCAGAACTCTTCATTGCTTTTTGTAACGTCGAAAGTCGTTTCAATTAAATATTTAATTTTTTCATAAGGGTCGGTTATTTTTGAAGATTTGTTTTCCATGAGTTTCCCCATCTCAAAACCTTGCTGGAATATAGCTTCCACTATGTGCTGTTTGCTTTTAAAATAATTATAAGCCAAACCTTTTGATATTCCTGCTTCTTTAGCAATATCACTTACAGAAGTTCCGTGATATCCTTTAATAGAAAAAAGCCGTAATGCGGAAGAAAGAATATTTTTCCTCGTCTTCTCACGTATCTCGCGGTATTGTTTTTCTGTTCTCGGCATGTTTTTAATTTTGCTATTACAATAAATTAAAATATTTACAAATATAACTTTTTCATTGATTAACTGTTCAGTCATAAATGTACTTTTATTGTTTAATTAAATCAAGTAAAATTAAAATGATTTTTCTCTTGACAGTTCAATAAAAAAGTATTAGTTTTTGACTGAACGTTTAGTCATTATAAAATAATGAAAATAATTTAAGATGAAAAAGATAATTTTACTAATAGTTTTTTGCTCAATCCAATTTATCTATGCACAGTCCGCAGAGGAAATTATTCAGAAAGCCGAGAATGAAGTTAAGGGTAAAAATTCGCATGCAGTAATTGAGATGATAATTACAACTCCAGATTACACCCGGACCTTGAAAATGGAAAGCTGGTGGGAAGGGAACGAAAAAGCATTAATTGTTACCCAAGCTCCTGCAAAGGAAGCAGGCAATAAAACATTAAAAATCGGTAATGAGATGTGGACTTATTTAAGAAATACGGAAACCACAATTAAAATTCCACCGTCAATGATGCTGCAGTCCTGGAACGGATCTGATTTTACAAATGATGATCTTGTCCGGGAGTCGAATTATTCGAAAGATTATTATTCAACGATAATAGATACTGAAAAAATCAGCGGTGTAACATGCTGGAAGATCCAGCTTTTGCCGAAACCGGATGCTCCTGTGGTTTGGGGAAAAATATATTACTGGGTTCGGCAGTCCGATTTTCTTCCGTCTGTTCTTCAGTATTTTGATGAGAAAGGGAATATGGTTAGATACATGGTTTATTCTGATGTTAAAGATTTCCACGGAAGAAAGCTGCCGGCAAAATGGGTGATGTATAATAAAATTAAAAAAAATCATTCTACGATGATTAAAATTGATGACATATATTTTGACGTAAATATTCCCGGTAGAATATTTTCATTTCGTGAACTTGAAAGAGGAAACTAACGAACCAAGATATACTTGAAATTATAGAATGAAATGAAACAACTAATCATACAAACGTTCAAACATTCATCAATGCTATTAATTAGAAGAATTTAATTAATTTTTATGAATCTAGGATTATTACAATCATGCTACTGAAATTAGCCTGGAGAAATATTTGGAGAAACAAACGGCGCTCGTTATTAACTCTCGGTGCGGTTGTGTTTGCAACTCTCATGGCAATTGCGATGCGGGGAATTCAAAAAGGTACGTATGCTCTGAATATCAGAACTGTAGTTGAATTGTTTTCCGGTTATCTTCAAATTCAAAAGAAAGGTTACCAGGAGAATCCCTCACTTAACTCAAGTTTCAAATACAATGAAGCATTGAGATCCAAATTAAATTCGACTTCCGAAATCACCGGATATACTCCGAGGGTTTATGCCGATGGTTTAATCAGTTTAAAGGATGTTTCACTGGGCACGGCAATTATTGGAATAAATCCACAAAGAGAAAAAGAGGTCGCCACTTATCATAAAGACATAGATAAAGGAGAATTCCTCAACTCGGATTCATCCAATAATATAATTGTCGGCTATAAAATGCTCAAAAACCTGGATGCAAAAATCGGGGATGAAGTTGTACTGCTTTCGCAGGGGTATGACGGTTCGTTAGGGAATCAAAAATTTAAGATTGTCGGCACAATGAAAATGGGTGTTTCGGAAATGGATGCTGGTGCAGTGTTTGTAGGAATAAAAACGCTTCAATACATGCTGGGAATGGGTAATCTTGTTAATGTGGTAGCAATAAAAACCACAAATCTTGATGAAGCCAGAGATGCCCAAAAAATAATTGATGCCAAAATTAAAAATAAAGATTTAACGGTTTTAAGCTGGGATGAATTTAATCCCGAATTAAAGCAGACAATCCAGCTTGATAATGTGAGCGGCATATTATTTCTCGGAATTTTAATTGTGATAGTTGCTTTCGGAATCTTAAATACTGTGTTGATGTCGGTTACGGAAAGGTTCAGAGAATTCGGAGTTATTCTTTCCATCGGAATGCCTCAGAAAAAATTGGTTTATCTGGTATTTATTGAAACGATCATGATAACACTTGTGGGAATGATTATCGGAGATATTTTTGGCTTCATAGTTAACTACTACATCGTTCTTAACCCGATAAGTCTGGGAGAAGGATATAAGGCGCTTCTGCAGGAATATCACTTTGTCCCGCAGCTGGAATCTTCTGTAAGATTTTCGATTTTTCTGAATGTTTCATTCTCGATTATAATTATCTCTGTTTTGTCCTGTTTATACCCAATATATAAGGTATTCAAACTTGAACCTTTAAAGGGGATAAGATACACGTAAGAGATTTAAACAGTAAATATTAAAAGTTAGGTAAAATAGTAATGTTATTTAAATTGGCATGGCGAAATATTTGGAGAAATAAAAGGCGATCACTGATAGTAGTGCTTTCTGTTGTGGTGGGAGTTGTTGCAATTATTATCTCGGATGGATTATCGAACGGAATGATGCGGCAGATGCTGTTTAATCAAATCAGTTCAAATATCGCTCATATTCAAATCCACAAAAAAGGATTTAAAGATAATAAGGTAGTGAAAAATTATTTACCGGATTTCAAGCAAGTAGAATCGATTGTAAAATCGCAGCCGATGGTAAAATCTTTTAGCGAAAGAGTAATTTCTTCAGGACTTTTGAGCAGTGCAAATAATTCATCAGGAGTAACGATATACGGCGTTCATCCAGAAGAGGAAGCTAAAGTTTCAAAAATAAAAAGTTCAATAATCGAAGGAAAATATTTTGATGATGGGGGCAGAAGTATAGTTATCGGTAAAAAGCTAGCGGAAAAACTTGATGTAGGAATCGGTGATAAGGTGGTTGCAATGGTAACTGCGCTCAACGGTGAAATGGGTTCGGAGTTGTTTAGAGTTACCGGAATTTTCAGAACCTACAGTTCCGATTTTGATAAAACAACTGTTTATGTACCAATTCAAACAGCACAAAAGATGCTGGGTATCGGTGATAAAATCGATGAGTTTGCAATCATTTTGGACAATTACAAGAAAGCTCCTGAAGTTAAAAAAAAATTACTGTCAAAGCTTGATAACAGGTACGAAGTGTTTACTTACGGCGATTTACTTCCAATGCTTATTCTCCAAATGGATATTTATAATGAGACAATGTTTATTCTAAATTTAATAATCGGACTTGCGTTAGTATTCGGAATAATCAACACGATGCTGATGTCGGTATTTGAACGGATAAGGGAATTCGGAGTTTTAATGTCAATAGGGATGAAAAATAAAAAGCTTTTAACCATGATATTATCCGAAGCATTTATCCTGGGAATAATAGGAACTATAATTGGTTTGGGTGTTGGATTATTGATCCAGATTCCGCTGTCAAAAAGCGGAATAAATCTAAGCTTTTTTGCGGAAGGTTTGGAATCGTTCGGTGCAGGGGCGATCATTTATCCGGTTCTTTCAATACAGAATTTAATTAACACCATTATCTTTATGCCGTTCGTTGCAGTGATAGGTGCGCTGTATCCTGCATATAAAGCAATTAAATTAGAACCGGTTTATGCGATAAGGTATGTATAAGAATTATTTAAATAAAGGTTAAATAATGGAAATTATTAGAGCCGAAAATTTAGAAAAAATTTATCAGGATAACGGTGTACCCGTCCATGCAATTCGCGGAATAGATTTGACTATAAATAAAGGCGAATATCTTGTTATTGCCGGACCATCCGGATCGGGTAAAACTACTTTGTTAAATCTTCTAGGCGCGCTTGATAAACCAACAAACGGCAAAATCTATTTTGAAAACGAGGACATAACTCAAAAAGAAAGAAGCATTCTCTCGGATTTAAGACTTCACAAATTGGGATTCATTTTTCAGGCGTATAATCTTATTCCTGTTTTAAGTGCACTTGAAAATATTGAGTTCAGCATGATGCTCCTAGGAATTCCTGAGAAAGAACGTGAAGATAAAGCTCTTAATTTAATGGATGAATTAGGGATTAAGGAACTGGCGAAAAAGCGTCCCAACGAAATGAGCGGCGGACAGCAGCAGCGCGTTGCGGTGGCGAGAGCGATCGTTAATAATCCAACTGTTGTTTTAGCGGACGAACCGACTGCAAATCTTGACTCAGTTACAGCCGGTCATCTCCTTGATCTAATGGAAAAAATGAATGAAGAAAAAAATATTACATTTATTTTTTCCTCACACGACAAACAGGTGATCGAAAGAAATAAACGTTTGCTGATTCTTAAAGACGGAATAATACAGGAGTAAGCGAAAGGCCTTTATTTTCTAACAGTTGCCCGATAAGCAAAGAGTAGAACATAGATAACACTGATCAGAAAAATCTGTTCATTTCAATTTAATTTGTGGCGTCCTTGTTCTATTGATTTCGCGCGGTTAAATTTAGCAATAGTAAATATGAAATTTTATAAAAATTTAATTTTAATCTTTCTTTTATTATCAAGCATATCATTTGCACAATTCGGTTACTCTTTTTCGGGATATGTTGTAGACCTGCCGATTTATTCCATCAACAACGAAGAACTGGCAAAATTAACATCCACTCAGCAAAAACAATACTTAAATTTGACGCGTGTGAGACTACGTCCCGAAATTCATCTTTGGTCCGGTGCAAGAATGAATATTGAGTACGAAATAGATGCGTTATACTCACCGCAGAAGAATCTTTTTTTATTTAACAATGTCAGTACAAATCGTCAGATTGTAAATCTAAAATGGAATCCTATAAACAACGATAATTGGAATGTAACGCATTACATCGATAGACTTTATTTACGGCAGGGATTTTCCTGGGGAAATGTAATAATAGGCAGACAAAGAATTTCATGGGGAACAGGCAGAATCTGGAATCCTACCGACTTGTTCAACCCTATTAATCCTGCAAATTTCAGCAAGATTGAAAAAGACGGAGCTGATGCAGTTTCCTTGATGTACTATATTGGAAACTTCACGGATTTAAATATTGTTTATAATCCTCAGGATAAGTTAAATAAAAGCAATGCGGGTTTCCGGTTCAGAACAAATTTTGATGAATTTGATGTTGCGGTTATCGGAGGCTATTTTGATAAAAGAATTGTGGCTGGCGGAGATTTTGCCGGAAATTTTTTTGATGCTGGGATAAGGGGGGAAGGAATCATTTCAATGGATAAAAATGATATTTCGCAGAATTTTGTGAAGTTCATCTTCGGAATGGACAATCAATTTACATCAAAGCTTTACGGGTTATTTGAATACCAGTTTAACGGTGAAGGTAACAGCAGATAAAAATAAATATGATTTGTTAGGACTGATTAACGGAAAGATAATTAATCTCAGCCGTAACTATCTTTTTACAATGGCGAGCTATCAGATTACACCTTTAATAACTGTCACACTTTCAAACAATCTAAACTTGAATGATAAAAGCGGATTTGCTGCAGCAACGGGCGCTTATTCCATAACCGAGAATTCGACCATCACTCTCGGATCTTTAATTTCTTACGGTGATAAATTCAGCGAATATTGGTACTATCCCATCTCCGTTTATCTTCAGGGAGAATGGTTCTTTTAAGGAGTTCTTTATTCTGCTGATATGCACCGCTTTTTACTATTGCCACACCTATAAATATAACAACAGCCGCAATAACAATTAACCAGTTCATCTCTTCTCCCAGCACAAGCCAGCCGAGAATTAACGCAATAACCGGATTGATATATGCGTAAGTTGAAACAAAAGACAGCGGGAGATGTGTTAAAGCATAAATGTATGAACTGTATCCGACCAAAGCTCCAAAAATTAACAAGTATGAAAAAGCAAGGAAACTTTTTTCATTAAAATGAAATTTCGCTGCTTCACCTAAAAATAAACCGACGATAATTTGAGCCGAACCCGCAATAACCATTTGAATAGCTGCCCCTAAGAGAGGGTCAACATTTACTTTTTTGTACTTGGAATAAACCGAACCGAAAGACCAGGAAAGTGCAAGAACCAGCAATGCTATCATTCCTATTAAATAAGATGATGCAATCATGTGCTGCCAGTTGTGACCAAAAATTAAAACGACTCCGGTGAGCCCAAGAAATAATCCCGTAATGATTTTAAGATTTAATTTAGGACCAGACGGCAGGACAGCTTCCATTCCGACGATCCAGAAAGGTATGGTTGTGATAAATAAAGATGAAATCCCGCTAGGTACCCATTGTTCTGCAAAAGTCAACATTCCGTTGCCTATTCCTATCAAACAGAGAGCAACAACCGCAAGGTGAAATATCTCTTTTAATTGGGGAAATTTCTTACCCTTTATTAGTAAAAAGACTAAAAAGATGGAGCCTGCAGACAACCATCTTAACCCTGCAAAAAGGAAAGGGGGAAGATGGGATACTCCAATTCTTATTGCCAGGTAAGTTGTGCCCCAGAAAAAACAAACACTTGCATACGCCAAATAAGCTTTATAATTATCTTTATTCATTCATTATCTTCGTAGATTGCTTCAAATCATTACATGTAAAAATGAGAGCAAAGATACTAAAATAATGAATGAATTAATCATTCCTTTATTTTATTATGGGTCAACCGGACTATAATCAAAAGCTTAATCCATTGTAATATCTATAGTCAGTTTGAAATTAATGAAAATGTTCAAAAAATAAATTGAACGGATTTATATCTCTATACTATAATTGAGATTTACGTGGTTCGTTAGTATGTTTAAAGGCTTAATTAATTTGTATATGAATAACAATTAGATAAAGAGAATGGAGAATTATTATGACAACAATAGTAGATATTTTAGGTCGTGAAATTTTAGATTCAAGAGGAAATCCTACTTTAGAAGTAGAGGTATTGCTTGAAAGCGGTGTTATCGGTAGAGCGGCTGTTCCCAGCGGTGCATCAACCGGCGAACATGAAGCGGTTGAACTACGTGACGGCGATAAAAACCGGTATAATGGGAAAGGTGTATTAAAAGCAGTTGAAAATGTAAACGATAAAATAGCCGATGAGTTAATTGATTTTGATGCGGTCGATCAAGTTGCAATAGATCAATATTTGATTAATCTCGATGGTACACCTAACAAAAGTGTTTTGGGGGCTAATGCTATCCTAGGTGTTTCATTAGCATGTGCAAAAGCTGCTGCGGAAGCACTTACTTTACCGCTTTATCGTCATATCGGTGGCACCAATGCACGCACTTTACCTGTTCCCATGATGAACATATTGAACGGCGGTAAACATGCTGATAATAATGTAGACTTTCAGGAATTTATGATAATGCCGGTTGGTGCTCCGAATTTTGCAGAAGCTTTAAGAATGGGAGCGGAAACATTTCATGCATTAAAATCTGTACTGGCTAAAAAAGGTTACAATACTGCCGTTGGTGACGAAGGCGGTTTTGCTCCTAATTTAAAATCAAACGACGAAGCAATAGAAGTGATTCTTGAAGCAATTAGTAAAGCCGGCTATAAACCAGGTACAGAAATAGCACTCGCACTCGATCCTGCTTCAAGTGAAATGTTCTTAAAAGATAAGAAAGTTTACCAGTTTTTTAAATCGGATAAATCTGAAAAAAACGCCGCACAGATGGTTGAATATTATGAAAGCTGGGTAAAGCAGTATCCTATAGTTTCGATTGAAGACGGGTTAGGTGAAGATGATTGGGACGGCTGGCGTTTGATGACGGAAAAATTAGGTGATAAAATTCAGCTTGTCGGTGATGATTTGTTTGTAACAAATACAGAAAGATTAGCCAAAGGTATTGAAAGCGGTACTGCCAATTCAATATTAATCAAGTTGAATCAAATCGGAACTCTCACCGAAACACTTAATGCAATTGAAATGGCAAAAAGTGCCGGTTATACAAACGTTATAAGCCATCGTTCCGGAGAAACCGAAGATACGACTATTGCCGATGTTGCTGTTGCTACTAATGCCGGACAAATAAAAACCGGTTCTCTTTCAAGAACGGACAGAATTGCCAAATATAATCAACTGCTCAGAATTGAGGAAGAGCTAGATACAACAGCCCTATTTCCCGGAATTTCTGCTCTGAATTATAACGGCTAAATATATTATTAAAAAATCCGGCTGATATAATGATGCCGGGTTTTTTATATTTAAACGGAAAAAATAATTTATTAATGCTATTATTACTAAATTTTGCGGTAAAATTATTTTATTTATTTTATAGACAATTTTTTATCTATGCCATACTTAGGAGAGCTTAGCGCTTTATTAGCTTCATTCTGCTGGTCAGGTTCTTCATTTGTTTTTACCACTGCGGCTGAAAGAATTGGACCTTTACAGTTAAACATAAATAGAATGATAATGGCCTCATTCTTGCTTTTTTTTACAATCCTATTAGCAAATATCAGTTATCAGCTATCAACAATGCAAGCCGGTTATCTTGTACTTAGCGGTGCTGTCGGACTCGTTTTCGGTGATACATTTTTATATAAAGCTTATCAATATATTGGCGCGCGCATAAGTATGCTGCTAATGGCATTGTCGCCAATTATCAGTGCGTTGCTGGCTTTCTTTTTTTTGAACGAGGTACTGGAGTTTTGGGGGATACTGGGAATAATTATTACAATAGCTGGTGTTGGGCTAGTTGTTTTAGAGAGAAGCGAAATTCCGTCATCAAAATATAAAATTAGTAAGATTGGAATTTTTTATGGCATATTAGGAGCTTTCGGTCAGGCGGTAGGTTTGATTTTTGCCAAGTATGCTTTTAATGCCGGGCATATGAACGGATTTGTTGCAACTTTTGTCCGAATAATTTCTGCGGTTGTTATCATGCTTCCTTTAGCCATTCTGGCAAAGAAGTATAAAAACCCGGTAAAATTATTTAAAAACGATATAAAAGCATTTACTTCAACTCTTATGGGAACTGTTTTGGGTCCTTATCTGGGAATTACATTTAGTTTGGTCGCGGTTGAAAACGCAAAGGTAGGTATTGCAGCGACACTTATGTCTACTATGCCGATTATTATGCTGCCGATTGCAAGATATGTTTATAAGGAAAATTTAAGCTGGCGTGCCATTGCCGGCGCATTTTTAGCTGTAGGTGGAGTAGCTATTTTGTTTTTGAAATGAGACAAGAAATTGTAGTATAAGATAATTTATTATCAATTTCTAAAAATCTTCGAGATACATGCGATGCGTCTCTACAACGTAATTTAAAGCCGCATTAATAAAGATTAGGATGTTTCATTAATGAGTAAATTATACACTTTGTACGTATTCATATCAAAACAAACGAATACCACTTTGTCAACCTGATCGTTCTTTTCTAAAAAGTTAGTTACCTCTTTAATTGCGACTTTTGTCGCCTTTTCCAGCGGGAAACTGTAAACTCCTGTGCTGATTGCCGGAAATGCAATTGATCTCACTCTATTCTCTGCGGCAAGTTTCAATGAATTTTGATAGCATCTTGCAAGCAGCAAATCCTCGTTATGGTTCCCGCCATGCCAAACCGGACCGACCGTATGTATTACATATTTCGCGAGTAATTTAAAACCGGGTGTTATTTTCGCTTCGCCTGTGGGACAACCGTTTAACTTTCTGCAATATTCTAATAACTCAGGTCCCGCAGCTCTGTGGATAGCTCCGTCAACTCCACCTCCGCCGAGTAAAGTTGTGTTTGCCGCATTTACTATAGCATCCACTTGCTGCTTTGTTATATCTCCCTGAACTATATCTATTTTCTCTTTCATTTTCCTTCTCCTGTTATATTATCAACGATAATAATGTATAATTTTTCAAAGAAATATTCTATAAATTAATTTTCTTTAAAAAAAAGATGGTATTCAAAAAATGAATACCATCTTGAAAGGAGAAAAAAATTATCCTAAAACTTATCTTTTAAAAAATTCAGAACTCATATCTTCCCAGCCTGATGCATCAAGCGTTTCGAATTCTCCCATATAAATTTCATTATCTTCATATTCTTTTTCTTTTGTCCCGGAAGATTTTTTCTTTCTGAGAGTGATATAATGTTCTATATCATCCTGGTATAAACTTACGGCAGATTTACCAACCTTCAAATTTTTAAGCTCATTATCCACATCGTCTGCGTCAATCACGCAAATCCAATTAGAATCATACGGGGTTATATTAAGCTGTGAGAGATCATTTTTTAGTATTGTATTAACACTTAATATTTTTCCGCTTACCGGTGAATTAAATGTTATTCTTTTTCCATTTTGAATAACCGTAAATAGAGGCATATTCACTTTAGCTTCCATTCCAAGATTTGGAAATTCAATGGAGTCAATCTTACCGATTAATTTTTTTGCGAAATCATCAACACCAACTCTTACCCTGCCGTCTTGTTCCATGCTAGCCCATGTATGACCTTTGGAAATAAATACACCGCCCGGAATTGCAAATTCGCACATCATTGAGCTTTTTGCATCTGCTAAATGAGTGATAAAAACTTTTGGTTTCAGTTGTTTTTGAATTCTGTCCTGTCTTCTCAGCAAAGTTTTCTTAACAAACTCCAAAAGTTCTTCTTCCGTAAAAGGTTTTTGCACATAATCTAGTGCGCCAAACTTCATACACTCAACGGCTGTTTCAACAGTAGCAAAACCGGTAATTATGACTACATCAATGTCGGGTCGCATATGCTTAACAGATTTGGTAACCTCTACTCCATCCATACCGGGCATTTTCAAATCAGTGAAAACAAAATCATAATTGTGGTTCTGTATCAATCCCAAAGCCTCTCTGCCATCTTCGACTGTATCTATAGAATAACCGTCAAGTACAAGTATTTTTCGGAAACTGTCTAGAATTACGGCTTCATCATCGACGCACAAAATTCTGGCTTTTGGATTAGACACTTCCGCCCGCTTCAATGATTTTGCTTCACGACTAAAGTCGAGTTTCAAGCTAACTTCAAGAGCTTCTGCTCGTTCCTTTTTAGCTTTATTCTCGGCGGCTTTTTTGCTGTAATATCTTATTAATAAGTCGGCAATAATAAATATGATTACAGCTAATATAAATAGTGGCATATTATTTCTCCTTAAGTATAATTTTTAGCGGTGTTCCTACCGTTTGATTTTCAGCATTCATTTATAATCGATCCGAACTACACGGGATTAGCTGTTTTAATTCAAATTCACTGTCATTAGGAATTATTCTATACAGCCAGCCTTTGAAATAAGGATCTTTTTCAATTAAACTGGGGTTGTTCATTATATCTTCGTTTTTTTCTATTATTCTGCCGGTTACAGGCGCCAAGATCTGGTGATACCTTCCCAAAGTATCAGCAATCTGACTGCAAGGATTTCCCTGGGTTACTTCATTATCAACATTTTGAAGCTCTATTTTTGTAACACCGTTAGTAGTTTTTAAGAATAAATCGGTAACACCTATTCTAATTGAACCTATGCTTTCTTCTTCGGCCCAGCTTATGTATCCCAAGCGGTAATACTTGGCAGGGCAGGGTACGTAGTAAATTGCTGTATCATTGACCAAATTACTAGTTTTTTCAACATGCTCCTGTATTTCAAAATATTTCATCCCTCGGTATACTGCACTAACAATTTCATCGGCAGTAAATGGTTTGGCTATAAAATCTATTGCCCCTGTATAGAGCGATTTAACCGCGTTCTCAACTGTAGAATATCCGGTTGTCATTATAACCGGAATTTTTATTTTTATCTCATTAGTCTTTTCGAGGAACTCAAAGCCGTTCAACTCAGGCATCATAATATCGCAGATAATAATTTTGTAAGAATTTTTCCCGAGTTTTTGCAAGCCAATCTGAGCATCGATGGCTGAATCTACTTCCATTCCCTCAGCCGAAAATATCTTCATCACAGCATCAATAACTATTTGTTCATCGTCTATTATCAATATGTCGTATTTCTTTGACATTAATTTTTATCTTTTGATGTTCAAGGGAATTTTAATTTTAAAGGTTGTCCCTTTGTTAATTTCACTATTTACGGATATGGTGCCGTTGTGATTATCAATAATTCCCCAGATAACCGCCAGTCCCAATCCCGTGCCTTTTTGACCTTTAGTAGTAAAGAAAGGTTCGAATATCTTTTCAAGCTCATCCTTGGGAATTCCACATCCTGTATCTGAGATTTTTATTTCCACGTATTCTTTCTGTCCTCCGGAATCCATAGCTTCCCATTTTTGCCATCCGCAAGTTTTATTCAAACAACCTTCAATTTGCCCGTCGGTCGGGATATTCAGAATGTAAACGGCAGACTGGCACACCGGGCACTTCTTATCCCCGTTTAGCAGTGAAGTGTTGCATTCGGGACATACAATATCCATCTCTTTGTTTGTATTTACATTTATTCCGTATTGGTGCTGCTTTTTCCCGTAAAAAGGATCAAGGTTTACAAAGCCTTCATTCCCGTTATTTTTCACTTTTAGTTTTATGGAAGGCATTCCTTCGATTTTTATTTCGCTATCCATTAAATCATGACGCTTGGGGCAGGTTACTTTTTTTATATGAGTTATACCGTATGGCGACAGATTTAATAAGTTTGTTTCTATCGTTATTTTACCGCCTTTGGAACCGACAGCATCAGATGCATTGACAAGAAGGTTAATAAATACTTGCTGCATCTGATTGGAATCGATTGTTAATTTGGGCAAATCATCTTTGAGCTTTTTCAGTAGTTGAACATGATTTATATTTAACTGATTTTCCACAACAGTTATTGACTTGTTTATTATTTCATTAATGTCGGCTTCATTTTTTTTGGGAACCGATTGCCTGGCAAAATCGAGTAGGCTTTTTACTATCTCCCGGCTTCTCTTTGTTTCGCGAACGATTACTTTTAAATCTTCCTCTAATTCATGATTTCCATGAGCCCGTTTTAACAGGAAACTACTGTATGTTAATACACCGGTCAAAGGATTATTGATCTCATGAGCTACACCGGCAGCGAGCCTTCCAAGCGAAGCCATTTTATCCGATTGAAATAGCTGCATTCTTGCCTCGGAAAGTTTTTTGGTCATATTATTAAATGACTTTGCTAATTCTCCGAGTTCATCTTTACGAATATTTTTTATGGTGAAATTTAAATTTCCCGTACCCACCTGGTTGGTAGCGGTAAGTAATTCTTTCACGGGTTTGTCAACCCATCGCCTAACGAAGAAACCTATAATGAAGCTTAGGGCAATTACCGCACTGAATGCAAATATAACCGTATCAATCTCACTCTTTTCAATTTCCGTATCTACATCTTTCAGTGAAATAGTAATATCCAAAACACCGAGAATTGTTTGAGATTCAGAATGAGCGTGGCAGTCAGCCTGCCAGCATGATTTTGAATTGTAAATTGGATTAATGATTCCCAGTACTCTGCTTGAATCCGACTCAGTTATATAGATTCGCGTTCTATCTTTTATTGTTAACCTTTGAAGCGGTTGGTTCGCTGTATGACAGGCGTAGCAGCTCTCCGCTTTTTTATTTACCATTTTACCTATTTCTTCCGGATGAGAAGAATATATAATTTCACCGACTTTATTTAATACCCTAACATTCCTAATCCCATGCTGCTGTCCTATCGTACTGATAATTTTTCCAATTCTGTCCCGCTGGTTCAGAAGCATGTCATAGCTCGTACTGTGTTTCACGGTTTCACCTAACTGGTTAGCATGTCTCTCAACCTCTGTGATCAACGCTTCGCTGTGTGCCTTGATGTTAAAGTAGGAAAAAATACCTATCGTAACTACAGCTATTATGCCAACTACTACTATTAGCTTGAAACCGATTTTTTGAAATTTTTCTAATGCTTTCATTTTAAAGATGTCTTAACTAATGTTCCCGGCTTATCTTTTGGAAAACTTTTATCATCATGACAATTAGTGCATGCCGGTTTCTTTGAAAAATTATTTTCCTCGTGACAATCTGAACAATCCAGACTAGAATGAGTTTCATTTAGTTGCAAACCAGTAACCTTATGATTAAACGATCCCTGTTTAAAATTTTTATGACAGGAAATACAACTGTTATTTAGCTTTACAAACTTGTTTGAACTGCCGTGACATTTTTGACATGAAAGTTTTCCATGAAATTTATTTAGTGCCCATCCGGCAGCTTTAGCATGGTTAAATGGACCGGAAATTTTATCTTTGTGGCATACTGTGCAATCATCATTTTCGTGGCAGCTGAAGCACGGTTTATGATGATCCGAATCCGTTTTGCTGATTTTTACCGGTTTATCAAATTGTAAAAAAACAGCTTTGTTATATTTTAATTTGTCATGGCAGCTTGTACAATTATCATTTTCATGACAACTGCTGCAGGTAATATTGAATTTGTTAATGTGTTCTTCGTGATAGAATGTTACTACCTTGCCGTCATCATAATTAGTTTCAAAAATTATTCTGTTCGGCTCCTCTACTTTCGGGTGAACCTTTACCTGCGTTGTTCCTGTTATTTTAACTTTAGAATTTGTTCTCAAAGCATGACACGAAGTGCAATCATTTGAATGACTCCAATTCCTATGACAATTAATGCATTGACGATGATAGGCAGCTTCCAAATCAGGCTTACTTAAATCGACTCTTTTTCTCTCTTTTGAATGGCAGTTAGAACATGATTGAATAGGTCCGATTGCATTGTGATGGTGACAGTTACTGCAGCCGCCATACATTTGCGACATTTGCGCATGAGCCTTGTGACTGAACATAACCGGCATATATTTTTTTTCAAGTTTATTTAACTTTACAATGTTGGGACCCTTTTCAGCAGATTCATCTACGGTTATCATTTCATCTCGCGGACAAGGTATTAAACATGGATTCTGCTTAGTCGGAACATCGCATGAATGACATGTTTTGCAGGTAACTCCTTGAAGGTTTGGATGAGCAGCTTTCTTATTCTGACCATATATAAGCATGGAGCAGAAGATCACGGCAATTATTCCATATAAAACTCTCATAATAATTATCCCCTGATAGTATATTTTGATGTTGGAGTTAATTTAGCATCAGGCAAACTGATAATTGGAAAATTGAATACTATTAACCGGTACAACAATACCAGTATACAGACAAATCCGACCGTAACCGATATTTCTCCAATCGATGGGAAATATGACCCGAATGAATAAGGAGGTGTATATGCTGTGATAAAATTATTTATTCTGTTCAGTAGTACTCCGAAAATTACAAGAACCGAAGCGGTAAAAAGTAAGGGCGGTGATTTAAGTACTTTTCTCGATAGAAACATACGGAGAGGAATGATTATCCCAACTACCAGTTCGACGGTGAATAAAACACTTTGCGTATTTATTACGGATAAATATTTAAAACTTTCCCTTACAAACATATCACCTAATTTGAATGCCAAATAAATACCAAGCAGCGGAGCCTCAACGAATCCGAGAGATGATAAAGCTTCCATTTCAGGCTTCAGTCCAAATGATTTCGACGCTAACATAGATTCAAAAATTATCATAGGAAAACCAACCGATATTGCCGAAAGCAGGAAGAGTAGCGGCAGAATAGGTGTTTGCCATAAGGGGTACATCTTCGGTCCCGAAATAATCATCAAAGTTCCTAATGATGACTGATGAAGTGTAGAAAGAACTATACCCAGAATAATAAATGCGGCAATTACTTTTGATAATGTCTTATCCAGAACTCTTAATAACCGGTCGATTTTATTATTTAGAAAGGCGAACGATTTAGGAAGGTTAACTTTTCCAATGAATCTTTCTGTAACTATCGGCAAAAATTCAATATACAGAGTCGTAACGTACATCATTACACACACACCGACTTCAAACAAAGCCGAATTGCCGTTCCAGAAAATTAACGGATGCCAGATGTAATACCAGCGTCCGATATCGATACTTACGCCGATGGCTACAAAAGTATAACCGAGCATTGCGGTAAGTAATGCAGGTCTTACAATGACGTGATAAAGATCTTTATGCATCACATAACCTATTGCTGCACTCATAAAGCCGCCCGATGCTAAAGCTACTCCGGCTGCAACGTCTACGGCTATCCATAATCCCCAGGGATACTGATTATTCAAATTTGTAACTGCACCTATTCCTCCGAAAAATCTTCCGGCTAAAAAAGCTATACCATTTAATGCTAGTAAACAAAGAACAATTACACCCGGAGTAAAAAATTTTTTTGTTTTGATTAAACTAGGTCTCATTATATGTTGCATAATTATTCCTTATTTTGATTCTTCTTTTTCTTCACGCCGGTTATTTACCCACATTAAACCGGCTAATAAGGCATACAATGATGCCGGAGGAACGAAGTAAGCAAATATACCGTGCTGTATTGATTCGGATACACCCGGTGCCGGTTTATCGCCAAGAGTAGGAAATTGAAGTGTATCAAATTTCTGACTTGCTAAATACATCCATGAAGTTCCTCCCACTTCCTTCTCACCGTAAATATGATCGATATATTTATCCGGGTATGTCCTGATTTTTTCACGAGCAATTTCGATTAAATCACTTCGCTTACCATACGTTATTGCACCTACGGGACATATCTCCGCACACGCAGGAAGTTTTCCTTCCTTCGTTCTGTTAAAGCAAAAATCACATTTCATAATTTTTGGATTGATAGCTTTGTCGTATTCAAACGATGGCACCTGGAAAGGGCAAGCTACCATACAGTAACGGCAGCCAATACATTTAGATGTATCCCAGGTTACTGCTCCATTATCGTGTTTCTGCATCGCTCCTACAATACAAGCGGATACACAAGCAGGGTGATCACAATGCATACACTGAACTTTTACATCAACCGGAATCTGTGAGTTTTTTTCATTATTATACTCATTGACTACGGTTAAAGCGTGCTCATTGGGACGTCTCATCTCCTTAAATACAGATCGGTTTGAATAAGTTTGCTGTTCGGGTGTAGGTAAATCGTGCGCCGTTTTACATGCCCATTCGCAGTTTCTACACCCAATGCAGACGGTAGTATCTACAAGCATTCCCATTCTATCCCCCGACAAAGTAATTTCGGGTTCTGCTTTTGCTGATTTGGAAGAAATTCCGGTCACCGCGGCGGTCAATAAACCTGCGGTTTTTAAAAATGATCTACGATTTTGTTTTTCCATAAATCCCCTTATAGAAAAGTTCTCGAATTGTAGAGATTCGTTCTAAATAAATTCTCTTAGCAAAACTTTACTTTGTGAAGCATTCAAAAAGTAAGCCAAGTATATGTAACTTTTTTGCACGATTTTAATAATATAATTTTTTCAGAATGGCAAAAGGAGTGTAAGTGCTTCTTAATAAAGAGAAAACTGATGATTAATTAAACATCATGAAGAAATAATTAACATTTACAACCTAATTCCCTATTGAATATATCAACAAACCGGTGTAAAGCAAATCAACAGCCAAATAAATAATTTATATGCCGGAATGAAAGTATTTGAACAGTAAGCCAAAATAGTGTGTAGAAATAATATGCATTGCTAAGTTTTTAAAAGTTCTCAGCTATTAAACATATTATCATGATAATCTATCGTAATAGAAATAGTTATGATGTCGTAACTTTTTGTTTTACCTCATGGCATGTTCATTGCACTCTAGATAACACTTGTAAAATATTTAATGAGGAAGAAAATGGTTGCTTTATATGTTCTACTCGGTTTCATCTTATTTGTAATAATAGATGTGTTCATATTACTTGCTGAAAAAAAACTTCATCCCGCGTTTGTTAAAGGATATGAGATAAACGAATATGTAACTTCCGATAAACTGCAGGTAAAAATCCCGGTTGACACTTTCGTTTCGAAAGGTCATACTTGGGCGCAGCTTTTAAGAAACGGACATGTAAAAATCGGTATCGATGAATTTGCATTAAAGTCATTGGGAGAAGTCAGAATTCAGAATCTTGTTTTTAGCGGCGATCTGATTAAGCAAGGTGAAAAAATAATGGAAGCTAAGATAGGCGGCAATAAGGTAAGTTTTTATTCACCTGTTGACGGTACGGTTCAAGAGGTAAATCAATCTATTATTAATAAAAATATTACCGATCCTTACGGCGAAGATTGGGGAATAATGATAAGCCCTGTAAACTTTGAAAAGAATAAAAAGCTTTGCAAAATAAATGAAGAATTAATTGACTGGATGAAAAATGAATTCGACAGATTGAGAAATTATATTTTACTTAATTTAACACAGCCCCAATTAGCTGGACAAACCATGTATGACGGAGGTAAATTAATTGAAAATGTTGCAGCTTATCTTAATCAGGAAAAATTAAATCAATTTGAAAAAGAATTCTTGTCATTATAAGGAAAATAAAAAATGTTGAAGCAAAAAGGAATTTTATTTGATTCTACATTGTGTATTGGATGCGGAAGCTGCTATGAAGCATGTAAAAATCAAAATCATCTTAAGGAAACAAATAAAGATTTTCTAAGAGATCATCTTTCAGATAAAACGTATACTGTAGTTGAAGAATACAGTGATCGTTATGCAAGAAAAATGTGTATGCATTGTGAAGAACCAACTTGCGTATCGGTTTGTCCTGTAGGAGCATTTAAGAAAACCGTACTTGGTCCCGTATTATATGATGAGAACAAATGCATTGGCTGCCGTTATTGTATGCAGGCATGTCCTTTCAGTATCCCAAGATATGAATGGAGTAAATCTTCGCCCGGTGTGCGGAAATGTGATATGTGCTATGATCGGCTTAAGGCTGGTTATATTACCGCCTGTGCCGAAGCATGCCCGACTAGTGCAACTTTATGCGGATATTTGGACGACTTAAAAAAAGAAGCAAAAAGAAGAATAGCAGAAGCCCCCTCCAAATATTACAACAAGATTTACGGTATGGAAGAAGCAGGCGGAACAAATATGTTAATTTTATCTTCTGTTCCATTTGAACAATTAGGTTATCCTTCAAAAGTACCGGGAAAACCCTTACCCGATTTTACATCAAATGCGATGGGAGCAATCCCGTCTGTAGTTTCCGTCGGCGGTGTGTTTTTAACTGGTATGTATTGGCTCACGAAACGGAAAAATGAAATTGCGAAGGAAGAAAAAAGGAGCGGAACAAATCATGAAGAATCATAAGCCGTTTAAATTTTCGTTCTGGAAAGTAACTTCTATTATTGTTCTGCTGGTCGGAACAGCTGCATTATTTATAAGATTTACAAAAGGACTTGGGTATACAACGCATTTAAGCGACATGATACCATGGGGATTATGGATTGGCTTGGATTTCATCGGGGTGGGTATATCGGCTGCCGGCTTTACTATAGCTGCCGCAGCACACATATTTAATGATCGCAAGTATGAACAAATTGCCAGGTCTGCTATATTAACGGCTTATATTGGCTACATCCTGGTTGTTCTACTGTTGATAATTGATTTGGGAAAGCCGGAAAATTTTTGGCATCCGTTAATAATGTGGAATCCGCATTCGGTGATGTTTGAAATTACCTGGTGCGTAATATGCTATTCAACAATTCTTACATTGGAACTTTCCCCTGTAATTTTTGAAAAGTTTAAGCTGAGTTTTCCACTCAAACTTGTCAAGAAGATTACTTTGCCTGTTGTAATATTAGGCGTCCTTTTTTCAACATTACATCAATCATCTTTTGGTTCTCTATATTTAATAGTACCCGGCAAAGTTTATCCTTTATGGTATTCATCATTGCTTCCGATTCATTTCTTTATTACCTGCATAGCTGCAGGTTTGTCGATGATTATTTTTGAATCCTATATGTGCGCCCGATCTTTTAATAGGGGATTAAATCTTCACCTTATTTCCAGTCTGGGAAAAGGAATATTCATTGTATTATTCATTGAGTTCATTTTGAAATTTGCTGATTTAGCTTTATCATCAAAATTTGGATATCTTTTTATGAACAGACCTGAAACATATTTCTTCTGGATAGAAGTATTGATTGGCATAATTATTCCCCTTTATATGTTGAGCAGTCCAAGATTTAATAATAATCGTATGGGTTTGTACTTCATATCGATATTCACTCTTTCCGGATTTGTACTGAATAGAATGAATGTATCCGTAACTTCTTTGGTACGATATTCCGGTGAGTCATATAGACCTTCTTTCGGTGAAATTGCAATCACTTTGTTTTTAGTTGCGTTAGGTGCAGTAGCTTTCAATCTAATAGTTAAATATTTCCCGGTGTTTGAAAAGCAGCAGCCTGTGGAACAGGATGCACGAATTAAATTAGTACACGAAGCCAAAACTATTAATGGCGGAGAAATAATTTGTAGCAAATAATTATGAACGAACAAAATTCATTTAATCGTGATCGCCCGGATAACAATAAATGTATCTGGATGGAGTCAAATCTTATCTCATATAAGTTATGTGATCGCAATTATGATTGTGAAGATTGCCAGTTTTATAGACTGATGAGAAATAATTGTAATGAGACCAAACCTATTGAAGAAGATTTAGTACCGGATATAATAATTAATCGGATTATTACAAAAATTAACGAAGAAATTTATAATGAGAAATATCTATTCCTGGAAAATCAATTGGTAATGAAGCATATTTCCGGTAATACCTACTACCTGGGTTTAAATCCGTTGATTATCATTCTATTAGATAGTATAACCAAATTCTTTTTAGAGGGGAAAAACGGACTTATCTCAAAAAATGAAACATTACTTACTATATCCGGCGATTGGGGAGAAAAGAAGTTCAATTCTCCCATGTCTTTAGTGCTTCTCGATCAAATTTTAAAATCATCCGGAGAAATACTATTAAATAAATGGTTTGCTGTTGTAGGGTTAACCCAGGAAGCAAGTACTTTACGCGTATTATCCTCGTTGCAGTTTATTGAAAAAAAATTACAAATTTTGAAACTTCTGACAGAAGTAAAAAATTATTCGCCGGAAATTGGTCGTTTGATGAATGACGGGGGTGAAAAATTAAAATACTTGTACCAAATTCTCGGTAAAGAAAAATATAATAAAATAATAGAATAAATATGTGCCAAACCATAAGTTTTGGTATGTAAATCATTTAATATTATCAATAATAGCTATGCTGTCCTTTTTTAAAAAAGTTAATAAAATGCTAAAAAACAATTTGTTGTAAGTATAACTTTAATTATCTAAGTTTAGAAAGTGAGTCAGGGGAAATGAGTGAATACCAAACTTAGACATAGAATAAGTATAAAACTGATAGTTATTATATCAGTAACTCTTATTTTCGTACTTGGAATTTATACCTACCTTTCGATTACAACTCTTAAAGATCACCTCACTCAAAACAGTTTTCAGCATGCTATAGATATAAGTGAAGTGATTAAAAAGTCAACACGATATAGTATGCTGTTGAACAGGCGCGAAGATGTTCATCAAATTATAAAAACTATTGGAACTGAGCCTGGTGTAAGAGTTATACGAATCTACAACAAACAGGGATTGATAATATTTTCAACCGATACAAGAGAGATACTTAAAAAAGTTAACTTAAATGCAGAAGCTTGTATCGTTTGCCACAACAGTTCCACACCAATTAGTTCCCTCACCCGCCAGAATAAATTAAGAACATTCAGGACAAACAGCGGTAGGATGCTTGGGTTGATAAATCCTATCCAAAATGATATAGATTGTTCATCGGGTAACTGTCATGCTCATTCACCAAAAATAAAAATACTCGGTGTACTCGATGTGGTTTTATCACTTGATCCGCTGGATAGAATTATTAAAACCAGTATTAAAAATACAATTATTAGTTCAATCATAATTACTCTAATTATTTCACTCACTTGCGGTGGTTTTATTATAATGCTGGTGAACAAGCCCATGCGTAAATTATCTGTCGGTATGGAAGAACTAGGCAAGGGAAATCTTGATTATCGTATAGCTATTAATTCTCAGGATGAGTTTGGAAAGATTTCCAAACGATTCAATGAAATGTCTTCCAAACTTAATGCCGCATATAAGGAAATAAAAGATTGGTCGGAAAATTTAACTCAAAAAGTGAAAGAAAAATCAGAAGAATTACGAAATATTTATAACCAGGTTATTCAAATCGAAAAACTGGCTTCTCTGGGCAAACTGTCGGCAACTGTTGCTCATGAGTTGAATAATCCATTAGAGGGAATTTTAACATATAGTAAACTCATTTCAAAAAAATTAAAAGCTGAGCAAAGCAACAGTGAACATTCAAATCTGATCGAATACCTCAATTTAATTTCGGATGAATCCGCAAGATGCGGCAAAATTGTTAAAGATCTTCTGGTATTCTCGCATAAAGAAGAAGAACAGTTCTCGGAAGAAGAGCTCGTTGATATAATTGATAAAAGCGTAAAATTAATTGAACATCACCTTGAGATTAACGATATAAAATTATCGAAAGAATATGAAGTAGACAGTGTAAAATTTTTTTGTAATGCGCAAAAGATACAACAAGCTGTAATGGCTCTGCTGATCAATTCTATAGAAGCAATGTCCGGCGGGGGAAATATAACTATTACACTAATACGCGAATTTAAAAATGTTATCATTAAGATATCTGATGAGGGGACCGGAATATCAAAAAAGGATTTAGCGCACATTTTCGAACCTTTCTATTCTACAAAGGATGCTTCAAAAGGAACCGGCCTGGGTTTAGCGGTTGTCTACGGAATTATAAGACAGCATAGGGGAACAGTTGAAGTAGAAAAAACTTCGGAGAAAGGGACATCATTTAAAATTACTTTACCTATTAACAATAATACTTGAGAATTAAGTTATGAATACTAAAAAAGGAAAAATATTAATAGTGGATGATGAAAAAATAGTTCGACAGTCATTATTCCACTGGTTCGAAGAAGAAGGGTATGAAGTTGATACCGCTGAAAACGGTGAGACGGCATTAACACAGTTTGAAAAAAATAAATTTGATCTTTTACTTGTAGATATGAAAATGCCGGGAATGAGCGGTTTGGAACTTCTTAAAAAAGTTAAGATAATAGACACTAAAGTCGTTGTTATTTTAATAACCGCTTTTGCTTCCGTACCTACGGCAATAACCGCCTTGAAAGACGGTGCGTATGATTATATTACCAAACCGGTAGATCCGGACGAGCTGGCTCATCTTGTTCAAAAAGCTCTGGAACAGAAGGCACTTAAAAAAGAAAATGAGCAGTTAAAGGATAATATTGAGGAAATAATTCGTCCGGATAATCTGATAGGAAAGAGTCCGCAGATTGAGAAAATATTTGAACTTATTCATACCGTTGCACCCACCGATACCACCGTAATGATAAGGGGCGAAAGCGGCACGGGAAAAGAACTCGTTGCCAAAGCCATTCATATAAATAGTAAGCGAAAGTATTTCCCGATAATTCCCGTTAATTGCGGTGCGCTTGCGGAGACAATTTTGGAGAGTGAGTTATTTGGGCATGAGAAAGGCGCATTCACCGGTGCGCAGTTTAAGCGTAAAGGTAAATTTGAAATGGCTGACGGCGGTACAATATTTCTTGATGAAATAGGTTCTATTTCTTTGAAAATGCAAATTGAACTTTTAAGAGTTATTGAATCAAAACAGTTCAACAGAGTAGGTGGAAATGAAATTATTAAAAGTAATTTCAGGGTAATTATTGCAACCAATGAATCGCTCGAAGAAATGGTTAAAGAAGGCAAGTTCAGGGAAGATCTTTATTACAGAATAAATGTGTTTTCAATTGTGATCCCGCCGCTTAGGGAAAGACGCACGGATATTCCTGTACTTGCTCATTTCTTTCTCAAAAAATTTGCTGCAGCCATGAATAAAAATATTAATCAAATTTCTCCTGAAGCGATGGATTTTCTTATTGGATATGATTGGTTTGGTAATGTAAGAGAGTTGGAAAATGCTATTGAGCGGGCGGTAGTAGTTGGAAAATGTAATACAATCAAAGTTGAAGACTTACCGTTTCATGTTGCAGTTAATCGAAGCGGACTAGATGAAAACGATCGGAGTCTAGCCGCTGCGGAAAAAAAGCATATTCTTAAAGTATTACAGGTAAATAATTGGAATATTTCCAGAAGCGCTCAAGAACTTAAAATTGACAGGGTTACATTATATAATAAAATTAATAAGTATGAGTTAAGAAGTTTTACTAAGTAATGAATATTTATATTGTGCCTCTTCAGTTTTCCAATAAAACTCTTTTAAATAGTATCTTAAATAAACTATGTGATTTATTCTATCCTCAAGTAGAATTAGCCGGGTTGGAAATTGATTATAAAAATGCATATTCCAGTGAAAGAGGACAATATTATTCTACTCAAATAATCGCCAATTCAATCGAGATAACAACATCACAGGACGGTAAAGTTCTGATATTAACCGATTTTGATCTTTATATACCCGCATTGACTTTTGTTTTTGGAGAGGCACAATTAAAAGGTAAACATTCTATTGTGTCAGTCTGCCGTTTGCATGAAGAATTCTATACTGGTGAATCGAATGAAGAATTGCTTCTCCAGCGCAGTATAAAAGAAATTCTTCATGAATTGGGACATACTTACGGGTTAAAGCACTGCTTGGATTGGGATTGCGTGATGCATTCATCACTTGGAATTGAGGAAGTGGATGTTAAAGGAAACCGGTATTGTAAAAACTGTGCCCGAAGTGTGGAAGGGTATAAAATTATTTGAAGTGCAAAATACAAGAATTTTTACCATGGAGGGCACAGATTCCGAAGAGATCTCCATGGGAGAATTATCGGAGATTTTTAGACTCTGTTTTCTCTGTGTGTTTTCCATTAACTCTGAAGTAAAAACACCTCTCTTAAATAAATAATTATTACAAAATAAAATGCAGCACAGACTGATACTCCATGCTGCAAAATTTGTTTTAATCACATGCCCAATTCTTCTTTAACTTCACTGAACATTTTTACCGCAAAATCCAGATCGTCTTTTGAATGTGCAGCAGAAATTTGTACGCGTATTCTGGCTGTGCCCTTCGGAACTACCGGGTAGAAAAACCCGATTACATAAATACCTTTTTCCAGCAGACGCGCAGCCATCTTTTGTGCGAGTACCGCATCACCGAGCATTATGGGAACAATCGGATGGGTGCCGGGTTTAATATTGAATCCTGCATTGCTTATTTGTTCTCTAAAGTATTTTGTGTTTTCTTCAAGTTTATCACGCAAGTCTGTGGTTGAGCTTAACATTTCAAGTACTTTTAAAGAAGCGGAAACTATACTGGGAGCTACGGTATTTGAAAATAAATAGGGACGCGAACGCTGTCTAAGCATATCAATAATTTCTTTCCTTCCGCTTGTATAACCACCGCTGGCACCGCCGAGTGCCTTGCCCAAAGTTCCGGTTATAATATCTATTCTTCCTATTACACCGTTATATTCGTGGGTCCCTTTACCGTGCTTGCCCATGAAACCGACAGCATGGGAATCATCAACCATTGTCATTGCGCCGTATTTATCCGCAAGATCGCATATGCCTTTTAAATTTGCAATAAAGCCGTCCATCGAAAAAACACCGTCCGTGGCAATTAGAATATTTCGTGCATTACCGGCTTTAGCTTCTTTTAATTTTTCTTCTAGATCGTTCATATCATTATTTTTGTAACGGTACCGTTTTGCTTTGCACAACCTTACTCCGTCGATGATGCTGGCATGGTTTAATTCATCGCTTATAACCGCATCTTCTTCCGAAAGAATAGTTTCGAACAAACCGCCGTTTGCATCGAAACATGATGTATAAAGGATAGTATCTTCTGTTTCAAGAAATTCGGTAATCTTCTGCTCAAGCTGTTTATGAATATCCTGTGTTCCGCAGATAAATCTTACCGAAGATAAACCGTATCCCCAGGTGTCGTAGCTTTCTTTTGCTGCTTTAATAATTTCGGGATGATTTGCCAGTCCCAGATAATTATTTGCGCACATATTTAGAACTTTATTGCCGCCCTTTACTTCAATGCGTGCACTCTGAGGACTCGTAATAATTCTTTCTTTTTTATAAAGACCTTCGGATTCAATGTCCTTTAATATTTGTGAATAATATTGTTTTGATAAAGTGTCCATAATTCCTCCATAAAAATTATGAGATTACAAAATTACAATATTAAAAGATGAATCAATATTTTTGCAATCATTCAATATTGTAATTAAACATTTTCCCAATCTAAAATAATTTTCCCTGAGTTCCCGGTTTTCATAAGTTCGAAGCCTTCCTTAAATGATTCGAATGGGAAACGATGTGTAATTAACGGTGAAATATCGAGCCCGGATTGAATCATTACCGTCATCTTGTACCAGGTTTCAAACATCTCGCGTCCGTAAATACCTTTTAAGGTTAACCCGTTGAATACTACCGTTTCCCAGTCTATAGCAGCACTCGAAGGTAAAATTCCTAATAAAGCAATTTTCCCGCCGTGGCACATAACCGAAAGCATACTCTTTAACGCTTCAGTATTGCCCGACATCTCCAATCCTATATCAAAACCTTCTTTCATTCCAAGCTCGTTCATTACATCAGATATTTTTTCTTTGGAGATATCAACCGTTCTGGTTACCCCTACTTTTTTCGCTAATTCAAGTCTGTAAGGATTGAGATCGGTTATTACAACATACCTTGCGCCTGCATGCTTGGCTATTGCGGCAGCCATAATTCCAATTGGACCGGCGCCAGTTATTAAAACATCTTCGCCCAATAAATCAAACGACAATGCGGTATGAGTTGCATTTCCGAAAGGATCGAAAATCGACAAAATATCTTTTGGGATTGATTTATCGGCATGCCAAACATTTGAAACAGGAATGCTAAGGTACTCGGCGAAACATCCGGGACGATTAACTCCCACACCTTGAGTATTTCTGCACAAGTGTCTTCGTCCGGCGCGGCAGTTTCTGCAATGACCGCAAACAATGTGACCTTCACCGCTGACCAGTTCACCGATTTTAACATCATGGACATTGCTCCCGATCGCTTCAATTGTTCCTACGTATTCATGTCCCGTAACCATGGGTACAGGTATAGTTTTCTTTGCCCAGTCGTCCCAATTATAAATATGAATATCGGTTCCGCAGATAGAAGTTTTGTGAATTTTAATTAATACATCGTTAATCCCTACTTCGGGAACTGGAACTTCATCGAGCCACAAACCCGGTTCTGAAAATTTTTTTACAAGCGCTTTCATTTTTTTCATAAATATTTCCTATAGATGGTATGTTGGAAGATTCATTGATAGACTAATAAAATACTAGAATCAATTTAACTTTGTAGATCTAAAATTATATATAATGAAAATAAACAACAACTTTAGGAAGATTAATAAGATATTATTGAAGAGGTTCGTGTGATAAATGAAGTAAGCATTATGATGAGGAAGATACAAAAATATCCCCCCTCTATTTAATAGAGTAAAAAAGTTAATAAAAATTTAGTGATTATTAACTATATTATGGAATAGAGTGCAAACTCGGTATTCAGCCAAAAGTTTGGTGAAGATTTAAATTTTTCCAGTCTCTCCTGGTACCATTTTTCTTCAATATGATTTACTAAGGCAACCTGTTTAAGCCACTCAAATTTGTTCTCCGCTAATACTTCAACGGAATAAGCTAATTTTAAACCGTCAGAGATAAAAGATTTTGCAATTTTTAAATCCGAAAAAATTATCGGATCTTCCAGAATATACTTATTGGCTAATAGACTTTTCAGCACTTCTTCGTAAAAATCTGTTGCAAAACCCAATCTTAACGCAATATCTCTGATTATTTTTTTTTCGGTTTCTGCAAGTTGATTATCTTTTCTTGCAATTATTAAAAGCCCCTTTAAATAGTTACTTTTATCTTTAACAGGAATTTCCATATGTCTTATTCACCCTTTTTGATTAACATTAAAGTACAAAAAAATATTGACTCAACAAATTCATTAATTTCTTCCTTCATAAATTTAACGTAATTTTAACATCATATTTAATTCATTTATAAGAAGTTATAATTTTTGAAAAAGAGGCGATAATTGAGTAAAAACAATCTTTTCTTTATTGTATTAATTATTTGCATCCCGCAAATAATTTATTCACAGCAAAAAAGTATTGCTGGCTGGCAAACTAAATTTGAGCAGTCAAATTATACTGAAACTGAACGCTATGATGAAACGATTTCGTATTTTAAAAAACTTGCTCAATATTCAAATTATGCTGAGTTACTTTCATTCGGAGTTTCACCCCAGGGCAGAAAATTATACTGTCTAATAGTATCAAAAGATAAAACTTTTACACCCGCTGCTGCGAAGAAAACAAGCAAACCGGTCATACTTATTAATAACGGAATACATGCCGGAGAGATAGCGGGAAAGGATGCCTCGATGCTTTTATTGAGGGATATATTGGTAACGAAGGAGAAGCAAAATCTAATCAATAATACTATCTTACTCGTTATTCCTATTTTCAATGTCGACGGTCATGAAAGATTTAGTCCTTATAATAGAATAAATCAAAACGGTCCCAAAGAAATGGGATGGAGAACTACCGCGCAAAACCTGAACTTGAATCGCGATTGGATGAAAGCAGACGCTCCGGAAATGAAAGCTATGCTGAAATTATTTTCATCATGGCTACCCGATTTTTTTATCGATACGCATACTACCGACGGCGCAGATTATCAATACACCATAACGTACACGATGGAAAAATATCAGGATATTTATCATGAAATTGCCACGTGGATAAAAAATAGATTCGAACCTTACATTGAGAAATATGTGAATCAGTCAGGTTATTTAATCTCTCCGTATATAGGTTTTATGGGAAGGAAAATAGATGATGGAATAAGAAGCGAAGCATTCGGTCCCAGGTTTTCTCATGCATATGCCGCTGTCCAAAATCGCCCGGGTTTATTAATTGAAACTCACATGATGAAACCGTATAAAGACAGAGTTTTTTCAACCAAAGCTCTATTGAATGCAGCTATAGAATATCTAAATGGACATCCGAACCAATTAATCGCGCTGAATAAAAGAGCAGATGAAAATTCCATAAAGGAGTTCACGGTTGACAAAAAATATCTTCCGTTAAAACTTGAGTTAACAGGTAAACACTTCCCGTTTTTATTTAAAGGAGTTAAATACAAACGTGATTCAAGCTGGATTTCAGGCAAAACCATGACCACTTACACGGAAGTAAAAGAAGATTTTAATATTCAAAAGTTTGATGATATGGAAGTTGTGAATTCTGTGAGTGCGCCGGCTTTGTATATCATTCCTAAAGAATGGGGAGAGTGGGATCATTTAATTGATCGGATCAAACTTCACGGAATAAAAGTTGAACAGCTTAGTCATTCAAAAACATTTATTGTAACGAAATATAAATTTAAAAATATTAAGTTTGCAAACCATTCGTATGAAAGTCATCAAAGGGTAAAGTGTGATTACGATTCTTATATAGATACCGTTACGGTGCCCGCCGGTACTTACATTATTCCTACGGCGCAAAGAACAATCAGGGTAATACTAAATTTACTAGAACCGAAAGCTGAAGATTCATTTTTGCAATGGGGATTTTTTAATTCAATATTTGAGCAAAAAGAATATGCCGAGGGTTACGTAATGGAAAAATATGCAAGGGAGATGATGAATAATAATCCGTTACTTAAAGAAGACTTTGAGAAGAAATTAAAAGAGGATGATAAGTTTAGAAAAAACCCTTACGCAAGATTGAATTTCTTTTACAAAAGATCGCTTTACTTTGATAAAGAATTTGACGTGTATCCGGTTATGAGAGTGGAATAAATCAATAAATCTGATTATTAAACGCGCTTACAAAGAAGTGGTGATACGCCCGCTTCACATCCAAACCGGGGTGAAAGGTCAATTTGACAAAAACTGGCGGATTGTCAAAAAAAGGAAATATTTTCATTTGAAATAAATTCGTTTACTAGCAAACAAACCGAATTATCTACTCAACATAAACTTAGCTGCAAAATTTCAAACCACCAATTAAAAGCAAGTCTTTAAAATGCCGTGTGCTATCGTAACACCCCGCGAAGAGATTTAATTGAAAGCAGATGAGAAAATTTTTGTGCAACAGCTTTACCAATAATTTCAGCGGTTAAATCGTAACCGGCTAAAGATGTATTTAGAACTAAATGATAAAGAAGCGGATTTGTTACATCTTTGTGGAAATTAGCTGATACATAATTTTTTCTGTTGGCATCTTCTTTTTTAATATAATTGATTGCCTCTTCTTTACTTTTATTATGTACTTCTTGAACACGTTTAATCCGATCCTCAACCGGAGCGATGAGTCTTACATGAAAAGTGTTTTTCAATTTTTCCGTTATTATATTAGCCGCCCGTCCGATTATTATTACATTTCCGGTTTGAGCAAGTTTTAGGATAGTTTCAGTTGTCTTGTGAATCAGAAACCATTTTGGAGGCTGCAAACCCAATAATTCATTAATTGTACTTACAAAATCGGGAAGTTTATCTTCGACTAAATATTTCTCTATTTTCTTCGGAAGGTTATGATCTTCTAATATTTTCTCGATAATATTTTTGTCAAAGACAGTCCAGGGATAAGCATAATTATTGTGATATTTTTTAAAAAAGCTACAAGTTTTTCACCAACCCGTTCGGCTCCTGCGCCTGTCTCTCTCGATATAGTTATAGTAGGGCCTGGTATAATTTTTTGATGTTTCTGCCCTGATTCTTCCGATAATTTAGAGTGTGTTTCTAAATAATGTCTTGCTTTCTCATAAGCTCCTTTGGTGACCACTTTTCCCCTCCTTTCTCCCAAAAATGTCTTAAGTGCAATAATGATCAAATATAACTTTTTTCTTTTGTATTTGAAATAGGAATACACGTACCTAAAATTTAGCTAAACCTTATTAACGATTTTAATATTAAATAGATTAAGTTTAGCCGCTGTATAAATTATAACTTCTATAAACAAGTAATAGAAATTATTTCTGAAAATAGAAAGATTACTTTCACGTTGCAGCCGGAATATTTGTGTGGTGAATTGTAAGATAACCTCTTACAAATCCTTGACTCTTTTGGAATCAGGATTTGCAGTGATTGGAATGGTGTCCTTTTGAAAGGTAATATCTTAATTTCGTGTAAGATTTTTTGTCATATTATTCATTATACCGGTGTATCAACTGTCTATTTGAAACATATCGGGAAATCTATTAATTACCGCATTTGCAATAATCTTACCTGCTTTTTCTTCGCTGATGTAACCTGTATTAATAATTAAATGATAGAGAAGAGGATCATTGATGTCTTTATGAAAATAGGTCATTAAGTAATCCCGCCTGTCTTCTTCTTCCTTCTTAATATAATCCATCGCCGCTTTTCTTTCCAGGTTGAAAAGTTCTCTAATATGTCGAATCCTCTCCTCAAGGGGTGCAACTAAACGGACATGAAATGAATTGTTAAGCTTTGTTGTAATGACATTTGCTCCTCTGTCGAGTATTATACAATTACCGACTTGAGCTAATTGTAGAATAGTTTCTGTTGTTTTATGAACTAAAGACCATATCCCGGGCTGACCGCCTAAAATTTCACCCATCATAGATTTTACACCGGAATATTTTTCTTCGCTCATTAAATTGCTTAAAGTTTTAGGAAGGTGATTATCCTGGAGAACTTTTTCTATTAAGTTTCTATCGAATACGGTCCAAGTATTATCCGCACTTCCATTGTAGGATTCTCTAAAAAAATGAATTACTTTTTCACTAACTTTAACAGCTCCTGCTCCGGATTCCCTGGAGATGGTAATACAAGGACCCGGTTGAAACTTTATCGCTTTATTCCTTCCCGAGCTTTCTATTCTATTGGAGTGTGATTCTATATATTGCCTTGCCTTCTCCACTGGACTTACAACTTGCATAATCAGTACCCATCCTTTCGCTAAAATAAATGTATTGATTTTGTCCCAAATGATTTTTTATTAAATTTGGATTTTAATTTTACCGCGTTTATAACAAATTATTTTAGATCCGCATTTCAACTAATATATTAAGATAGATTTATTTAAAATACAATAGTAAAACTATCTATTATGTTTGATATTACATTTAATTATGCAGCAAAAATTTTTTACAATTATATGAATTTCATCCCCAAAAAAAATCTTAATTACAATTTCATTAGAGAACAATAATCACATAACCTTCAAAGATACTGCGCGGGAAAGATTATTACCATAAGGAAAAATTCTTAACTTTTACTATACATTGCGGTATAAGAATTTTATCTTATCCTTTTTAATCATGTCCTTCATTTAAAACCAAAATCTTTTTTAACTAATGTATTATTCCGGTAAGCCGGAATAATTATCCATTTACGAATTTTAAGTTGTGAATTTGGAGTATAATCATAACTCTTTAGGTTTAAAAATTTTATTTTAGATGCGATTCATGTATTAAAAATAAAAAAGACAGGTTAACTCTCTCACAAAATTATTGTAAATTTAAAGTTATAAATTAAAAGACAGGGGTATTAGAAGATAATGTCCTTCATCTTCCTTAAATTTAAAGAAAATTAATGGAGAAAAGATATGAATTACAGAGTTGAAACAGATAGTATGGGTGAAATAAAAGTCCCGGTAGATAGATATTACGGTGCACAAACAGCCCGCTCGTTAATGAATTTCAAAATCGGCGGCGAAAGATTTCCACGTGAATTGATTAGAGCGCTTGGAATTTTAAAAAAAGCCGCAGCTTTGACTAATAGAGAATTGAGTTTGCTTCCCGCTGAAAAAGCAGAGCTAATTATTAAAGCTGCAGATGAGGTCATAGAAGGGAAACTGGATGCTCATTTCCCGTTAGTGGTTTGGCAGACAGGCAGCGGTACACAGACAAACATGAATGCCAACGAGGTAATTTCAAACCGTGCAATCGAATTAGCAGGCGGCGAAATGGGAAGTAAAAAACCAATTCACCCGAATGATGATGTAAATAAGGCACAATCTTCAAACGACACCTTTCCAACAGCGATGCACATAGCAGTGGTTGAAGAAATTCATAGAAGACTTATTCCGATGGTAACAAAACTACGCGATGCACTCGCTGTAAAGTCGGAAGAATTTAAAGATATCATAAAAATCGGAAGAACCCATTTAATGGATGCTACTCCTCTTACGCTGGGACAAGAATTTTCCGGTTATGTTCAGCAGTTAACCAACGGACTCGAAAGAATTAATTGCGCATTGCCGAGATTATTTGAATTGGCATTGGGCGGTACTGCTGTGGGAACAGGTTTAAATACGCATCCCGAGTTTGCAGAAAAAGCTGCTGCAAAAATTGCCGAGTTAACCGGTAAATCTTTTAAATCCGGCAGAAACAAATTTGAAGGATTAGCCGCACATGATGCAATGGTTGAAATTAGCGGTGTAACAAAAACATTGGCTGCATCGTTGATGAAAATTGCGAATGATGTAAGATGGCTCGGGTCGGGTCCTCGATGCGGAATAGGTGAAATATCGCTTCCCGAAAACGAACCCGGCAGCTCTATTATGCCCGGTAAAGTTAATCCAACACAATCTGAAGCATTGACGATGGTGTGTGCACAGGTTTTCGGTAACGATTCAACTGTTGGTTTTGCAGGCGCCAGCGGTAATTTTGAACTAAACGTATTTAAGCCGGTTATTGTTTTTAATGTCCTTCAATCGATTAGATTAATTTCGGATGCATGCGAAAGCTTTACCGATAATTGTGTGGTGGGAATAAAAGCAAATGAGCAAAACGTAAAAAAGAATCTTCAAAATTCCTTAATGCTTGTAACAGCTTTAAACCCTCATATTGGTTATGACAATGCTGCTAAAGTTGCAAAAAAAGCACATAAGGAAAATAAGACTCTGAAAGAAGCAGCAGTTGAATTAGGATTATTAACTGCTGAAAAATTTGATGAAGTAGTACGACCCGAAAATATGATTGGTCCCAAAAAATAATATTTTATTATTTGAAGCAAATGCGGGATTTGCATATTTGAGTAAATCCCGTATTTCAATAAAAACTGTTATGGGTTTCCCGAACATTATAAACTTAAACGAACAAAATATTTTTAGAATATAAAATCTTTTATCATTCTTGATTACCTGTTTTCAAAGGAGCTTTTGTATTGATAAAGTGGGACGGTATTGTATCTCTTTTAATAGCATGCCTTGAAATAGTTTTATTAGTTAATCTTATTATCTTCGCAGAGAAAAACCGGCTGAATAAGATTGTCATATCTTTAGTTATATTGCTTGCCTTTTACCAAATCCTGGAATTTTTAATTTGTTATTTTGGAATTGATGAGCCCGCCGTTGTATATCTTGCTTTTGCGGTGATATCATTATTACCGCCGTTGAATTTATTATTTTCTTTTAAATATTTCGGCTATGATAAAAAGAATCTAGCTCTGCTTTTTATTCCTGCCATGTTTTTCATCATATATTATGGTTTTGTAGTAGACAAATTTCATGTAGTTAAATGCGGAGTTTTATATGCATCGTATAATTATCCTTTAGGCTCGATATACGGATTTTTTTATTATGTGCCTGTCTTAATATCAATATATTTATTCGGTACATGTATTAAAAAACTAACCGGCAAAAAAAATAAATTGAATGCGCGGGTTATCTTAACCGGGCTGATAGTAATTACGGTACCGGTATTATTTGCTTTTGCTCTTTCAATATTTAACCGTCAAGATTTACTTCAAATTATTGAAAGTATAATGTGTAAATTTGCATTTGTATATGCACTTTGCTTAAGTTTTTTTAGTCTAAATTACAGAGTTGATAAAAAATGAATGAAATAATACTTAACATTTATCTTATAATAAACAGCGGAAATGTTGTAGAGTTCAGAGCAATTGGTTATGAAATAGAAGGTGGGGATGATAATAAAATAAAATTTCTTAAGAGTAAAGCCGTTCAGGATTTTGACAAGGCTTATCATTTTGATGCTCCAACCGATGCCAAAGGCAGGTTTATGCCTTATAATAAATTCTACAAACTGGAGAAAAAAGGCAGGCATTTTGAACTGTTTGAAGGAATATTTGCAAATTTTAAAGTTCCTCAAAACCCGTTAATTTGTGTTACACCGGTAGTTGACGGTAAAATTATTACCAATGATTAATAATGGTGAACGACACTTTTTTTTATGAATATCATGCCAACAGGAAATTCTTCTTATATATAATAAATTATATACCGATGCGACTCAATATTCATTAATTGCTGAATACTTTAAGTAGAATTCTAATTATTTTTATGGATAACAATTTATATTTTTAGTTAACTGATCCCCGAATAATTAACGGAAATTTGTATGAAAAAATTATTACTGACCTTAATAACGGTAGTTCTTATTAACATGGCAGCAATGGCTAATTTTAAC
>CAVVVS010000071.1:0-82352 GCA_963751355.1 uncultured Ignavibacteriales bacterium | reverse complement strand
CACTGTGACAGGCTCTGGCAGGTTTGTCCGGAGGCCAAACTGGCCACAAGCTTTTCATGGACAACCTTCACCTGCTGATTCTTCTACGTCTGGTGACATTTTTGACAGGTGGCAACAACATTTGCGCAGTTCCATAACCGAGCAGGCGGCTGTGCGACATCGTGGCCGCCATGACAATCCACACACGGTCCGGGCAGCCCCCGTCTTGTCTTTTGCCTGCAAATGGCCAGGATTGTGCAGGTCGATGGACCGGTGACACTGCTGTCAATTCGTAGCAGAAATTGCCCAGAATTGCCAGCAGTGTCACCGGTCCATCGACCTGCACAATCCTGGCCATTTGCAGGCAAAAGACAAGACGGGGCTGCCCAATTGTGTGGATTGTCATGGCGGCCACGATGTCGCACCGGTCTCGGTTATGAATGCCAATCCTGTTGCCACCTGTCAAAAATGTCACCAGACGTACAAAGATCAGCAGGTGAAGGTTGTCCATGAAAAGCTTGCGGCCAGTTTGGCCTCCGGACAAACCTGCCAGACCTGTCACAGTGAGCAATACGTAAACGCGGCGTTTGCCGGAGAACGTTATGTATTGCTGGCAACCCGTTATATGTATGGCGGAAAAATTCTGGCAGATGTCATGCTCAACGGAAAACCGCAAATTTTAGCCATTCGACCCAATGCCATGACCATCGCCAGTGCTGCCGGAACCGGAGTTGTTGAAAAATTTGAGGTCAACACCGGTCCAACCCTGGTGAAATTCATTGAAAAGCATCTTGATACCGGCAAAGTTGACCTGACCGAAGCAGATACGGTCGTGTCCGGTGGAAGAGGAATGGGCGGCCCTGACTTTGCCGTCATAGAAGAACTGGCTCAGGTACTCGAAGGTGCTGTCGGTGCGTCGCGATCGGCCGTAGATGAGGGCTGGCGCAATTCCTCGGATCAGGTGGGACAGACCGGAAAGGTCGTTTCTCCGAATCTCTATATTGCCTGCGGGATATCCGGCGCCATTCAACAGCAATACGTAACGTCAAAGGTATGTAATAAAATACGCATTGAAATAAGATCAATGCTTCCGTCGTTAGCAATCATTTCTATCGCTTCAGCACCGTTGTAGGCAAATTTGAATTTGTACTCATTGGATTTTATCTTGCTGCGAAATTTCTGACTGATGAGCGTCTGTAAATCAGGTTCGTCGTCAACTACAAGAATATTTATAGCTTTTGTTTCAGTATTCATATTAATTTATCTCAATTTGGTTTAATCTTGTTTTAAGTGAATCGAATTCGAGCGGCTTAGTAAAATAATCTTCTGCCCCGAGTTCTTTTGCTTTATGGTAATTATAATCATCCCCGTAAGCTGTTATCATTATAACTTTAAGCTTCGGGTATTTTGATTTTATTTCTTTCAGCAGTTCCAGCCCGGTCATCTGCGGCATGTTTATATCGCTTAGGATTAAACAATCGGCATGGTCTTTTATCGAAGCTAAAAGATTCAACGCAGTAATCCCGTCGATTGCGAAGCGGATAGTTACCAAACCGGATTTAATTTCCTTGCGGAATTTTTGCTGAAATAAAAACTGAACATCGCTTTCGTCATCTACAACTATAAGATTCATACTAACCTCCATTAAATTTTCGGTATTGTGATTATAAATTCAGTGTATTTCCCTTCCTCGCTCTCAAATTTGATTTCCCCGTTATGTACTTTTGTTATTATATCATAACTTAAAGATAACCCCAAGCCTGTGCCCTCACCGGCAGGCTTAGTAGTAAAAAACGGGTTAAAAAGTTTGTTTTTTATACCATCCGGTATTCCGTTTCCATTATCGCGAATTCTAATTTCAACTTTGTCTCTCAAATTTTTAGTTGAAACTTTAAGTACAGGAGAAAATCCGTCTTTCATTATTTTTCTTTTTTCGTCTGCGGCATAACAGGCATTGTTAATAATATTCAAGAATACCCGGCTAATATCCTGAGGAACGACATTTATTTTTTCCAAAGTTTCATCATAGTCTTTTTCAATGGTAATATTAAACTCCTTATTTTGCGCTCTAATTCCGTGATAAGCAAGATTTACATACTGTTCAAGGAGTTCGTTTACATCAGATAAAATTTTCTCACCGGCCGTACCTCTTGAATGAAGAAGCATATTCTTTACGATTGAATCGGCGCGTTTACCGTGCTGGTTTATCTTTTCAAGATTTTGTTTCAAGTCTTCTAAAATATCTTTGACTTCTTCCATGTTGTTATCGGCTAATTCCTTATTTAAATCTTCCAATAACTCATTGCTTATTTCAGAAAAATTATTTACAAAATTGAGCGGGTTTTTAATCTCATGTGCTATCCCGGCAGTAAGTGCACCAAGCGAAGCCAGCTTTTCCTGTGTTACCAGTTTATTCTGTGCCGTTTTCAAATCGCTTATGGTTTTGTTTAGCTGCTTGTATGCATCGGCATTGTCCAGTGCAATAGCGGTGTAGGACGCAAGGTTTTTTAATATATTTAGATGATTCTCTTTGTAAGCATTTTTTTGAAAGCTTTGTATGGTAATAATTCCCCACAAACGCTCTTTTGAAATTAGAGGTAAATAAATAAGAGACCGGGGTTCTTCGGAAAGTGTTCCGTCTTCAAGCACCGTTTCAGGTTCTTTATACGAATGAATGTAATTTTTATACTCCGCCGATACATCATTGATGAATATGGGCTTCCGGTTTTCTATACACCAAACCGGGAATTGATTTTTATCTTTAGTATCTCTTGTATAAGGAGGATATTTCTTCCCTTTCTCTAAAGCCAGCCTGTACTCTATTTGCCCGGTATCATTGTGATAAATTCCTACCCCGAATATTGTAGCATCCGCTAATTCGTTAACATGCTCGTATAATTTGAAGAAAATTTTATCGAGGTCCAGTGAAGCGGTAATTTCTTTTCCTATTTCACTTAGAAGTTCAATATTTTTCTTCCGCTCATTTTCAGCCTGCAGTGCTTTTGCCTCCAATTCTGCAGCCTCCGTTCTTAATTCCATTTCTCTCAGATGTGATCGACGGCGCTCTTTAAGAGTTAGTCTGCGCCTCTGTATTCTATCGAAAGCAAAAACTAGCAATCCAAAGAGAATTGCATAAATACTGTATGCCCACCACGTTCTATACCACGGCGGAAGTATTTTGAATGAGTAAGTTCCTGTAATGCTTTTAATTCCTGAAAGATTTAATGCAGCTATTTTAAATGTGTATTTACCGGGAGGAAGATTTGTATATTCTTTCTTTGTTTCCGTAGAATACTTAGACCAGTCTTTATCAAAGCCTTCCAGAATTGTTTTAAATTTAGTTGTGTTTTTTCCTTCGTATGTTGTTGCCGAATACCTGAATTTTACTGAATTATTGTTAAATGTTATTTCAGGAATGATTGAGCTATTTATCTTTCCACCAAAATAAATTGTTGAATCTTCACCTATGGTGACTTTTCTTATCAACGCAGAAAAATCAGTTCTGCCTAAGTTTTTCTTTCGGGAGTTATATTTAATAATGCCGTCACCTGTGGTGAACCATATAACACCATTTTTTTCCTCATAAATGTTAGCTATTTGATCATCAGCGAACCTGTTGAACTTGGAAGTTGTCCACTTCCAGGAACCGTCCGGCTGCATTGCTCCCATTACCAGTTTTTCATTGTTTCCTATCCACATTCGTCCAAGGTTATCCTGCTGAAAAACGGTGCCGCTATTATTACTCAATATTCTATGTGTTGCCGCAATAAGCTTATTTGAAGTATCAGGATAAAACATTTTTTTATTCTTATCGAAAATATAGATGCTATCGGTGGTGGCAAAATAATTTACCCCGTTAATATTTTCTACAACCGACTGGCCATCCTGCAGTCCGTTTGTTTTGTCAAAATGATCAACAACGGGATTCTTTAATATGATATTTCCTTTATTATCTTTTTAAAAATAATTCTGAACAGACCCGAGGCAAAGGTAGCAACCCATACTTTACCGTCTTTGTTTTCTGAAACTGATGTTGGTTGATCTGAATACTTGAGGATCCGGCCCTCATCCTTCCACTTGCTGCCTTTTTTTAATACTGACCATAAACCACTTGTCGTTCCTACGTATATTCTGTTCGGGTTCAGTTTTGATTTTTTTAAAAACAGAACATCATATTCATTACCAATCGTTTTTCTGATTGGTATTAATTTATCATTTTCAACTTTAAATAAGCCATCGAATGTTCCAACTAGAAGTTCGTTTCCAGACTCAACAAAAGTATTGGACTGATTGTTACTGTTTTTTAATCTATGAAACATTGAAGTGTTCGGGTCGAGAGAATAAACGCCGTTGTTTGCAGCAACATAAATAATTCCTTTGTGCCGGATAATATCTGAGGCACTCGTTGAAAAATTATTCCTGGAATCAAAATAACTTACCGGCGAGGAGTAATCTATTCTTGAGATGCCATTATTGGTAGCCAGCCATATTGCACCCGAACGATCCTGGAATGAATAATTAATACTATTATTTATTATTCCGTTCTTTAAATTGTACCTGCGTACTACCCGGCCGGTTGTGTCAATTACTACTCCTCCCCCGCTAAGTGTAGGCAGTAATATGTTCCCGTCGGAAAGAACAGTGCCGGGAGTATAGATCAGGTTCTCTTTTATAAATTTATCGGCTTCTGTTTTAAAAGGAATAAAATTAGCACCGTCATACTTAAATAATCCCATTGTGCGTGTAACTAGTAAACTTGTCCCTTTTTCACCAGGAAAGGGAAGCATTACATAAATTCTTTCATTGGCAAATTTTTTCCCTCCTTTTACAAGCGTAAGTGAGTTATTCTTTAAAACCTCAAGCCCTTTTCCCCATTCCCGCACATAAATTGTTCCGTTAACATTAAACATTGTATGGAAAGAATTTTCCGGCTGAATTATTTTGAATTCCTTACTTTTGATATTCCAGATAAAAATGTAATTGAATGTTTGAAAATATACCTTGTCATTACTGACACAAGTGCTCCATACAGGTGAAAAATCTCTTTTATCTTTTGGAATAAAGTTTAAAAGTGAGTGGAATTTCAACTGCCCCGAAGAATCGGGTAGAAAATATCCTACGTCACCAAGTGCCCCGGTATATATTTTTTCTTTAGCTCCTTCTGCCAAAGAAAGTATGGCTGACTTGTTCGGTACAGTATAAAGCCTCCAGCTGCTGCCGTCAAACTCAAGAAGTCCCTGGAAATTCCCAAAGTACATTATATCTCTGTCATCCTGAATAATTGCAAAAGTTTGCTTCGAAGCATTATATTCTTTCGGAGAATAATTTATAATGGACGGCGAGCCAACTTCATTGCTGTCTTGCGAAAAAACAGCAGAAACAAAAACAAAGCAATAAAAAATCATGAAAATATATTTTTTCATTTTAGGCCTCTATTTTATTTTTTAGAGATGAAATATTCACGCTGGTTGAGAGAAGTCATTCATACTCTAAATAAATTTATTTCACTTTTAAAACCACAAAAGTAACGTCATCAATCAATTCTTTATTATCTGTCCACTTTAAGCCTTCTTCTTTAAGGGTAGTAATAATATCTTCCGGTGTTTTTCCGTCTGCATTATTTAAATACTCTTTTACCCTATCGTAACCAAGCAATTCTTCATTTCCATTTTTTAATTCCGGGAAGCCGTCGCTCATCATTAAAATTGTATCACCGCTTTCGAGTTTTAAATCAACTTTTGTGTAAGGGAATTCTTTTACAGCTCCAAGAGGCATTCCTTTTAAAATTATTTCTTCAACCTGTTTTTGATTTCTCCTGTATATCATAACCGGCGGCATGCCCGCCGATGATAATGACATTGTATGATCTTTAATTTTTGCTATTGTCAAACACATGGTAAGCAAAGGAAGATTCATGCTCTTTATGGAACTTGACATTTCGTGAAAAGTTTGAACAATATCGTCGTTTTTTCCGTAAGAGCTGAACAAACTTTTCGCGGCAGTAACCATTGTACCGGCTTTTAGTCCGTGTCCCGTTGCATCTCCCAATGCTACTGTCAGAACTCCGTCCGTTCCGGTATAAAAATCATAATAATCTCCTCCGACTTCGGTTGCAGTTTCCATATAAACCGCAATATCCAAATGAGGGAAGCTTGGAATTTCTTTTGGAAGCATAGACATCTGTAATTTTCTTGCTTCTTCCAATTCGTGAGTTTTTCGGGCGTTCTCAACTCTTAGGTCAGCTTCTCTTTTTTCCTGTTTAATCGCTTTTTCGGAAAGGTCCTGAACTTCAACTATTCTGTTTTCAAGATCGATCTTTGTCTTAGCGCTCTCCCGTGCAAGATATATTGACATTGAAATGGGTAAGCTCAGAAGCCCTAAACTAAACACCCAGTTTGGTAGTTGAATGGAGAAGGTGTTGCTCAACGGCAAACTAATTATAAAAAGAAAAAATACCAGTACACCGGTACCTATTATAAGTGCGTTTTTCTTTTTCCTTTTAATTGCTAGAATTATTACACGTAAACCTTCCGCTGTCAGCAGAAGCAGGAACGGACCAAAGATATAATTAAAGAACCAGATTTCTCTAATTATAAACAGAAGCAAAAAACTAAGTACAGCACCAAGAATCAATATTACCCAGAATTGTTTAGGCATTTTTTTGTAAAAGATGGAATAGAGGAAGAAATCGTAGGTTGCAAACATTATTGACAGCCAAATTATTTGGCTCAGAATTAAAATAAAAGTAACATCTGAAACCAAATGAGTATTATTACCAAATAAAATTATTCCAATGGCTATGGCGTTGGCGCCGGTAAATAATGCGTAGAAAAGATTTTCCCTTTCACGCGAGTAAAAGAAAAAGATGAAAAGATGAAGTAAGGCAAACGCAAAAACAATTCCACATACAATTGTCATAGAAAAAGTATCCTGGAATATACGATCAACCTGGTATACAATAGCATTGTTATTGTTTTTAAAAGCCAAAGAAAAGCCTGGAGTTGCTATATAACGTTCGAAATATTTCTCTGCATTATGGCTTGCATATCTTACAGCCAGAATCTGTATCCTGGATGTATCAAATACAGCTGTAAAAGGAATACTTTTAGGATTATAGGCCTTTTCCTTTTCTATATCCCTGCTTATAGTTCCGAATTTTTTAATGAGCTTTCCGTTAAGGAAAAAATCTGATGCTCCCCACTGAGTGACAATAAAAGCCACCGGCTTATTAAACATAGTTGAGTCAATTTTGAATTCTTTCCTGAACCAGCCGATTCCTTTCCACGTTCCGGCTTTAATGCTGTCCATATTAAATTTATTGTTTAATTCTGTCCATCTGGAATCGTTGTAATTTTTTTCGGCCCAGGCTGTGTCGTCATTTGGATGGTATTTCCATTTCCCATTAAAAGAGATTCCGTTTTTTGCGGTGTCAAGTTTCGTTTGTGTAATAACCAAAAGTCTGTCTTTGGTTTTAACAGTATCCTTTGTTTGGCTGTAAGCAGTAACGGAAAGGCTTGGCACAATCATAAGTAAAAAACACAAACCGGTTTTGGTAAATAAATTTTTCATTGTTCTTTCTATACTATTTATTTCATAAAGCGATAAATTCTTTCTACGTTAACTCTGTGGTAAAAAGGATTTTAAACCACAGAGAAAGCAGAGATAACACAGAGTACACTGAGCAATTATGTGATTGATAATCTTATTTCACCTTAATAACCACAAATGTTACGTCATCATCGGGATCTTTGTCATCTACCCATTTTGAGCCCTGGGTTTTTAAATGCTCTATAATTTCTTCGGGACTTTTTTCTGCCACATCTTCAAAAACATTTCTAACTCTTTTATAACCGAACATATCTTCATTAGAATTATGAAGTTCCGGCAGTCCGTCGCTGAACAATAACAAAGTATCGCCGGTTTTTAATTTTGTTTCTTTTAAGTCGTAAGGAAATTTGTTAATTGCACCTAGCGGCATTCCTTTTATTACGTGCTCTTCAATTGTTCTGTCATATTTTCTGTAAATAAAAATAGGCGGCATCCCGGCAGAAGACATTCTTACCTTATCGCCGCTGATTTTAAGCATTGCAAGGCACATTGAAAGCATATGGAAATGCATTTGCTTTATGCAGCGCGACATTTCATGAAAAGTAAAAAGTATATCCGGATTAGAAGCGTAGCTGTTAAATAAAGATTTCGCCGCTGTTACCATTGTTCCGGCTTTCATTCCGTGCCCTGTGGCGTCGCCTAAAACTACAGTTAATGTTCCGTCCATGGCTAAGTGGAAATCATAATAATCTCCGCCGACTTCTGTTGCCGTTTTCATGTACACAGCAATGTCAAGGTGCGGAAGTTCGGGTAAGTTTTTAGGAAGCAGAGAAAGCTGAAGCTGTCTTGCTTCTTCAAGTTCTTTTGTTTTGCGTTCATTTTCAGTCTCGGCAATTTTAGCACGCAATTGCGCTTCCTTTATTGCAGCGGCGTTTCTTTCTTTATTCAACAATCTTCTTCGTTGGAATCTATCGAAGCCGAAAATTAACCCGGCAAATAAAATTCCGTAAAATATATATGCAAAAGTTGTTCGATACCATGGAGGAGTAATAATAATTTTTAATGAAGCAACTTTCGGATTCCAAATGCCGTCGCCGTTGGAACCTTTGACTTTAAAAACATATTTACCGGGAGAAAGATTTAAGTAAGAAGCAAATCTCCTCTTGGTGTAGTTCCAGTTCTTATCCAGGCCTTGCAGCATATATGCAATTTTGTTTTTTGCCGGGCGCGAAAAGTGAATTGATGCAAATTCAAATGAAAGGTTGTTATCTGAATAAGGTAATTCAATCTGTTTGGCTTCACTTATGTCTGTCTTAAGATTCAGTTCATCAGCAAGTTTTTCAACAGGCATTCCGGAAATACTTAAATCCGTAATTAATGGATCCGGAAGTGTTTTGTTTGCACTTCCCGGGTAAAAAGCATTCAGCCCGTTATATCCGCCGTAAAAAATTTCCCCGTCTGCAGTCATTGCAAGCGAATTGTTAACCGGAAGATCATTTATTCCGTCTTTATTATCATAGTTTATAAAACTTAATCTTCCGTTGTTATTTTTTTCATCCAGCATAGAAAGTCCGCCCGGAGTGCCAAACCATAAATTACCGTTCAGATCTTGAGTAATGAATAAAACAATGTTACTTGCAAGGCCGTCTTTTTGATTTATTAACTTAAATTTTTCAGTTTCGGGATTAAAACGTATTAAGCCGCTTAGTGTAGATGCCCATATTATACCGTCCCTATCCTCAAATGAAATAGACATTAGATTTATAATCGGGAATCTTTCGGTTTTGTCGTCAAAACGGTAAAGTTTATAAGTGTTATCATTTAAGTTTAATCGAATTAAGCCCGACCCGCGTGTAGTAATCCACGCAGTATTTATATACTTTCTGCTGAATTCAATATCGCTTGCTGTTTCAAACGGCGGAAAATATTTATTATCCGATTCTTTCTTAATTTGTTTATCAAGAACTGAATATAGTTCATCGCTAACCGGTATAACCTGTATTCCATACCATTCCGAATCCGGAGGAGCCGTAACATTAAAAGCACCGTAATTGTTTCCAATATCCGAAACGTAATGAAGTGAATATTTTCCTGCCGGCAGTTCAATACAAGCAGGAGTAATCCTATTTTTATATCCGCCTCCGTCGTTAAATGATTTTTGTACGGAACCGGCGGACCATATTTTTTCCCCTTTTGAATTTTCAATCCAGCCGTAATCAAACATATTTTCATCCAGGCTGGTTAATCTTCCTTCACCAAGATTTATAACCAATACTTTAGTTTTATTATTAAGACTAAAATTTTTTGAAAGATTTACGCCTTCTCCAACCTTCAGTATAGCTGCAACCGGCTGATTATTTTGTACCGTACTTCTAAGTTCCGACATCAAACCCTGGCTGGCTTTTTTATTTGTTATTGTCGGAAGTCTGTGAAAGGTATTTGTTTCTGGATTAAATATATTAATTCCCTGTCGATCTGCTATCCAGATATTCCCGTCCGGCCCAATTTTAATTCTATTAACAGTGAAAGGCGGTCTTGTATAAGAAGTATCTTTAAAGCGAAATTCTTCTTTTTTCTCGGTCTTTAAATTAAACTTATGTAAAGCATTGTCTGCCGAGTACCATAAATTTCCTTTTGTATCTAAGATTAAATTGTCACCCGCCTGGTTTTGAATTTTTGTGAATTGGTTGTTGCTTCTATCGAATTTAAATATACCGCGATTTTCTTGAGATACCACGAGTTCTTTTTTATTTAATGGATTTTGAACTATACTTTTTATTTGAGAAGTGCTTGCAACAGAATTATTTTTATTGTTTACAGGGAAATATAGAAAAGGTTTTTTTGCGGGATCAAACCGGTACAATCCGTTTCCGTTGGTTGGAATCCAGTATATGCCGAAGTTATCTCTGTAGAAAGAATTAGGTGTAAAATTAGGTATGTTTTTTGTAATCAGGGAAAAATTGCTTGCTTTAGTATCTGTTTCAAGAATTCCATTACTGCAAATCATAAAAATATGATTGTTGCTATCTTGATGGAATAATCCATAATTATTATTATCTCCCTGTTGTGGAAACCTGGAATGCATATCAATAGTCTCGATATCATAATTGAGGGGATTATAGATTTTTATTTCATCTTCACCACCTAGCCACAATTTTCCCGAACTATCTTCAAAAATATCCACTATATTTTTTTGATTTAATTTAGGATTAGAAAAGTATGGTTGGAATTCATTTGCTGACGGATTGTATATGAATATTCCTTTTCCCGGGTAAGGGGCTAAAAGGTTGCCGTTTTTTAATTCAGTTAATTTATTAATATTATATATTTGGTCGAAATGAATAATTTTTCCCGAATAATCACGGAAGTTTATTCCCTTAAACCTTTTTGCTTTTTTATCGTATAATTGAACACCGGTAGAACTTGTACAAATCCAGAGCCTGTTCTTTGAATCTCTTATAATAGAAGTTACTTGCGAGGAGTTTAATTGTAATCCTTCATCCATAGATATGCGGGTGAAACTATTATCAGCCCTGTTGTATCTGCTTACATAATTAAAACTGCCTATAAATAAATTGCCGTTCTCATCCTCGTTTATTGCAGAAACATAATTATAAGACAAACTGGTCGAATCACCCGGAATATTTTTGTAAACTTTAATATTATAACCGTCATATCTATCCAATCCATCTATTGTACCGATCCAGAGGTATCCCAGATGATCCTGGTACGCACAAAGCACAACAGAATTTGACAAACCATCGGACACGGAAAGTTTTTCAAAAAAATATTTATCCTGTGCTTTTGGATTGCCGATAGTTAACACAGCTATGCAGATTATTAAGAAGTTTATATTAAAATATTTATTAGAGGAGTTCATAATTCGGCCTTAATATTTGATAAGTTTTGTAACACCTGAGCAAAGAACAATATTGAAGATTCCCTGCCTACCGGCAAGCAATTTCACGTCAAATCGTTTGTTCAAAACGACAGTTTTATTTCATTTTAATTACTACGAATGTAACATCATCTTCCGGTTCGCCGTTGTTTGTCCAACTTATCCCCTCTTCTTTTAGATGATTTACTATATCTTCCGGCTCTTTCCTGGCAGATTCTTCAAAACAGTTTCTCGCCCTCCTGTAGCCGTACAATTCTTCATTCTTATTTTTTAATTCGGCAAATCCGTCAGTCATCATCAATATTGTATCACCTTTATCTATCTTCAATTCTGCAGTATCATAGCTGAGACCGTTCATAGCGCCAAGAGGCATGTTATTTAAAGAAACTTCTTCAACTATTTGCCTATTGTTTCTGTAAATCATAAGCGGCGGCATTCCTGCATTAACAGTTACAATTTTATTGCTCCCGTTAATCTGCACACAATTTAAAGCCATCATTAGTCTGCCAAGCTGCATGTCTTTAATTGCCGCGCTCGCATTTTCGAAAAACGGTTTTAATTCTTTATTTGTTCTATCGGACATGAAAAGAGATTTCATTATCGAAACCATCATTCCCGACTGCATCCCATGCCCGGTTGCATCTCCAAGAATTACTGTTAATGTTCCGTCAGGATGCAGATGAAAATCATAATAATCTCCGCCTACTTCCGTAGCGGTTTTCATGTAAACGGCAATATCAAGATGCGGCAGAGAAGGTATTTCTTTAGGCAGCATCGAAAGCTGGAGTTTGCGTGCTTCTTCCAGTTCCAAACTTTTTCTTGCGCTCTCGGCTTCGGCAATCTGTGCACGAAGTTTTGCTTCTTTTAAAGCAGTGGCGGCTCTTTCATCTTTTAATTTTTCAGCTTCTTTCTTTATTATTTTCCCTTTTTCATATTTTCTAAATCCCACAAGCCCTAGTCCGAAAAGAAGCACATAAATGGTATAAGCCCACCAGGTTTTCCAGAAAGGCGGATAAACTATAAAAGAATACGATGCAACATTTGTTTTAATTCCGTTTGATGTAACAGCTTTAACTTTAAATTTGTATTTGCCGGATGGCAGGTTCTGGTATTCGGCAAATGCAAGATTAGTTGCCCTGGACCAGTTTTTATCATATCCCTGCAATATGTGCTCATAAGTAGTCTGAGAGGGATCCTTAAAATTCAGTGCCGAATAATTAAAGACAAAAGAGTTTTGCGAGTATGATAACTTTTGAGGGAAAGAATAAAAATAAGGTTTATCGTCAATTCTGACTGAAGATATTTTCAAAGGGAAACTTTTATTTTCAATTTTTCTTACATAGAGTCCAACTCCGTTGTACAATTCCAGTAAATTTCCTTTGCCGTCTTTTATACCTATATACGGCCCGCCGCTGGCAACATTTTCATCATCATAATAAGTTTGAAATTGATCTCCGGTTACCTGCAGCATACCAACCGGACTGGAAAAGAAAACTCTTCCTTTAGCATCGACTAACGGATTAGATATACTTGTTGAAGGGAGCCCGTCTTTTTTGGTATAAAAATTTAAATGTTTCCCGTCGAAGATTACCAGCCCGCGGTTACGGAGTCTTATATAAAGTTTATTTCCGGCTTGAATATTGGTTGCTGTACCGGCAACACTGGCTCCCTTTAATATTCTAAAATCGGCATTTGTATTTACACTATCGGTAAGCCGTACAAATTTACTACCGTTGAAATTATAGAATTCGCCCACAGTAAGAAAATACATCCCGTTTTTTAAATCACCAACGTAGTGAAGCTGATCATCCGGAACTTGCCAGCTTGCAGGAGGTTTCATCCAGGCCTTGCCGTTAAAAATTCTAATTTTTGAACTTGCGGATGTAATTTCTTTTGGGCTATTAGAGAAAACACCTAACAGCCATAATCTACCGTTTTGGTCTTCGTGCATCTCAATGTGCTGATATAATTTTTTATTATCTTCCGTATTGAAAGGAGAATTTATTCTTACAAATTCATTACCGTTGAATTTAGCTAAATAAAAACCTGCTTTAGGAGTATTTTTTGAAGCCGGTCTAACAAAATTCTGCCATGCATAAATGCTTCCGTTTTTTGTTTCCAATAAATTGGTAGCGTTGTATGGTTCATTTCTTCCACTGGACTGAATTTTTTTGAATTTTAATAAAGTTTTACCGTCGCTGTTTACAATTTCCCTGGCGAGCGTTATTCCCTTAGATGTAGGTATCCAAATTCTGCCGTTATTGTCTTGAAAGGTATTAAAAGTAATATTACTTGAGAGACCGTCTTTTTCTGTAAAAGCTCTTAACTTATTGCCGTCCCAAAAATTTATACCGATATTATTAAACTGAGCGTATGAAGATATATCGCTGTATGAAAATGATATCCATACATTGCCGTTTTTATCTGTAAATAAATTTGGTATTCCGCCTTGAAGTTGGAGCAGGCCGTCTTTCTTGGTCAGCATTCTCGAATGATTGGGATAATAAATTCCAAATCCGTTCGAAGTTTTCATTAAATATCCGTTTTTCAACTGCTTATCGAATATCGCTGAAAGCGCATCGTATTTTTTCCACTTTCCGTTTGAATAGGAAAATGACTGGTTCGGATATTTTGAACTTTGGGATAAATTAACTGTTACAAAGTTTAATAACTCCGGGAATGTTCTATTACTTTTAGTTATTATACATGCCGAATACCGGAAATCTTTAATAATACTTCCAGTGTTTAGCGTCGTAATATTTTTAATATTTGCCGAAATGCCGGAAGGTTTAAATCTTCCGTTATCAAACACATAAATTGATTTATTATTTGCGGAAAAATTCTGCCCGGTAGCATCATATGTGGTTACAAATACTTTGTTAAGTTTATTGCTGTAATATGCTTCCAAAGGGAACTGATTTTTTTCGAGTGTTTTCACAAATGCATTATACTGATGGAAATTAGTTCCGTCATACATTAAAACACCTGAATTATTTTTATTATTATTTGACACCTGATTTCCCGTACATGCTATCCAGGTATTACCGTCCTTGTCCACAGAATTTACAAGGCTGCCCGGGAGAGTTATTGTACCTTGCAAATTTATTCCCAAAGATTCATCGATTCTTTTAAACTTTCCGTTCTTATATAATGCTAAGTATGCGCCTTCTTTCGTTTGAGTATTATGCCCGGAAGATTCAAAAATAATGTCACCGTAGGGTGTTTCCACAAAGCCCGTCGCATTATCCAGCGGGAAAGTTGTTGAATCATAAACCGTAAATTTTCCATGATCAAATTCGGTGAGACCGCCGTTAAATTTTTTATCTACGAATGGTGTGGATGAACCAATCCAGATCCTTCCTTTGCTGTCGGCTTTCATTAACTGAATCACCTGCCCGGATAAACCGTGAATTTTATATCCGTCTTTAGCGGAATATGTTTTGAATTGCTTTCCGTCGAATGAAATAAATTTTTGAGGAGATGCGAAGTAAAGTATATTGTTAGTTGAATCGTAATACATATTCTGCATTTCCGGTACTCCGTATTTTTCTCCGACTTCCTCAAACTCATCTCCGTTAAACCGGTATGTTCCTTCCACCCCGGAGATCCAAATGTAGCCGTTTTTAGTTTGTACTATGTTGGAAAAGTTATTGGACGGAAGTCCTTCTTTGTTAGTATATTCGATCAAATCGGCATTTGCTTCGGTCTTATGCCGCTGCTGCGGAAAAACAGGATAAGCAATTGTTAGAATAATAAATAACGATGCGCTGAACATTAAATGAATTGTTTTCATAACTCCCTCAAAAATGAGATTTATGTATAATGATTAACACTTAAGATGAAATCGAGTAACCTGGCAATGCATAACCTTATTACTTTATTTTTTTGTATTCAAACTCATCTGATAAAATTTCATTAATTTCTCATATTCCCCATTAAAAGTTACCTTGCAATGATGTTCGGGTTGATTCAGTATGTATCTACAAACTTTATTTACATCTGCTTTCGATACGGAAAAGGCAGCAGCAGATTTCTGCCAGGTAAAATGCCCGCTGCATAACTTATTTTCATTTATAAATTGTTCGGAACTTTCCGCTACAATTGTTGCAAGATATTCCTCCGACAATTTAGGAGAACGGGATACGAGAAAATGAACATGTTCAGGATTTGCATATATCGCATATAATTTGGAATCATTATTATTGACAATCCCGGTTATATATTTCTCAATTCGATTTCAGCTTCTTTCTTTAAGAACCGGCATACGATTCAACGTTACAAAAATAAAATGTGTATATAAGTTGTTATATTCTATTTTCATTTTTACTCATCCATTCATCTAAGATCGACACAATTTTTTCATTTACTTTAAGTTTCAATTCCAAAAATTAGCAGACTTATCTGAACTTCTTCTACGTCTTTCCGTTTTCTACAGAACTATAAGGTAATAAGGTTTCATAATTGCTTGTTATCCATAGTTACTAAGATTACAACATCTAAAAAGGTTTTCCAATAATGTTTATATAATCAGCAGAGCATGTTAAGCTTTTACTTTAATTTCATATTAATCATTTTATTTATATCCTTTTTATTTAACCTTATTTCTTAATTTGAAACCTTAGTAGCATTAGATAACCCGGTAATGCATAACCTTATTACCTTATATTTTTGTATGGACACTTTAACAAAAAGCTTCATACAGAACCATAAGGTAAAAAGGCTACTTGATTTGGTATTATGTTCTTTTACTAAAGTTGCAGCATTTAATAGGGTGTTTTAATGACGTTTATCATTGCCGCACTTCTACAACTTCAATTCAATCAATAATTTTCATCCCAGCATCAATTGCAAAAGTTATCATTTTCAGTAGTCATTTCCTTATCAGATACAGCGCTGTTATGTCATCACTCTGAGGTGTGTTGCCAGTGTGCCGCTTTATATCTATCATCAGATTATTTATAAATTCTTGTGCCGATTCAAAATTTTTGTTTTGGAAAAAATTAATTAAAGTTTCGTCTTCGTAAACTTCTTCCATTTCATTCATTGCTTCAGGAATCCCGTCGGTATAAAGTAACAGCTTTTCGCCGGGTTGAATGATTAATTTATCGCTTTCAAAAGGCAAGTCCATATCCATCATTCCAAATGCTAGGCCGCCTTTTGATAATTCTCTTATTTCATTTTTAATATTAAGATGGTAAATAGGATTGTGGCCTGCATTTACTATTTCCAGCTCGCCGGTTTCAGGTGAAAGCAGGGCAATAAAAAAGGTAATATATTTATCGGGGGGAGTAGCATTAAAAATTAATTTGTTCAGCTTAAAAGCAATTTCGGTTAACGGATTATCACTTTCAAGATAAACATTAAGAGCCGCATTCAAACTGCTTACCAGCAGCGATGCCGGAACACCTTTGCCTGTTACATCGGCTATTATAAGTGCGTATCGTCCATCATCTAATTTTTTGCAGTCATAATAATCACCGCCAACTTCTTTGGAAGGGATATTAATTCCTGCAATATCGTAGCCTACTATTTCAGGGAGTTTGTCAGGAATAATTTTTTTCTGTATTGAACCCGCAACTGAAAGTTCCTGTTCGATTTTTTGTTTTTCTAATTCTTCCTGGTGGAGGAAACGATTTTCAATTGCGCTAAGTACTTGTCTGCCGAATGCATCAAGCAGTAACTGATCAGTTTCTTCAAAAGGGATATAACCGTAACGGCTCTCTTTATTCAGTAAAAGAAAATGATAGTTGATATCCTGGAATGTAAATTGAGCATTTATTTTATAATCGTTATCGTTCGAATCATCTATTTTAAACTCGGACGGAAAATAACAATTTTCAATTCTACCTGATTTTGTTCTAACCGTTAGAAGCGCTTTGGAAGCGTTAGTTAGTGAAGCCGCTCTCTGCAAAGCTAATTCATAAAGAGACTGATTCTGATTTAACTTCGTAACTTCAATGCCGGTATCTATTAGACTATTCAACTGGAGGACCCTGTGATTAAGGGTAAAAATTAACTGCTTCTCTTTTTGCCTGTTACGAAAAGCTTGATATGAATTATTTAATAATTGTGTAAAAAGTTGAACTGTTAATTTATCCAGCCCGCTGAATGATTCGTTGGAAAGTTTATTATTTATTATCACAGCAAAAGAAGAACCGTCAAGCATCGGGAAAATTATTGAAACATTTCCGCTTAACGGAAAATCATCAATTACATTTAAGGAATTGCTATAGTTATTCAGGCTTTGGATATTAAAATTGTCAGTTATCTTAAGATTAAATAATTCAGTCCACTCACTATCTTTAATTTTTTTATAGTAAACGGCTGCACCTTTGATAAACAAATTGCCCCTAAGAATATGACAAAATTGCTTAGCAAGTTCTTCCAGGGAATTTGATTCGGAAAGTATATCAAATCCTTCCTGAAAAGAATTTAAATGGATTTTAAATCGATCAAGAAAACTATTTTCCGTCATTGTTTGTCCGGCAAATAATTAATTTAAAAATATTATTATTAGAAAAAGGTTATCCTTTAATATCTATCATATTAAAAGATTTTAGATCCGCTGCACGTTTTTAGTTTTAGGTAAAGTTCAAATATTTTAATTTATAGCTTCTTCGAGAGATTGAGCTTTTGAAGCAAACTGGAATAACCCCATGATAGTAAAAGTTTTTTCAATAGTCGGGTCAAGATTAATAAAAATCAGTTTACCGTTAATATGATTGAGCTTTTCAATAATCTCAATCAATAAAGATATCCCGATTGAATTAACGACCTTAGAATCTTTTAAATCTAAAACAACTGTTTTAACACCGTTGTTAATATGTTTAAACGCCTCACCGGAAATTATTTCACCTCCGTGATTATTAATATATCCGTGAGTAGTTATGATAAGGGTATTCTTTTCTATTTTTGAATCAAGATTAAACTCGGAATTCATTTAATTCTCCTTTGATTAAACTAAGTTTTTTATCATCGTTATTTTTGTCCCTGTCGATCCGGATTCTATAAGAAAGTCATCCGACATGGACTTCATTAATTTTAACCCCCAACCGCGTTTGTTAGGAGAATCGATTTTGGTTAAGATATTCGGATCCGAAACCTTTTCCGGTTCAAATCCTTTACCATGATCTTCTACAAAAATTACTAATTTTTCTTTTGTTATGGTGAATTCTATTCTAACTTCGTCGGGATTAGGATCTCCTGCATGTTCAAAAGCATTAATTATTGCTTCGGTAACCAGGATTCTTGCTTCACCAATTTTTTCCTCATCGGATATGCCGAGATGGGAGGCGAGATGTTCCATCCCTTTTATTGCAACAACTTCAATATCGGGAATATGAGGAAGAATTATCGTCATTTTAACGGGTTCTTTCATAGAGCCTCTTTAGTTTAATGAATTAAATTTATCTCTACTGAAATAAGAATATATTATAGAAAACGACTTATAAAAAATTTCTTATTAGTATTGGCCGCCGTTGATACTTGATTTAAGAAATTGCTTATTATAGTTTTGGATATGAGTTAAAATAAAGCTTTTTAAGAAGATACTTAATTATATTTTAAGTTGAAAGATACGGTGTTAAGAAAATCACACTACTATTAATCGGAGTAGAAACAATGAAAAGCATAATATTTGAGCAGCCCGGTGATCCCGAAGTATTAAAATTAGGCGAAACAGACAAACCTGTTCCGGGAAAAAACGAAATACTTGTAAAAGTACACGCGGCTGGCATAAACAGAGCCGACACACTTCAAAGAAAAGGAAAATATCCGCCGCCAATAGGAGCAAGCCCAATTCTGGGTCTCGAAATTGCCGGAGTTGTTGATGAGATTGGGGAATCAGTAACAAAATGGAAAAAAGGTGATAAAGTTTTCGGACTTATTCCCGGGGGAGGTTATGCCGAGTACGCCGTAATTAACGAACTGATGGCAATGCCGGTTCCGGATAATTTATCGTTTCAGGAAGCTGTCGCAATTCCCGAAGTATTTCTAACAGCTTATCAAGCATTAATATGGTACGGGAAATTAAAAAACTTTGAATCTGTTTTAATTCACGCCGGTGCCAGCGGTGTTGGAACCGCGGCAATTCAAATAGCAAAAGAAATAGGAGCAAGAATTTTTGTTACTGCTTCACAATCCAAACATAAAGCATGCATCAATTTGGGCGTGGAAAAAGCAATAGATTACAAAAATGAAAAATTCAATGAAAAGATTTTAGAATATACAAACGGTAAAGGAGCAGATGTTATTGTTGATTTTATTGCCGGTCCTTATTTCAAACAAAATTTAGATTCATTAAATGTTGACGGAAGATTAATTGTTTTAGCAACTCTCGGCGGCGGTAATGTTGATGAATTTGACATGCGAAAAATTTTAGTTAAACGTCTGTCAATTATAGGTTCAACATTGCGTTCAAGAACTTTAGACTATCAGATTAAACTGACAAACGAATTCAGCAGTTTTGCATTGGAAAGGTTTAAAGATGGAAAACTAAAACCTGTAATCGATTCTATTTTTGAATGGAATAAAGCCGGCGAAGCGCATAAGTATATGGAAGAGAATAAAAATACAGGCAAGCTAATATTAACTATTAATTAATATTATATCCAACCCCGGTAAACTGATTATTTTGTATTAATAAAAACTGACAAAATGTTCTTTATATTTTCCGTTTTCATAAACAAACTTCGCGCTAAAAAAATTATCTTTGTACAGCCATTCCAGAAAAATTTTATCCCCGTCCCATAAATTTAGTGCAGTAACTTCCTTGTTCGGGATCCATTCCAGTATTCCTTCCCGGGAATCTATCATTTTCCCTTCAAACTTATCAGAGGTAAATATAAAAACATACCAATCATCAACACCGTCGAACAGCGGAAACGTAATAAAGCCATGCATTTTAGGGTTGATCATGGTCAAACCGGATTCTTCTTTAACTTCGCGGATGGCACATTCTTCCGGACTTTCACCCGGTTCGAATTTTCCGCCCAGTCCATTCCATTTTCCCTCATGGTAATCATTTTCCTTTTTTACCCTGTGGAGCATTAATGTTCTTTCTTTGGTATTGTCAATCACATAGCAAAGTGTAGCAAGTTTCATATTAATTTTTCAAATTTATTAACAATTGTATTGACACTGAGAGAATACTAATTTAATTTTTATTAGCTCTTGTAAAGAAAATTATCTACTACAGATTTTTTCTTGAAGGGGTCATAAAACTTATTTAAGTGAACAAATTTAAGTAAAAATTAATAATTCTCCTTATCAAAAACCGGGTAATTGAATTTATTAATTTTATATCTTGGTACATGTTGTATGTCTGTGCTGCAAATCTCAGGTGGAAAATTAAACGGAATTAATAATTTTTAGTTCAATTCCACCTCAGGGAAGTATGCTTGTTCGCATGAAAATAATCATACGTTCTGCATGTCAATTATTTATTTCTAGAAATATTTAAGTTAAGAACCTAATTATAAAATTAATTATAAATTTACTTTGCTCTTTAATAAAATTTTAGAAATATTTACTGAGAAGATTAAGGTGAGTAATTCCACAACATCTTTTTTGTTCGCGCACAAATTTTTTATTTAACAGTCTAAATAAAATCAGAAATAAATTACATAATATCAGGAGACCTATAATAATGACTGGAAAAGAAAATGTGTTTGATGAAAATAGTGCAGAAGAGCTTTTGGATATTTTTAATGAGCTCGAATTCACACGGGATAACGGAAATGAAAATTCCGATACTTTGGGAATCAAAATGAGCCCCAAGGGCAAGAATGACGACGATGATGGTTTTGATGATGACGATCTTGAAGAAGATGATATGAATGACGAAGAAGAGGAAGAGGAAGATAATTTTGAAGAGGAGCCGGAACCTTCGGAAGAGGAAGATTTTTATGAGGAAGATTTTGACTTTGATGAAGATGACGATCCGTTCGACGACGACGATGATGACGATGATGAACTTTTTTAAGCAGAAGTTCTATTAATATCCCAGGTATTTTTCACCTAATAGATAATTTTTAACATAGTCGGTTACGCCTTCTTCCAACGAACTTATGGAATTAGCGAAACCGGCTTTTTTTATCCTGTCCAGCTTAGCTTCCGTAAAATATTGATATTTTGCGGCAAGATGTTCCGGCAAATCGATATATTCAATATTAACCGGCTTACCAAGAGCATTAAAAATTGCAGTAACCAAATCATTCCAGGTTCGTGCTTTCCCGGAACCTACGTTATAACATGTCCGTTTTTATCTTTATTATCAAGGAAAAATAGAGTCATATCAATGGCATCTTTAACATAAATAAAATCCCGTTTTTGCTCGCCGTCTCTATACTTCGGATTCCCTGACTTGAAGAGCTTCACTTTACCTGAAGCATTTATCTGTTCGAATGCTTTATGAACGACGCTTCTCATATCGCCCTTATGATATTCATTAGGTCCGTAAACATTAAAATATTTAATTCCGGCAATTTTGTTTATTGCATTATGTTTTATTGCCCAGTTGTCAAAAAGACTTTTTGAATAACCATACATATTCAGTGGTCTCAGCGAACTGCAAATGCTTTCATCGTCAACAAAACCAAGCGAACCGTCACCGTAAGTTGCTGCGGAAGAAGCATAAATAAATCTTAAATCTCGGGACAAACAATACTCGGCGAGATGTTTTGTGTATTCGTAATTATTGCTTAAAAGATGGTCGGCGTCTTTTTCGGTTGTTGATGAGTTAGCACCCATATGAATTATTGCGCTGATGCCTATGTCAAGAGATCTATCAACAACTTTTTTTATAAACTCTTGTTTATTAATAAAATCGCTAAACTTCAATCCAACCAGATTTTTCCATTTTTCTTCGTTTCCGAGTTCATCTACAATTATTACATTGTCTCTTCCCATCTCATTCAATCTCCAAACAATTGCGCTGCCTATAAAACCTGCACCGCCCGTCACAACTATCATATTACTTCTTTCGTACTTGTTTGATAACTTTTTAATAGATGCTAATTTAATTATATTTATTCTTCTTTACAAAGTAACAGAAAAGCTTTGCTTAAGAAACTATTTATTACTTGCTGAATTTACTCAACCGTCATGTTGAACTTGATTCAGCATCTATAAATAGCTCAAAAATAGAGACCCCGAATCAAGTTGGGAATGACAAAAAGTTAATTAGCATTTAGTAAAGCTATTTTTTAATAATTTCACTAAACAAAATTTAGTTGATGAATATTATCAATTACTATACTTCCCTACCGGTTTTATTTAGAATTATAACCATAATTCTGATTGCAGTTATTGCGCATTTTGTGATAAAGGGAATTAGAAAATTGGTTAGAAGTATTTTATCAACCGGCACTGTAAAAGGAGTTTCGGGTGAAGTTAATCTTATTAAACGTTATCCTAAAATTGCATCGCTGACAACAATTTTTGTAAGCGGAATAACTTTTATTATCTACTTTCTGGCAATCGGATTTATTTTGAAGCAATTTAATGTTTCGCTTGGAACTTATCTTGCAAGCGCTTCAATTATCGGACTGGCAATTGCTTTCGGTTCACAAGGATTTGTTCAGGATGTTGTAATGGGACTTACTCTCATTTTTACAGATGCATTAAATAATGATGAAATGGTCGAACTTTCCGGACAAGTCGGGCGTGTTGAAAGTATCGGTTTAAGATTTACAACTCTAAGAAATTTACAAGGACAAAAAATATTAATTCCCAATAGAAGCATAGGCGTTATCGGGCAATTTAAAAGCGGTTACTCGCCGGTTTTTGTCGATGTTCAGCTTCCCAAAAATTCAAATGCAGAACAAATAGAAAAAGCAGTTGAAGCAATTGCAGAAGGGATTTATAATCAGTATAGATCAATAATAGTTAAAAAACCGCGTAGCCTGGGGATTAAAGAAGCAGTAAACGGCAGCTGGTCTTATTTAAGAATTAACTTTGAACTTTGGCCCGGACAAAATTCACTAATAGAAACAACATTTAAACAGCGGGTTATTTATTGGATTAAAAACGCCTATCCTGATTATAACGATTGGATGATTTCGATAGTTTATCGCGCTGAATAGAGTTTGATAAATGAAGTTAAATTTATTCATTATGATTAGTTTCACAAACTAACTACAATAATGATTTAGGTTTTTGTTATTTTTGAATAGTGAATTTTACTATTAAATGTTATTTTAACTCCGTTAAAGCAGTCTTTTGCAAAATTATGGTTTGTCATGATGAATCCGCTTTCAGCAGGCAAGGTTGATTCAGCATCTCATTTTTCGCCGATTTTGTAAGGCTTAGATTCCGAATCTAGTTCGGGATGACAGTTATAAATGATAATATCAATTAAACTTACTGGGTAGTCAAGAACTAAACCGTGACTAAATTATTTGTTAAGTTTCTTGTCACGGAATGGTCCGTTACAACCCAGTTTATTTGTTTTGCAACAATCTTGGTAGGCAAACTGGTTAGAGATAACAAGATAATTTATTAATGAATAAGAATTAAAAGATGACATCAAAATTAGAACAATTAAGGGATATTCTGAAAGAAAGAATACTCGTACTCGACGGTGCGATGGGTACAATGATCCAGCGATACCGGTTGACCGAGGAAGATTTTCGAGGTGAAAAGTTTAAAGATCATCCGCACGACCTTATGGGTAATAACGATCTTTTAAGTTTAACACGACCGGAAATAATAAAAGAAATTCATAAAGCATATTTGGAAGCCGGAGCCGATTTAATTGAAACTAACACTTTCAGCGGTACGGCTATTGCACAGGCAGATTATAAAACCGGACATCTTGCTTATGATATAAACTTTGCCGCTGCAAAAATTGCTAAAGAAGCCGCAGAAGAATATAGCCAAAAGGATCCAAGCAAACCCCGTTTTGTTGCCGGCGCTTTGGGACCGACAAATAAAACAGCTACTCTTTCTCCCGATGTTAATGATCCTGGTTACAGGGCTATTACATTCGACCAGCTAGTTGAAGCATACGGAGAACAAGCAAAAGCACTAATCGAAGGCGGTGCCGATATTCTATTAATCGAAACTGTGTTCGACACATTAAACTGTAAAGCTGCAATTTACGCTGTTCAGGAATACTGCAGTAAGAAACAACCTTGAAATTCCCATAATGATTTCGGGTACAATTGTCGATCAAAGCGGAAGAACTCTTTCCGGTCAAACAACAGAAGCCTTTTGGATTTCAATTTCGCACACTAAAAATCTTTTAAGCGTAGGATTGAATTGTGCACTCGGAGCCGAACAGATGCGTCCCTTTATAGAAGAACTTTCCAGGGTTGCAACATGTTTTGTGAGTATTTATCCGAATGCAGGACTTCCAAACGAGATGGGTGAGTACGAACAAACTGCCGAAACCATGTCATCTATTTTGGATGATTATGGCAAAAGCGGATTTTTTAATATTGTAGGGGGCTGCTGCGGTACAACTCCCGGTCACATTAAAGCAATTAGTGAAGTAGCAAAAAAATATAAACCGAGAGAAATTCCTGCCGTAGAACCTTATTTAAGATTAAGCGGACTTGAACCTCTGATCATTCGCCCCGAAACAAATTTTGTTAATATCGGTGAAAGGACAAACATAACCGGTTCGAAAAAATTCCAGAGATTGATTATGTCCGGTGACTACGAGGGTGCATTAGCTGTTGCAAGAGACCAGGTTGAAGGCGGGGCACAAATCATTGATGTGAATATGGACGAAGGGCTGCTCGATTCCGAAGAAGCAATGGCAAAATTTCTGAATCTGATTGCTTCGGAACCTGACATTTCCAAACTTCCAATTATGATTGATTCTTCGAAATGGACTGTTATAGAAAACGGGTTAAAATGTCTTCAGGGAAAATCGATTGTCAATTCAATAAGCTTAAAAGAAGGCGAAGAAGTATTTAAGGAACATGCACGAAAAGTTCTCAGCTACGGGGCTGCCGTAATTGTGATGGCATTCGATGAAAAAGGTCAGGGTGATTCCCAGGAAAGACGAATTGAAATTTGTAAGCGTGCATATAAAATATTAACCGAAGAAGTTGGCTTCCCGCCTCAGGATATTATTTTCGATCCGAATATATTAACCGTTGCAACCGGGATCTCCGAGCATAATAATTATGCTATCGATTACATTGAAACAACAAAATGGATTAAACAAAATCTTCCCCTGGCAAAAGTGAGCGGCGGTGTAAGTAATCTTTCCTTTTCTTTCCGCGGGAATAATGTTGTTCGCGAAGCCATGCATTCGGCTTTCCTCTACCATGCTATTAAAGCCGGCATGGATATGGGAATTGTGAATGCAGGGCAGCTTGAAGTGTATGAAGAAATTCCTAAAGAACTCTTAGAACTGGTAGAAGATGTTATATTCAACAGGAGAGAAGATTCCACCGAAAGACTGGTTGATTTTGCCGAAACAATAAAACAAAAAGATAAAGCGGAAATAAAAAAAGATGAGTGGCGTAATGCTCCGGTAGAAGAAAGACTGAAGCATTCATTGATAAAAGGTATAGTCGATTATATTATTGAAGACACGGAAGAGGCAAGACAAAAATATCCAAAACCGCTGGATGTTATTGAAGGTCCTTTGATGGATGGGATGAATGTAGTCGGTGATTTGTTCGGATCGGGAAAGATGTTTCTACCGCAGGTTGTTAAAAGTGCAAGGGTAATGAAAAAATCCGTTGCTCATTTAATTCCTTATATCGAAGAAGAAAAGAGGGCATCGAACGATACCAGGGAAGCCGGTAAAGTTTTAATGGCTACCGTTAAAGGCGATGTGCATGATATCGGTAAAAATATAGTCGGTGTGGTATTGGGATGCAATAATTACAATGTTGTCGATCTCGGGGTTATGGTTTCTACCGATAAGATACTGCAAACTGCCATAGACGAGAAGGCGGACGTAATTGGTGTAAGCGGTCTGATTACTCCTTCGCTTGATGAAATGGTTCATGTGGCAAAAGAAATGGAACGCAGAGGATTGAAGATTCCTTTGTTAATCGGCGGAGCGACTACATCGCGCATTCATACCGCAGTTAAAATTGCTCCCCGGTATTCGGGTACAACGGTTCATGTACTCGATGCATCCCGCAGCGTACCCGTTGTAAGCAGTCTCTTGAGTGATGATAAGCAGGTTAAGGATAAATTTGAATCCGGATTAAAATCGGAGTATGAGAGAATCCGTGAATCACATGCTAAAAAGAACGAAGCAAAAAACTATATTTCAATAGAAGAAGCCCGGAGAAACAAACTAAAAACCGATTGGGAGAAGACAAAAAATAAAAAACCCGCAAAGTTAGGTATAACGGTTTTCAATAATTATTCACTGAAGATATTACGGGAGTACATTGATTGGACGCCTTTCTTTTTAACGTGGGAAATGAAGGGTAAATACCCCGCAATATTTGAAAGTGAAAAATTCGGCGAGGAAGCAAAAAAACTTTTTGATGACGCAAACAAACTCCTCGATAAAATAATAAGGGAAAAACTTTTAACTGCAAACGGAGTTATCGGCTTATTTCCGGCAAATTCCACCAGCGACGATATTGAAATATACGCCGATGAAAACAGGAAAGGTGTAAAAAGAGTTTTGCACTCACTTCGCTCTCAAACAAAAAAATCGGATGGAAATCCTAATCTTGCGCTATCCGATTTTGTAGCTCCTAAAGAAACAGGAGTTGATGATTTTATCGGGGCATTTGCCGTTACTGCCGGAATCGGGATAGAAAACCTTATTAAAAAGTTTGAAGCTGATCATGATGATTACAGCAGCATAATGACCAAAGCTCTTGCAGATCGTTTAGCCGAAGCTTTTGCCGAGCATCTTCATGAATTAGTTAGAAAAGAATATTGGGGATATTCGCCTGAAGAAAACCTTGCAAACAAAGATCTTGTTAAAGAAAAATATTCAGGTATACGTCCCGCACCCGGCTATCCTGCCCAGCCGGATCATACAGAGAAATGGATAATATTTGATCTTTTAAAGGCAGAAGAAAACACTTCGATAAAATTAACCGAAAGCTTAGCGATGTATCCAGCGGCTTCCGTAAGCGGTTTGTACTTTGCACATCCGAATGCAAAGTATTTTAATGTCGGCAAGATTGGTAAAGATCAAGTGCTGGATTACCATAAACGTAAGGGTATGAGTCTGACCGAGACCGAGAAATGGCTCAGCCCTATTTTAAATTATGACGGGAGTGTTTGAAAATAAAAAGTATCTAACGTAATATTGTTTCCCTTTTATTAACTTTATACTCTGTGTTTCACACAAGGTTATTAAGATTGAAGTTGCATCACCTCGTGATGCTTAAACATAAAATATTTTCTTTTATGAAATACATATCAATTAATCATTAATTAATAAAATCATACCCACTTTAATTAAAAATTTTAATATTTTTAAAACAAATAAATTTCACCTATAAAAAATCTTTAGAAATATGACTACTAAAAATTTTACCGCAATTTTACTTTCGGGGATGTTACTTTTTATTTCTTTCGGCTGCTCGTCTTCGCTTCACCAGCAAAAAGAATCGAATGAAAAAAATTCAAATTTGCCGGGTCAATATCCCGGTTTTACATTATTACCCAATGGATGGAAACTTACACCTACCGGTAAACAAGTTGGAATAGGTGAACTACCTTTAAACATGGTTGTCACAAACGACGGGAATTACGCGATTTCCTCCAACAGCGGGATGGGCGAAAATTCTCTATCGGTTGTAGATTTGAATGATGCGAAGGAAGTACAACGGCTCAAGGTTTCTAATACCTGGTACGGTCTGGCTTTTAACAAGGACGATTCAAGGCTGTTCGTCTCCGGCGGCGATAATAATGTTGTGTACATTTACAGCTTTAACAACGGTAAAGTAGCTTTACGGGATTCAATTGTGTTCGGACAAAGACATCCGAAAGATAAAATATCGGTCACGGGGTTGGATTATCTTCCCGCGAAAAATCTTCTTCTGGTTGTAACAAAGGGTAACAATACCCTGTACGTATGTAATCCTTCTACAAAAAAGATTGTAAAAAAAGTAGAGATGCCTTCTCAATGTTACGGTGTTAAAAGTAATCATGCGGAAACTAAAGCATACGTATCGTTATGGGGAAATTCTTCAATCGCTGAAATTGATTTAAGCAATTATCAAATTGTAAATAAAATTAAAGTTGGGAATCATCCCTGCCAGATACTTATATCCAAAGATGATTCCAGGTTGTTTGTGACTAATGCTAACAACAACTCAACATCGGTAGTTGATTTAACTACAAATAAAGAAACGGAAAAATTAAACTCTGCTTTAGGTGCGGATGTACCTTTCGGAAGCACACCCGATGCAATATGCTTTAACGGAGATGAAAGTGTTTTGATGGTTGCAAATGCCGATAACAATTACATAGCTCTGTTCGATATTTCTAAAAAAGATAAATCAAAAAGTATCGGTTTTATTCCGGTTGGCTGGTATCCGACAGCGGTTCAATACAATAAAAAGAATAACAGTATATTGGTTGCAAACGGTAAGGGACTTAAATCCATGCCCAATCCACAAGGACCGAAACCGGGAGTAAAAAACTACAAGGACTTACAATATATAGGAAGTTTGTTTAAAGGAACTCTTTCAATAATTAATTACCCGGATAACAAAACATTGGCAGCACTAAGCAAAAAAGTATATGATAATACTCCCTACATTTCAAAAGAGAAAAACTGGACAGGTATTCAGAGCGTAATTCCTACTAATTATAACAGCGGCGGAAGTAAAGAAATTAAACATGTTTTCTACATCATTAAAGAAAACAGAACATACGACCAGGTATTCGGGGATATAAAAGAAGGAAATGGAGATTCTTCGTTATGTTTATTCCCGCGGAAGATTACGCCGAATCAGCATAACTTGACGGAAGAATTTACGCTATACGATAATTTTTATGTAGATGCCGAAGTAAGCGCGGACGGACATAACTGGTCGACTGCTGCATATGCTACCGATTACGTGGAAAAAATGTGGCCTGTATATTACGGCGGAAGAGGCGGCGCATATCAGTTTGAAGGCGGTTATCCGATTGCAACACCGTCTTCCGGTTACATCTGGAATGATGTTTTGAACCATGGTAGATCTTTAAGAGATTACGGTGAGTTCGTCAGCAAAGTGAACGGAATTTATCAGGCAAATGATGAAGATATGCGTCCGTATGTTTCCCCGACATACCCGGGCTGGAGTTTAACTATCAGTGATGTTTACCGGTATGAACAATGGAAAAAAGAGTTTGAAAACTATGTGAAAAACGATTCGCTCCCAAATTTCAACATAATGAGATTACCGAACGACCATACATACGGAACAGCTAAAGGAAGATTAACCCCGCACGCTTATCTTGCACAAAACGATTATGCACTAGGTTTAATCGTACAGACTATATCTCACAGCAAATACTGGAAGAGTTCGATTATTTTTGTTTTGGAAGATGATGCTCAGGACGGCTCGGATCATGTGGATGCTCATCGATCAACGCTGCTTGTTATCAGTCCCTATGTTAAACGCCATTATGTTGATCATACAATGTATTCAACATCCGGAGTTTTGAAAACAATGGAGTTAATTCTAGGGCTGCCGCCGATGACACAGTACGATCTTTCGGCAACACCCATTTTGTTTTCTATTCAGGATAAACCGGATACAACACCTTATAATGTCATTTCCCCGCTGATAGACATTCACGCAAAAAATATGGCGGATGCTTACGGTTCCGAAGCAAGTGAAAAAATGAATTTCGCAAAAGAAGATGCAGCGCCGGAAGATGAATTAAATGAAATTATCTGGAAATCGGTGAAAGGCAGAAACTCGGTAATGCCCGCCCCTGTAAGAAGCGCTTTTGTTAAGACAGTAGAAAAACATCATGATAAAGATGACGATTAGAATTGAGCACCTTAAAATAATAGTTAATAAACAAAATTGTCATTCTGACCCGTCTATATCTGTGCCATATGGTATTAACTTAGGCGGATAGAATCTCATTGCTGCATTTATTGAGCATTTTAAGTTATTTCGCCATTGGAGTCCATTGCGTGCTTCGCTCAATATAACAAAAATAGGGCTGTGCATAACTTTTGTATATAATTGACGGTCTCAGTAGGGAAATTGCTTTTTTCAGAATGATTATACTGTCATAAAATAAATTTCAGTTCTATTTCGTTACTAACTGCCGGCTTCTATAGCCAGCCTTCTCCGTTCAGCCTCAGCTTTACTTAGTTCAAGCCCATGTCCGTTCGGTCCGGTTTCCGATTTCCTCAACAAATATGCAAAGATAAGACCTAAGACTCCGAGTATTGAAAATATCCACATTCCAAGATTATATCCACCTGGATTAGTTGCACTTGCACCTGAATAATCGTTTGCAGCTCCTACTATTAATGGAAATAGCATCATTCCAATTTGCTGTATTAGTGTCATCAGTGCATAGGCAGCTCCCAAACGCTTTTCTTCCACGATGTAAGATACCGCGGGCCACATAACTGCAGGGATTAATGAGAATGCAACTCCCATCATAATAACCGGAACATAAAGTGAAAGATTACTGTAAGCCATCAGCAAATAAACAGGTAATAATAAAATTGAACCTATGGTCATCAGTAACGCACGTCTGCCGATAAAATCTACCAGTAATCCAATGAGCGGTGTCGCAATCATTGCAGCCAGAGGTAAATTTGAGATCATCCAGCCTGCGGTTTCACGCGACAGGTGATGACTTTCCATAAAGAATTTAACTGCAAAAGTTCGGAAAGGAAAGATCGCAGAATAAAACGTAACACATAACAATGTTATATACCAGAATGACTTATTAAATTTAAAAAGATTCTTCAAGTTTAATTTGTCGGTCTGGGCGCCGCCACCCAATGCAAACTTCTTTTCACCTGAAGATTCAATTATATAATAAACCAGAATACCTACAAGTGAAAGAATACCTATAAAAGCAGCCGCAAACAAAGGAGCTGAATAACCGCCGCTATACAAGCCCGGAAAAATTGTAGGAGAATTGTCAACAGCAACGGTTCCGCTGCGGGCAAAAAACAAGTTTAATCCCATAGCAAAACTTAATTCTTTTCCCTTATACCATTTTGCAATTGCTACGGTAATTGCAACTATTAGAGGCTCTGATCCGATTCCCAATAAAAATCTGCCGGCAAGCATTAGATATAAATTTGACGAAAACGCAACTAAAAAGCCTGAAATTGTACAAATTGAAGCAAAAATAAGTGCCGATTTTTTTGTACCCAATTTATCAACCAAAATACCGCCAAAGACTAATACTATTATTGCGGCTAAGCTGTAAGCAGAGTATAGCTGCCCGATATCTAGATCAGTGAAATGAAGTGAGGTTTTTAGCTGATCGGCAACTAATGCAATAGAATCGAAAACATAGTAATTGCCAAACATTGCAACACTTAAAAATAAAAGAACCATCCACCTATAAAAAGGTGTTGGTTCTTTTTTAACGAGTCCTAATGGCGGATTGATTTTTGTCATGAATTTTCTAATTAAATTTTATCTTCTTTTCCCATTGCAATTTTATAAAGCAATAATGAAAGCAAAGCAAAGAAAAACAAACCTAAAATATCACCCCAGCCGCCTAAATAATCGCCTAAAGTTCCTGTACCGCCGCTTGTAAAAATGCCGAGAACTATTTGGTGAACTTTATCAATAAATGAAATTGCATTTCCCTGGACATCGTTGCCGACTGTCCATCCGATTAACACAGCAACTATAATTCCCATAATCGTACCACCGGCAATAAGCCCTGAGCTAAATAATGCGCCGGGTCCAATTTCGGTTTCTTTTGATTTTTTCTTTTTATCGACAAACCATTTAACCAAACCGCCGATGTATATTGTCGAAGTAGTCGAAAGCGGAAGATACGCTCCAACAGCAAAAGCCAGAGACGAAACTCCCGATAATTCCATTACTAATGATAGGCCCATTCCGATAAGTACTAATCCCCAGGGTAGATTTTGACTTAATAATCCTTTGATAACAGTTGACATTAAAATTGCCTGCGGTGCAGGCAATGGTTGAGGGTGCTGCGGTGTAATGGTACCTATTCCAACTGTATTTGTTAGCAGAAGTAATGTAAATCCAATTGCAACAACGGAAACTAAAACTCCAATTAGCAGTCCGATTTGCTGTTTAATAGGTGTTGCGCCGACTAAAAAACCGGTCTTTAAATCTTGAGATGTAGAACCGGCATTTGCTACTGCAATACAAACAATTGAGCCGACAACCAAGGCTAATGGCTGATAAAAGTCACCCGTCCATCCGATTCCGACAAAAATTAAAGAAGTTGCCATTAGAGTTGCAATCGTCATACCGGATACCGGATTTGATGATGAACCGATTAACCCCACAATTCTTGAAGAAACAGTGACAAAGAAAAATCCGAATATTACAACCATAATTGCGGAAAGAAAGTTCGTTGGAATAGAAGGAATCAAAACCATAAAAATTACAAGTAAAAGGCTTCCCCCTAAAACAACCGTAAGAGGTATGTCTCTTGAAGTTCTTTCGATCTCAGTAACTACATTATTTTGTTTATTTGCCCTATTCGCTTTTATGTCTTTAAAGGAATCCGAAAATGCACTAATAATTGTTGGAATAGATTTTATTAAAGTAATTAACCCGCCGAATGTTACTGCGCCGGCACCAATATATCTGATATAATTGTTCCAAATTTCGCTCGGAGACATTTCCGATATAAGCTTGGTCGCGGGCGGAAATACCGTTGTTAAATGATCACCCAATAACGTGATTAACGGAATTAAAACTATCCATGACAGAACGCCGCCGGCTACCATTATTCCGGCAATACGCGGACCGATTATATACCCAACCCCTAATAGTTCCGGAGTTATTTCACCGTTGATTGTTCCGTTAGGCAGTGCAGATTTTCTTCCGAATACATAAGTAGGAACATCTTTCCACAATCCGAGAATAGACATGAAGAGTTTGTAAACAAATGCTATACCTAAACCATAGTAAACTTTTTTTGCTAAATTACCGCCCTTTTCGCCGGCAATCAGCACGTCGGCGCATGCAGTTCCTTCAGGATACGGTAAGGTTTCATGCTCTTTTACAATTAATGCTCTTCTTAGAGGAATCATAAAGAGAACTCCCAAAACGCCGCCGGTTAAAGCAAGAACAAATATTTGAAAATATTTGAAGTAAGCCATTCCCCCGGGAAGAAATAAAAGTGCCGGAATTGTAAAGACAACTCCTGCAGCTACCGATTCACCGGCAGAACCTATTGTTTGAACTATATTGTTTTCAAGTATAGTTGCGTTGCCGAACTTTTTAAATACGGAAATTGCCAATACAGCGATAGGTATTGAAGCGCTGACCGTCATTCCGACTTTTAATCCCAAATAAACAGAGGATGCGCCGAAGATTATTCCGAAAATTCCACCTAAAATTATTGCTTTTAATGTGAACTCAGAGATGGTTTCTTTTGCGGAAATATAAGGTTTGAATTCTGCTGCGGAATCTTTATTATTTGCCATAAATCTCCCCTTAAAAAAAATTGCAAAACTAAATTAAAAAACAGGAGTGAATATTCCAATAATGATAATAAAATGCAAAAAAATTTTTATTTAGTTTTTATTGTCTTTGTCATTTGTCTTACAGTTATTCATAGTATCATTTGGGTTTCGTCCGTCATTTATATAATCCTTAATAAATTAATTGATTACAATGACAATTGACCAATTTTAAAATCTCTCATCAAAGATAATCTCAAAGATTTATTTAACCTTTCTCCATCCTAAATTGTAACCGTTCATATCAAAAAATGCTCGTTCAAATAATTGGTGATGATTACACAAAACTTCCCTTTCGCCCGAGCGTCTTAATTAATAAAAGCGGATGATTCCGTAAAATAAATCCCGTTTCCGCAAGTTATTTATAAACCAAAAGGAGCGAAGGATGAAATCTTCATTTACTAAATTTTCTTTTCACAAATTCGGAGAATTGACTGCAATATTTGCAATAACAGTCTATTCTCTCGTTAGCTTGCAAGCTTGTGCAAGTACTTCAGGTCAGACCGGAAACAAACCCAAAACCGTTCAAGATACACTAAAGCCTAACGAAAAGGTGTTTTCTTTCGTCGAAAAAAAAGATGGAAATGATATCAACTGGAAAGTTATTTTCGATAATAACAAAATATCAAAACTTTATAAGAACAATGTTCAAATTCCTGAGAAGCAGATTAAACAGTACAAAGATTTAGTATATGATAATCTCTACGAAGTACAAAGCGAACCGCGATACTTTACCTTTCACATGAAAGATTTTCCGTTCGATTCAACAGAATTTAAAAAAGATATGGAGCATTTGAAATCCAGTCTGCGGAATCTGAAATTTGACTCTACATATTTTCCTTTCGACAAAAAAGCATTTAAGGAAGAAATGAAAAATATGAGCAAAGAATTGCACAAACTAAAAGATATGAAATTTGATTTTAAATTCGATACAACTGAATTCAGAACTGATATGGAGAAGCTGAAAAATCATATAAAGAAAATGAAATTTAATCATCATTCATTCTATTTTGATTATGACAACTCCGACATCAACATGTCAGGTTTAGAGTCCCGGATGAGCAGGCTTAAAGATGAGCTGAAGGATTTAAAATTAAATTTAAAAGATCTTGATAAAAAACTAAGCAAGTTGAAAAGTTTCTTAAAGGATGTTAAGCATGAATTAGTAAAGGACGGATACATTAAAATAGAAGATGAACATTTCAGTATGGAACTCGGACCTGATAAAATGACCGTCAACGGGAAGGAACTTCCTAATAATTTATTAGATAAGTATAAAAAGATTTATAAACAAAATTTCGGCAAAGAAATAAGCAGGGGAAATCCCTTCAAGATTTATAATTAATAAACCATACATGATATTCTCATTTACACTATTGTTTTTGTAAATATTTTTAACTTTGTGAGAATTTTTAAACTCATTCATGAAGGCTGTCCAAAATGTAGATTACTTTTTAGGCAGCCTTTTGAAAAAAATAATAATGGCTATTTATGAGCCCGCCCTAAAAAGCTCAGACGCTTTATTATGAACGAAGGGAAGAATCTCTAACTCATTATAATATGAAAGATTCTTCAGTCGCTTCGCTCCCTCAGAATGACATTTAAACCATTTTTAGAGTAGACTCATTTATTAAATAAATACTAGTGTTATTCTTCCCCATACTTTTTTTCACCTGCTGTTATCTTCAAATGAAGATAATTATCTTTCGGGGGAAGAGGACATGTAGCAAATTCAGTAAAGGCACAAGGAGGATTATAAGCTTTGTTGAAATCTAAAATTGTTTTTCCGGCTGACTCCGGCATTGCCGCATATAAAAATCTTCCGGCACCGTAAGTTTCCTTTCCGTTTGTCTCATCAGCAAATATTATGAAGAATTCATTTCCTTCAACTACGGGATCTAATTTGTATTTTTTTCCGTTGAGAACAAAAGAAAGATAGCCAGGAAGTGTATCCTGGTCTACGGTTCCGATTATGCTTGGAACTGAAATAACTTTAGGTGCGTTGTACTTGACAAATTCCGCCATGATTCTCCAATCCTCATTAACCGGAAATGTTTTTATGTCTTCAAAGTTTTTTACAAGCGGTGCATCTAAATCGCGTAGTCTCACACCGTACATGTTATCCCCCCTTTTAATTATAAACCATCGCAGCGAATTGTATTCCAATATGGTTGGGGAAGCCGATAAATCATTTTGCAATTCCATTTCCGTTACAGGACTGCCGTTGTTAGTTACATTTAAACCGGTGTTTATTTTTACAGTTGCCTTACCGTTATTTAATCTAAATACGCCCATATACTTCGGAGCTTTATCCGGGAAAATAATTGAGTTTGCACTATCGGAACCAAATGTGTTTTCGCCGTCTTTTAGCCAGTACAAGCCCACAAGGTTTAACCAGCCGTTAGGTTTTTTTAAGTTTTCAATTCTTTCTTCGTGCCATTCTTTTATTTGTGCAATGTAAGCAGGATTTCCCTTTTGGCTAAGAGGCTTCCGGCAGCCTGTTAAAAAAAATGCCGATAGTAGTAAAAGAAAATTCATTGTAAGAATAATTTTCAGGATTCTATGTGATTCATACATTTTAAAATTCATATTTGCTTTCGATGTTATTAGAATAACAAAATACCTTTGAAGATTCTGCACCAATTCTATTTTAAATTATTAGTTTTTTTCTTGAATTTATCTTTATCCTTATTTAATATTTTTCTTGCCCAAACGAATTCCGTTGCAAGAATTCCGAGTCCCAGCGGAATTACTATAAAAGCCGGACCGGGCAGAACAATCAGCAGTACACCAATAAAAAGAATTGTAAATCCGATTATGCCTACAATTATTTTTTTTATTTGCTTTATTGTTTTTATCATCTCACCTTCAGGATAATTCTTTTTTTTTGCTGCAAATATTTCCATAGATTTTAAATTGTCTCTAAAAAATAGATCGAGCATTCTAAAAATATTTGATGCTGTAACATTTAAATGTTATGCAAAATTTATTTAGCAAATTAGTCAAAATTAATAATGTTGTCTAAAAAAGTTGGACAATAGATTTAATTTTGAATTTTTATTTAAACTTAAAATTATATTGGATACAACTGAGGCAATTATAATTGTTGGATGAAGATCTATTAAAAGCAGTATACCTTCACTAAAAAAAGTCAAAATAAAATTGCGCATTTCTATTGTAGCGTAAGAATAGAAAAGATAGTATATTAAATCTATAATCAAAAATGCAGAGATGATTTAATTAAGTAAAAACGAAATAATTACGGAAGTTGAAGTTCGATTCGAGAAAATAATGGAGACAAACTTTTATAAACCTCTATATGATGTTTGGAAAAAAATCATATAAATTAATGGAATTATTATGTTAACAAAAACAGCATTAATTACAGGAGCCACATCCGGTATTGGTAAGGCTTGCAGTATGGGTTTGGGACGGGAAGGTTTTAATCTTATAATTACCGGTCGAAACGAAAAGGAAGGAAATAAAATTGCCCGGAAAGTAAAGACAAAATACGGCGTAAATGTTAATTTTTTAAAAGCTGATATTTCCTCAATTTCAGAAGTAAACGCTTTATGCGATAAAATTAAAAACAAATATGATAATATTGATGTGCTTGTAAATAACGCAGGAGCCAGGTACCAGCATTACCAAAAATCAATAGATGGCATAGAGCTTACCTTCGCAACAAATTATCTGGGTCATTTTGCATTAACACTATCTTTGCTTGATCTGATGAAACATGTACAAGGAGCCAGAATAATTAATGTTTCATCTAGTGCACATTGGAAAGCATCGATTGATATTGATGATATTAAGAATCCTAAAAATTATGATAGACGCACTGCATACGGTCAGTCGAAACTCGCTATTATTTTATTTACATATGAAATTTCAAGGAGATTGAAAGGAACAAATATTACTGTCAATGCAATGGATCCCGGCGGTGTTGCTACAAACTTGGGAAGAAACGACGGGCTAATTTCCTGGGCAAAACACTATATATTTTATCTATCAAAACGTACTCTGATTTCACCTTCGAAAGCAGCAAAGGCGATTGTCTATTTATCAACTTCCAAAGACGTAGAAAATACTTCCGGAAAGTATTATTTCCGCAAAGATATTAGTAAGTCTTCTGCGTTATCTTATAATAACAAACTTGGGGAAGAACTTTGGAATCTAAGTTCAAACATTACGGGATCAACTTTTAATTGAGATTTTACATTGTCCCAATGCCTTGTACAAATTTCAGGATTACAAGAACACATTTTTTTGAAGGACAGGAATCGTTTCCGCAATTCGCTGCTTGCTTATTCTAAATTAATCCTATCGTTTTTGACAGCCGGATTAGAAACAACTAAAAATTCAGCATCGTTTTCAGATACATTTAATATTTGAGTTAAGTATTAATCATTCATCTCTCTAATTTCAAATGGCCAGTTCTTCATAAAATAAGAACGCATGAAAAAGATGATGGAGCCAATCAGCATCACCACTACACCGCCTAGCGCAAAGAACATCCCGGTAGACAAGAACAATCCTATCCACATAAGAATTGCAATCAGTGCAGGGATAGGATAAAACCACATTTTAAAAGGCAGTTTAAATGATGGCTGACTGTACCGGACAAAAATAACTCCGAATGCTTGTCCAATAAATTGAACAAGTATTCTCATCGCTAGAATCGCACTGATTACTTCTTTCAATTTAAATAATAGACTAAATACAAATGCAATAGCACCTATTGCAAGAAGCGAAACATGCGGAAAATGTTTTTTAGGATGAACTCGTGAAAAGACTTTGAAGAATGTTCCGTCCAGCGCCGCCGCATATGGAATCCTCGAATAACCGAGCATAGACGAAAAAAGTGAAGAGAAGGCTATCCAGAGGATTAATATAGTTGCCACATCAGCAGCACGTGATCCGTAAATCCGTTCGACAAATGTACTGACTATAAAATGTGAGTTCATTGCTTCACGCCATGGTATAACTCCAAGTATGCAAAGCTGCATGGCAAGATACAAAACCGCAATTCCTGCAATAGAAATAAAAATACTTTTAGGTATGTTTTTTTCGGGCGCCTTCAACTCTGAACCAAGATTAGTAATATTATAATAACCCAAATAAGTATAGATGGTTTCAACCGATGCGCTTCCCAAACCGGCAAAGAACAGGAAAGAAAAACTAAAAGCTCCTTTCGGGAAATCGAAAGCAAGATCCGGGTTAAAATGAGTAACACCTCCAAAAATCAGCCAGATTATTGTTGCGATTACTCCAATCCAGAGAAATAACGAAATTTTACCAACCGTGGTAATATTTCTGTAGAGCAAAATAACGAGTGTAATTACTAAAAGACCAGAAATAATTTTTTGTCCCGCCGGACCTAGCGGAACCAGATAAGTAACGTACTGCGAAAATCCAATAGAACCAGAAGCAATAACAAGCGGTGCTTGAAAGATAGTCTGCCAGATTAAAAGGAAAGAAAATAATTTTCCCCAGATATGCCGCCCGTAAATTTCTCTTAAAAAAACATAGCTTCCGCCTGCTTCAGGCATAGCCGCGCCTAACTCTGCCCATACAAATCCGTCCATAAAAGCCAGCAGTGCACCGAAAACCCATGCAAGCATACACTGCGGTCCGTTCATTTCCTTAATTACAATAGGCAAAACAATGAACGGACCTATTCCCACCATGTCAATCATGTTGAGTGCGGTAGCCTCTTTTAAGCCTAAACCTCTTTCTAGTTTTTGTGATTTTGAAGGAGTGTTCAAATTACAAATCCGCTATTATTGTAATTTCCAACTATTAACGATATCTAAATATGAGCAAATTAAAGAAAAAGGCAGGAAAATAATTGCATTCCTGCCGCAATATGCCGTATACGCATTCATAACGAAAGCCAGCACTGTAATAAATAATTTATCAGTCTTTCGTCAATTCATTCCTGAGTCTGCTTCTCTTATACCCGTATGAGAAGTAAACTACCATACCAATAACAAGCCAACCAGCGAAACGAACGTATGTAATCCAGGGAAGACCCATTATCAAATAAAGACAAGCGATAATCCCCAATATAGGAACTAGAGGAACAAGAGGAGTTTTAAATGCTCTGGGACGATTCGGCTCTCTTTTTCTTAAAATTATAATGCCGGCACACACAAGTATAAATGCAAATAACGTTCCAATGTTGGTTAAATCCACCATTTCATCTATAGTAGTAAACATTGCGGTAACACCGACGATAAGACCTGTGAAAATTGTAGTTACAAAAGGTGTTCTGTATTTGGGATGAACTTTTGCAAAACTGGGCGGCAATAATCCGTCACGCGCCATAGAGAAAAATATTCTCGGCTGTCCGAGTTGGAATACCAGAAGCACCGCCGTATGAGCAATTACAGATCCGAAGGCAATAACGCCTACAAGAAAATTTCCCCAGTTTTTAATGTGAACATACTGAACCGCCAGTGTTAACGGCTCGGCTTGACTTGTTGCTAATGTTTTTACCAATGCTTTGTAAGGTATCATTCCGGTGAATGCGGCGGCAACGAGTATATAAATAATGGTACTGATAATTAATGAACCGATAATTCCGATAGGCATATCACGCTTAGGATTTCGAACTTCCTCGGCAACCGTAGACACAGCATCAAATCCGATGTAGGCAAAAAAGACAACTGCTGCTCCAGCTTGTATACCCGACCAGCCGTTGGGCGCAAATGGAACCCAATTAGACGGTTTAAACCAAAAGAAACCAATCGCCACAAATAGTCCTAATACCAAAAGCTTAATGATAACCATAATGGTTGTAAATCTTGCGCTTTCTTTAATTCCGAGCACAAGGATAACAGTTATAAAAGCAACAATTCCAAACGCCGGAAGATTAAAAACAATGGGAACTCCGAACAGATGCGGGGCATGTTCCAGAAGTCCGGGAATTTTTTCAGCAGTTCTATAATCGATCGACATCCAGTTGGGAATATGAATACCAAATCCCGCGACAAACGTTTTAAAATAATTTGCCCAGCTGATAGCAACGGCAACATTACCGACGGCATACTCGATTATTAAATCCCAGCCGATTATCCATGCAACCAGCTCGCCGAGAGTTCCGTAAGAATAAGTATAAGCACTGCCGGAAATCGGAACCATTGAAGCAAACTCGGCATAACAAAGAGCGGCAAATCCGCAGGCAATTGCCGTTAATACAAAAGAAAGCATTAGAGCGGGTCCAGCTCCCGGTCTTAATGCATCACCAGCTGCTGCCGTTCCGATAGTGGCGAAAATACCGGCACCGATTATAGCGCCGATCCCTAAAATTACAACATCAAAGGCGCCCAGTACACGTTTTAGTTGATGTTCGGGTTTTTCACCTTCACCAATTAATTTATCAAGACTTTTGGTTTTAAAGAGTTGTTTTAGCAATGATATGTCCCTTGTTTATCATTAAATAGATTATTTTTGATTGTACTATTTTATATTTGTTATCAAAACATAGAGGGTTAAATAGAATGCTGTATTCAATTTCAACAATTTTTTACTAAAACTTTTATAATTTTTGATGATTGGATTTCAATATAAGAATTTTAATTTACAAATTGAATCGTTATGTGATTTGTAACGAAAATGACGTGATATTAATAATATGGAGTTTTGTGATGAAAAAATATTTAGCAATTTCCATGATTCTTTTATCCTTTTTAGCCGTCGGCTGCTTAAAGAGTAAAAAAGCAAATAACTATTCTTCGAACAATTATATCGAGAACCGGAGAGAAGTTTTGAAGACTGCAGTTCATGTTACGGCAGAAGGATTAAGCAACATTGCACTAGATTCAAAAGGCAATATAGATACTGCCTTAGTCAAAAAATTTATTACAAATGTTCATTTTCTTAACGATAATTCCGGTTGCTTTTTTGTTAACGATTATACTAATGACCGGATTATTATTAATCCCTCCGACACCGCACTCGTAGGTAAAACAGGCACTAATATAAAAGATGCAAAAGGGAATTATTATTTTCGATTGATGTCGCAAAAAGCAAAAAGCGGCGGCGGGTTTGTCGATTATTTTGCTATTAATCCGAAACAAAATAAAGAACAATTAAAAGAAACGTATGTTGAAAAAATCCTTAATACAAATTTTTATCTCGGAGCAGGTAGATTTATAAGTGTGGGTGACTATTCTAATTAAAAACAGTTTTAAGCAAAAAAGCCTCTAAATAAATCAGAGGCTAAAATAAACTAATAATTTTTTTGACTACATCATTAATATTCAACCTTCACATTCGAAAACCAAAGTTTAAATTTTTTATTTGGTCCGTAATGCGCGGTTGATATCATAATTTTACCGAATTTCTTGTCCCCTTCCCATGTTGCCGGACGAGGATTTTTTGAGCTGCCGCCGTGCATGTAAATCCACTGATGAATTGTATAATCTTTATTTAGGAACAACTCAAATTCATCACCAGGAGTGTAACCGTAATCGCCCTGATATTTAACCATCACGCAATTACCCTTACCTTTACCGATAGGAAAATCTTTCATTCCTACATCCTTAATATCAACATGATCATCCCAGACCAAATGAAAAGGGAAAAGCAGCCAGTAATTATCGTTTATAAAAGCAGCATCTATCTTTTTTGTCTTTTCATCCATTTTCTCTTTCCGGCTATAAGAAAATTTTATTTCCTTACCTGTACTGTCTTTTCCCCAATACGTAATTTTTTCCGTTTTTGGATTCCATTTCCAGGTCCTGTGAAATTCCTTTCCGTTAAACTTTACATTAAATGTATAAGTCATACTCTTCACTTTTGGAAATTCGTTTATACCGTAAACATGTGCTACTCTTTCAGATAAAGTAAGATTCAAACTATCTTTATTAAGTACTTTATGTTGTTCGATCCGTTTTTCTGCTTCCGGTTTTTCAAATATTCCAGAGCCGGGAAGATTTAATATTGGAAGAATTGCCTCATTTTTACTTTTAACTATACTTCCAGACATAAATCCCCAACAAAGCGTAATAACTGTAAACAAAATCATTGCTGCTGATATTTTAATACTTTTTAAAATAGAATTTGTCCTTCTCATTAATATTAGCATTAAAGTAATTGAAAATAGTACAAGAGCGAACGTAAACCCCAATTGGAAGTCTGTAAAATGTATCATCATATAAACTCGAAGAATTATTAAAAACTTATATGTATATAAAACAAAATGTTTTTTATACTCTTAAACTATTCTTTAATTTTAAAGAAATTCTAAAATAAACGATGAGTATTGGAACACATGCTGGGATTATATTATTTTCTAAGGAATTATCCATATTTTTAACTGATCGCTCGATGTTTCAAACTGTATATTTTTTTTGATAAATTAAATAGACATAGAAATTTAATATACAGAGTGTATTTTATCTCACATTGAATATTATCTTCCCTAAACTTTCACGGAATAATATTCATAGATATTTTTTGTAATATGAACATGTAGTTATTCGAGCAATTTTTTCTTTACCAAACTAATTAAGGTTTGTCCTTCTTTTGGATCTGGTTGATTATTCTTGGTATAAATTATTAATTCATTATCGTCAATCAGAAACATCGGAATGATTACTTCATCTTTATTCCTTTTTAAATAATCCTCGTAATTAAATTTAGCAGTAATTTTAGTTGAACCGATTTTTAAATCGGTATCAAATTTTTCAAGCAGGTATGAAAATGTAAATGTAGTACCGAATAATATTTGACCTCTTAAATCTTTTGATACTTCTTTTCCCTGATGAGCAACTTTTTCTTCAACAGAAAGTTGATAAACACGGGAACTGCCGAATACTTTTGAAAAGTATAAACAAGCAAGCGAATTGACTTCTCCGTTGGGAGTTAATGACAGAAGATTGCCGATACCGTTTAGGTCAATATCATTTATTATTTCTTCCGAAAGAACGCTTCCCCAATGGGTGGCTAATCCTTCCATTTTTGCTAACGATATATTAGCCCTGTTTGTATCTATCAATAGAACATTAAATCCTTTCTCCTTTAAATATTTTCCTATAGCTCTACCGAAAGAATGAGCACCTAATATAAGGCAGCCATGGGGATTGGGGTTTGCAAGCTTCATCCATTTTGCAAGGGGCATTGAACTAATTCCGTAAACCGTAATTGTAACTATTATCACCAGGAATGTGATGGGTATTAATTCTTCAGCCATGTTATAACCGGCTCGTAATAGTTCGATGGCAAACAATGAAGACACTGCTGCTGCAACTATTCCGCGCGGTGCCATCCATGAGATAAACAATTTTTCTTTCCAATTTAAAGAAGTTTTGAAGGTTGAAATCAAAACCGCCAAAGGTCGGATTATTATAATTAGTGAAGCAACAAAAATTAAACTATCCGCTGATATCATGCGTATGTCAGATATTTTAATCCTGGCTGAAAGCATTATAAAAAGAACCGATATTAACAACACCCGCAGATTTTCTTTAAATTCAACAATATGTTTTAAAGTAACTTCTTTTTGATTAGCGAGATAAATACCGGACACCGTAACCGCAAATAATCCGCTCTCCGATTGGATAATATTCGATAATGCAAAAATCCCGATAACAATAGATAATGTAACCGGGTTATGTAAAAAATCGGGCATTATTTTATATTTTAAAAGAAGAACAATTATATAAGCACCGGCTAATCCGATTATGGTACTAATGATTACAGTTTTAAAAAATCCTGCTGCAGCCTGTGCGGTAGCTGCTTGAAAACCGCCTGCAAGAATTCCTTCAAATACTAAAATAGCTAACAACGCCCCTATCGGATCGTTAATAATACCTTCCCATTTTAATACGGTATTCAGTTGAGCAGTCGGTTTTATCTGTCTCAACAACGGAAGTATAACAGTGGGACCCGTGACAACCAATATTGAACCCATGAGTAGAGACATTGGGAATGATAAGTTAAGAATAAAATAAGCCGAACATGTTATAAGACCTAATGTGACGGGTATTCCTATAATTATCAAATTACGCACTGCGCTACCGACGGCTTTTAGTTCATTTAACTTCAGGCTTAGTCCCCCCTCAAATAAAATAATAGCAACCGATACGGAAACGATAGGAAATAAAAGGGTGCCAAAATATTTATCGGGATTAATCAAACCGGAAATAGGTCCGGCAACAAATCCAAAAATCAACAGCAGCAGGATTGAAGGTAATTTGAAACGCCACGCTATCCATTGAGCGGTAATGCCGAATATAATTATTGCTGCAAGTCCTAATAATATTTCGTGGCTCATTAATATTTCCCCATTCATTTATGAATATTTTTGTAGTAATTAATAATTATACTGATTATTTTGAAAATTAATATTCTTATTAAAAAAATGAGAGTTAGAATGTGAAAAAGTCCAAGATTTTGTTAGTAATCTGGCTAACTTTACTTTTAAAAACTGAAATTCTTCCCCAACAGTTCCGGTTAGTACGCCCTGTCCCCGATACAGTTCAAACGAACGGTTCATACCTTTACGGCGAACCGAATTTTCAAGATCCTTCACGCGCGCACTTGGGATTGGACATTGCAATTAAATATGACACCGTCTACTCTGCTTCCGCCGGTATCGTATACTTTGTCGGCTACGATCCCAATGATCCAGACAATGGTTATGAAAAAGACGGAGCCGGTAACTACATTATAATTAAGAGTAAGTGGAATAACAAGGATATTTATCTAATGTATTTTCATTTAACTAAGCCTTTGATAAATGTTAACCAGTCAATCGATGCGAGCCAGCCGATTGCAATATCCGGAAATACGGGTAATTCAACAGGTCCTCATCTTCACTTTGAAATTAGAATGAACAGCCCTTCCTACAACGTTCATAGATCAAGAAGGAATCCCGAACTATGGTGTACTATTAAAGGAATGGGTACAATTTACGGACATATTGCGGATGCATCAAACAGCACGAGAGTGGATATTTCTCCCGATCCTAAACCAAGGCCCCCTTATACAACATACGGTTATTCTTTAACTTACAATTTTAACGATCCGTCTATAGGAGAAGATGATATTTATCAGGAAAATTATGCAATAGGAGATGTAAAACCGGGGACATATACAATAACAGCTTTAAATGGAAGTTATGTAAGAAGAGTCTCCGTTCATGCAGGCGAAGTGGTAAACGCCGATTATGCTACAAATATTGTTGAAAAAAATATGCATGTAGAAAATTACCGGTTATTTCAAAACTATCCCAATCCTTTTAATCCCCAAACTCAGATAAAGTTTAAAGTTCCGCAGGAAAGCAGGGTTAAGATAATTATATATAATTCTCTAGGGCAAAAAATTAAGAAATTAGTCGATGGAAATAAATCAGCTGGTTATTACAGAGTTTCATTTGATGCTTCCGGTCTATCATCAGGAATATATTTTTATACCTTCGATGCTTTTTCTTCGGAAGGTGATCTGCGGTTCCATGCAAATAATAAGATGATTCTTCTTAAATAATGGCATCGTTTCAATGATGACATATTTACAAGCAACATGTATCATTAATAATTTATGGTACCATAATTATAAGAGTAAATAAAAGAGAGAGCATTTTATTATAGTGTGGAAATTTTTACAAAAACAATAAAATAAAATTATGACTTTCCGTCATTGTGTGTTTTGGGGGAATTCGCCTCTTTACTAATTTTTCTCAAAGTAAATATTTGCAATGAAGCAACTGTAACAAATACAGCAACAAGAATTATCATAAAAAGAGCTGACATAAATATACCTCAGATAAAAAATAAAAATATATTTTTAATTGAAATCAATCCGCATAAATTTGAGCCAAGCAGAAATATCTTCTACTTGCGGAAAGGCAATATAATTATTCTTTTTATTATTTTAAATTATTATTTTTCTACTTAGATTTATAACACACTCAACTTCAGTTAGTTACTTCTATAAAATTACCTTATCCATCCGCTGTAATTACACATTAAATGCTGTATGTTAATTTAAATCACCAAATGAATGAATTATTTTACTTATACTCTTAAAGATTCAAATAAGAAATATTAAGATTAGATATCGATTTGTAAGGTGCACTCAGCTTTCTCATTAGTAATGTCAGATTAGTGAAACGTATTTAGAAAGGTTCTTTTTATAATTTTCGACTTTGTATTTAACTGTGGTTTAATACTTTTTTTGAAATTCCTTTTTAGAAATGTTTCATTAATTAAATTAAAAACAGAAACACGGAAGGAGCAAGCAGTTGAGCACAGGTGATTCGAAAATTCTCTGGCCCCTTTTATTATACGCCGTCCTGGTAGTCCTCCTGGTAGGAGGTATGATTGTCATGTCATACTTTCTCGGAGAACGTCACAAAGAAAAATCCACCGATGAAATATACGAGTCCGGAATTGTTCCGACCGGAAATGCCCGCATTAGGTTTTCCGCCCATTTTTATATTGTAGCAATGTTTTTCGTCATCTTCGATCTCGAAGCTGCATTTATTGTTGCGTGGGCAGTTGCATTTAAAGATTTAGGATGGGCAGGTTACTGGGCAGTATTTGTATTTATCGGAATATTGATTGCTGTTTTAATTTATGAATGGCGTATAGGTGCTCTTGAGTTTGGTCCGAGCGGAAAGAAAATTTTAGAACAATACAGAATTTTAAAAACAAAGAGTAAGAATTCATGAAGTGGTGGTTAAGCAAAGCGGCAAATCCGAGCATGACAATTGACGGTACAAGTTCCTTCGAGGAGACCGTTCAAAAGACGGTAGTAATGAGCCGCTTACAAGATCTTTTAGCATGGGGAAGAAAAAATTCTATGTGGCCTTTTAATTTCGGTTTATCATGCTGCTACGTTGAAATGGCTACAAGCCTGACAAGTAAATATGATATTGCCCGCTTTGGTGCGGAAGTAATAAGAGGAACTCCACGTGAGGCAGATGTAATGGTTATTGCCGGAACGGTGTTCATTAAAATGGCTCCCATTGTAAAAAGATTATATGAACAGATGATGGAACCGCGCTGGGTTATCTCAATGGGTTCATGCGCCAACTCAGGCGGAATGTATGATATCTACAGCGTTGTGCAGGGAGTTGATAAATTTCTTCCTGTTGATATGTACGTACCGGGCTGTCCGCCGAGACCTGATGCTTTCATGGAAGGATTGGTACTTTTACGCGATATGGTTGGCAAAGAAAAACGACCTCTTTCCTGGTATGTTGGTCCGCAGGGAATAAGTAAAATGGAAAAACCTGTAATGAGGGATTTAAAACGCGAAAAAAGAATGAGTGTTACTAAGTTAAAACCGCCGACTGAAATTTGAGAATTTTAAATTAAATGAGTGTATGAATAATAAAGACAGTATTGTTGAAGATTTAAAAACTAAATTCGGTGAAGACACATTTACCCCCCAGGAAACCAGAGATGGAATTCCCACTCAATGGGTGGATAAAAGCAAAGTGTTTGATGTTTTAAGTTATTTAAAAAATGATATCGAAAATCCGTACCGGATGCTTTATGATTTAACTGCTGTCGATGAAAGAGCCCGAGCAAAAAAAGACAATTTACCTGATGCGGATTTCACGGCCGTTTATCATCTTTTATCGTTTGATAGAAATAGTGATATTCGAATAAAAGTCCCGCTCAAAGGCGAATATCCGTCACTTCCATCAATAACGAAATTATGGGATAATGCCAACTGGTACGAACGTGAAGTCTATGACATGTTCGGAATAAATTACGAAGGTCATCCTCATTTAAAAAGAATTTTAATGCCTTTAACCTGGGAAGGACATCCGTTAAGAAAAGAACATCCTGCCCGCGCTACGGAAATGGGTCCGTTTCAAATGCCCGAAGAAAAAAAAGAGAAAGAAAATCTTGCAATGCAATTTAATCCCGAGGAATGGGGAATGACGCGAAGCAGTGAAGATTCCGATTTCATGTTTTTAAATATTGGTCCCCAGCATCCCGGAACTCACGGAGTTTTACGTTTAGCACTTCAGCTTGAAGGCGAAGAGATTGTTGATATTGTTCCTGATATAGGATTTCACCACCGCGGTGCTGAAAAAATGGCGGAGAGACAATCGTGGCACACGTACATTCCTTACACAGATAGAATAGACTACCTTGGCGGAGTAATGAATAATCTTGCTTACCTTCTTGCAGTTGAACAATTAGCTGGCATACAAGTGCCGCCGAGAGCGCAGGTGATAAGAATTATGTTATCGGAGTTTTTCAGAATTGCCAGTCACTTGGTTTGGTACGGAACTTTTGCACAGGATGTGGGACAACTTTCTCCTGTATTTTACATGTTTACCGACCGTGAGAAAATATTCGATATTATTGCTGCTGTTTGCGGCGACAGAATGCATCCCAACTGGTTCCGGATCGGAGGAGTATATGACGATCTGCCGAACGGTTGGGACAAAATTGTAAAAGAGTTTGTCAGTTATTTTCCGAAACATCTAAAAGAATATGATAAGCTGGTAATGAAAAACAGAATTTTCAAAGCCAGAACAATCGGGATCGGAATTTACAACACCGAAGAAGCAATTGAGTGGGGTGTTACCGGTCCTGGTTTAAGAGCCACCGGTTACGAATGGGATTTTAGGAAGAAACGTCCTTATTCAGGTTATGAACAATTTGAGTTTGATATTCCGACCGCCCAAAACGGCGACTGTTATGATAGGGCGCTAGTTAGAGTTGAAGAGATGAGACAGAGTTTAAGAATAATCGAGCAATGTTTGAATAATATGCCCGAAGGACCGGTTAAATCGGATCATCATTTAAGTACTCCGCCGCGCAAAGATAGAACGATGCATGATATTGAAACTTTAATTAATCATTTTCTTAATGTTTCGTGGGGACCGGTAATTCCACCCGGTGAAGCATTTTTTGGTATCGAAGCAACCAAAGGAAACAACGGATATTATTTAATCAGCGACGGAAATACCTCCTCTTACAGAACACGCGTTCGTACACCATCATTTCCTCAAATGCAGATGATTTCATACATCAGTAAAGGATACACGGTTCCCGACCTGCTAGCAATTTTAGGAAGTATCGATTTTGTGCTTGCGGATATTGATAGATAAATAATTAATAATTATAAATATAAAACTTATGCTGTCAACAGAAGAACAAAAAGAAATAGAAGACGAGATAAAACAGTTTCCTAAAAAAAGCGCTGCCTGTATTGAAGCGCTTAAAGTCATTCAAACGCACCGGCGGTGGGTTGACGATGACGGAGTAAAAGATATTGCAGAATTTTTGGAAATGACTCCCGATGAAGTAGACAGCATTGCAACTTTTTATAATCTGGTTTACCGGAGGCCTGTAGGGAAACATGTAATTCACATTTGCGATAGTGTAAGCTGCTGGATTTTGGGATATGATAAAGTTGCGGATCATATCAGTAAAAAATTAGGAATTAAAATGGGCGAGACAACAAAGGATGAACGCTTTACTTTGCTGTCCATTCCCTGTTTAGGCACGTGCGATCACGCCCCAGCACTTATGATTGACAATGATTTGCATAGAGATTTAACGGAAGAAAAATTAGATGAGATTTTAAGTAAGTATGAATAAAACGCTCTGTGGCACTCAGTGTCTTCTCTGAGTACTCTGTGTAACGGAAATCTTTTTACACAGGGAGGTGTTGAGAATCCACAGAGATAAACAAAGAAGAACTAAGATATTAGAAATTAATTTTTATTGATGGAAAAACCTTTAACAGAAAATATAAAACATGATTTAGCACCGCTGAGTTTGGAAGAATATAAGCAGGTCGGCGGATATCAAGCAATTAAAAAAGCGTTGAAAGATCTTTCACCTAAGGATGTGCAGAGTGTAGTGAAAGATTCAAACTTAAAAGGCAGAGGTGGCGCGGGATTTTCAACCGGAATGAAATGGGGTTTTGTCCCGATGGGTGATGATGCGCCGAAACAAAAATATTTGGTCTGCAATGCCGACGAAATGGAACCCGGAACATTTAAAGACAGAGTTTTGCTGGAAGGTAACATTCATCAATTAATTGAGGGAATGATCCTCAGCGCTTATGCGATCGGTGCCACAGAAGCTTATATCTTTTTAAGATGGGCTTATAAAAGAGCCGCAGAAATTATTCTGGAAGCGATTCACGATGCTTACGAAAAAGGTTATTTGGGAAAAAATATTTTAGGTAGCGGTTTTAATCTTGAGCTTCATCTTCATACAAGTGTTGGCAGATATATGTGCGGAGAAGAAACCGGGTTACTAAACGCACTTGAAGGAAAACGTGCAACGCCCCGAGCGAAGCCGCCGTTTCCGCAAACCAGCGGATTGTTCGGTAAACCGACAATAGTTAACAACGTCGAGACACTCAGCAATATTCCGCACATTATTACTAAAGGTGCCGAATGGTTTAAAAAATTAAGTATATCGGATGAAGGAGGCACGAAGCTTTACGGTGCAAGCGGAAGAGTGAAAAAGCCCGCTATCTGGGAACTGCCGTTGGGCACTTCAATGAGAGAAATTATAGAAGAACATGCAGGCGGTATGCAGGACGGATACAAATTTAAAGGCGCTCTTCCCGGCGGTGCATCTACGGATTTTTTGGTTGAAGAACATCTTGATACTCAAATGGATTTTGCTTCGGTTATGAAAGCGGGAAGCAGGCTCGGAACAGGAACATTGATTATTCTTGATAATAAAACCTGCCCGGTCGGAATGGTTCAGAATCTGGAGAAATTTTTCGCTCAGGAATCATGCGGCTGGTGCACTCCCTGCCGCGACGGTTTACCATGGGTGGCAAAAATTCTTCAATCGATAGATAACGGAACGGGAAAAATGGATGATCTCGACCTTCTATCGCATCATTCAAAGTACCTGGGTCCGGGAAATACATTTTGTGCTTTAGCTCCCGGAGCCGTTGAGCCGCTGCAGAGTTCACTTAAATATTTCAGAGAAGATTACGAGAGACATATAAACGAAAAAAAATGTCCCTGGAGGTAAAAATAATTGGCTAAGATTTATATTGACGGAAAAGAATATGAAGCAGACGAAAAAAAGAACTTGCTTGAGGTATGCCTCTCGTTAGGTTTTGATCTGCCATATTTCTGCTGGCATCCGGCAATGGGATCGGTGGGTGCGTGCAGGCAATGTGCAGTTGTAAAGTATAAAGATGAAAATGATAAAAACGGCAGATTGGTTATGTCATGCATGGAGCCAATCCAGGATGGACTGAGAGTTTCTCTAAAAACAGAAGAAGCAGTTAAATTTAGATCGAATGTAATAGAATGGTTGATGACAAATCATCCGCATGACTGCCCGGTTTGTGATGAAGGCGGTGAGTGTCATCTCCAGGATATGACGGTTATGACCGGGCATAATTATAGAAGATTTGAATTTAAAAGAGAACATACAGAAATCAAAACTTAGGTCCTTTTATAAATCACGAAATGAACCGCTGTATTCAGTGCTACCGCTGTGTTAGATTTTACAGGGATTATGCAGGCGGAACCGACTTTGATGCATTCGCAGCCCATAATCATGTTTATTTCGGGAGGCATGAGGACGGAACTCTCGAAAATGAATTCAGCGGCAACTTGATTGAGGTTTGTCCCACCGGAGTTTTCACGGATAAGACCTTAAAAAAACATTACACCCGTAAATGGGATTTGACAAACGCGCCTTCCATCTGCCAGCACTGCGGTTTGGGCTGCAACATAATTGCGAGTGAAAGATATGGAGGTGTCAGACGAATTTTAAGCAGGTATAACGGCGAAGTAAATGGTTATTTCATCTGCGATAGAGGAAGGTTTGGATACGAATTTGCAAACAGTAACAAGCGAATAAAAACTCCGTTGTTAAAATCAAAATCAACAGGGCAATTTGAAACTATCGATAAAGACACCGCGGTAGCGAGTGCTGGAAAAATTATTTCGCAGAGCGAAAAAATAATTGGGATCGGTTCTCCCAGAGCATCGCTCGAATCCAACTGGATGCTGAAAAAAATGGTAGGCAATGAAAATTTCTATCTAGGAATTTCAGATACCGAAAATAAATTAATTTCTGAAATCATAAATATTTTACAAAATGGAATAGCAAGAACACCTTCTTTAAGAGAAGTCGAAAAATCTGATGCAGTTTTAATATTGGGTGAAGATTTAACTAACACTGCCCCGATGCTTGCACTTGCACTGCGTCAGTCCGCTAAACAGAAACCGCTCGAGCAAGTAGCAAAATTAAAAATACCGGATTGGCAGGATGCCGCTGTCAGAGAATTAATTCAAAATGATAAAAGTCCTATTTACATTGCCACACCTGCCGGAACAAAGTTGGATGACATTGTAGGAAAAACATTAAGAGCGGCACCGAATGATATTGCACGTTTTGGATTTGCTGTTGCATCACTGCTTAATAATGAAGCACCGCAAGTGAGCGGTATGACTGATGAAATAAAAAATCTCGCCGAAAAAGTAGCTGGAGATTTAAAATCCGCTAAAAATCCTTTGGTTATAGCCGGTACAAGCTGCATGAATGAATCTATAATTCATGCCGCAGCAAATACGGCATGGGCACTTTGTAAAAAGGATAAAAAGTGTGGATTGACTTACACTGTTCCCGAAGCAAATAGTATCGGGTTGTCCATGATAGGCGGTAAAAAATTGAGTGAGGCCTTTCGAGTTGTTGAGAACGAAGTAACCGATTCCGTATTTATTCTTGAGAATGATTTATTCAGAAGAGACAGCAAAGAAAAAATTGAAAAATTTCTGATTAACGTTGAAAATGTTATATCTCTCGATTATCTGCGGAATGAAACTATTCAAAATGCAAGTCTTGTTATACCTGTTGGTTCATTTGCTGAATCAGATGGAACAATGATTAATAACGAAGGAAGAGCTCAAAGATATTATCAAGTATACGATCCCGGTAGTAAGGACATGCAGGAAAGCTGGAGATATGTACAGGACATCATGGATGCGGCTGGTTCCGGTGAAGATACACACATGTCCAACTTTGCCGAGTTCACAATAAGCATGGTTAAAGATTTACCTGCATTCGAAGGAATTGAGGAGATTGCACCGCCGCCGGACTTTAGAGAAGCAGGACAAAAAATTCCCCGTTCACCGCACCGCTACAGTGGAAGAACCGCAATGCATGCAAACATTAATGTAAGCGAACCGAAACCACCGGAAGATCCCGATTCTGCGCTTTCATTTACTATGGAAGGGTACCGCGGAATGCCGCCTTCATCTGTAATACCATTTTTCTGGGCGCCAGGATGGAATTCTGCACAATCAATTAATAAGTATCAAATTGAAGTCGGCGGGTCTTTGCACGGAGGTGATCCTGGAAAAAGACTTATCGAGCCGAACCCGAAAAGCGAGATTAAATTTTTCAATGATATACCGGAAACTTTTAAACCGGGTAATGACGAATGGCTATTTGTGCCGATGTATCAGATATTCGGTTCGGAGGAATTGAGTATGTCTTCTCCGCCGGTTGCGGAAAGGGCAGCGAAACCTTCTGTGAGTTTAAATCCGGATGATGCGGGAAAGCTTAGATTAAAAAAGGATGATGAAGTTGAGTTTACGTTGGACGGAAATAAATACAAGCTTCCGGTAAAAATAAAGACCAGACTACCGAAAGGAATAGCGGGATTACCGGTCGGTTTAAAGGAAGTGCCTTTTGTACAATTACCAAAGACAAGCAAGATTAACGGAGCAGATAAATGAGTCAGGTATTAGCAAGTATATTGATTGTCGTAGGAGTTCTGCTTGTAATAATGACTATTGCAGCAGGATTAATTTGGCTCGAACGGAGAATGCTCGGAATGTGGCAGGATCGTTATGGTCCCAATCGTGTTGGTCCGTTCGGTTTACTACAGGTGCTTGCCGATATGATAAAAATATTCACAAAGGAAGATTGGATTCCGCCTTTTGCCGACAAGCCCGTTTTTATAATTGCTCCGATGATCGTGATGATAGCGGTTCTTATGAGTTTTGCGGTTATACCTTTTGCACCGCACATATTCGTTTCGGATTTGAATATTGCACTGTTATTTTTCCTGGCAATGTCTTCAATGGGAGCTTACAGCATCGTGCTGGGTGGATGGTCATCGAATAATAAATACTCGCTGCTGGGTGCACTGAGAGGTTCTGCCCAGATGATCAGCTATGAAGTTTTTATGGGACTCTCGCTGATGGGTGTGGTGATGATGACCGGCTCATTTAGTCTTAGAGAAATTGTTGAGGCGCAGAAACATATTTGGTTTTTTATTCCGCAGTTTGCGGGATTCGTAATATTTTTAATCGCCGGCATTGCGGAAACACATCGATTGCCGTTTGATATTCCCGAAGCAGAAAGTGAGTTAGTAGCGGGATTTCACTCTGAGTATTCGGGAATGAAATTCGGAATGTTCTTCGTTGGCGAGTATGTGGGAATCACTTTAATTTCCGCAATGATAGTAACATTATTTTTCGGCGGATGGCTGGGACCGTCTTTTCTTCCGCCGTATATATGGTTTTTAATTAAAACATTCGTCTTCATTTTCGGATTTATTTTGTTGAGAGCATCTTTGCCGCGCCCGAGATATGATCAATTGATGAGCTATGGTTGGAAGCTGCTTCTTCCGCTTGCTTTGCTGAATCTGCTGGTAACAGGTGCAATTGTTCTGGCTTTTTAGGAATTTAATAAAAAGAGGATTTGATGTTTAGTAATTTGAGAAGTATGTGGATAGCTTTTCTGCATTTGTTTCGGAAAAAAGTAACTATACAATATCCTGATGAAAAATCCGTTCTGCCTGCCAGATGGAGAGGACGAATTATTTTATCACGAAATCCCGATGGTGAAGAACGATGTGTTGCCTGTTATTTATGCGCAGTAGCCTGTCCGGTTGATTGTATATCGCTTCAGGCAACCGAAGACGATCACGGCAGACGCTACCCGGATTTTTTCAGAATAAATTTTTCGAGATGCATCTTCTGCGGCTTCTGTGAAGAGGCTTGCCCAACTTACGCTATTCAGCTTACTCCTGATTTCGAAATGGCAGAACCAAACAGACAGAATTTAGTTTACGAAAAAGATGATCTTTTAATTAACGGAGAAGGTAAATATCACGGCTATAATTTTTACAGAGTTGCCGGACTCGCGATAAAAGGAAAAGACAAAGGCGAATCCGAAAGCGAAGAAAAACCAATTGATATTAGGAGTCTGCTGCCGTGAGTTGTAGAGAATGAAAGTTTAATGGTATAAAGTTATATAGGCATATGGGTCTAAGGAACAGTCCATTACAAACCTATAATTATACATCCTGAAAAAAACTTGAGAAAAAACAGAAATTAAATCGGATAAAGTAAAAACCAAATGATGATTTTATTTTACATAGCAGCTATAGTTGCAATCATGTCTACCTTGTTGGTAATAACTCGCTCGAATGCGGTTCATGCATTATTGTATTTAGTTGTTTCTCTGTTATCGGTAGCAGTAATATTCTTTATAATAGGAGCACCGTTCATTGCTGCACTTGAAGTGATTATTTATGCCGGCGCAATAATGGTTTTGTTCATTTTCGTAGTGATGATGCTGAATCTTGAAGGAGAAGCATTAAAAAAAGAACGATTGATCATAAAACCTTCTTCATGGATAGGGCCGGGAACTTTAACACTAATCTTGTTAATAGAATTCATAATAATTTTCACTTCAACAGGACCGGCGAGTTACAATACCATTGTCGTTACACCAAAGCAGGTCGGAATATCTTTGTTTGGGAAGTATATGCTTGGAGTAGAATTGGCTGCAATGCTTTTGATGGCTGGAATTGTCGGAGCCTATCATCTGGGAAAAGGAAGAAAACGAATAATGCACAGATATTTGGAAAAGGAAGAAACCCAATGACAGCTGTACCTTTGGGAACAGGATTAATATTAGCCGGGATTTTATTCGTGCTTGGACTTATCGGACTGCTTGTCAGGCGCAATATAATTTTTATGCTGATGTCAATTGAAATTATGCTGAATGCCGCAGGCTTGGCATTTATTATTGCCGGTTCAAGATGGACGCAGCCAGACGGTCAAGTGATGTTTATTTTCATCCTTACGATGGCAGCAGCGGAAGTCTCCGTAGGGCTTGCGTTAATTTTACAAATATATCATCGATTTAAAACTCTTGATGCGGATTCCTTGGATAAAATGAAAGGATAGTATGTTTGAGCTTTTGTGGTTAATACCTGCATTACCGTTCGCCGGATTTTTAATACTTGCAATATTCGGCGGAAAAATGAAAAGAACCTTAGCAGGAATCGTCGGTGTCGGTTCAATAGGTATATCTGCATTATTAACTATTATAATCGGAATTACTTTTATTGCTTCTCCGCCGGCAGGGTATTCATTTGACCAAATCTTATGGACGTGGGTAAGCGTTACCGGATTTACTCCGCAAATAGCATTTCACCTGGATGCATTAACAGTTGTTTTTATATTTGTAATTACATTTGTAGGTTTTTTAATCCATCTCTACTCCGCAGAATTCATGAAAGATGACGACGGATTTGCACGTTTCTTTGCTTATATGAATCTGTTCGTCGGCTCGATGCTGACACTTGTTTTAGCTAATAATCTTCTTCTTTTGTATTTAGGATGGGAAGGTGTTGGACTCTGCAGTTATTTGTTAATCGGATTCTGGTATAAAAATCCTTCAAACGGTTATGCCGCTAGAAAAGCTTTCATAGTTACACGCGTGGGCGACACTGCAATGGTAATCGGTTTGTTCCTGTTAGTGAAGAGTTTCGGAACTTTGAATATTCAGGATATTTTGCATCAAGCTTCAATGCAGTGGAGCACCGGTTCATCAATGGCTTTTGCCGCTTCGTTTCTGCTTTTAGGCGGAGCTCTCGGAAAATCGGCTCAGCTTCCGCTTCAAACCTGGCTTCCCGATGCAATGGCAGGCCCGACTCCCGTAAGCGCTTTGATTCATGCTGCTACAATGGTAACGGCTGGTGTTTATTTAATTGCAAGAACTCATGTACTCTTTGCTCTTGCACCGACTGTTCAATTACTGGTTGCTATTATCGGAGCATTGACGCTTTTACTCGCGGGATTCAGCGCATTAACACAAAAAGATATCAAGAGAGTTTTAGCTTACTCGACTATTAGTCAAATCGGCTACATGTTTTTAGCATTAGGTGTGGGTGCCTGGGCAGCCGGCATTTTTCATTTTATGATTCATGCATTTTTCAAGGCACTCTTATTCCTCGGCGCCGGTGCAATTATTATTACTCTTCACCATGAACATGATATGTTCAAGATGGGAGGTTTAAGAAAACTTCTTCCGGTTACATTCTGGACATTCTTAATTGCATCTGCTTCTCTAGCTGCGCTGCCTTTAGTTACTGCGGGTTTTTACAGCAAAGATGCTATTCTCTGGTATGCTTTTTCAAGTACAAAAGGAAGCGGCTGGTTATGGTTAGGAGGACTCATCGGTGCATTCATTACTGCAATTTATACATTCAGAATGGTGTTTGTAACATTTTACGGTGAGGCAAAAATGCAGCCGACACACAAGCCGGGAAACTTTATCAAAATTCCTCTTATTGTTCTCGCGGTCTTGTCTATCATGGGAGGGTTCATTGAAATTCCGGATACATTGGGAAATTTGCCTCTATTTTCAAATTTTCTCTCTTCTATTCTCCCTGAACCGGTTTTGTTTCATTTCGGGGTAGGCATTGAAGCTTTATTGCAGATTATAACGGCTATACTTGCATTGAGCGGAGTTTATCTGGCATATGTATTTTATGTACAAAAGCCACACTTTATCAAAAGATTTGAAAAATCTGCACTGGCAAAATACTGGTTTTCCGGTTGGGGATTCGATTGGCTGTACGATAGAGTTTTTGTTTATCCGATAGTTTACTTTTCAAGAATTAACAAAAACGATTTTTTTGATCAAATTTATACCGGCATTGCCTGGTTTAGTCAAGCCTGCAACACAGTATTAACCAAAACTCAAACCGGTAAGCTGCGCTGGTATGCGCTCGGAATAGTATTTGGTGCAATCGTAACATTAACTATTATGGTCTTTTTATGATACTTGCTTGGTTAATAATAATATTAATAATTGGAGGATTTTTAGCCTGGATTTCGGGAAAGTGGAATGACAAACTTCCACGCTGGATATCTTTGATCGCTTTAATTATAGATTTTGTTATCATACTTTCAATCTGGTTCAGTTATCCGGTTAATATTCAAATAACCCAGCATCCATCCTGGCTGATACAGGTGCAAACAAGCTGGATACCGCAATTCGGTATTAGTTTTTATTTAGCAATGGACGGGTTGAGTTTAATTCTAATTGCCTTGACCGTTTTCCTGGGAATACTTTCTGTCCTTACTTCGTGGACTGAAATAACTGAACATGTAGGGTTCTTCCATTTTAATATAATGTGGATCTTAGCAGGCATCCTGGGTGTATTCCTTGCTATGGATTTATTCCTGTTTTATTTCTTCTGGGAAGTTATGCTCATTCCGATGTATTTCCTGATCGGAATTTGGGGACACGAAAACCGGATTTATGCGGCATTTAAATTTTTCCTTTTTACCCAGGCAAGCGGCTTGCTGATGTTCCTTTCGATACTTGCACTTTATTTTATTCACGGAGCTAATACCGGTGTTTATACTTTTAATTATATGAAACTTCTTGGGACAAATACCGGTCCCGTAGTTTCAATGACATTAATGTTCGGCTTTTTGATTGCATTTTTAGTTAAACTGCCGGCAGTTCCGTTTCATAATTGGCTGCCGGACGCTCATACCGAAGCACCGACTGCCGGAAGCGTTATACTTGCCGGACTGCTTCTGAAAACCGGTGCATACGGATTACTTAGGTTTGTACTGCCGCTTTTCCCCGATGCAGTTCATCAGGCTTCACCCGTTCTTATGTTGATTGGAGTGGTTGGAATTCTTTACGGAGCAAAACTGGCATTTGCTCAAACGGATTTAAAACGGCTGGTTGCATATACAAGTGTGAGTCACATGGGCTTTGTTTTGCTTGGAGTTTTTGCTCTTAATTCGCTTGCTTTCCAGGGAGTGGTGTTGCAGATGATTACTCACGGGATAAGCACCGGGGCTTTATTCATTTTGGTCGGTTCACTTCAGGAAAGAATTCATACCAGGAACATGGAAATTATGGGCGGATTATGGGAAAAGGTACCGCGGATGGGAGCTATCGGGTTGCTGTTTGCGATGGCATCTCTAGGACTTCCCGGTTTAGGAAATTTTGTAGCGGAGTTTTTAACTCTCGTAGGTGCATATCAAGCTAATATAACTATTACCGTTTTAGCAACTCTTGGATTGATTGCATCAACAATTTATGCCTTGCGCGTAGTTCAAAAGGTTTTCCACGGTCAGAAAGAAAAAGAATGGGAGCTCAAAGATTTTGTACCGCGTGAGATGCTGATAATGGGTTCACTTATTGTAGTTATTGTTTGGCTGGGGTTCTTCCCGCAGCTGGTAATAAATACTGCAAACAGCACTATTGAACAAATAATGAAAAGCGTAAAAAGCAGTACTAAATTTATAGAAACAAATTATGAAAATGATATGAATAAGATGAAAAGCATGTCCTTTAAAGAAAAGAAAGTTGGAGGCGAACTGTGACTTCTCTCGATTTTGCCGTACTAATACCGTTAATAATAATTGCAGCCGCATCAATTGTGATTATGCTTTTAATCGCTATTAAGCGAAACCACCAGGTTGTGAACTTAATCAGTTTGATTGCTTTTGGATTTGCTTTCATTTCATTGTTTAAAATTTCTCACTTGGTTCCTGTAACAATTTCACCTTTGTTTATAGTTGACGGTTACGCACTTTTTTATATAGGACTGCTTGTTGCCGCAGCTTTTACCGTTACACTGTTATCATATTCCTATCTTGAACAGCAAAATGGTAACGTAGAAGAATTTTATATTTTGCTTTTTATCGCAACTCTCGGTTCTTCTGTATTGGTTATCAGCCGTCATTTCATTTCTTTCTTTCTCGGACTAGAAATACTTAGCGTTTCGCTGTATGTATTGATTTCTTATTTGAGAAATTTTGAAAACGCTCTTGAGGCAGGAATAAAATATCTAATATTAGCTGCGGCTTCGTCAGCATTTTTGTTATTCGGAATGGCGTTGGTTTATGCCGATTTAGGAACCATGGATTTTACAAGGATTGCCACAAAAATAATGAGCGCAAGTACTACTCTACCGCTTTCCCTGGCGGGTTTCTCAATGATAATTATCGGAATAGGGTTTAAACTTGCAGTAGTTCCTTTTCACATGTGGACGCCGGATGTATATGAAGGTGCGCCTGCGCCTGTTACAGGATTTGTAGCAACGGTTTCAAAAGGCGGAATGTTTGCTCTTCTTTTAAGATTTTTCAGTGAAATTAGAATTACCAACTATCAATCTTTGATGATAGTTTTTGGAATTATTGCCGTTGCATCTATGTTGATCGGAAACCTGCTGGCGTTAAAACAAAATAATGTAAAAAGAATTTTGGCTTACTCTTCTATTGCACATTTGGGGTATCTTTTAGTCGCATTTCTTGCCGCAGGGAAAATGGGGATAGAAGCGGCGACGTTTTATTTAGTAGCGTATTTTATAACAACTCTTGGTGCATTCGGAATAATAACAGTCCTATCAGGAAAAGAAAGAGAAGCAGGAGATATAGAGGATTACAGGGGACTGTTTTGGACCAAGCCGGTCATTGCGTCTGTTTTTACAATCATGCTTTTCTCTTTAGCAGGCATTCCGCTGACGGCAGGATTTATAGGTAAATATTATTTGCTGGCATCCGGTGTTCATGCTTCTTTGTGGTTGCTGGTAATTGTACTTGTAGCTTCCAGTGTAATCGGATTGTATTATTATTTAAGAATCATTACTGCAATGTATTCACAGAAAGATGAGGACACTGAAACTTCGGAAGAAACAATACTCATTTCAAAAAAAGGTTATTTTTTAAGCAGCAGTATAGCTATCGCTGCTTTAACTTTTCTGTTGTTTTGGTTCGGTATATTTCCGGCAGGGATAATGACCGTTATTAAATCGATGATAGGCTCTTAAAAAGTAAGATTGAACCTTCACCCTTATTTCCAAAAGCAAATTACACAAAAGTTAGATTCACTATTTTGTAGAATTTTAGATTTTATTAATGTAATTTTCACTATAAATTAAAGTGAGATTTTTATGAGGCCGTGTAATTCAGAAAATACCGGGCTAAGTTTTAGATATCTCTTACTGCATTTTCTTACCTTATTCTATTTCTTTTTAAGCTTTTCTTTTCTTATATCAAACAAATCTTATTCACAAAAAAAATCGCAGGTAAAAAAAATGGAACTAAAAATTACCAGTTCTGCATTCAAAAACGGTGATAATATTCCTGTTAAATATACTTGTGAAGGTTCAAATGTATCTCCTCCTTTAAAATGGACTAATAACATTCAAGGGGTGAAAACATATGTATTAATTGTCGATGATCCGGATGCACCAGGAGGTGATTTTGTTCATTGGCTTGCTTATAATATTCCGGCAAACTACTCTTCGCTTAGTGAAGATGTTACCACAACCAGGAATATTCCCGATGAGGTTCATCAGGGAACAAATAGTTTTGGAAGAATCGGATATAAAGGTCCTTGTCCGCCTCCCGGAAATGCACACCATTATTATTTTAAAATTTATGCTCTTAACACTGCAATTAAATATGAATCCGGCGCCGAGAAACATCAACTGTTAAAAGCTATGCAGGGACATATAATCGCAGAAGGTCAATTGATGGGGAAATTTAAAAGAGAAAAATAAATTATTCCCGGGAGACAAATTTACAAGGTAAAATATTTTTTATAAATAGACCGGATAAATTTAAGATTTGGAAATATGCAAATCTAATTGGTCCGTTTTTTTTCACAAATAATTTACTACTTTGCTGAGGCAGGATTTTTATTCAGTAATTCTACAACACGGGAAAATTATGTTATCCTTAGTTAAACTTTTGTTTTATTAATTATAATTTTTGAATTAAATTCCTCCTTATAAATTCTGAAAGGAATTCATTCTATAATTCTTACGATTGAGTTTAATTAGTTTTATAAACTTTCGAAAAGTAAATTTAACCAACCAAAGAGGCTTATAAAACAAAAAACAGATTAGCCTCTTTGATAATTGAACCCCCCTTCGGTTCTCCCTAATTAAAAGAAGATAATTCCTTTCTGCTTTTAATAAGGAAGTCAAAGGGGGTTCAAAAATTATATCTTTCGAATCTATTTCGATGCACAATTAAAATTTTGTGTTTGCCGTATTTCTGTAAATAATAGAGTTTACTTCCAAAGATTTCGAAAAATCATTACTTCCGGAATTTGAGATTATTTTACGAAATATCCGCTCTTGTAAGGAAAGAAAAATTAGCTACAAGATGTTAAAGAATTAGGTAATTTGTATTATGTTAGCTAATTTATTTTTAAATAGCAACAGATTATCAAAATAAATTTTCTATTATTCAATTCAGATCTGTTTAAGTATTCAGCTACATTTAGTTATCACTTGATTTAGTAACAAACAGGCTTGTACTTAAATTGGCTTTAACTCCGCTCATTACGGCAGATACAAGCTGCATAAAATCAATTCTGCCGTTATGAACTTCCGAGTTTTTATCTGTTGCCCAAACGGGAGAATATTTTACGGGTATATTCATTCCCACAGAAGCTATCAGCCGTTGATTATCGATGTGGCAAAATCCGTTCGACTTAGTTGCATCAACAGGAACCCATCCGTAAACAGGAAGATAAATTTCAGACCAAACATGGTAGCCTGCATTATCCGGCATAAACATAAAACCTGACTGCTGCCTGGCGGGAATTCCTTCCGCCCTGGCTAGTGCAATAAACAATGCCGAGTATTGACCGCAGTCTCCTTCGCAGGTTTTCAATGCTTCTTCGGCACCGCGTTTTTTAGGAGGATAAACATACTTCATTGTATCCCGGATCCAATTAAAAATTGCACGTGCTTTTTCTAAAGGTTCTTTAATGTTCCCGGCAATTTTATCGGCGGTGCTTTTTATGTCCGGCGTTAATTCCAGGAAAGGTTCTGATTTAGTATAGAAGCTTTTTATCTTTGACGGAATTTTATCCCAATTTTTATTCACTTCTTTTTCATTGATTGTCGGAAGATAATCATAAGCAGTGCAGCTGAACTTTCTGATTATGGTCAGTGAATCATTGTTTTTTAATTGGCTGCTTAAGTTCCAGTATAAAATTTTGTTTCCGTTTTCATCTTCGGTAAATGTATCCGTTGGCTTGGGTAAATACTCAATATTTTTTACGTCTCTTTGATTAGTTTGATCTTTAATACCGGAACTCCACAACATCAAAGTCGGCTTTTGATCGTTGGGAATGTTGTGCTTGATGTTCCATTGTTTTAATGAATCTCCGCTCAGCACTTTTATATTCCTGATATGCACTATCAATTCACCTTCAACGTATCTCGGCTGAGAAAAACCGTTTTCAATGGTTGGTTCGGGAAGAGAGCCTTTATTCAGTAAGCCTAAAGTGCCGCATGAGTAAAATAAAAGTGAGGCTGAAATAAAGAGAATTGCATTTAGTATTTTTAAGTTAATGGATTTCATTCCGCACCGTTTTTTCTATTGATAAGCATTTTATCAAATATAAATATTTTGGGTTTGTTTAACACTACTTACACTAAAATTTTATAAAAATTAATATGCGGAATCGAATCGTGTTCAGTAAATATATCATGCAATCGCTAATTCTTTGATGTGAGGATGGAGTAAATACGAAAGTTACTTTTATTCAAAAAAGGATATTAAATAATAATATAAAAACAACTTAATATTTAACCCAATTAGGAATGATATTTCTGATACCTCCTCTCGGATTTATAACATCTCCTTTATAACGCGGAATAACATGAATGTGGGAATGAAAGATTGTCTGACCAGCAGATTCTTCTATGTTTACTCCAACATTAAATCCATCGGGTTTAAACATTTTTTTCAGCAAATATTTTGTTCTGTTTATAACTAGAAGACATCCCATTTGTTCGTGATATGTCAGTTCAAAAAAATCTGAAACAATTCTTTTAGGTATAACTAAAGAATGACCTTTAGTTACAGGATATTTATCATAAATAGAAAAAGCTGTAGCCGATTCTGTAATTAATTCTCTTTCTTCATCACTATTAAAAAACGGACTAACTTTAGAATTACCGCGATTTAATAAAGTATAATGTTGATATTCATAAATTTCAGTATTATTATTTCTAAAAATTGTTTTATAAGGAAGGACTACATTATTTTGATATGTCTCAACATGTCGTTTGGGATTATAAATGAAGCCGTTTCTCTTAATATCTCTTCTAACTGCAAAGTATGCTTTCCCTCCTTTTTTAAGTAGTTCAGAAATCGCCATCAACACATAAGATTGTTCTTCGGGAAGCAGAACGTTTAATACATAAAAGCATATTATAAAATCAAACTTGTTTACCGGATATTTGGGTCGATAATGCGGATCATATCCTTGAGCAGAATACCTCTTCTCTTTAAGATATTTTAAATCCTTTCCTAAACCGCAGCCGAAATCAAGAATTTCACCCTTTAATAAATTTCTTTCAATTAAAATTCGTAATGGAAGTGATGCTGTTTTTCGCTCTTTAACAGTTAGATGGGAATTAGGATTATTTTTTGCTTTATAAATCATTAATGTATACCCAATTTCCTTGATATCCCATATTGGTGGCAATTTGCATTAATGGCTTTATATTGCCTTTAATAATTTCGGTAAAAATTGATTTTGAAAAATTAGATATATTATTAATCGTATCGTCAAAAAGTATGGTATAGTCTTCTAATAATTTTTTTTGAACATAATTATTTTTGTTTGCAAATTGAAATGCTTCAAACTGAAAGCTTGCAAACTTTTCCAAATATTTTTCGGAAGGTATATTATTACTTTTAGCTGAGTTTATAATTTTAAGTGTAGGGATTAAATTCCAGAGTTGATCATGTGCGACAAAGCTCCACGGAAGGTAATGATCAATCGCAATATTTTCAAGATTCAAAACTTGATTAGAATAAATACATCTCATAGTTTTATTATATCGTAAGAGAGTGTAATAAAAACGCTTTGCAGTTGATAAATCTCTTTGTATAGGTGGAAATAATTTATCATGAATATTAGGTACATTCGGATTATTCTTTTGCAAATATTCTATTAAATGCCAATATGTGAAACCTTGTAAAATCATTAAATGTTTTGAGAGATATTCATGCCAATCTTCTGTAATAATTATACAATTATTTTCGGACGAAAACTTGTATAAAGGTTTGATTGTTACAGCATCAAAATATTTTTTGCATAAATCGATTATAAGCTTATTTTTTAAGTGATCTTTTATCCCTCTTAAATTTGAGTTGAACCAAGGTGTAAGAAATCTATATGGGACATAACGTTTTAAATCACTAATTAAACTCTGAACTATTTTCTCGCGTTTTTTATTTTGAAGAAAATTAATCAAATCATTTTTGCTTATTGATTCTGATAATAAATATTTATTCTTAATATTTTCAATTTTTTCAGCAAACTTGTCTTGTTTCCCAAAAGAAAGTTTAAAATAATTTATGGGATACCAAACATTAGAAATCATTTCAAAAATTAGATCTTCTACTAAAATTGTTTTGTCGCTATTATACTTAATGAATTCCAAAATTGATAAGAGCCAAAAGTATTTATATGAATTGGTAGTATTATTAAATACAGAAGTTAGCTTATCGATTGGTAAATATTCTGAATTAGGAATATTCATGCTAAGAGTTTGATTTGAGTCAATTAAATTCTTATCGATAAATATAATAAAAACAAATGAATATGATAAATAAATATTACTAAAAATACACTAAAAATTGTGAGGTAATATTTAAGAAAAAGGATGAGAACGAAAGCGTTGAACTAGTTGACTTTGCGGCTGCTCAAACAATCTTAAACAACGGGGAAGTATATTTGTTAAATAAAGAAAAAATGCCTGAAGTTTTGCCTCCGGCAGCGGTGTACAGATATTAATTTCGGCTGTGTTAATGAGGATTTTTATTCCCGGCAGAGTGAATAAAATTTATTGTTTATTTAGGAATAATTACAGGTTCGGTTTTGATTAAAAAGTTAATGGAAATTTTGGGAGTCAACAGGTCGGTGCTTGCACTATCCGTTGCACGCATGGCTGACGCAATGGGAAACAGCATCCTTTTTATATTAATTCCATTGTATGTGGCAAAAACTCCCAACGTTTTTATTCACTTTCCGGTTCCTATATTAGTCGGCATTCTTATATCGGTATATGGAATAATTTCCGCAATCATGCAGCCGGTGATGGGCGCGTTTACGGACAGGCTTGGCAGGCAAAAACCGCTTATTCAACTTGGACTTTTACTAATTGCAATTAGTACACTTGCTTTTATATTAGCACAAAATTTTGTTGATCTATTAATACTTCGTTCGCTTCAGGGAATTGCGGTGGCAATTACTATTCCTGCTTCAATGGCATTGATGGCGGTTATTACCGACAAGAAAACACGCGGCGGTGCGATGGGAGTGTACAGCACGTTTAGAATGATCGGCTTTACTATCGGTCCGCTGGTCGGAGGTTATTTACAGGTGCATTTAGGTTTTAACGCAGCTTTTTATGCCGGTTCCGGTTTTCTATTTCTGGCGATGCTCCTTGTCCAAATTTGGGTGAAGGATGTAAAAATTCAAGTTGATCCGGGTAAACCAAAACCCAAAGTAAAAATTATCGATTTATCTCTTCTTAGTCCCGGATTAATCAGCGCAGCAGTTGCTACTTTTCTAATGGCAAGTGCGTTTTCGATAGTAACTACTCTGGAGAATGAATTCAATGCAAAACTGGATATTACCGCCTTCGGGTTTAGTATAGCATTCAGTATGCTGATGGTAAGCAGGCTTATCTTTCAAGTTCCGCTTGGGCATTATTCGGATAAAATCGGAAGAAAGCCCCTGATACTTGCCGGCTTGATTTTGATGGCTCCTGCAACTGCTTTGCTTGGCGAAGCCGCAAGTCTTTCGCAATTGATTATTATTCGATTAATACAAGGAGTTGCCGCAGCCGCAATTGCCGCGCCCGCTTTTGCTGTTGCCGCCGATCTTTCGAGTAAAGGCGGTGAAGGCAGACAGATGAGTTTGCTAACGATGGGATTCGGCTTGGGCATTGCAGCCGGACCATTACTGGCAGGCTTTTTAGCTGTAATATTTTTTGAACTTCCGTTTTTGGTAATTGGAGTGTTGTCCCTCATTGGCTCATGGATAGTTTATAAGTATCTTCCTGAAACTGCTGTTGGTGAGAAGGTATTGTTTAAAAAAAGTTTAAATAAAACATATTAAAAACCGGATAATTATTTTCCTTATTAAAGTTTTGTCTTCATAAGATAAATCCGGAAACAAATTAGTATGATTATTCAAAGGTGTCGATTATTGTATGGTATTAAAACTATTTCAATATCTTTGTTTGAGGCCTGGCAGGCAGATACAACCGGAAGAATAAGGCGATCAAAATTGATCAGTTTAACAATAATAAAATTCAACGAGATCCGGTGAATTGAATCCGGATAAACATCAAAATTTGTAAATAACATAATATCACAATGAAAGGAAGGTCTAATGTCTGAAACTGTTAAAATAAGAGCTTTGTTCTTGGATATCGGGGGAGTTCTTCTAACAAACGGTTGGGATAGAGCTGCGAGGCATCGTGCAGTTGAGAAATTTGGTTTGGAGGAAGATGAGGTAAATGAAAGACACCATCTTACATTCGATACTTACGAAAGCGGAAAATTAAGTCTTGACGAATATTTAACCCGCGTCGTTTTCTATGAAAAAAGAAATTTCTCGAAAGATGATTTCCGGTCTTTTATGTTTTCACAATCCCAGGAACTGCCTGAGATGTTAAACTTTATCAAGGAATTAAAAAAGAAAAACGGTTTAAAAATAACCGCCGTGAGCAACGAAGGACGGGAGTTAACGGATTACCGTATAAGCAGGTTCAAGCTTTATGAAATCTTTGATGCATTCATCGCATCAAGTTATGTCCATTTCAGAAAGCCTGATGTGGATATCTATAAAATAGCATTCGATATTACTCAAGTGCAGCCCGGTGAAGTTGCTTACCTTGATGACAGGCATATGTTTGTAGAAGTTGCAAATAGCCTTGGAATACACGGGATTCATCATACGGATTATGAGTCGTCAAAAAATAAATTAGCGGAGCTCGGTGTTACTTTATCTTAAATATAAAATTTATTTTCAATTCATATTATGGGTGATAGTTATATATTTTTTTTGTAAAATGATAATAAAGAAAAATTTGTCCGTCGTTTGATTCATTTAATTATTGAATGATAGAATATAAATAAAAGAAGCATCTATACCAGAGGATTTGTTTCAGAATCAAGAATATGGAGTTGATAAAAGCAATTGGCAGCGAGACACAAACATATTCCACTTGGAAAAATACTGGGAATCCCGGTCGGGTTGGATTATACGTGGTTTTTAATTTTTGCTTTGCTGACCTGGACATTGGCGACTAATTATTTTCCGCACGAGTTTAAAGATTGGTCTCCCGTACATTACTGGATAATTGGGGCTGTTACAGCGGTGATGCTTTTTGTAAGCGTGCTTCTTCACGAACTCGGACATTCGATAATCGCTATGCAGTACAAAATAAAAGTCCGCAGAATTACACTCTTTATATTCGGGGGAATAGCAGAGATTGACGGCGAGCCGCCCAAAGCATCGGCAGAATTCTGGATTGCTATTGCCGGTCCCATTGTTAGTTTTTCACTTGCAGGAATATTTTATATTCTAAAATTTATATTCGGAAGCTTACAATCTGCATTCGCCATTTTCGAATACCTTGCATTCATCAATCTTGCTTTAGCAGTATTTAATCTTATTCCCGGATTTCCGCTAGACGGCGGACGTGTATTCCGTGCTATCGTTTGGGGATTCACTCATAATCTAAAAAGAGCTACTACAATTTCAGCAACCGTAGGCAGATTCTTCGCATTCTTTTTCATTTTCCTTGGTGCAATGAATATATTAGCGGGACATGTGGGAACTGGAATATGGATTGCATTCATAGGGTGGTTTCTCGAGAGTGCGGCATCTTCACAGCTTCATCAGCAAGTGCTCAAAGATCATCTTAAAGGACATACTGCTTTCGAAGCAATGAGCCGCGATTTTGCTATTATTCCTCATGATACATCCATTCAGGAAGTGATGGATAATCATATTCTCGGAATCGGAAGAAGAAGTTTGATTGTAAAAGAAAATGATAAATTTATCGGCTTGTTAACATTGCATCGGATAAAAAATATACCTGCCGATAAATGGGAAACTACACAAGTAACCGAAGCAATGATACCTGACTTGGAAACAAAAACAGTCAGCCCTGATTATCCTCTGTGGGAGGCTTTGATAAAAATGGATAAAGACGGCGTTAACCAATTACCCTTAATGGAAGACGGAGAAATAATCGGGATCCTTAACAGGGAGAGTATACTTACTTATATGCGTTCGATGCATGAAAAAACTGTTTAACCGCCCCATGTTATTTCTTATATGAAATTTATTATTTTAAAATTGAAGTTTTAAAAACCGAATTAATTGTTCAATAATCCGGATTAGAATTCTCATACCGATTTCATTCCTTCATTTAAAGTATTATATATCAAAGGAATTCTGCATGTAATTCTATATATTATACTATAAGTAATGAAATACGACATTGTGAAAATATATTAAGAATATATGAGAAGGCAGACACGATTAATAATAGATACGATTTTATTGGGAATTATAGGCGCACTCGGTGCACAGCTTTTTACTTTTTTACTCAATAAATGTAATTATATCTTTCTAAATTTAATAGCGGGTTATTCACCGCCGGGACTGCCGGACGAGGGGGGAATATTAAAGCAAGTAATTGGTTCCAACGGTTTATGGCTTATTCCTGTAGCTCTAATTATCGGAGGGATTATATCTGGGGTACTAGTCTACACTTTTGCACCGGAGGCGGAAGGACATGGTACCGACACTGCAGTAAAAGCTTTTCATAAACAAAAAGGTATAATTCGTTACAGGGTAGCGCCGATTAAAATTTTGGCTTCAGCAATTACAATAGGCTCTGGTGGTTCTGCGGGGCGCGAGGGTCCTACGGCATTATTCAGCGCAGGTTTCGGTTCTATATATGCAAACGTTACTCATCGCTCTCCGAAAGATAAACGACTCCTTGTTTTAATAGGAATGGCTGCCGGTTTATCGGCAATTTTCCGTTCTCCAATAGGTACGGCGATTTTTGCTATTGAGGTACTTTACAGCGAAATGGAATTTGAAGGGGAAGCACTTGTTTATACGATGCTCGGTTCTGTAATTGCATATACAATTAATGCGTTGTTCGTTGGCTGGAAACCGTTATTCCAGGTGCCGGATTCGATGAGCGTACAACATGTTTCGGATTATCTCTGGTATGCATTGTTAGGACTTTCAAGCGGTGTAATTGGTGCTTTAGTTCCGAGTGTCTTCTATAAAACAAGGGATTTTTTTAAGAAAATTCCTCTGCCTCCGCATGTAAGACCTGCAATCGGAGCTGCCGGAGTAGGATTAATAGCTTTAGCGTTTCCTCAAGTATTAGGAGGCGGTTACGGGTGGATACAAGAGTCAATTAATGGTTCCTTAGCGCTGCATTTATTAATAATTTTATTATTCGCTAAATTGGTAGCCTTTGCTTTGACGGTTTCCTCGGGTGGTTCCGGGGGAGTTTTTGCTCCCACACTTTTCCTCGGGGCCATGTTGGGCGGATTATTAGCTAAAATTTTTAATCAGCCTTCCGCTGCCTTTGCGGTAATCGGAATGGCGGCTGTATTCGGAAGTACGGCTCGTGTTCCTATTGCAACTCTGCTTATGGTTACGGAAATGACAGAGGGGTATAAACTTCTGGCGCCTGCCGCATTGGCTGTAATGCTAGGTTATTTGGTTCAGGGCTGGATTACCTCCGCCTTCCATATTAAATATATAAGTTTGTATGAAGCACAGGTGAACAACAAAACAAAATCTGCGGCTCATAGAGAAGATCATCTGAGAACTGCTGTTAGAATGATTAGTGAGCGGAGATCTTATGATCCTAAAAAAATCGGGCAGCTCGATTTTCTTGGATTACTTGATTCCGGTATCCCCTTAAAATTACCTGACGGGAAAATGCTGTACATGGGTACTTTAAGTCCTAAAAGTATTTGCGTAGGTACTCAACTCAAAGAAAATTGTTTGATGCAGAAGACAAAAGATGTCGAAATAACAGCTATATTTCGTGATGAACATATGTTGATGCCTCATTCAGGCATAGTTTTGGAACCTGAAGATCAGGTAATGATGCTGACTTCGCCGGATATGATAAAAATTTTAGAAAAGAATTTTACAAACAAATCTAAAAGAAGATTGAATAGAATTTTAAGATTTCAAAAGAAAAAATCGAAAGATAATTCACAATAAGAAAAACTAATATGATAAAAGAAGAATATGCACCCGGCGGACAAGGGATTCCAGGCAGATGGACTTCAAGCGCAAAGAGCGGCGTGGGTACCGCGCTTAATAATATCAGCAGAGTCTGGTTCACATTAAGCCATGGTATATTAAACGAAATTTACTATCCAAGGATTGATCAAGCATGCACAAGGGATATGGGATTTATTGTTACAGACGGTAAATCTTTTTTTTCGGAGGAAAAAAGACATGCCGGTTTTGATGTGAAGTTTTTAGCTGAAGGAGTGCCCGCATATAAATTAGCTAACAAGTGTAAATCGGGTTATTATAAAATTGAAAAGGAAATAATTGCCGATCCATTTCGTGACAGCATTCTTCAAAATGTAAAATTTACCTCACTTAAAAAAGATGTCGACAGATTTCATCTTTACGCAATTCTTGCATCGCATTTAGCAAACCGGGGAGCCGGTAATAGTGCGTGGGTCGGTAATTATAAAGGAACTCCATTGATCTTTTCACACCGGGACGGTGTAGCTCTAGCTATGGGATGCTCAATTCCATTTAAATACCGTACCGTTGGATTTGTAGGTTCATCCGATGGATGGCAGGATATAAATGAAAATAAACTGTTGACAAAGCTTTATCAAAAAGCTGAAAACGGGAATGTTGCGCTTACGGGAGAGGTTGATCTCGAATTAATAAAAGACGATTCATTCATGATTGTTATTGCATTCGGCACAAATTGGGCTGAAGCCGGACAGCGTGCGGCTGCAAGTATATTTGACGGATTTGAGTCCGCAAAAAAACAATACATTAAAGAATGGACGAATTGGCAAAAGAAAATTGCACCGTTAAAACACGAAAATAAATCATCGAAAGATCTTTACCGTATCAGCTCATCTGTTTTGAAAGTACATGAAGCAAAAAGATTACCCGGCGGACTTATTGCTTCGCTGTCGGTGCCATGGGGATTTTCAAAAGGTGATGATGATCTGGGTGGATACCATCTGGTTTGGCCCAGAGACCTGGTCGAATCTGCCGGCGGTTTGCTTGCGGTAAATGCTTTCGAAGATTCCAATAGAGTTCTGCATTATTTAAAAATAACTCAGGAAGCAGACGGTCACTGGGATCAGAATATGTGGCTCGACGGTACACCTTACTGGACCGGAATACAAATGGATGAGGCAGCTTTCCCTATTTTATTTGTCGATCTTGCAAGAAGAAAAGGTGCTATCAAAAAATCCGAACTAAAAGATTATTGGAGTATGATCCGTAAAGCAGCATCGTTTATAGTCTGCAACGGTCCGGTAACACAACAGGATAGATGGGAAGAAGATCCAGGCTACTCGCCATTTACTCTTGCCGTAGAAATTACAGCTTTGCTTGTCTCTGCTGATATAGCGGACAGCTTAGGTGAAAATAAACTTTCAGAATATTTTAAGGAAGTTGCGGACTGCTGGAATGAAAATATAGAAAGATGGACTTATGTTACAAATACAGATTGGGCACACGAAGTAGGTGTTGAAGGTTATTACGTAAGAATATCGCCGCCTGAAACTGCTGATGCAGCATCATTGACAAATGGGTTTGTCCCGATAAAAAATCGTCCTCCCGGGAAAGATACTACCGAAGCGATTCACCTGATTAGTCCCGATGCATTGGCGCTGGTACGTTTCGGTCTACGCGCACACGATGATCCGCACATTTTAAATACAATAAAAATTATTGATGCAAAATTGAAAGTTGAAACGCCGACCGGTCCGGCATGGTACCGCTACAACGGTGACGGATGGGGCGAACATGAGGACGGAAGCCCGTTTGATGGTACCGGTACAGGTAGAGCCTGGCCTCTATTGACGGGTGAGAGAGCTCATTATGAACTTGCTGCAGGCAACCTCAAAAAAGCAGAAAAGTTATTGAAAACAATGGAAAGCTTCTCAAATCAAGGAGGAATGATTCCCGAGCAAATCTGGGATTCGGATGATATTCTCGAACGTGAATTGTTCTTTGGAAAGCCTGCCGGTTCGGCTATGCCGCTGGTTTGGGCTCATTCCGAATATATTAAATTAAGACGCTCTCTCGAAGACGGGGAAGTTTTTGATATGCCGCCCCAGGCTTTCGAACGGTATGTTAAAAATAAAACTGTTTGCAATTTTGCCGTTTGGCGTTTTAATAACAAATGCAGAGCTATTCCGCAAAGCAAGACTTTACGAATAGAAGTCCTGGCAAATGCCAAAATAAAATGGACGGATGATAACTGGAATTCTAGTAACGAAGAGGTTACAAAAGATTCGCAGGCAGGAATTTATTATGCCGATATTCCCTCAAGCAAACTTGAAAAAGGGAGAAAAATAATTTTTACGTTCTACTGGCTTACAGCTAATAAATGGGAAGGCGAGAATTTTACCGTGGAAATAGATTAGTATTGGCAAGGATATATTTTCTTACCTATATAGTCATTATAAAAAATATTCTTTAATCCTTTAAATCTCATCATCTCTTATAATCTTAACATGCAAGCCGGCGGGATTTACTGACACCTCATATAAAATACTAACTGATGATAATAACTTTAATTTTCCCTCCAGTCCGCTAACCGTTAATGCGGTGACACAGTATACAAGCTTAAAAAATCTTTAAACCAATTAGCAAATTTATACGTCTAAAACTTAAACGAACGAAGATGAGGAAAGGAAGTGGTAATAAGATGAAAAAGGTAAAAGTATATTTTTATTCAATTATTGCCTTTCTAATTATACCCGCATTTATTTTTAATAATACATACGCACAATCAAATAAAAATAAGCGACAGAATAAGACAGTAAAAATATTTGTTGAGTACCGCCTAGCTAAAGATGGATTAATGGACAATAATGATTTAAATGTAAATGTAGACAGACAAACAATAACACTTACCGGGACTGTTTCCACAATTGCAGATAAAAAACTTGCCGGAAAGGAAGCCGGCGATGTGAACGAAACATATAAAGTAGTTAATAATCTCAACATTGCTGCATCCAATGATTCGGCCGAAACCATAGTTAAAGCGGTTCTCAAAAAGATTCACGATCATGTTTTTTACAGCGTTTTCGATTGGGTAACTGCCAGCTACAAGAACGGAACATTAACTCTGAAGGGCTGGGTTCATCAGCCATGGGATGTTAAGATATTTCAGGAAAAAGCTGAAGAGATTCCCGGCGTTGACTCAGTAGTAAACAAAATTCAAAAAACATTCGGCCCGGGTAATATCGGTTACCGTGCCGCAATGCTGATCTACAGCGACCCGATGTTTGAACCATATGCATATTCCACAAATCCTCCAATTCATATAATTGTAATTAACGGGAATGTGATATTGAAGGGACATGTGGATTCATCGTCATTAAAATATTGGGCGGCAAATATGGTTAGATTTAAAACAGACGCGATATCTGTTAATAACCAATTGGCAGTTAAAAGTTAATTAAAATGCCGCAGGGTATTCTTTTGATGCAAAGTGAAAGAGATTCCGGAACTCTGTAATTTTGTACCGTAATACAAAGGATACTCTGCAGCGACGATTAAATTCCCACAAAAGTAAATTGTTTAATAATTTTACCCCAATTTTTTCATCCTCTGATATAAATTCATCCCCTCTTCATTATCACAATAATATTTGATACTCCGGTTCATTCTCCTTAATATATCTCTGAATATAATATGGAAATCGTAATTTGATGCTTGGTATCATTTTAAATACGAAAGCTTATAAAGATATTAAACGATTTTTATAAAAAAGAATGGTGATTAATTGAAATTATTTTTTTATTATGGATAAATAGGGTATGGAATTATAAAAATGCTAAATTATTATCCATTCATACAGATAATATATGTTCCAAAACCCGGTAAGGTAAATGCAATTGATTCTATGAAAATAAAATTTGAATAGAAAATTTAAATAAGTAACACAACTATTATAATAGAAAAAAGGGTGATACCATGAAGACAATCCGGGAAATATTAAACCATAAAGGAAACGATTTTTGGTACATCTCACCAGAATCAACAGTGTTCCAGGCACTGGAGTTGATGGCTGAGAAAGATATAGGGGCACTTCTTGTAATTGAAAATGAAAACGTAATAGGAATAATGTCTGAACGGGACTACGCCCGCAAAGTAGCACTTCTCGGTAGACTATCAAAAGAAATACCGGTTAGAGAGATTATGTCCACAAAAGTTATGTACATAAAACCCAACCGAACTCCCGAAGAATGTATGGCGTTAATGACAAACAGACGGGTAAGACATTTGCCGGTAATTGAAAAGAATAAATTAATCGGTGTTATATCAATCGGAGATGCAGTAAAAGCCTTAATCGATGAAAAGGAATTTGTTATCGACCAATTAGTTCAATATATAACCGGCACACCCGGATTAAAAACGGCTCAAGAAGAAGGGGCACAAACATAAGTTTCACCGGGCATTACTGTTTATGATGTTTTAAAATTTATGGCTGATAAAAAATCGGTCTTGTGATAGTGCTCGAAAAATAATCCTTCAAGTCAAATCATAACAGGAAACAGGACACTATTAACGAACTTGAGGAATATATAATCGGGGGAGGGTGACATCTCTTTGTATCATTGAAGAAATAGAAAAACTTATCTACAATTTAAAATAGAGGCTCTGCAAAATAAATATTTTACTAAATTGTCATTACGACCGCGGGGAGAAATCTTACACTTCAACGAGATTAGCAACATAGACATACATGTCTCAACTGATGAATATTAGTGAAATTCGCAGCTTCCTTGCATTTAAACTTCATAGTCGGTCAACTCGAATATTAATGATAAATAAAATAAAGTATGATTTTTAATTTGCAAGAGTTTAAAACTTTAGTTAGGATTATCCAATTAGGGTATTGTTTAGTTAAGGTTGTATAGTATATAACAATCCAATTTGAAAGGTTGATAAATTACTTTTCCGTTATTCAAATTTTGCTTAATGGAATCATTTGCTAAACATATAGTAACCATTGATTTTACTTGACATTTGTACCTCCTCTAATTACATTATTTTTGAGTATCACTTACAATTACTCAACGGAAAATATGGATGCAGATATGATTTTAGCATCGGATTTTCTAGTTGCACCATCATAACCGTTCTAACATTCAAGTCCCGATTAGAACATACTCAATTATTGAATTCCGGATTTTTGGGGACATTACTCGATTCTTTATCTCGTTTTATATCTAAAGGAGGCAAAGATGAAAAGAATGAACTTACCGGTTATACTATTTTTGACCACACTATTCATCATAAGCAATATAACCACAGTGCACGCACAATTCACTCCAATTTCTATCACTACTAACCCTGATTACCAGACCAATCCTTCTGTGTCAGGTAATAGAATAGTATGGCAGGATAGGAGAAATCAGTCCGGATTTATTATTAATAATGATATATATATGTACACACTACCCTCCGGACCTGAACAAAGAATCACCACATATCCAAAAGATCAAAGCCACCCGGAAATATGGCAAAATATAATTGTGTGGGATGATCTTCGTAACGGGAACCGGGACATTTATTTTTATGATATAAACACCGGCGTTGAACATCAGGTTACAACAAATGATTCATACCAGGATTATCCGGTAGTATCCGACAGCGTTATCGTATGGCGCGATAACCGTAACGGCAAGTCTTGGGAATACGACATATATATGTATGACATGAATAACAGTTCCGAAACCAGAATTACACCGGATGCACATTCCATTCAGAATGGTCCAAGGATATCGGGTCATAAAGTTGTTTGGGAAGAACTGAGAGGTTCAACAAGTTCCATATTTTTAATGGACCTCGATTCAGGCCAGGAGCGCCAACTCACCGCAGATAATTATGATCAATATTCCCCCGATATACATGGTGATTCGGTTGTATGGATCGAAAACCGGAACGGGAGATATTTAATGTATATGACCGATTTGAATACAAATACTCTTTATTTTATTACGGATCAGGTAACAGCTCATTCAAAGCCCAGAATTTCGGATAAAGGAATAGTTTGGAATGTGTTGGTAGATATGTACGGAAACGATGATATTTATTTTTACGAATTTGCAACCGAAGCTCTGGTACCCCTTGCTACCAGCCTTTATTCGGAAAACAACCCGGCTATTTGGTCAAACGAAATTGTTTGGAACGATGGAACAAGCGGGAACCAGGATATCTACTATCTTGACTTTGTGCGTCCCCCGGGCGCTGATATCTTTGTTACTCAAATCGATCATCCTGATCCGGTATTAGTAAACGGATATTTGACATACACTATTACCGTTGGAGATTACGGATTTAATAATGCAACTAATGTAATTCTGACTAACACTCTCAGTTCAAAAGTGGATTTTTATTATGCAGATGCAAGCCAGGGTACATGTACATATGCCAACGGTATGGTTGTTTGTAATCTTGGAGATATTGATTTTAAAAATACTGCTACTGTGAATATTGTTGTCGTCCCCAATGATACCGGGTATGCCGGAAATTCATCTTCTGTTTCAGCAGATCAATCAGATATGATCACTCACAATAACACTTATAATTCAAAAACAAAAATTATTTCACACACCATAGAAGAAGTCCCATTTTCACGCGATATTAGTGAACTATCGCTTGATGTTGATTCGTACGGCTCGGCACATATTAGTTGTACAAGCGAGGGAGAATTTTACCCCAACAATGGTTATGATATTATTTACCAAACTAATAAAACCGGAGTTTGGGAAAGTCATAGAATTTACAACGGTGTTGCCGATAATCATTCAGACTTGGGCAACCCTCCTTATGATCTTTGGAATGGTGAAAACTCCTTGATCGCAGTGGACGGATCAAATCATGAACATATCTGCTATGTAAAACATTTCACGAGAACCAGTGTTTTCGGGGATCCGCTGGACGAGAATTATAAATTATATTATACAAACAATGCATCAGGAACATGGCAATCTCCATTAGAATTAATAGAACTTCCTCACATCCGGCCAGTTGCGTTAGATATAGATAATAATGGTAAAGCACATATAGCATTCTTAAATGCTGGTGTAGCTACAGTTTGTTCATTATATTATTTCACAAATGCGTCAGGAAGCTGGGAATATGAAATTCTCCATAATAAAGTTTATGATTATGCTTCGATGGTTATAGATAATAATGATCTTCTTCATTTAAGTTTTTACAGTATGGATATAAAAGACGATGATAGCCATGAGCAAGGATTGGGATATTTTAACGGTGTGTTTGGAAATTGGAATACACCAGAAAAGATAGACATCGTCGGAGGACAAATTGAAGCAATGCAAACATCAATTGCTATTGATAACTCTAATAATCCACATATAAGTTATCTTGGCGGACAATACGGTAATAATAAATATGCTTTTAAAAGCAGTGGAGTCTGGACTGTTATCCAAATTGACACTGGCTGGGGAAGCGGCTGTACTTCTTTGGACTTAGATAACTCAGGTAATGCGCATATTCTTTATACACCTTTGTACGGAAGTGATATTTTTAGATACGCACAAAATACGTCCGGCGTATTTGAGCATTCTGATATAGAGGAAGCCAGTAAATTTAAGATAAGGATAGATAACCAAAACAAGTATCATATAGTATATAATGATAAATATATTACCAACCGGGTTCATACTACTCAGTACGGCGGAGGCACAACCGAATCGGGCGGTTATTATTTTGCTAATTCAACTGCAGGCGGAAGCGAATTCCCTTCCTACCCCGTTTATGAATGGATTGATCCCGTCACACAAAATCATTCCGAGATAGTTTCATGGACTTCAGGGGATAGCGACGACGGTTATTTCGGCATGGTTTCTTTTGGATTTTCTTTCCCGTTCTTCGATAAGAATTATAACGATGTTTATATTAGCTCTAACGGTTATTTAATATTCGATAACGGGAATTCCGAAAATGCGGAATTTGCTTTTATACCGTCTTCACTTACGCCTAATAATTTTATCGCCGCATGTGCAATGGATCTCGATTGCAGTAATACCGGCTCACATGTTTATTACGCTAATACAGGCTCCGAGTTCATTGTTACTTATTGGCATGTGTACGATAAAGGTTCGGCTTCAGATTATATAACATTTCAAATTATTCTTTACTCAACCGGTAATATTAAAATTCAATTTAATGACGAAGAAAGTACCTATCCTGTTCCTCCTTCAATTGACGGAGATGCATTAGTAGGTATAGAAAATTATGACGGGACACAGGGCTTAACCTATCACAATAACGGCGATGGCGGACCTTTATTCGGTTCACCGCTTGCTCTCATGTTCGGAAAAGATGCTTCTACAATCCCGGTTGAACTTATATCCTTCAATGCTTCAATGATAAATAGAAATAATGTCATACTGAATTGGAATACTGCAAGTGAGACTAATAATTACGGATTTGATATTGAGCGGACAGCAGTCAGCCAATATTCAGAAAACTCTCAGACTGATAAATGGACAAAAATTGGATTTGTAAAAGGACATGGTACCACCTATTTTCCTCAACAATATTCTTTCGTTGATAAATCATTAACCGGAGCCGGTACATATAAGTTTCGCTTAAAACAAATTGATTACAGCGGTAGCTTTAAGTTAAGTAATGAGATAGAGGTGAAGACAGGAATTCCCGGACAATATTTCCTTAGCCAGAATTATCCCAATCCTTTTAATCCTACAACAAAAATTGAGCTTGGGTTGAAGGAAGACGGTTTTGTAAAATTGATTGTTTTTAATATTCTGGGCGAACGAGTAAGTGAGCTTATAAATAAAAAAATGAAAGCAGGATATCACATGTTTGAATTTAATGCACACAATCTTGCAAGCGGTATATATTTTTATAGATTGGAAGTGACGAACAAATTTACTACCGCACGAAAGATGATCATTCTAAAATAGAAATCGATGTTTAATAAATTATTTTTAAAAGTCTTTAAATAATTAGCTCGAAAGAACAAAAGTCAAACGTATTAGTTGATAAATTAATTTATTGACTTTGGTAGTCTCTTTTTATTTTGTTCTGAATTAATTTCAACTATCTTTAAATATATTTCGGATTGTCAAATAATTCTCGATTTTCGTGCGAAATCAATTGTTTCTTTTATTCCTTCTTCGTACGAAATAGGTTTAAAATTGAACTGATTTTCAAATTTTGTTGAATCAAAAACATAATCGAATTCATTTTGGTAGAGCATCTCATATATTTCTTTTATTTCCGTAGTAAATAAACCGGCTAATTTTATCATCCATTTTTTTAATACGGTAGTCGCCGGTTTCTCACCAAGATGACGTGCGGCAAACGCAATAAATTCTTCGCCTGTGATGGGGGGATTTGCTGTGGGCATGTGCCAAACCTGGTTATATGCTGATTTTGTTTGCGCTAATAAATATAATGCCTTGCCGCAGTCTTCCGTATATGTAAAAGAATGTTTTGTTTTGCTGTCAACAAGCCATTGTGCTTTTTTGCCTTTGGCTAAATTTTGAATAACCATGAGGAATGGAATGCTTGTCTTTTCCGAATATGGTCCGTAAAAATCTGCTGCCCTGGCTATTATTGCATTTATTTTTTTCTGTTTAATTTCATTTTCCAAATATTCGTTCAGCTTTGCACGAATTTCACCTTTTTTACTGCATGGATTATAAGGTGTTTCTTCGGTCATCGCGATGCGTTTTTTTTTTTTTTTTTTTTTTTTTTTTTTTTT